>NZ_JBWKEY010000005.1:379961-725597 GCF_056435225.1 Streptomyces sp. NPDC043996 | reverse complement strand
TCAGCGCGCTGAACGAGGACCGGCGCATCGGCCCGGACCCGGCGGAGTTCCACGTCGCCTGAGCGTGTCACGGCCCGCCTGCCCCGCCTCAGCGGTAGGGCAGGCGGGCCCGTTCGCTCTTGAGGTCGACGACCGCGGGGTGGTCGGGGCCGAGCAGCAGGCCGAGCGTGCCCGTCTCCCACTCCAGGAGCGCGATGGCCCGCGCGGTGTCGCCCCGGGCCGTGTAGGCCTCGACGAGGTTGCGGATCGCGGTCACCGTGCGGGGGTCGTCGTCGTCGAGCCGGTCCAGGCACGCGAGCAGGGCGGTCTCGTAGGTCTCGACGGCGAGGGAGAGGTGGCCCGCCTGCAGGTACACGTGCCCGAGGTAGCCGATCGTGCCGAGGAGTTCCAGGAACTGGGCGTCGCCGCCGACCCGGTGCCGCAGCTCGGCGGCCTTGCTGAGCAGTTCGATGGCCCGGTCGGTCCCCTGCGCGGCCGCGTGCGCGAGGGCGGCCCTCTCCATCGTCGCCAGGGTGTCGGGGTGCCCTTCGCCGAGGACCCGGGTCCGGGCGGCGAGCACCTCCTCGTAGAGCGGTGGCACCTCTTCCGTGTTGCCCACCTCCGCCCGGGCGGAGGCGAGCCGCTCGCATGACTCCCAGGTCTGGGGGTCGTCCTCGCCAAGGACCCGGCGCCGGGCGTCGACGGTGATCTCGTACTGGGAAATCGCCTTGCCCCAGGCTCCGTTCGCCCGCAGGGCGTCGCCCAGGCGCGCCGAGGCGCACAGGGACACGGGGTGGTCAGCGCCCAACGTCCTGGCCGCGGCGGACAGCCAGGCGCTGCTCCGCGTGACGGCGCGCCGTGGCTGCCCCGAGCGCAGGTGGGCGTCGATCAGACGGTTCCAGAGGTTCAGCGTCCTCGGGTGCGCCTCGCCGTGGACCGCGCGGCTCCGCACCAGGAGCTCCTCGTACAGCTGCACCGCGTGCGGCAGGCCGCCCAACGAGCCTTCGTACGCGTGGGCGATCTCGCCCAGGGCACGGATGGCCCGGGGGGTGCTGAGGTTCACATGGCCGCGACAGTCGTCCCACACCTTTCGCGCCTCGCGCGAGGCTCGCTTCTGGTCGCCCACCGCGTAGCGGGCGGCGACCAGTTTCCCCCGCAGGGTGATCGTCTCCAGATGGATCTCCCCCAGCTCCACGCGGCACTCGTCGAGAGCCACCTCGTACAGCTCCACCGCCATGTTCCCCTCGCCCACGGTGCGGGCCAGGTCGGCGATGGCGACGCGGGTGGGAAACGCCTCGGGGACGGGCAGAGCGGCACCTGAGGCCATGGACTGGCGCAGTTCCCTGCACATGCGCCGGGCTCGGTCCGTGTCCCCCACCTCGTAGTACGTCGTGGCCAGTTCCGCCCTCAGGAGCAGCAGGTCGGTGCCCCCCGACCCGGCTGACGGACGCCCTCGTTCACCCACGTCCAGCGCTTCCTGAGGGCGGCCCGCCGTGCGCAGCGCGCGGATGAGCCGCCGGGTCACCCACAGCGTCGCCGGGTGCCACGCCCCGAGCACGTGTTCACCGCTCACGGCCGCGTGGCGCAGCATGGCGATGCCCCGCTCCGCGTCGCCTTGCCCCATGACGAAGTCCGCCGCCTTGACGAGCACGTTCATGACGTCCGGGGTCGTGTCGGCGGGCAGCGCGTATCCGGCCACCTCGTCGACGTGGGGCAGCAGTTCACTCCACCGCTGCCAGGTGGCGGGGTCGTCGCTCTCCTCGGGCAGGGCGGCCGCGAGACAGCGGACGGCCTCGGGCCGGGCCGACTCGACCGCCGCCGCGTCGTGCCCCAGGACGCTCTCGTCGGGTACGCGCAGGACGCCTTGCACCTGCGCGCGGACCCGCACGGTGTCGCCCGTACGGCCGAGGAACCCCCCGTCCGCCAACTGGCTTACGGCCCGGTCGAGTACGGCCGCGCTCCCCAGGGGCGCCAGCACCGCGAGCGGCACTGGCTTGGGGGCGAGCCAGGCGAGGACGTTCAGGACGCGGTGGGCGAGCGGGTCGTCCAGGGTGTTCAGGGCCAGGAGGAACGTGCGGCTGTCACCGGGCACTTCGTCGAGGATCTGCGACCGGGCACGCTCCATGAGCATCAGGTACTCGGCGGCGGAGACGCCTTCCTGCGCCATGTGCGTGGCGGCCTGTTCCAGGGCGAGCGGCAGCTGTCGGAGCGCCACGGCGAGGTCGTGCGCGTCCTGCCACGGCACATCGGTTCCCGTGCGTGCCCTGATGAGATCAGCGGCCTCGTCCGGCCCCATGGGGCCCAACTCCAGGACCGCACCCAGGCGTTCCCAGCCGTCGGCCCGTCGGGTGGTGACCAGGACGGCGCCGCCCGGCCCCAGGCGCGGCAGGATCGCGCTGACGTCGGCGGGGTCCTCCGCGCCGTCGAAGACGAGCAGCCAGTCGTCGTGCTCGGCCAGCCAGGCGATGGCCAGGTCGGCGAGCCGTGTCCGTGGCTCGGAGGGCGTGAACACCGTGGATTCAGCGGAATCCACTACTGACCGGTCCAACATCTGGGCCAGACCAGCGAGCCCTTCGACGAGGGTGTCCAGCGAAGAAGCGTCCACCCACCACACCGGGAACATCGCCCCGTCCATGGACAGACTCCACCGCGCCGCCAGCGCCGTCTTCCCCACGCCGCGCCCGCCGTGCACGACCACGACCCGAGGGGTGTCCGAGGCGGGACCGGCCAACTCCGCGTCCAGGCGCCGCAACGCCTTGGCCCGGCCCACGAACGTCCTCAGCCTGGGTACGTTCGGCATCCCACGCGGGGACACCGCCTCAGCCGGGAGCGGACTCGACTCCTCGACCTCCCCCGCCTCCTCCCCCACCCCCACCGGCCGCTCCGCCACCCGGATCTCCCGCCCCCGCAACACCTCCAAGGCCTCCTCGCTCACCAACGCGAACGGCTTCCCCGCCGCGCCCAGGGCCCGGGTGCCCGTGCCCGCCGCAACCGGCACGACCGCGGGGAAGGAGCGGGCCGCCGCGCCCGCGCGGGCCTCGATCTCCTTGCCGATGCGGGTGAGGAGGTCGGCGACGGCGAGGGACTCGGCGCGGGGCAGCGTCGCGAGGAGGGCGGCGCGGGCGCCGGGGACGAAGTCGTACAGGCCGCGCGCCGGGTCCACCGGTTCCAGGAGGCCGCTGAGCAGGACCTCGGCGAGGTCGCTCGGCCGGGAGCCGGGAGTGACGCGCTGCTGGATGAGCCGCATGACCGGGAGCGCGGGCACCGAAAGGGCGACGTGCGCGGCGAGGTCGGCGGCCGTGGGCGAGGCGGCGAGCTGGAAGCGCAGGATGCGGTCCGTCATCGGCAGGTCGCCCTCGAAGGAGCGGGGTTCGGTGGGGGCGGGCGCACCGGCGGTGACGTAGGTGACGGCCGTGTCGCGGGGGCGGTCGCCCGCCGCCGTCACCAGGGCGGCCCAGTCGGCGAGCCACTCGGGGGCGAGTTCCAGGACGGGGACGGGCAGCGCCCCGCACCGGCGCCGTGCGCGGCCGTCGTGCGGGGTGAAGCGGAGCGCCGTGTTGGGGGCGAGGGGCCGGGCGGCCATGGCGCTGCCGGGCGTCGCGGGCGCGGCGGTGCGCCGCCAGAGGCGCTCGGGCAGCGGCTGGAGCAGGGCGGTGGGCCCGCGCCGGGCCCAGGTGTGCAGGGCCTTCGCGGCGCGCCCGGCCCACCAGTGGGGCCCGGAGCAGTCGCTGAGGACGAGGGTGAGCTGACGCCCGGTGGGGTCGAGCGCGGCGGCCGGGTCGAGGGCGGGGCGCCCCGGCGCGGCGCGCAGGCCCACGCGGTCCCCCAGGTCGGCGACGTACCAGACCCTGATGTCCCGGAAGGCGCCCGTGCGTTGGAGCGCCGCCCGCAGCTCCGCCGCGAGGGGCAGCCAGAGGTTCATCGCGGGGCCGGTGTCGACGACGAGGGCCAGGCGCAGCGGCCGCTCGGTCGCGGGCACGAGGACGGGGCCCCAGGGGCGGCGCGCGCCGTCGGACGCGGCGCGCGCGGCGGTGGCGTCCTCGTCGAGGACGAGGCGGCGGGCGTCGGGGACGCGCCGCTTCAGGGGGCGCAGGGCGCGCTGGAGGGCGAGTTCGTGGCGCAGGGCCTGCGGGGCGGGCACGAGGACGTCGTCGGCGTCGGCGCCGGGGCAGGCGGTGCCGTGCGGCAGGTGCAGGGTGCCCGCGGCGGCGGGTGCGCCGGGGCGGGGGGCGTCGGCGGGGCGGGGGTCGGCCCCGGCGTACGGGCCCCGGGGTGCGCGCACCGGGTGGTGCGGGACGTCGTCGTCGGCGCCGCCTGGGCGGAGCGCGTCCGGCGTCCGGGGCGTGCCGTCGCGCGGCGCGGGCCCGTCCGCGCCCGGCGGCAGCGTCGAGGCGAGCCACAGCATCTCCGCGAGCTCCAGCGGGGTGACGGGCGGGCCGAGCGCCTCCAGGGCGGCGCGCAGCCGGTCAAGCGTCATCGGGCCCTGTCGCCTCGCCGCTCAGGTCGCTGCTCAGATACGGCATGACCTGGTCGGCCAGTTCCAGGACGCTGTCCGGGGGGTCGCTGAACGCGGCGTGGTGGCACATGTAGATGGCGTTCAGGAGCTGGTCGTTGGCGAGGAGGCCGCCGCCGCGCCGCTCGAAGAAGCGCTGGATGACGGCGCGGGTGGCCGCGGGGAGTTCGCCCGCCTCGTCGCCGACGACCCCGGCGAGGTGTTCCCGCACGATCGCGGTCAGCTCGTCGACCGTCTTGGGCTGCTTCAGGTCCACGGTCACGCAGCGGCGCAGGAACGCGGGCGGGAACTCGCGCTCGCCGTTGCTGGTCATGACGACGAAGGGGAAGGCCCGGCAGGTGACGGTGCCGTCGCGGATCTCGACGCGGTCGGTGGTGCTGTCGGCCGTCATCACCCGGGCCGTGGCCTCGGCCCTGCGGGCCAGCTCGACGAGTTCGTAGGAGCCCTTCTCGAAGATGGTCAGCAGGTCGTTCGGCAGGTCGATGTCGCTCTTGTCGATCTCGTCGATGAGCAGGACACGGGGGTTCTCGTAGGGCAGCAGGGCGGTGCCGAGCGGGCCGAGGCGCAGATAGTCGCCGATGTCGTCATGGGGCGCCGCCGCCCCGTCCCCGGCCGCGTCGCCGCGGGCGCGCTCGGCGGCGTACAGGCGGGTGAGCGGGTCGTACGCGTACAGCCCGTCGCGCAGCGTCACGCGGCTGGTGATGGGCCAGTGCAGGACCTTGCCGAGCCCCAGTTCATGGGCGACGGCGTACGCCAGCGAGGACTTTCCGGTGCCGGGGGCGCCGGTGACCAGCAGCGGTCTGCGCAGATACAGCGCGGCGTTGACCTGCCGGACGGCGTCCGCGCCGGGGCGGTAGCTGACGGCCGCGTGGTGGTTGCCGCTGTCGCCGGGCGGCACGGGCAGCGGCGGGCCGCCGTCGAAGCGGCGCCAGGGCGGCGGGTCCGGCAGCAGCCGCACGCGCGCGTGCGGGGTGCGGCTGCCCCGGAAGACCTGCCAGCTGGACGGCGGCTGCTGCTCCCTCACACGGCCCTCCCGATCACGCACACGGCCCCCTCACTCACACTCACGCCCCTCTCAGCCACACACACGGCCCTCTCAGCCACGCGCACAGCCCTCTCCGTCACGCACACGCCCCACTCCGTCACGCGCACAGCCCTCTCCGACACGCACACGCCCCACTCCGTCACGCACACGCCCCCCTCCGTCACACCACTCGCCTCAGTCACTTCCCTTGCCCCCCATCGCCAGCGGCGGGTCCGGGCGGCGCTCCGGGTCGTCCCAGAAGAGCGTCAGCCGGTGCCCGCAGTGGTCGGCGCCGCCCCGCTGCGGGGAGCGGGCCGCCTTCCGCAGCCGCATGACCTCGTACGGGAGCCGGTCGGGGTCGTATCCGGCGACCTCCCGCGTGAGCCGGTCGAGGAACGCCGTGGGGGCGCAGGCCTCGTGCCCCGCGCCCGCGCAGTCGCGCCGCCGCCACAGCATGACGGGCACACCGATGTCGAGGGCCGCGGCGAGCCAGTCCTCCACGGGGTTCGCCGCGTACGCGAGGACACACACGTCGTCCTTGTCGTCCAGCCAGTCGTAGAAATCGTCGTAGTCGTACGCCAAGGAGCACGCCACCGGCACCGGGCGGGTCTCGCCGCGCGCCCTGAGGGTCTCCCACCGCTTGCGGGTGAGCCAGGAGACCCGCAGCGGCTTGAGGCGGTCCACGTGCCGCACCACGACGGGCACCGTCCGCATGGGCTGGGGCCGCGCGGCGCCCGGCTCCCTGATGTGCCACTCCTCGAAGGGCTCGCCCATCAGGCCCTGCGGCACGACGAACTCCAGCATCCAGTCGACGTCGTGGACCGCGCCGACCTGCGCGGCAAGCAGCGCCTCGACCTTCGCGCGCAGCTGCTGGCGCCGGATGCGCACGGGGCCCGCGCGGGCGACGGGCACGCCGTCGACGACCGTGCACACCGACAGGTCGAGGCCGCCGCCGCGGGTCATCGGCTCGGCCCGGAACATGACGGACGCCGTGGGCGCGGGCGGTCGCGCGCGTCCGGCCCCGGCCTGCTCGGCCTCCTCCGGCAGCCACCGCCGCAGCCACGCGGCGAGGCCCCGCGCGGTGTCGGCGGGAGCCCGGTGGCGCAGCTCGCGCAGGAGCCGTACGAGGCGGTCCTCGCCGACCACCTCCTCGGCCACGTACCGGATCGCCTGCCAGGGGGAGGTGAAGGGCGGCGGCGCGCAGTTGAGCGTGGGGGCGGCGAGGCGTACGGCCACCTCCAGGGCGGCCGCGTCGAGTGCGGTGCCGTCGAACACGGCGCGCAGCTCGCGGCGCGGTTCCGGGCCCATCCAGTCGAGCGGCAGCAGGTCGTCGAGGGCCTCCCAGTGGCGGCGGATGCTGTCCAGGGGCAGCATCCGCCCCTGCGCGCCGCCGAACTCCCCCTCCAGGTCGGCGTCCGTGACGATGCCGACGACCATCCCGCTCACCGGGTCGTACACGCCCGCGCCGCTGAACCCCTCGCCGAGGCGCCGCAGATGCTCGCGGGTGACGTCCACCTCCAGCCACTCACCGGCCAGGCGCCGGTCCTGACTGGTGCTCAGGGTGACGTGGGTGCCGCCCTCCTCGTGGCCCTCCGGGAAGCCGAGGGCGCGCAGCACGTGCCCGGCGCGCCCCTCGCGGGGCCGCAGCGCCCCGAGCGGGGCGAACACGCAGGGCGGCACGGCGACGGGCCGGTCGAGCACGAGCACGGCGAGGTCGGCGTGGTCGTCGACGGCGCGCCAGCCGCCCGTCCACGCCACCCGCGCCCGCACCTCACCGGCGGTGCCGGGCAGCGCGACCCACACCTCGGCGCGGCCGACGACGACATGGGCGCAGGTGATCACCCGCGAGCCGTCGACCAGGACGCCCGCTCCCAAGGGGGCGCCGCCGTCGACCGCGCCGATGCGGGCACGCCACTGCATGGTCGCCATTATTCGCCCTGCACGCCCCCGTCCGCCCCCCTTCGCGCCGACTCTTCCGCGCCCCGCTCCCCCTTCGACTCCCCCGTCGGCTCTCCCGTCGACTCCCTCTTCGACCAGGTGAGCTTGACCGTCAGATGCCCCTCGGCCGCCGTCTTCGCGATGACGGCGCCCGCGGCGGCGCTCAGCTTCACCCCGAACTCCAACTCGATGCCGTCCGGGTCCAGGGCGCGGTCCCTGAACGTGCGCAGCGCCGACATCGCGGCGCCGCGCACGTTCCCAAGCGCCGACTCGAACCGTCCCTCCACCTCGCGGATCCCGTCCCCGTCCCGGCGCGACACGGACGCGTACCCCACGTCCTTGCTGTCGACCTCGACGACGACGGGACCTTCGTCGGACTCCCAGCGCATCAGCTCCCTCATCCCGCCGAAGGTAGCCCCAACAGGTGCGGCGGAACGGGAGAGTTGGCAAATACGCCCGCCCGAGACAGCGCTCAGCGCACCCCTCGCATTCATTACTCAAGTTTGACTAGACTGACGGAATGGCTGAGAAAACGATCCCCCTGCTGCCGTGCCAGACCATCCAGCCGATCGTCGACTTCTACACCGCCCTCGGCTTCGAGACGACGTTCCTCCAGAAGAGCCCCTACGCGTATGCGGTCGTCGAACGCGGCGCCATAGAGCTCCAGTTCTTCGGGATGAAGCAGTACGAGCCCGCGGAGTCGTACGCGGGGTGCTATGTGCTGACGGACGACGTGGACGCGCTGTACGCGCGGTTCCGGGCGGGGCTGAAGGAGGCGTACGGGAAGGTGCCGCGGCGGGGGCTGCCGCGGATCGGACCGCTCAAGGACATGTCGTACGGAGTGCGGCAGTTCCTGATGACCGACCCCGGCGGGAACTCCATCCGGGTCGGGCAGCAGATCAGCGAGGACCAGAGCCATCGGCCCGCGCCCAAGGAGACGTTCGCGCGGGCGCTGCACATCGCCGACGTCTTCGTCGACTCCAAGGAGGACCTGGAAGGCGCCGCCAAGGTCATCGACCGGGCGCTCGGCCTTCAGGACGAACGGCCCACGCCCGCGCAGCATCTGCGGCTCCTGGTGCTGCGCGGGGACATCGCCCAGCGGGTCGGGGACGACGGCCTGGCGGCGCGGCTGCTTGAGCGGGCCGCCGGGATCGAACTCGACGCGCGGGAGCGGGAGTCGGTGCGGGACGCGCTGGCGCGCCTCGCGGACCTGCGGGCGTGAGCCGAAGGACCCTAGGGCTTCACGGCGACGTGCACCGTGTGGGCCACGAGCAGGAACACGTCGTCGCGGCGGTGCAGGCTCTGCTCGTCCGCGGGGTCGAGGAGGCGGCCGAGGACCTCCAGGTCGTCGGCGGCGAGGGCGCCCTCCTCGGCGGCCAGGTCGCGGTAGCGCCCGAAGGTGGAGATCACGTGGGCGCGCGCCCGGTCGTCCAGGGGCGCCGGCAGGTCCAGCAGGAACGTGCGCGTCGCCGTGTGGCGCAGGCCCGCCGCGGCGAGGAGCGCGGGCCAGTGCTCGGGGACGTCCTTGGTGCCGGGCAGGCCCGCGCGCATCCGCGTGAACCAGTCCTCGTTGGCCGCGTCCAGGCGGGCCTGGAGCCCCGGGCGGCCGAGGCCCAGGTCGCGCGGCAGGCTGCGGGGCGGAAGGCCGCCCTCGAGGACCGCGAGCGCGCCGCCGGGCGCGAGCCGGCCGGCGAGGGCGGTGAGCGCGGCGACCTGGTCGCCGACGTGGTGCACGGACCGGGCCGCCCAGATCAGGTCGGCGGGCGGCAGCGCGCCGAGCCCGTCGGGGAGTTCCGCGCGGTGCGTGCGCACCCGGTCGCCGAGGCCGAGGCGGTCCGCGCGGGCCCGCGCCCGGTCGAGGAGCGCCTGCTCGGGGTCCGCCGCGACCACCTGAGCCTTGGGGAACGCCTCCGCCAGCAGGCCGGTGACCACGCCGGGGCCGCTGCCCGCGTCGACGACCAGGGACGGCTCACCGCCCCGCGCGCCGTCCGCACCGCCGGTGCGCAGTTCCCGCAGCCAGTCGGCGACCTGCCGGTACGCGGGGGCCGTGACCTCCGCGTTCTGCTCGAGGACGGGAGCCATCTCGGCCCAGTCGACTTCGACGTGACCGCCGTGGCTGTGGCTGTGGCTGTGCCCGCCACCCCCGCCGTGCTCGCCGTGCCCGCCGTGCTCGCCATGCCCATGGCCGCCGCAGCCGCCGTGGTGCCGTGCCCCGCCGTCGTCCTCGTGCGCCGTGTCCGCCGTGTCCGCCGTGTGCGCCGTCATCGTCTCGCCGCCTCTCTGCTGGCTCCCGGGAATCCCTCTGGCTCCCGGGAATCCCTCACCCGGGATCGCTGTCAGCCTGCGCCACCGGTCGCGATTCTGGCCAGCTGGCTTGCCGGAACAGCAAACCCCGTTCCCTGACACAAGAGGTCAGGGAAGGCGTCGCCGCGTACGTCCTGCGCTTCGGGTGCGCCGCCGCCGGGCAGCCCGTGCTCGGCTGCCCCGACCGCGACCCCACGCACTTCGTCCCGGTGGGGCGCGACCAGCCGTGGATCGGCTGCGTGTGGGAGCTGCCGCCGATCCAGCACGAGCGGAACGCCTGGGTGCGGCATCTGCTCGCGCCCGCCGCACCGGACCTGGCCGCCTACCTCGCCGACAGCCTGCCGGACGGCAGCACGGGCGCCTGACGCGCTCAGCCGGCGGCGGGCTTCGCGAACGCGAGGAGGGTGAACTCCGGGTCCGGGCGCCGCACGTCCTGGTCCGGCAGGCCTGCGAGCCGCTCCGCGTACCCCCGGGCCATCGCGCTGTCCGGCGGAATGCTGGTGAACCAGCCGCGGTACAGGTCCTCGGCGGTGCTGCGCGGGCTGCGGCCCTGGCCGTGGCCGCGGAAGCGGGCCCGCCCCGCGGCGACGAGACCGAGGTCCCGCGCGCACGCGCCGACCTGCGCGGCGCCGTCCACGGGCGGCCTGATCGGGCGGCCCTTGAGGACGGCGTCGATGTCGCTGCCCACGTCGTGCGAGGTGGCCTTGTCGACGGTGGTGACGAGGCGGCCCCCGGGCCGCAGGACCCGCGCGCACTCCGCGAGCACCGTGCGGACCTCCTCGCCGTCCGCGAGCAGATGCAGCAGCCACACCGTGGTCACCGCGTCGAACCGGGCGTCGGGGAAGGGCAGTCGGCGGCTGTCGCCGAGGACGACGGCGCCCGGGACGCGGTCGGCCGCCATGAGCGCCATGGCGTACGTCGAGTCGACTCCCGTCACGTGGAGGCCGGGCTCGGCGGCGAACCGCCGGGTGACCAGGCCGGTGCCGCAGGCCACGTCGAGGAGGTTCGCGGTGTCCGGCGGCAGCAGGGAGAGGACGGCGGCGGCCGCGGCGGCGGCGCGGGGCTCACCGCCGCGCGAGGCGTCGTACCGGACGGCCTCCTTGCCGTAGTCGAGCATGGCGCTCCGCGCCCGCCCCGGTGTCACGCGGCACCGTGCCCGGGGGCCAGCTCCTCGACCCTGCGGGCGAGTGCGAAGTCGCGCTCGGTGACGGCGCCGCCCGCGCTGTGCGTGTGCACCGTGAGCTCCACCGTGTCGTAGCCGAGGGTGATCTCCGCGTGGTGGCCGAGCTCTTCCTGTACCTGGGAGACGTGTACGACGAACGCGGTCGCCGCGGCGTGCGACGCGAGCCGGTAGGAACGGGCGATCCTGCCGTCGAGCTGAGACCAGCCGGGCAGTTCGGCGAGCCGGTCCTCGATCTCCTTCTGCGACAGCGGCTCCAGGGGCATGGCCGCGCTCCTTTCCGTGCGTTCGCGCTCGTCACCCCCGCGGTGGCGCGCAGTGCCAGCCTGCCACAGCGCGTCTCTGACGGGGACTCGGCGGAACTCAGCCGCGCACGCATTCCGCCGCGAGGTCGTCCGCGAGCACGGCGATCACCGCCCGGCCCTCGGTGGCCCGCAGCCAGTCGGCGGGCAGCGCGTGGTCGCCGTGCCGGGCGCCGAGCAGGTTGCCGCAGACCGAGCCGGTCGAGTCGCTGTCGCCCGAGTGGTTCACGGACAGCGGCAGCGCGTCCTCCACGCGGTGCGTGGCCAGGGCCGCGTACACGCCGATGGCCAGGGCCTCCTCGGCGACCCAGCCCGCGCCGAGCGACTCCACGCGCTCCGCGCTCGGCTCGCCGTCGGCGGCCAGGTCCACGGCGCGGCCGAGCGCGGCGGACGTCTCCTCGTGGCCGGGGTAGCGGCGAAGCAGCCGCAGCGCGCGCAGTACGGCGCCCTCCAGGGAGTCGCCCGCGACCAGGTGCGCGACGATCGCCGCGAGGGTGCCCGCGGCGTAGGCGCCCGTGGGGTGGCCGTGGGTGATCCGCGCGCAGCGCGCCGCCAGTTCGAAGGAGCGGTCGGCGGGGGCGCGGGTGAGCCCGAAGGGCGCCGCGCGCATCACGGTGCCGCAGCCCTTCGACTCGGGGTTGACGGGACCCGGCGGGCCGAGCGGGGCCCGCGGGTCGGGGGCGTGGCGGTGTTCGAGCCCGCTGAGGCAGGCTTCGCCGGGGGCGCGGCGCGCGTACAGCCAGGGCTGCGCGGCGAGCCCGCCGCGCACGTCCGGCGCGGGGGCGGGCCGCCGCTGGGTGTCCAGCCAGCGCAGGTACGCCTCCAGGACCAGTTGGGGCGCGGCCCCGCCGATGCCCTTGCGGCGCTCGCGGGCGTGGGCGGCCTGCAGGGCCTCGACGGTGAAGAGCGTCATCTGGGTGTCGTCGCTGACGCGGCAGACGCCGTCCGCGTCCGGCAGCGGCCCGCGCACGCCGCGCGGGCCGTGCGCGGCGCGGATGCCGTCCAGCGAGCTGAACTCGACGGGATAGCCGAGCGCGTCCCCGATCGCGCCGCCGAGCAGGCAGCCGCGCACCCGGGCGCGGTAGGCCACGGTGGCCTCCCACGACGGGGCGTCCCACGGATTCGTCATGCGCCACTCCTCGATTACCGTTCGCGGTATGACAACTCTCGCTTCCGGCAGGCGAAACGGCAAAGACGGCGCCCGGGGCGGCGGCGCGGCCCGCGGCGCGCCCGCGGCGACCGACGTGGGGGCGCTGCTGCGCGGCTGGCGCGAGGAGCGGCGCGTGAGCCAGCTGGAGCTGGCGCTGCGCGCGGACTCCTCGGCGCGGCACATCAGCTTCGTGGAGACCGGCCGGTCCAAGCCCAGCGAGGAGTTCGTCCTGAAGCTCGCCGAGCACCTCGACGTGCCCGTGCGCGAACGCAACGCGCTGCTGCTGGCCGCCGGTTACGCGCCGCGCTTCCCGCACACCCCGCTCGACGACCCGTCGATGGCCGCCCTGCGCGCCGGGATGGAGCGGCTGATCCAGGGCTACGAGCCGTATCCGGCCCTGGTCGTCGACGCGACGTACGACGTGGTCGCGGCGAACCGGGGCATCGCGATGCTCCTGGACGGCCTGCCGGACGACGCCCTTCGGCCGCCCCTGAACGCCATGCGGATCGCGCTGCACCCCAAGGGCCTCGCGCCGCGGATCCGCAATCTGCGGGAGTGGCGCGGGCATCTGCTGCACCAGATGGAGCGGCAGATCGCGCTCCAGCGCTCGGCGCCGCTGCGCGCGCTGTACGAGGAGGTCGCCGCGTACCCCGTCGAGGACCCCGGCGAGGACACGGCGGCGGACGGGCAGGTGCCGCATTTCGCGCTGCCGCTGCGGATCGAGCACGAGGGCCGGGTGCTCTCCTTCATCTCGTCGATCTCCACGTTCAACACGCCGATGGACGTCACCGTCGCCGAGTTGGCCATCGAGACGCTGCTCCCGGCCGACCCGGCGACGGTGAAGTACCTCCAGGCGAAGGCCTGAAGGACCGGCGCGACGGCGGCGGTTCAGGCCCCCTTCTCGGTTCCTGTCGCGCCCTTGCCCGCCCCGTCCTCCGCACTGTCCTCCGGCTCGTCGTCCACGATCTCCGCGTCCACGACGGCGTCCTCGGCGGCTCCCTCCGCGCTCCCCCCTTCGGCGCTCCCTTCGGCGGTCCTCGACTCCCCGGAGCCGTCGGCCGCGCCCGAACCACCCGTCTGCGCGGACGCGTACATCGCCTGCCCCATCCTCTGGCTGACGGCCGCGAGCTTCTCCGCGCCCGCGCGCACGGCACGCGTGTCGGCGCTGTCCGGGCCGTCCAGGAGGGCCTTCAGCTCGGCGGCCGCGGCCGCCACCTCGTCCCTGGTGCCCGCGGGGACGCGCTCGGCGTTCTCGCCGAGGAACCGCTCGGTCTGATAGACGAGCTGTTCGGCCTGGTTGCGGGTCTCGGCGGCCTCCCGCCGCTCGCGGTCCTCCTCGGCGTGCTGCTCGGCCTCGCGGACCATCCGGTCGATGTCGTCCTTGGGCAGCGCGGAGCCGCCGGTGACGGTCATGCGCTGTTCGCGCCCGGTGGCCTCGTCCTTCGCCGAGACGTGCATGATCCCGTTGGCGTCGATGTCGAAGGTGACCTCGATCTTGGGCACGCCGCGCGGCGCGGGCGGCAGCCCGGCGAGGTCGAACACGCCGAGCTTCTTGTTGTACGCGGCGATCTCCCGCTCGCCCTGGAAGACCTGGATGCCGACCGAGGGCTGGTTGTCCTCTGCGGTGGAGAACGTCTCCGAACGGCGGGTGGGGATGGTGGTGTTGCGCTCGATGAGCTTGGTCATGATGCCGCCCTTGGTCTCGATGCCGAGGGACAGCGGCGTCACGTCGAGCAGCAGTACGTCCTTGACGTCGCCGCGGATGACGCCCGCCTGGAGCGTGGCGCCGACGGCGACGACCTCGTCCGGGTTGACGCCCTTGTGCGGGTCCTTGCCGGTGAGCTCCCTGACGAGTTCGGTGACCGCGGGCATCCGGGTGGAGCCGCCGACGAGGATGACGTGGTCGATCGCGGCGAGCTCGACGCCCGCGTCCGTGACCGCCTGCTGGAAGGGGCCCCGGCAGCGGTCGAGGAGGTCGGCGGTGAGCTGCTCGAACTGGGCCCGGGTGAGCTTCTCGGCCAGGTGCAGCGGGCCGTCCGCGGACGCGGTGACGTAGGGCAGGTTGATGTCGGTCTCGCTGGACGAGGACAGCTCGATCTTCGCCTTCTCCGCGCCCTCCCGCAGGCGTTGCAGGGCCATCTTGTCGCGGGCCAGGTCGACGCCGTGCGCGTTCTTGAACTGGCCCACGAGGTGCTCGACGATCCGCTGGTCCCAGTCGTCGCCGCCGAGTTGGGTGTCGCCGTTGGTGGCCTTGACCTCGATGACGCCGTCGCCCATCTCCAGGAGCGACACGTCGAAGGTGCCGCCGCCGAGGTCGAAGACGAGGACGGTCTGGTCGTCGCCCTTGTCCAGGCCGTAGGCGAGGGCGGCGGCCGTCGGCTCGTTGATGATGCGCAGGACCGTGAGCCCGGCGATCTCCCCGGCCTCCTTGGTGGCCTGGCGCTGGCTGTCGTCGAAGTGCGCGGGCACGGTGACCACGGCGTCGGTGACGTCCTCGCCGAGGTAGGACTCGGCGTCGCGCTTGAGCTTCTGCAGGACGCGCGCGGACAGCTCCTGCGCGGTGTACTGGTGGCCGCCGACCGAGCCGCTCTCGGGGAAGCGCCAGGCCGGGTCGCCCATGTGGCGTTTGACGGAGCGGACGGTGCGCTCCACGTTCGTCACGGCCTGCCGCTTGGCGACCTCACCGACGAGCACGTCGCCGCTCTTGGCGAACGCGACGACCGAGGGGGTGGTGCGGGCTCCTTCCGCGTTCGCGATGACGGTGGGATCACCGCCTTCCAGGACGGCGACCACGGAGTTCGTCGTACCGAGATCGATGCCGACCGCACGTGCCATGTCCAACAGCCCCTTCCGACGCGGCGATCCTTCGGCCTCCAGCACAAAACTTGAGCGGGATGTTGTCAATGCCGCGTGCGCGGCCGGGGGCGGCCCAGACCCGTATCCGTGCCGGTGTCCGGACCGGGTCCGGGTCCGGACATGCGCGAGGCCGCCGCCCCGATGACGGGGGCGGCGGCCTCGTGCCAGGACCGCGCGCGTCAGGCGAGCTTGGCCGACAGGGTGATCGTCGTGCCGGTGAGCGCCTGGCTGACCGGGCAGTTGGCCTTGGCGTCCTCGGCGGCCGAGACGAACGCGGCCTCGTCCAGGCCGGGCACCTCGCCCTCGACGGTGAGGTGGATGCCGGTGATGCCGGTGCCAGGCTGGAAGGTCACGTCGGCGGAGGTGACGAGCTTGGTGGGCGGGGTGCCCGCGCCGGTCAGACCGTGGGACAGCGCCATCGAGAAGCAGCTGGAGTGCGCGGCGGCGATGAGCTCCTCGGGGCTGGTCTTGCCGTTCGCCTGCTCGGCGCGGGACGGCCAGGACACGGCCTGCTGTCCGATGCCCGAGGAGTCGAAGGTCACCGTGCCGGAGCCCTCGGTCAGGCTGCCTTCCCAGACCGTGTGAGCGGAGCGCGTGGTAGCCACGATGCCAAATCCCTTCAGTGGAGTTCCGTGGCCTCCATCCGATCACACTCCGGGGGAAATCGCCGCGTACGGGGGTGGTACGGAGCCGTAAGAAGGATCACCCGGGCACGCGTCCGGCGGGCGGCGGCCGCACGCCGCTCGCGGCACGCGTCCGTCGCGGGGCTCTTCCGGGCGCTCGCCCCGGCGCGTGGACAGCAAGTAGACACCCTCCGTTTCCCGCCAACCGCGCGGCCCGTGCGCCGTGTTCGACCGGGCCGCGCTGGTGCGCGCGGTCCCTACGACAACCGGCGCGGCGAACACCCTGGCCAGCGGGGCCGCTGAGGTGGCACGGCACGCCCGTGGCACGGCCCCTATGGCCGGAATGTCACCTGGGCAAGGTCCCCGCGCGGTGACACTTTTAGGCCTCCTCGACCGCGTGCGTCTCAGCCACGCGAGGGGGAGAACACCCAGGGGGTACGACCCATGCGCATCGTCTACACGGACCGCGGCCCGTCGCCGCTGGAGCCGGAGAAGCCCGGCGCGGCCGGGGAGCGCGACTCGACGCTCGGCTGGTGGGGGGCGTTCAGCGTCGAGAGGTTCGCCGACGCCTCGCCGCTGCGCTACACGCACGAGGACGCCGCCGGCTGGCTGGAATACCCGCAGCGGTTCCACGACCGCAACTTCTGGTTCGCCGACGGGGGCGTCCAGGCGTGGGCGTACGAGGAGGCGTTCGACAACTGGCAGGATCGTTTCGGCATGGACGCGGTCTGCGCGGTGTACCACTCGGGCCACGGCACCATGGACGGCGACGGCGTGTTCGAGGCGCCGCTCGGCGCGGCCTGGGACGGCCGCACCCGGGCGTCCTCCCGCCGCATGGCGCTCGGCAACGAGAAGGCGCGGTACGTCTTCTGGTCCACGTGCTTCTCGCTGCGCGTCCTCGGCGGGCACTCGCCGGTGCGCACCTGGGCCGGGCCCAACACCGGCTTCCGGATGGTCTTCGGCTTCGAGACGACGAGCATCGACCACCCGGACTACGGCCGGAAGTTCTGGGACAAGTGGACGTCCGGGCAGACGTACGCCGAGTCCTGGCTGAACGCCAGCTGGGACATCTGGAAGGACCAGGCCCCTTCGGTGTGCGCGGTCGGCGCCACCCAGGCCGAGGCCGTGGACCGGCTGAACACCGAGCGGCACTTCTACCGGCCCGCCGTGTCGGACAACTGGTACGCCTGGCGCTGGTACCACGCCCGCGCCTCGCTCGCCGGGCAACTGACCGCGCTGCCACAAGCCGCTCAGACGGTCCAGCTGGCGCCGCGCGAGCCGAGCGCCGAGCTGGCCGCGGCGGGCCGCATGGCGTCCTTCCCCGCCGCCGCGCTCGAAGAGGTGGGGGCCGACCGCAGGGGCGTGCTGAGCACGAGCTCCGGCGACCGCACCGTCTCCACGGGCCCGCACGCGGTGCGCTGGGCGCGCCTCGCCGAGCCCAGCCAGCGCAACACCACGGCGCTGCCCACCGAGCGGGCCGTCGCGCTCGCCCGGGCCTTCGCCGAGGAGCACGCCGAAGGCGCCGAGCTCGTCGTGGACAGCGTGCACGACCTGATGCAGAACTCCGCCGCCAAGGACGGCTCTCAGACCGGCGTCCCCACGACCCTCGTCACGCACGTCACGTTCCGGCAGGCCTTCGACGGCGTGCCCGTGATCACGCCGGACCGGGGCGTCGTCCGGGTCGGCCTCGACAACGACGGCACGGTCGTGCAGGCGCAGCTGTCCACGCGGCAGGCCACGGGCGAGCGGCGCGAGCCGAGCAGCCGGGTCGCGCCGCCGGTGCCCGAGGGCGCGCGCGAGGCCGGTGCGCCGCCGCTCAGCGACCCCAGCGAGGCGCTCGCCGCCGCGCAGCGGCGCGTCCTCGCCGAGCTCGCCGTGCGCGGCGCGGGCGACGGCGCCGACTACGGGGCGGCCCTGGCGCCGGAGCGGCTGCCCGAGGTCAGGGACGTGCCGGGGACGTTCCAGGTGGGCTACGAGATGGAGGGCAACGAGGCCTACCCGGCCGCCCGCAAGCTGATCGAGATCGGGCCCGAGGACGGCGTCAGGACGCAGCGCTGGGTGACGGCTCCGCTCGCGCGGTAGCCGGGCTTTCGTCGGCTGGGTCCTGGGTGGCGGCCCGCTGCTTGCGGGCCGCCATCCACGCGTACACGAGGACACCCGCGAACAGGAACAGCACGCCCTGGTAGACGGCCGCGTACCCGGCCCCGGCGACCAGCCACAGGGAGAAGCCGAAGCCGAGGGCGGCGAGCACGGAGTCGCGCACGAGGCGCCCGCGGTGGACGCGGTCGTGGCGTCCTGAGGCCAGGAAGTAGATCTGCGCGGCGGCCGCGAGCAGATAGGGCACGGTGGCCGTGAACGTCGTGACGAGCACGAGGACTTCGAAGACCCCGGAAGGCCCCGCGGTGTAGTTGTAGACCGTCAGGAGCGAGGCGAGGACGACGGTCACCAGGACGCCGAAGGTCGGCACGCCGCGCCGCTTCACGGCGAAGGCGCTCGGGAACAGGCCGTCCTTCGCGGCGGCGTACGGCGTCTGGGCGCTCAGGAGCGTCCAGCCGTTGAGGGCGCCGACCATGGACACCAGGGCGGCGATCGCGACGGCGGTGCCGCCCCAGGAGCCGCCGAACATCACGTTCACGGCGTCGGAGAACGGCGCGGTGGACGTGACGAGCTTGTCGTGCGCGACGGTGCCGAAGACGGCGAGGGTGCCGAGCAGATAGACCAGGGCGGCGCCGAGCGTGCCGAGGATGGTGGCGCGGCCGACGTTGCGCCTCGGGTCGCGGACCTCGCCCGCGCTGACGGCGGCGGACTCCATGCCCAGGTAGGAGAAGAGCAGGATCGCGGCGGACGCGGACACCGCGCCGACGGCGCCGTGGTCACTGGCCTGGAAAGGACCGAGGTTGTCGGCGTCGAAGAAGAAGAGCCCGCCGAAGGCCACCAGGAGCAGCGGCAGGAACTTCAGCACGGTGGCGACGACCTGCACCGCGCCGACGTACCGGGTGCCTGCGAGGTTGGCGAGCGCGGGCAGGAGCTGCAGCACGAGCGCGGCCAGGCAGGCGGACCACTTGTGGTCGGCGACGGGTATCAGCACGTCCAGGTAGCCGACGGCGGCGACGGCGAGCGCCGCGTTCGACACCCACGTCGTGATCCAGTACGCCCAGGCGGCGAGGAAGCCCGCGAAGTCGCCGAAGGCCTCCCGCGCGTACACATAGGGGCCGCCGGTGCGCGGGTCGCGTTCGGCGAGGCGCCCGAAGACCAGGGCCAGGGCGATGGCCCCGACGGTCAGGACGGCGAACGCGACGAGGCTGACGGTGCCGAAGGGCGCGACGGACGCCGGGAGCAGGAAGATGCCACCCCCGATGATGTTGCCCATGACCAGGCAGGTCGCGATCGGGAGGCCGAACCTGCGCGCGTGCCTGCCGTCGTCGTGCGGGGCGGGCGGCGCGTCCTGTCGAAGGGCCGGAGCCGACTGCGGTGCGGTTCCGGTGTCGTGCATGGGGTGGTGCGCCTCTCGTCGTGCCGGTGCCCGGGATCGCCGGGCGCGGGCCCATCGTCAGGCACCTGGAACGTCGCGCAAAATCACTGTGTTTTGTCCTGTACGACGCGGTCGGCGGCCGCAAAACCTGTCGGGTCCACCAGGCCTGGAAGGCGATCATCCACGGCTGTGACCTGCGGCACCTCGGGCCCGAGCTCCTCGCGCAGCCAGCGTCGAAGGACCCGGTGCACCGCTTCGGCCCCGACGAGTTCGGCGCCCTCGGGACCGGGCGGTGTGAGCGCGAGCGGGGAGAGCAGGAACGGCCGGGACTGGGCGCCGCCGAGCCCGCCGTGCGAGCCGATCTGCTCCTCGAAGGCGAGGACCTCGCCTTCGAGCGGGTCGTACCAGGAGTTGACCATGATGTCGGCGGTGTGCGGGAAGGAGTGGGTGCGGCGCACGGCGTCGGCGGCCCCAGGACCGAAGTCGGCGAGGGGTCCCAGGGCCTCGGCGTCCGCGTCCGGGGGCAGCTCGTCCAGGTACACCTCGGCGCCGCGCGCCCCCAGCACCAGCGGCCCGCGCGCGCCGTCGCGCACCAGCAGGAAGCCGACGCCGGGGTGGTTGGCGAGCGTCGGCAGGAGCGCCGGGTGGCGCCGGTCGATCTCCTGGCGGGTCATGCGGTGGGGCACGTCAGGGAAGGAGACGAGGCCGAGGTTGCCGGAGGCGAGGACGATGGGCTCGGCGCGGCGGCGCGGCCGGTGCTCGCCGGTTCCCTCCTCCACGGGCCTGCGCAGCGCGGCGCGCACCGCCGAGCGGGCCTCCGCGGTGCTGTGCGTGCGGCGCGCCCTGCGGGGCACGGGCAGGCCGCACCCGGCGCGCACCAGGTCGCCGAGGGTGAGGCCGTAGCGGGCGCGGAAGGTCTCGCCGGGGCTCTGGCCGTGGTCGGACAGGAGCACGATGCGGTACGGCCGGGGCGCGTGCTCGGCGACCTGCGCGAGCAGCGCGAGGGACCGGTCGAGCCGCCGCAGGACCTTCTCGGCGTCGCCGCCGGTGGGCCCGGAGTGGTGCGCCACCTCGTCGTACGCCACCAGGTCCGCGTACACGGCGGCGCGTCCGGCGAGCATGTCGCCGATGACGGCGGCGACCACCACGTCGCGCTCCACGACCGTGGCGAAGGCGCGGATGAACGGGTACAGGCCGCCCCTGCTGACGCGCGGGCGGCGCCTGCACAGCCGGGCGCGGGTCGACTCGGCGATCTCGCGGCCGACCTCGGAGATGAAGGACAGGGCGGTGCGGACGGCGTTGGCGGGGTCGGAGAAGTAGGCGAAGTACCCGGCCCTGGACCGGTTCTCCTTGCCGCGCCGCGCGGCCATGGACAGGACGAGCGCGAGCTGCTCGGCGCCGCCGCTGAACAGGTTCCCGCGGCTGGCCCCGTCGACGGTCAGCAGGCCGCCGTCGCCGGTGCGGGCGATCGCGCGGCGCTGGAGCTCCACGGCGGACGCGGGCCGGTTGGACACCATGACCTCGCCGGTGTCCTTCTCGTACCAGCGGAAGGCGGGCACGTCGTGGTTGCTGCCGTGCAGGATGCCGAGCTGGCTGGCGCCGGTCTGGGACGACCAGTCGGTGCGCCAGGGGGTGAGCCGGTGCGTGGCCCGGGCTCCCGGGTCCCCGGGCTCGCGGTCGGCGGCGAGCCAGCGGGCCACGGTGGGCATGAGGCCCTTGCGGACGGCGTCGTCGAGGACGTCGTGGCCGACGCCGTCGAGCTGGAGGAAGACCATGCCGGGGGTGCTGGGGCGGCGGGCCCCGGTGTCCTTGCGGCGTCTGCGGTCGGCCAGGCGGTACAGGCGTCTGCGGTACGCGTCGTCGTCGCGGACGGCGAGCGCGCCGCCCGTGGCCGACGCCACCGCCGACATCACGGCGGCCACCACCACCGCCGTCTCGGCGTTCGCGTCGCCGCGGCCGTCGGGGATGAGCCGCAGCGCGAGCAGCAGCAGCGACCCGTTCAGGAAGAAGTTGAGCAGCCCGAGGACCAGGGCGGGTACGAGCAGCAGGGCCCGGACGAGGAGGGGCCACACCAGGGCGGAGAGCAGGCCGAAGGCTCCGGCGCCGAGGGCCGCGGTCACCGCGATGCGGGTGGCGCTGTCGCCGTCGTCGGACTGGAGCTTGAAGTCCGGCAGGATGCCCGCGAGGGCGAGCATCGTGAGCGTGCTCACCGCCCAGACGACGATCACGCGCCCGAGGGCACGGCCCACTGTCCGCCACCGATCACCACGCACCCGTGCCGCCCGCCTCACGTCCCTGACCTTGCCCCCAGCCTGTCACAGCGCCTACGCCCCGGCTGTCGGGCGCCCCTGTCACCGGCTCCCGGCGGGGTGTCGGAGGTGCGGTGCCAGAGGTGGAGGGGGTCAGCAGCCGTCGTAGCCCGCGGTGGGCATGGAGAGGCGGCGGTGGACCCTGGCCTTCATGTGGGAGTCGTAGCAGGGCTCCGCGAAGCCCGCGGTCTCGATCCGCACGCCGCGCCGCCCGCACTCGGCGGTGAACTCGTCGGCACAGCGCAGCGCGCGCTCCAGGACGCGGCGGCACGGCACCACGAACAGATGGACCAGGCCCGCGTCGATGTCGTTCCAGAAGACGGCGTGGTCGGCGCGCAGGCCGTGCACGACCAGCTCACGGGTGATCACATAGCCGCGGGCGGCCGCCCAGCGCGCGCACATGGCGTGCTGGCTGCGCGAGTCGACGAGGAACGGGTCGGTGTCCAGCTCCTCCAGAGGCGTCAGGCTGGCGATGGCGGCGACCCGCACCGCGTGGTCCTTCCCCCCGGTGGCGTCTCCCATGGCGTCCCCCTCACCTCTGGTGTCAGCCGACGACACTACTCCTGGCCGTAGGCTCGGAGACAGTCACACGAAGGAGGAACGGTGCGGGCGGACGTCACGGTCACCTGGTGGGGTCATGCCACCTGTACGGTCGAGGACTCCGGGACGCGGGTGCTCACCGATCCCCTCTTCGCGCGCCGCCTCGCGCACCTGCGCCGCCGCCGGGGCGCGCTGCCGCCCGCGCGCGCGGCGGTGGCGGACGTCGTGCTGCTCTCCCATCTGCACGCCGACCACTTGCACGTGCCGTCCCTGGCCCGCCTCGCCCCCGGCACCCGCGCGCTGCTGCCGCGCGGCGCGGCCCGCTCGGTGCCGGGCCTGCGCAGGCTGTCGCACCTGCGGTTCACGGAGGTCGCGCCGGGCGACGAGGTGCCGGTGGGCGACGTGGTGGTGCGGGTCGTGCCCGCGCTGCACGACGGCCGCCGCCTGCCGGTGGGCCCGCACCGCTCGCCCGCGCTCGGCTATGTCGTCCAGGGCGAGGCGCGTACGTACTTCGCGGGGGACACCGGCCTGTTCGACACGATGGCCGCGGAGGTCGGCGCCGTCGACGTGGCGCTGCTCCCGGTCGGCGGCTGGGGCCCCTACCTCGGCCACGGCCATCTCGACCCGGCGCGCGCCGCCGAGGCCCTGGCGCGGATCGCGCCGCGCAGCGCGGTGCCGGTGCACTACGGCACGTACTGGCCGATCGGCATGGACGCGGTGCGGCCGCACGAGTTCCACACGCCGGGCGACGAGTTCGTGCGGCAGGCCGCGCTGCGGGCGCCCGGTGTGGCGGTGCACCGCCTGACGCACGGCGAGAGCGTCCGGCCCCAGGCCGCCCGATGATGCTCGCCGCCGCGGTCCAGGTGACGCCGGACTCCACGCAGCAGGCGGTCGGCTATCCGTCCCTGTTCCTGCTGGTGGTCCTGGGCGCCCTGGTACCGGTGGTGCCGACGGGCGCCCTGGTGAGTTCGGCGGCGGTCGTCGCCGTCCACCAGAGCGACACCTCGCCGTTCGCGCTGCTCATCGTGTTCGGGGTGGCCTCGCTCGCGGCGTTCACCGGGGACATGGGGCTGTACTGGCTCGGGCGGCGCGGCATGCGGTCGCGGAACGGCTCGCGC
Source organism: Streptomyces sp. NPDC043996 (assembly GCF_056435225.1). Classification (NCBI taxonomy): domain Bacteria; kingdom Bacillati; phylum Actinomycetota; class Actinomycetes; order Kitasatosporales; family Streptomycetaceae; genus Streptomyces; species Streptomyces sp. NPDC043996. The sequence goes on along the minus strand of NZ_JBWKEY010000005.1, from coordinate 702,289 downwards.
TGGCTGAAGGCGATCCGCGACCGCGCTCCCGCGGAGCGGCTCGCGCGGGCCCAGGCCAAGCTCCAGGACCACGGGGTGCTGGTGCTCGTCCTGTCCCGCCTCGTCCCCGCGGGCCGGATTCCGGTGATGCTGGCCTGCCTGCTCGCGAAGATGCCGGTACGGGCGTTCGCGCGGGGCAACCTTCCGGCGTGCCTGGCGTGGGCGGTGACGTACCAGCTCATCGGCATCCTCGGGGGGTCCCTGTTCCCCGAGCCGTGGCAGGGCGTGGCCCTGGCGGTGGGGCTGACCGTGGCGATCAGCGTGGCCCCGTCCCTGTGGCGGCGCGCCCGCCGCCCCTGAGGCGGGAGTTCAGGCGGGCAGCACCCGCGAGGCCCCGACCGGCAGGTCCCACAGGTCGCCCCGGGCCAGGCCCGCCGCCTCCCACGCCGCCCGCACCCGCCGCAGGGGTTCGAGCACCGGCTCGGCCGACAGCAGGAACGTCCCCCAGTGCATGGGCGCCATCCGCCGCGCCCCCACGTCGACGGCGGCCCGCACCGCGTCCTCCGGATCGCAGTGGACGTCCCGCAGCCACCACCGGGGTTCGTACGCCCCGATCGGAAGGAGCGCCAGGTCGACGCCCGGGTAGCGCTCCCCGATCCGCGAGAACCAGTGCCCGTACCCGGTGTCCCCGGCGAAGTACACCCGCTGTCCCTCGCCGTCGGTGAGCACCCAGCCGCCCCACAGGCTGCGGCAGGTGTCCCGCACACCCCGCTTGGACCAGTGGTGCGCGGGCACGAAGTCGAAGCGGACGCCGTCGAGTTCGGCGGCCTCCCACCAGTCGAGCTCGGTGACGCGGGTGAAGCGGCGGCGGAACCAGCGGCCGAGCCCGGCGGGCACGAGGACGGGGGTGTCGCGGGGCAGCCGTCTGAGGGTGGGCGCGTCGAGGTGGTCGTAGTGGTTGTGGCTGATCACGACCGCGTCGACGCGCGGCAGCGCGCTCCAGGCCACGCCGACGGGGGTCACCCGGGCGGGGGTGCCGAGGATCTTCCGGGACCACACGGGGTCGGTGAGGACGGTGAGCCCGCCGATGCGCACGACCCAGCTGGCGTGACCGGCCCAGGTGACGGCGAGGGTGCGGGCGTCGACGCGGGGCAGCGGGCCCGGCTCGAAGGGCAGCAGCGGAATCTCGGCGAGGCCTTCGGGCCGGGGCCGCAGCGCGCCCTCCCTGGCGAACCGCGCGAAGGCCCGCAGGCCGGGCAGCGGCGCGGTGAGGCGGTCCGCGAACGACCTGGGCCACAGCCGCGGCAGCCCGACCGTCCGCGGCAGCGCGACCGCCCGCCCGAACCCGGAGCCCCGCCCGGCCGCGCCACCGGACACGGCTCCCCGTCCGGCCGTACCAGCGCCTGGCGCGGAGCCCCGCGCGGCCGGGCCGTCCGGCGTGGAGGCGCGGGCGGCCTCCTCTCTCGCCCGCTCTCCCTCCGCCGTGCGGTCCCGCTCCGCGTGCTCCGTGTGCTCCGTGTGCTCTGTGTGCTCCGTGTGCTCTGTGTGCTCCGTGTGCTCCGTGTGCTGGAGGTGGTGCTGTGTCTGCGTCACCGAGGAGGCTCCCGTCGCTGGGCTTCTGCGCGGAGGTCGTCGAAGGCCGAGCCGACCCTGGCCAACGCCCGTTCCACGTGCGGGGATTCCAGTGGGTCGGGGGCGGCGAGCGCGTGCAGGCGTTCCTCGGGGGCGGTGCCGAGGAGGGGTCCTGTGGACAGTCGTACGCGCGGCGCGCCGATGTCGTCGCCGAAGCGGTGGCCGCCGGGCGCGGGCAGGCCGAGCCGCTCCTGGAGGAAGTCCTCCAGTTCCTGGGCGTCGCTGACGCCGCGCGCGGCGAGAGCGGAGCGCAGCGGGCCGAGGTCGACGTACAGATGGCGGCCCGCGGCCGGGGGCCGGGCGAGCGCACCCGCGGCGACGACGGTCTCCCGCAGGGCTGCGGCCACGCGCGCGTGCAGCCGGTTCGCGGCGGCCAGGCGCGCGGTGACCTCCTCGGGCTCGCCGAGCGCGTACGTCGCGGCGGCGGCGACCGGCGCGGCGGGCAGCGCGCCGAGCGCGGTGAGCACGTCCAGGGCGCGGGCGCGCAGGGCGCCGCCGGGTCCGGTCGCGGGGAAGCGGGCGACGGCGGCGGGCAGGCCGGGCGGCAGGAAGGCGCCGCGCAGGTCGCTGACGACGGTGACCCGTTCGGGGTCCATCTCGGCGGGGCCGACCAGGACGGTCTCGCGCGGCCGGTGCAGCGTGTCGCGGAAGGTCTCGTCGCTGACGATGTGCAGGCCCTCCCCCGCCGCGGCCTCCACGGCCTCGTGCACGGCTTCGGGCGGCGGCACGGTCGCCGTGGGGTCGTCCGCGACGGACAGGACGAGCAGGCGCGGGGCGCCGCCCTCGGCGCGGACGCGGCGGACGGTCTCCAGGAGCGCGTACGCGTCCGGGACGCCACCGCACTCGGCGGGCGTCGGCACGTGGTGGACGGAGCGGCCGAGGAGGCGCACCTGGGGCGCCCACCAGGCGGCGCAGGGCCGGGGCAGCAGGACGTCGCCGCCGAGCGCGGCGGCGAGCGCGAGCAGCAGGGGGGCCGCGCCGGGGGCGGCGGCGACGTGGCCGCGCTCGGCGGGCAGGCCGCGGCGGGTCCAGTAGCCGCAGGCCGCGTCCAGGAGCGCCGGGTCACCGCCGGGCGGCTGCGCGCGGGTGCGGCCCGCGGCGGCGGCGACCCGCGCGGACAGCTCCGGCAGGACCGGAAGTCCTGGCTCCGGCGGGGGCGGCCCCGATCGGACGCGGCCGTGCCCCGTGTGGTCCGTCCACCGCATGGGCACCTCCGTGCGCTCCCCTGGCCACCCTCGTACCATCCGTGTGCCGTCGGGTCCCTGCGTACCCACGGCGGCGCCGCTCCACCGTGTGAGGGGCGGTGTTCCCTTCTGGATTGCTCCGTGCGGGGGTCAGCGCGCGGAAGCGCGGTCACGGCGCAGCCGGAGCGCGGCCGCGACGCACGCGCCCGCCACCAGGACGCCGCCCGCGATCAGGGCGGCCGGTGAGTCGGTGAACGCGCCGCCCTGGCCCCCGCGGACGCCGTGGGCGACGGACGGCGCGTGTGAGGCGTGCGAGGCGTGCGCCGGTCCTGGCGCGGCGCGGGTGACGGTGAACGTGGCCTCCCACTGGCCGTCGTCGTGGCACACGCCGTCCACGGACCACTCCGACGCGGGGCCGGCCGCGTCCGGGCCGCCGTCCTCGAAGTCGGCGGCCGCGGCGATCCGGGCCGTGCCCTGGTAGGCCACGCCGGTGAGCGCCTGGTCCTGCCCCTGGTCCTGGCCCGGCTGGTGCTGCTGTACGCGCTGGAGCCTGACCGTGCCCGCCTCGAACGCCTCGGAGCTCGCGTCCATGGTCGGCGGGGGCGTCGCGCTCGTGGCCGGGCAGGCGACGGAGACGGTGACCTGCTCGCCGGGGGCGGCACGGGCCGGGGTGACCTGGGCGGCGGCACCGCCCTCGGCGTGGGCGGTCGGGGCGGCGGCCAGGACGTACACGGCGTACAAGGTGAGCAGCGCGAACAAGGCGAGCGGGGCGGACAGGGCGGAAGCGGGGCGGGTCAGCGGGGCGGAAGTGCGCATGTCCTCATTCGAGCCGCTGATCGCGCTTCGCGCTCGTCCTCCCACGCCGGACGGGCTACCACTGGATGGGCTACCTCCGTACGGGCTACCGCCGTACGGACGACCTCCCTACGGACGGCCTCCGTACGGGCGGCGAGGGGCTGGAGCTCACCGGGCGGGCGTCCGCCGTGCCAGCGTGACCAGTTCGCGTTCCAGGCCCCGCCCCCGGTTGCGCACCAGGGCCTCGGCCACGTCGGCGAGCTTGCGGTTGGTGGTCTGGGAGACGCGGCGCAGCAGGGCGAACGCCTCGTCGGCGTCGCAGGCGAGGACGTGCATGACGATGCCGCGGGCCTGGTCCACGACGGGCCGGGTGCGCAGGGCCTCGCCCAGGTGGTCGAGTTCGGTGAGCGCCGCGCGGTAGTGGCGGTCGCGGACGAGTCCGGCGGTGGCGAGGTCGCCGAGGACCTGCGCGGGCCCGCAGCTGGCGTCGGCGAGGGCGCCGGGCCGGAAGCTGAACAGGCTGAGGGTCACGGTCAGTCCGGAGCGCCGGAAGGGCAGGGTGACGCTGGCGCGGACGCCGGAGTCGAGGGCGAGCGCGCGGTATTCGGGCCAGCGGTCGTCGCGCAGCAGGTCCGCGGCGTCCACGGGCGCCCCGCGCTCCTGCGCGGCGGGGATGGGGCCGTCACCGGAGCGCAGCTGGACGGAGACGAGCCCGGCGAGGTCGGGGTGGGTGACGGCGGTGGGCAGTTCCTCGCCGCCGTCGGTGACCGTGGTGCCCGCGCCGCAGCACGCGGTGGTGCAGCGCACGGCCTGTTCGGCGAGTTCGGAGAGCCTGCGCTGCGGCAGCGCTGACTCCGGTCCTTCCGGTCCGACGGGGCGAATAGGCGTCGGCATCGCGCGTACCTCCTCGTACCTCCTCGAATGTGCTCTCTTCCTCCCTGTGCGGCTTCCCTGTGAGGGCTCCGGAAAACGGGTCGGACGGGTACGTTCGACGCATGCCCCAGACGGAGGAGTTCGGTGAGGAACTCGCGGACTTCGTGCGCCGCGTCGCGGAGTTGAAGGCGTCGCGGGCGGTGCCCGCCGGTGACCTCGGCACCCTGCTCGACACGGCGCTGTTCGAACTGGACCACGCGGTGGAGCGGTTGTGGCCGGGCTACGAGCAGCTCGCCGGGGACGGACCCGTGGCGGCGACGGTGTCGGACCGCGACGAACAGCGGTTGCTGCGCACGGTGTTCCAGCGCTTTCCGCTGCCCGTGCTGCTTGTCGACGCCGAGTCCGTGGTGCGGCGGATGAACGTCGCGGCGACGGAGCTGACGGGGGTGCGCGGCGGGTACGCGACGGGGCGCCCGCTGTCGGGGTTCCTGACGCCGTCCGACCGGATCGCGTTCCGCACGCAGGCCGCGGCGGTCGCCCGCGGCGAGGGCGACCGCGGGCTCACGGTCCGGCTCCAGCGCCGCCCGGGGGCGGCGCTGCGGGCGACGCTGACGGCGCTGCGTCCTGGCACCGAGCCCCGCACGGTGCTCCTTGTGGTGCTGCAGCCCGCCGGTGCCGGGGGCCTGGACCCCGCCAAGCACGGGGACCACGGCGTGCGCGGCGGGCACGTCCCGGTGCTCGCCGAGGCGACCCGCCACGCCGAGCTGCTCGAGCTGTCGGACACGGTGACGGCGGCGCTCCTGTCGGCGCCGCCGGGCGCGGTGGACGAGGTCCTGACGCGGGTCGCGGAGGTGCTGCGCGGCCGGTTCGCGGACTGGGTGATCGCCGATGAGGTCGTCGGCGGGCTGCGGCGCGCGGCGGTGCTCGGCCCGCCGGAGGGGCCCCTTGCGGACGTGCTCGCCCAGGACCCGGGCGACTGCCCCCTGGTGGTGGAGACGGTCCGGTGCGGCGCGTCCTCGCTCCAGCTGCGGCCGCAGCCCGCCGACGCCTTCGGCCTTGACGCCTCCGGCGCGCCCGTGCTCGTCCGGGCGCAGGTGACGTCGCTGCTGTGCGTGCCGCTCGCGCCGCGCGCGGACGGCCCGGTCGAGGGCGTGCTGACCCTCTTCCGGACCGGCGCGCGGCTCGCGTTCTCCATGGCGGAGGCGCGGGCCGTGGAGGTGATGGCCCGGCACATCGCCCTGGCTATGCGGCGTCCCGCCTGACCGGGGCGCGGTCGGCGCCGGCCGGGCAGCGGGCCAGGTCGCGGGTGACCTCGTCGCGCAGCCGTCCGCAGCAGCGGCTGATCAGCCGGGAGACGTGCATCTGGGAGATGCCGAGGTGCTCGGCGATGCGGCTCTGGGTCATGTCGCCGAAGAACCGCAGGTAGAGGATGGTCCGCTCGCGCTCGGGCAGCTGCGCGAGGCGCGGTTTGACGGCCTCGCGGTCGACGACGACGTCGAGCGCGGGGTCGGGGCCGCCGAGGGTGTCGCGCAGCGCGTAGCCGTCCTCGCTGCCGGGGAGTTCGGCGTCCAGGGACAGCGCGGTGAAGCTGTCGAGGGCCTCCAGGCCCGCGGCGGCGTCCTCCTCGCTCATCTGGGCGCGCTCGGCGATCTCGGCGATGGTGGGGGCGCGTCCGGACACGGTCTGGGACAGGTCCTGGCAGGCGAAGCGGACGCGGTTGCGCAGGTCCTGGACGCGCCGGGGCACGTGCAGGGTCCACATGTGGTCGCGGAAGTGGCGCTTGATCTCGCCGGTGACGGTGGGCACGGCGTAGCTCTCGAAGGCGTTGCCGCGCTCGGGGTCGTACCGGTCGACGGCCTTGACCAGGCCGAGGGCGGCGACCTGCTGGAGGTCCTCCAGGGACTCGCCGCGGTTGCGGAACCGTCCCGCGAGCCGCTCGGCCATGGGCAGCCAGGCCCGCACGACCTCCTCGCGCAGGGCGTCGCGCTCGGGCCCGTGCGGCAGCTCGCACAGCCTGCGGAAGGCCTCGGCGGTATCGGGGGCGTCGTCGTGCGGATGGCGGCCGCGCCGGGGCCGTTCACGGCGCGCGGGGGCGGCGGAGCACGGCGAGCGGGTGCCTGCGGGGCTCTGGGAACCGGGGTCCTGGGGACGTGCGGTGTCGGATCGCATGGTGCGTCGCAACTCCCTACGGGTGCCTTTGGGGGGGACAGTCACCGTGGGAGTACGCGGGCACACGCCATGACGGGGCACACCCGGGCGAGCGGAACCCGCTCCCACGGACGTGCCTCCGTTCCGAAGCACTGCCCCTCCGCTTGCCCCTCGCGGCGTCTTTCATGCACCTGGGGAGCCAGGGCATGAAAGACGCCGTGCGCGGGTACTGCGGGCGGGGTCACACCGACAGCGCAGGGCGATCGACTAGGGGCGATCGACAAGCGAGGAGGTCTCTTCGACATGGCGGAATACGTAAGGCAGGTCATGACCCCGGGCGTCGTCACCGTCGGCCCGGACGCCTCCCTGGTCGAGGCCGCGCAGCTGATGCGGGCCCAGGGCATCGGGGACGTCCTGGTGGCGAGCGGCGGCCGGGTGCTCGGGGTGCTCACCGACCGGGACATCACACTGCGGGCCGTGGCCGACGGCGCCGACCCGCTCACGGTGAGCGCTCAGGCCGTGTGCACCCCGAACCCGGTGGTCGTCGCGCCCGACGACGACGTGGCGGCGGCCGTCGGCCTGATGCGCGACCACGCGGTGCGCAGGCTGCCCGTGGTCGAGGACGGCCGGCCCGTCGGCATGGTGAGCCTCGGCGACCTGGCGGTCGAGCGGGATCCGGCGTCGGCGCTCGCGGACATCGCCCGCGCGCCCGGCGACGGCGGCCGCGACCCGGCGCCGTGAGGCCCCGGCGCCGTCAGGGGGTGCGGCCCAGGAGACACAGGAGCGCCGTCTGCGCGTCGGCGCCCGGCGGGGGCGCCACGGCCGGGGCGAACAGACCGCTCTTGGCCAGGTCGGCCGCGTACGGGGCGACTTCGCGCGCGGCCAGGGCGACGAGGTCGTCCGGCAGGCGCTCGTCGGAGCCGGTCGCGCGCGCCAGGTCCCAGGCGTGCACCACGAGATCGGTGACCATCTGGGCGCAGTAGTCGCGGGCGGGGCTTTCGCCGTAGCTGAGGTGGACGGTGCGGGTGAGCGCGCCCGGCGCGCGGAACGCGGCGCGGGACGCCTCGGCCGCGGTGTCCCAGGAGGCGAGGGGGTCGGGGCCGAGCTGGTCGCCGTCGAAGGCCTCGCCGACGGAGTCGAGGGTGGCGCCTTCGAGGAGGGGTGGCACCCACAGCTGTTCGGCGGTGAGGTGGTTGACGAGGTCGTGGACCGTCCAGCGCGCGCAGGGCGTCGGGCCGTGCCACTGGTCCGCCCGCACGGCGTGCGCCTTCGCCGTGAAGAGGTCCAGGGCCTGGCCGTGCCGCTCCAGCAGGCCGCGGTCGTCGGTCGCGCTCATGCCGTCTCCCGTTGGTGGCAGTGGCGGCGCCGGAGCGCCGGGTACGCCTTCCGAGTCTGACGGGTCTGACGGGTCGCGTCGCGGTGTGCGCGCGGGCCACGGGGCAGGGGCGGACAGCGGCGGACAGCGGCGGGGAACGGCGCACGGAGGCGGGCCCGACGGCACACGGGGGAAGTGCCGAGGGGGAACGACGGGCCCGCTGTCCGTGAGCCGGCCCGGCTGACGGAGCCCGGGCCGGAAAGCACCGGGGATCCGTCCACGGCCGACGGCCCGGGAGAAGGCTAGTTCTCCCGCGACGCGGCCGGTCCACCCGGCGACAGCGACACGTTAGTCAGGTCCCCGGGCGGCGACGATCCGTTGTGCGCACGGGCTGTCCGCGGAACGCACATGATCACTTGGGCGGCGGCCGCGGCCGTCAGCGCCGCAGCGTCCGCGACGGCAGCTCCCCGAAGCGGGCGCGGTACTGCTCGGCGAAGCGGCCCAGGTGGGTGAAGCCCCAGCGGTGGGCGACGTCGCTCACACAGGTCTCGCCGGGGCCCGCCGCGGTCAGCTCCTCGTGGACCCGCCGCAGCCGCACCTCGCGTACGTACGCCATCGGCGACATGCCCGCGTAGCGGCGGAAGGCCTCCTGGAGCCAGCGCACGCCGACGCGGGCCTCGGCGGCGAGGGAGTCGACGGTGAAGGGGTGCTCGGGGCGCGCCCGCACGGCGTCCATGGCGCGCTTGACGGGGGCGGGGCGAAGGCGCCGCGCGGGGTCGGTGAGCTCGTCGCGGAAGCGGTGGTCGGCGGCGAGCAGCAGGCCGCTCAGGAGCGCCTCCTGCAGGGGCGCGGCGACCAGTTCGTGGGAGAGCAGGCCGCCGTCCTCGCGCAGGTCCTCGACGACGGAGCGCACCAGGCGCGCCCAGCCGCGCCCCGGCTCCCGCTCCGTGTCGAACAGCGGCCCGAAGGTGACGGGGCCGCGCACGGGACTGCCGAGCAGCCGCTCCAGGGTGCCTTCGAGGGCCGCGCGGTCCAGCTTGACGGCGAACAGACGGCAGTCGCCGGACCAGCGGTCGAGGACGGTGTCGCCCACGGGCTGGTAGACCGCGGCGCTGCCGGGCGTCGCGGCCGTGGCGGGCGCGGGGCCCTGCTGCCAGGAGAGGTGTCCGCTCTGCGGGAGGTTGACGTGGTACGCGCCCAGCTCGCCGAAGCGCATGCGGACATCGGCGTCGCAGCTGAGCTCACCGATGGTGAGCGCCCCGAGCTCCCCGATGTCGTACTGGGCGCGGAAGGGGCGCGGCCCCTCGCACACGTCCATGAAGTTGCTGTAGTACGTGGCCGCGATCACCTGCCGGGCCTCGTCCACGTCGCCCGTCCTGAAGGACGTCCTCGTGGGCACCGCGTCTCCAACCGCGCAGCGTACGACGGAGTTTCCTGCGCTGTGACGTACGCTACCGCGCGCGCTCGACCCGCCGCTCGTCCCAGACGGGCTCGGGGGTCTCGCGCACCTGGCCGTCGGCGCCGAAGACGAGGAAGCGGTCGAACGAGCGGGCGAACCAGCGGTCGTGGGTGACCGCGAGGACCGTGCCCTCGTACGCCTCCAGGCCCTCCTGGAGCGCTTCCGCCGACTCCAGGTCCAGGTTGTCGGTGGGCTCGTCGAGCAGCAGGGCCGTCGCGCCCTGGAGTTCGAGGAGGAGGATCTGGAAGCGGGCCTGCTGGCCGCCGGAGAGCTTCTCGAAGCGCTGCTCGGCCTGCGCGGTCAGTTCGTAGCGCCGCAGCCGGGACATCGCCGCGCCCCGGTCCTTGGCGTGCTCGCGCCACAGGATGTCGAGCAGGGTGCGGCCCTCGAGCTCGGGGTGGGCGTGCGTCTGCGCGAAGTGGCCGGGCACGACGCGGGCGCCGAGCTTCCACGCGCCGGTGTGCGCCACCGGGTTGCCGCCGCCCTCGGAGTCCGCCGCGAGCAGGCGCAGGAAGTGCGACTTGCCCGAGCCGTTGGAGCCGAGGACGGCGACGCGCTCGCCGTAGAACACCTCCAGGTCGAAGGGTTTCATCAGGCCCGTGAGCTCGAGCTCCTTGCAGGTCACGGCCCGCACTCCGGTGCGGCCGCCGTGCAGGCGCATGGTGATGTCCTGCTTGCGCGGCGGCTCGGGCGGCGGCCCGGCCTCCTCGAACTTGCGCAGCCGGGTCTTGGCCGCCTGGTAGCGCGAGGCCATCTCGTCGCTGCGCGAGGCGTACTGCTGCATGTCGAGGACGAGCTTCTTGAGCTGCGCGTGCTTCTCGTCCCAGCGGCGGCGCAGCTCCTCGAAGCGGGCGAAGCGCTCTTGGCGCGCTTGGTGGTACGTCGCGAAGCCGCCGCCGTGCACCCAGACGTCCGAGCCGCCGGGGCTCGGCTCCACGCTGACGATGCGGTCGGCGGCGCGGGCGAGGAGCTCCCGGTCGTGGCTGACGAACAGGACCGTCTTGCGGGTTTCCCTGAGGCGCTCCTCCAGCCAGCGCTTGCCGGGGACGTCCAGGTAGTTGTCCGGCTCGTCCAGGAGCAGCACCTCGTCCGTGCCGCGCAGCAGGGCCTCGAGGACCAGGCGCTTCTGCTCGCCGCCGGAGAGGGTGCGCACCTCGCGCCACTGGGCCTTCTCGTAGGGCACGCCGAGGGCCGCCGTGGTGCAGATGTCCCACAGCGTCTCCGCCTCGTAGCCCCGGGCCTCCGCCCAGTCGGAGAGGGACTGCGCGTACTGGAGCTGGGCCGCCTCGTCGTCGACGGTGAGCAGGGCGTGCTCGGCGGCGTCCACCGCCTTCGCGGCCTCGCGGATGCGGGGGTGTGCCACGGCGACGAGGAGGTCGCGCACCGTCGACCCGTCCCGTACGGAGCCCACGAACTGGGGCATGACGCCGAGGCCGCCGCTCACGGTCACCGTGCCGCCGTGGGCCGTCAGCTCACCGGCGATGATCTTCAGAAGCGTGGTCTTCCCGGCGCCGTTCGGCCCCACGAGCGCGGCCGATGTGCCCTCCGCCACCCGGAAGGAGACATCTGCGAGCAGCGCCCGGCCGTCGGGCAGGTAGTACTCGATGTGCGCGGCCTCTAGATGTCCCATGAGGGTGATTGTCCGTGCCCGCGCTCGCGAGCGGCAAACGGTTTATGGCGGTGCGCCCCTGGGCGGCGGCGGTGCCCGGTGTGACCCGAAGCACCCGCCCGTTGCCGTCGGCGCGGCGCGGGTATCCGGGTGCCATGAGTCCTGACGCCGAGTTCCCCCCGCCCTCCGCCCGCGGCCCGAGGGCCACGCTCGCCGCCGTGGACCGCCGGGTCTTCGACGTGGTGGCCACGCGGCACTGGCCCGGGGCCGACCAGGTCCTGCCGCGCCTCAGCCGGGCCGCCAACCACGGCGGCCTGTGGTTCGCCACGGCGGCGGCCCTCGCGGCGACCCGGCGGCCGGGCGCCCGGCGCGCCGCCGTGCGCGGCGCTGCCTCGCTGGCGCTCGCCTCCGCGGCCATCAACACCCTCGGCAAGCGGTCGGTGCGGCGGCCGCGGCCGCTGCTCGACGGCGTGCCGCTGATGCGGCGCCTGAAGCGGCAGCCGGTGACCACGTCGTTCCCCTCGGGGCACGCCGCGTCCGCCGCCGCCTTCGCCACCGGCGTGGCCCTGGAGTCCCGCGGCCTGGGCGCGGCCGTCGCGCCGCTCGCCGGTGCCGTGGGTCTGTCGCGGGTGTACACGGGCGTGCACTTCCCGAGCGACGTGCTCGCGGGCGCGGCCCTCGGCGCGCTCGCCGCGTACGCCGTGCGCGGCCTGGTGCCGACGCGTGCGCAGCTGCCGCCGCCGGGCCGTCCGCGCGCCGAGGCTCCGGCCCTGCCCGGCGGGCGCGGTCTCGTGGTGGTCGTCAACAGCGGCGCCCGCTCCCCCGAGCGGGTCCGCGCGCTGCTCGACGCGCTGCCGCACGCCGAGGCCGTGACCTGCGCTCCGGACGAGGTGGCCGCGGCGCTGGACAAGGCGGCCGCCCGCGCCCGCGTGCTCGGGGTCTGCGGCGGCGACGGCACCGTCAACGCGGCGGCGGCCGCGGCCCTGCGGCACTCCGTCCCGCTCGTGGTGGTGCCCGGCGGCACGCTCAACCACTTCGCGCTCGACGTCGGCGCCGAGGACCCGCGCGAGGTGGCGCGCGCGGTGGAGGCGGGGGACGCGGTCGCGGTGGACGTGGGGCGGTTCAGCGCGGGCCGCGGCGAGGGGTACTTCCTCAACACCTTCAGCCTCGGCGTCTACCCCGAGCTGGTGCGCGAGCGCGCGCGGTGGTCGCCCCGGATCGGGGGCTGGCCCGCCGGGGTGCTCGCCGCGGCCCGGGTGCTGCGCGCGGACCGGCGGCCGCTGCGGGCGGAGTTCCGGGGCACCGAGCGGGCGCTGTGGCTGCTCTTCGCCGGGAACTGCGTGTACCACCGCCTCGGTCTGAACCCCGCGCGCCGGTTCGACCTGGCCGACGGGCTGCTCGACGTGCGCGTCGTGCACGGCGGCCGCAGGCCCGGCGCCCGGCTGCTCGCCGCGGCCCTGACCTCGCCCGTGGAGCGCTCCCCCGTCCAGACGGCGGTCCGGCGCCGGACGCTGCGCGTCGAGGGCCTCGGGCCGGGCACCGCGGTCGCGTACGACGGTGAACTCACGCGCGTGGAGGGCGAGTTGCTGATCGAGAAGCTGCCGGAGGCGCTCACGGTGTATCGGTCGTCGCTGACGTCCTGAGAGGGCGACCAGCGGCGCGAGGGCCTGCACGTCGTCCCGCATCTTGATACGGGGGGTCTCATCATGCGGTCACGCGGCGTACAGTCCGGGACATGGCACAGCACTCCCACCCGGACAGCGCCGACACCACTGACGTCAGCGACGCCACCGACATCAGCGACGTCCGCGACACCGCCGTCTACACGCACGGGCACCACGAGTCGGTCCTGCGGTCCCACACCTGGCGCACCGCCGCCAACTCGGCGGCGTACCTCGTCGGTTCGCTCACGCCGCGCATGCGGGTCCTCGACGTCGGCTGCGGGCCCGGGACCATCACAGCCGACCTGGCGGCGCTGGTCCCCGGCGGGCGCGTGACCGGCGTCGACCGGGCGCCCGGAGTCCTGGAACAGGCACGCGCCACGGCGGCCGAACGCGGGCTCGGCAACGTCGAGTTCGCCGTCGGTGACGTGTACGCGCTCGACTACCCCGACGGCGCCTTCGACGTCGTCCACGCCCACCAGGTGCTCCAGCACCTGGGCGACCCCGTGCGGGCGCTGCGCGAGCTGCGCCGGGTCTGCGCGCCGGGCGGGATCGTCGCCGCCCGCGACAGTGACTACGCCGCCATGACGTGGCACCCGCACACGCCCGGCCTGGACGACTGGCTCGCGCTGTACCGCCGGGTGGCCCGCGCGAACGGGGGTGAGCCGGACGCGGGCCGACGCCTCAAGTCCTGGGCCCTTGAGGCCGGTTTCACGGACGTCACCGCCACCGCGAGCACCTGGTGCTACAGCACGCCCGAGGAGCGGTCCTGGTGGAGCGGCCTGTGGGCGGACCGCACGGTCGCGTCCTCGTACGCCACGCGCGCGACCGAGGGCGGCTTCGCCGACGCGGCGGAGCTGCGGGTCGTCGCGGACGCCTGGCGGGAGTGGGGCCGGGCCGCGGACGGCTGGTTCGCGGTGCTGCACGGCGAGGTCCTCTGCCGGGTGTGAACAGGCCTGATGGGGACACCCGGACGGCAGGAGGTACAGACTATGGTTCCGATTCTTCTGGTCCTGCTGCTCGTCCTGCTGCTCGCCGGTTTCGGCTTCGCGGTGAAGGTGCTGTGGTGGCTCGCCATCGCGGTGCTCATCGTGTGGCTGCTCGGCTTCCTGCTGCGGGGCGCGGGCCCCACCGCTTCCGGCTCATCACCACGCTGGTACCGGTGGTGACTGATAGTCAGCCCCTCGGCAGCAGTGGCCCCAGCGGCCCGAGGTCCAGGTTCAGGTCCTCGGGCCGCAGCCCGAAGTGCTCGCGCAGCTCGGCCATGCGCTCCTCCAGGAGCATCAGCGTCAGGCCGACCCGCTCCTCCTGCTCCTCGGTCAGCTGCCCGGTCTCGAAGCGGCGCAGCGCCTGGCGCTCCATGAGCTGGCGCAGCAGTTCCACGACGGTGAGGACGAGGGCGACCAGGTCGCGCTCCACCGTCTGGGGATCGAACTCCACGGTCGCCCGCCGCCGGTTCGCGCCCCTGTCGGCGCTCGGGTCCGCGCTCGGGTCGGGTCCCGTATCGGCTCCCGTATCGGCTCCCGTATCGGCTCCCGCGTCGGCTCTCATGTCGTCCACGGCGGCTCCCGCGTCGGCCACGGCGCTGGCACCGCCGCGCCGACCGTGCTGATCAGCGCCTTCAGATCGATCCGTACGAGATCCACGTCCGCGATGCGCAGGGTGAGGTCACCGGCGATGACCACACCCCCGGCGAGCAGCCGGTCGAGGAGGTCGACGAGGGCGATCTCGCGCTGCCGGACGCCCGGCGCCACGGCGGTCATGAGCCGTCCCCCGCCCCGGCATCCGTCCCGGCATCCGTCTCCGCCGGGTCGTCCGTGAAGGAGTACGCCGCCCACGGGCCCGTCACCTCGATCCGCAGGCCAGGACCGGTGCCGTTGACGCCGTTGACCGTGCCGATCAGTTCGAGGAACTCCTCCCCCTGCGAACGCGGCACCAGATAGGCGGCGTTGAGGACGTTCTGGCCGGACCCCACGTCCGTGAGCGCGGGGCCCTGCGGCGGGTGCAGCCGGGACGCGGGGGCCCGGCGGTCGAGCGCGGCGTGCAGGCGCCGCGCGAACACCTCGGCCCGCGCGACGCGCTCCTCGCCCTCGGCCCGCCGCCGTCCGCGCTGGCGCAGATAGTCGCGCCCGGACGCGGGCGGGGCCGCCGAGCGCGCGGCGGGCGGCTCCGCGTCGCCGGCGCGGAGCCACACCTTCACCCCCCACTCGACGTGCCCGTCGATCCGGTCCAGGATCCGGCGCAGCCGCTCCGACTCGCTCTCCAGCATGCCGCGTACGCCGCTGTCGTCCCGGAACACCGTCGCGAGCCGCAGCGGCAGCGGGCAGGTGACGGCGGTGAGCGCGCCCACCACGTTCTGGTGGGCGCGCGCGGTCTCGGCCAGCCAGTCCAGGTCCTCCAGGTGCGCGCGCAGCGGCTCGCCCCCGAAGTCCCCGGCGGGCACCAGGCCGACGACCGCCACCAGGCCGTCATGTGCCAGCTGCCGCGGCGGCACGCCCGCGACGCCGGTCAGGTCCGCGTGCAGCGGGCCCCGAAGCGGGCGGCACACGGCGTAGACATAGCGCAGCTCATCGGTCGCGTTCACGGTCACGGTCACCTCCGCGCGCGGGCGCGGACCCGCCGCGCCCCGGCTCCAGTTCCTCCAGACGCTCGAGCCGCTGCCGCAACTCGGCGTTCTCACGGGCGAGTTCGGACCTGCGGGCGCCGCTGGAGAGGGCCGGGTCGTCCTCCCACCAGTCGATGCCCATCTCCTTGGCGCGCTCCACCGAGGCGACGACGAGCCGCAGCTTCACGGTGAGCAGCTCGATGTCGAGCAGGTTGACCCGGATGTCCCCGGCGATGACGACGCCCTTGTCCAGGACGCGTTCGAGGACGTCGGCCAGGTTCGTCCCACCCGTCTGCCCGTACGCCTCGGGCAGACGGCTCGCGGTGGTCATCGACGGCTCCGGGGCTTTTCGTACGCGTCCTCGGCGTCCTCGGCGTCCTCGGCGTCCTCGACACCTTCGTCTTCGTCTTCTTCGTCTTCTTCTTCGTCTTCGTACTCGTCCGCGTACGCGTCGTCGTCCTCGTCGTACACGTCGCCTTCGGTGCCTTCGGTGACCTCAGCGTCCTCGATGTCCTCGGTGTCCTCGGTGTCCTCCGCCGTGGCCGCCCGCAGCGACACATGGCGGGCGAAGTGCTTGAGGTCGAGGCGGGTCCTGCGGCCCTGGGCGCGCCAGAGGTTGCCGGTGCGCTCGAACAGGCCCTTGGGGTAGTACTCCAGGACCAGCAGCACCCGGGTCAGCCGCTCGGCGAGCGGATGGAAGGTGACGACGCCCTTCGTGGTGCCCTTGGCCCCCTCCGAGGTCCACGCGACGCGCTCCTCCTCCACCTGGTCGGTGACGCGCGCCGTCCAGCTCCTGCTGGACCAGAACACCTTGAGCTTCCAGTGCGACTCGGTGTCGCTCACCTCGGTGGCGTCGCGCACGCCCTTGGTGAACGTGGCGAAGTCCTCGTACCGCGTCCACCGCTCGTACACCTCGCGCGCCGGCACGCCGACGTCGACGTACTCCATGATGACGGTCGGCTTCTGCCCGCTCCCGCTCTTGCCGCCCTTGCCGCCCACCCGCTCCAGCGCGCCCTTCAGGGAGCCGGTGACCGCCTCCTTCAGGCGGCTGCCGCCGATCTCCACGGCGCCGCGCAGCGGGCCCTTGCCCGAGGCGATCTTGCGGCCGCCGTCGAGCGCGAGGCGGGCGAGGCCAGGGCTGCGGCCCTCGGCCATGTCGTTGAGCTTCACGGTGGCCCCGCCGAGGCCCCGGCCGACGCCGATCAGGGCGCGCTCGGCCTGCGCCATGAGGTAGGACCGCGCCTCGTCCTTGAGGCGGTCCGCCGCCGGGCCGCGCAGGGCGGCGGACAGGGGGTTCTCGGGGGCGCCGTTCGACGCCGCGTCGCGGATCCTCTCGCGCGTCTCAGTCATCGTCGCCCCCTTGCGATCGGCCGCTCTTCCTCTTCGCCGTGGACCTGGTGGCGGCGGGCCTCTTGGCCGTGGTCCGCTTGGCCGCCGTCCTCTTGGCCGCGGTCCTGCCGCCGCCCGCGGCCCTGCCGCCCGTGGTCCGCTTGGCCGCGCTCCGGCGGCCCTTCTGGGACCCGGAGCCCTTCCGCGCGGTGTCCTGGTCCGGCTCCTCGTCCCGGTCCGGCTCCTCGTCGCGAGGCGGCTCCCCGTCCCGGTCCGGTTCCTCCTCCGCCTCGGAACCGCCGACGGCGAGCCGGTCGCGTACGTCGAGGGTGCGGTCGTGCAGGCGGTCGGCGAGGGAGTCGATGCGGCGCTCGACCAGGGACCCGGTGGCCGCCTTGCCGACGCCCCGCAGGTCCTCCTTCAGCTGGTCGCCGATCTCCTTGAACTGCGGGTTGTTCTCCAGCCGCGCCGTCACCGCGCGGCCGAGGGAGGCCGGGCTGAGCTTCAGCCGTTTGCCCGCGACCATCGTGCCGAGCGCGAAGGCCAGCTTGGCCTTCTTGGTGCGCCCGAGGACGTACCCCGCGCCCACACCGAGGGCCACTGCCGTGCGTGTCATCATGTCGCCGTCCTGTTCTCCGCTGGTGTGCCGCCCTGGCCGCCGTGGCCGAGCCGCGCGAGGAGCTCGTCCTCGCGGCGGTCGAACTCCTCCTCGCCGATCTCACCGGCGTCGAGCCGCTCGGCGAGCGCGGCGAGTTCGGCGTGGACGGCCGAGGGGTCGTAGTACTGCCGCTCCGCCTCCGCGACCACCTGCCGGAGCACCCACAGGGTGCCCCGGGCGGGCGCCGCGGGCAGCGCGAGCAGTTCGCCGATGAGGCCCATGCGCGAGCGTCACCGCGCCCGGGCCGCGCCCTCGGCGCGCTCGGCGGCCGGGGCGGCGGGGTCGACGAAGCTGTACGGGGGCAGCGGCCCGTTCACCCGCACCTCCAAGTGCGGCTGCTCCTTGCGCAGTTCCTCGACGGCGGCGACGAAGGCCTCCGCCCCGGCGCGGCTCACCAGGAACGACAGGTTCGCCAGCCAGCCGGTGCCGCCGGGCCCCGCGCTGACCGCGTCGGCGCACGGCTCCAGGGCGCGGCGCACATCGGCGGCGTCGAGGGCCTCGCGCGCCTGCACGGCGGCGGTGAGGCGCTCGCCCAGCTGGAGCTTCTGCTCGTAACTCCCGCCTCCTGCGGCGCGGTTGGCCTCAGCGAGGGTGCGCAGTTCGCGGTCCTCGGAGAGCACCCGGTGCAGGACGCCCTGCTCGTCGTGGGAGGCCTTCACGTTGTACTCGGCCTTGCCCTCCAGGGCGCGCAGACGCTCCTCGTAGTGGCCCGCGAGCTCCTCCAGGACGGCGAGGACGGCCGCGTCGTCCTCGGCGAGGCTGCCGAAGCGCATCGGCAGGACCGGGCCGCCCGCGCCCGCCTCGTCCAGGACGCTCTGGTGGGCGAGCAGGTCGCGGCGCTTGGGGCGCAGGTCCTCGGGGCTGTCGCTGACGAGCGCGGCGAGCGCGCCCTGCCGCAGGACCCGCACGGTCCTGGCGGGGGCGCCGATGCCGCCCATGCCCTCCGGCAGCGCCGGGTGGCCGGTGCCCGCGATTCCGTAGATGTACGTGGTCACTGCTCTTCCTCCTTCCTGGAGCGGGTCGTCGAGCGGCGGGGCCGCCGGGCGGGCTCCTCCTCGCGGCTCTCGTCCCGCGCCTGGCGGAACGCGTCGGACACGGTCTGGGCGGCGCCGGAGAGGGCGCCCTTGGACTTGCCGCGCGCGCCGGACTCGGTGATCTCGCCGACGAGGTCGGGCACTCCGGGGCTCTTGCGCGGGCCCGCCTCCAGGTCGAGGCGGTTGCAGGCCTCGGCGAAGCGCAGATAGGTGTCGACGCTGGCGATGACGACGCGCACGTCGACCTTGAGGATCTCGATGCCGACGAGCGAGACGCGCACGAACGCGTCGATCACGAGCCCTCGGTCCAGGATGAGTTCGATGACGTCGTACAGGCCACTGGTGCCGCCTGCGCCGCCGCTTTGCTGAGCTGGGACGACGGTCATATCGACCGGTCCTCCTTAAGCGTCTTGAACGAAAGGTTCATTAGGGGGTGTTGGTGGTGTCGCGGGTGTCGCGGGTGTCGCGGGTGTCCGTGGCCGCCCCGGTCAGCCGCCCTGGCGGTGCGGGTCGGCGCGGCCGCGCTCGTAGCGGCGCACCCTGCGGTACGCGGTCAGCTCGCCGCCCGGGTCCAGGCTCACGGCGTACGTCGCGAGCAGGCTCATGGTGTCCGGGACCCGGGCGAGCTCCAGGACCTCGACCTCAAGCTCCCACCCGGCGTCGGTGTGCTCGAACGAGGAGACCGACTCGGCGGTGAGGCCGGTGAGTTCCGCGAGCTGCTCCCGCGCGTGGCGCAGCACCGCGAGCGGGCCAGGCGGCCCGCCGGACTGGCTGGACTGGCTGGACTCGGACTGGGTGGTCGTGTTGTTCGACTTGCGTGACGTAGGGGTCATGGCCACCTCCTGGGCCGAGTGACCGGGTGCGGCCGTGGCAAACCTGCGCCGGGACGCCGGGCGGGCGGGCGCGGTCTCACCGCACGACGTGCTCCACGAGGAGCCGCACCGCCGCCGCGATCGCCTCCGCGTCGATGCCCGCGTCCCGCAGCTGTTCGGCGGGCGAGGCGGAGCCCGGCATGGCGGTGACGGCGAGGCGGACCAGGCGCGGGGCGGGGCCGCCGTCGCTGAAGGCCGCCGCGACGGCGTCGCCGATGCCGCCCTCGACGCGGTGGTCCTCGACGGTGAGCAGACAGCCGGTGTCCTCGGCGGCCGCGCGCAGCGTCGCGTGGTCGACGGGCTTGACGGAGTACAGGTCGACGACGCGGACCGGGATGCCCTCGCGGTCCAGGGCCCCGGCGGCGACCAGCGCCTCGTGGACGGTGGCCCCGGCGGCGACGACGGTGAGCCGGTCGGCGGCGGAGGCCAGCGGCACCTTGGCGCCGCCGACGGGGAACTCCTCGTCGGGGCCGTAGAGGAGGGGCGCCGCCCCGCGGGTGGTGCGCAGGTAGCGCACCCCTTCGAGGTCGGCCATGGCGGCCACCAGCTTCCCCGTCTGGCGGGCGTCGCACGGGTACAGGACGGTGGAGCCGTGCACGGCGCGGAACAGCGCGAGGTCCTCGAGGCCCATCTGGGAGGGCCCGTCCTGGCCGATGGAGACGCCCGCGTGGGAGCCGACGAGGCAGATGTCCGCGCCGCCGACCGCGGCCATGCGCACGATGTCGTGGGCGCGGGTGAGGAACGCCGCGAACGTCGACGCGTACGGCACCCAGCCGCGCCGCGCGAGGCCCACGGCCGCGGCGACGAGCTGCTGTTCGGCGATGTAGCACTCGAAGTAGCGCTCCGGGTGCTCCTTGGCGAAGTACTCCGCGCGCGTGGAGTCGCTCACCTCGCCGTCCAGGGCGACGACGTCGCCGCGGGCCGAGCCGAGCGCCGCGAGGGCGTGGCCGTAGGCGTCACGGGTGGCGACCTCCGCGTCCTCCTCGTAGCGGGGCAGCGACAGGTGGCCGCTGCGGGTGGCGCGCAGCACCCGCGCGGCCGGGGGCGCCTGGACGTGGACGCGCAGCCGCCGGACGCCGCCGAGTTCGGCGACCGCGGCGTCCGCGTCGGGCAGCGGCTTGCCGTGCAGGCCCTCGCGGTCCTCGGCGGCGGCGACGCCCTTGCCCTTGACGGTGCGGGCGAGGACGACGGTGGGCTGCCCGACGGTGGAGCGCGCCTCGTGGAGGGCGCGGTCGACGGCGTCGGTGTCGTGCCCGTCGACCGTCACCGCGTGCCAGCCGAACGCGGCGAAGCGGCGCGCGTAGGCACTCAGGTCCCACTCGTGCCGGGTGGGACCGCGCTGGCCGAGCCGGTTCACGTCGACGAGCGCGGTGAGGTTGTCGAGGTGTTCGTACGCGGCGTGCTCGGCCGCCTCCCACACGGCGCCCTCGGCCAGTTCGCTGTCGCCGCACAGCACCCACACGCGGTAGGGGACGCGGTCGAGCCGCTTGCCGGACAGGGCCATGCCGACGCCGACGGCGAGGCCCTGCCCGAGGGAGCCGGTGGCGACCTCCACCCACGGCAGGCGGCGCGGCGTCGGATGCCCTTCGAGGCGGCTGCCCCGCGCGCGGAACGTCAGGAGTTCGCCGTCGTCGACCGCGCCCGCCGCCTTGTACGCGGCGTACAGCAGCGGTGCGGCGTGGCCCTTGGAGAGGATGAACCGGTCGTTGCCGGGGTGGTCGGGGCGCTGGAAGTCGTACCGCAGGTGGCGGGCCATGAGCACCGCCATCAGGTCAGCCGCCGACAGGGACGACGTGGGGTGCCCGGACCCGGCGGCGGCCGCGGCGCGCACGGAGTCGACGCGCAACTGCTGGGCGAGGTCGTGGAGTCGGCCGTCGGCGAGGCCGCCGTCGTGCGGGGTGTCGTCCGCCATGGTCACTCAGTCCTCCTCGGGAGGGGTCGCGGGGTCCTTGTCGGGGGTCGGGGCGGGTGCGCCGGGCAGTCGGGCCAGCTCCGGCGATGACGTGTCGAGCGGCACCGACCAGGACCGCACGAGGCCCAGTTGCACGCCCTGGCGCGGAAGGAGCGCGTCCAGGAGCCAGTCGGCGGCGACCCGCACCCGGTTGCCGGGCATCGCCGCCAGGTGGTAGCCGCGCGTGACGGCCCCGGCGAGCGGCCCGGACAGCGGGACGCCGAGCGGGTTGGCGGCGGCCCGTACGCCGCCGAGGTCGACGGTGAAGCCGAGGTCGTGGTGGCGGTAGGAGCCGCGGCGGCCGACGCCGAGCGACGCGGCGACGTTGCGGCCCGCGACCTTGCCCTGCCGCCAGGCGTGCTGGGCGGTCATGGCGGTGTAGCGGCCCGGAGCGGTGAGGTCGGGCACGGCGGCCGCGTCCCCGCAGGCGAACACCTCCGGGTGGCCGGGCACGTTGAGGAAGGCGTCGACGACGAGGCGGCCGTGCTCCAGGGGCCTGCCGGTACCGGCGACGAGCGGGTCGGGCCGCACGCCGACGCACCACACCAGCGTGCGCGTGGCGACGGCGTCGCCGTCGTCGAGCAGCACGCCCTCGCGGGTGGCCTCCTTCACGGACGTGCCCGTGCGGATCTCCACGCCGCGCTCGCGCAGCACGCGCTCCGCGGTCCGCGACAGGCGCCGGTCGAGCTCGGGCAGGACGCGCGGCGCGATGTCCAGGAGCAGCCAGCGCGGCCGGATCCCGGCGCGCAACGGCTGGCGGCGCACCAGGGACCGGGTGAACAGCTGTCCGTGCGCGGCGACCTCGACGCCGGTGTACCCGGCGCCGACGACGACGAAGGTGCACCGGGCCCGGCAGGCCTCGGCATCGGGCGCGGCGGCGGCGAGCTCGATCTGCCGGGTCACGTGGTCGCGCAGGTACAGCGCCTCGGGCAGCCCGCGGAAGCCGTGCGCGTGCTCGGCGACCCCGGGCACGGGCAGCAGCTTGTTGACGCTGCCGACGCACAGCACGAGACGGTCGTACGTCAGCTCGCCGCGCTCGCCCTCGGGGCCGGTGTAGCGCACGGCGCGGCGGTCCAGGTCGAGGCCGTCGGCCTCGCCGAGGACGAGGCGCGCGTGCCGCAGCGCGCGCGGCAGCGACACGGTCACGCGGCGCGGCTCCAGGACGCCCGCGGCGACCTGGGGCAGCAGCGGCAGGTAGAGGAAGTAGTCGGTCGGGTTGAGCAGGGTCACGTCGGCCCGGCTCCGGACGAGGCGCGACAGGGTGCGCGCGGCCTGGAACCCGGCGAAACCGGCACCGACGATCACGACGTGGGGGCGTGCGGACGGTCGGCTCACGATGCTCCTTCCGGTGGGGCGACCGGTGCCTGCCCGCGCGGGCGGCACGCGGTGCCTCCGGTGGGGTGCGGCACGGACCTCCCAGGTGCCCGTGGCCGCCCGGGTGAAACGCGGTGCCGTTTGCCGGGCGGGGCCGCTGGTTACCCGTCCCCGGCCCCCGCCGTGAGAGAGGCCGCCTGATGAACCCCACGAAGAGGGCGGGCGAGACCCCGCTCGGCCTGGAGCCGCCCGTGGTGTCCGCGTACACGGTCCCGGCGGACGCGCCGGAGGCGGACGGCACGTCCGCCTGGGACACCACGACGATCGTCGTGGCGCAGATCGGGGCGGCCGGCGCCACCGGCACCGGCTGGACCTACGCGCCCGCCACCACCGTCGGGATCGTGCGCGAGCTGCTCGCACCGGTGCTCGTGGGCCGCGACGCCCTCGCCCTTCCCGCGGCGCACGACGCGATGGTCAAGGCGGTGCGCGACGCGGGCCGTCCCGGCCTCGCGTCCCGCGCGATCTCAGCCGTCGACATCGCGCTGTGGGACCTCAAGGCGCGCCTGCTGGAGGTCTCGCTGGTACGGCTGCTCGGGGCGGCCCGCGAGGAGGTGCCCGTGTACGGCAGCGGCGGCTTCACCACGTACCACGACACGCACATGGCGGCCCAGCTCAACGGCTGGGTGCACGGCCAGCACATCCCCCGCGTCAAGATCAGGGTCGGGGAGGGCTGGGGGCGGGCGGCGGCCCGGGACGTGGCGCGGGTGCGAGCGGCCCGCCAGGTCATCGGCGAGCAGGCGGAGTTGTACGTCGACGCGGGCGGCGGCTACACGCGCAAGCAGGCGGTGCGCGTCGGCCGGGTCCTGGCCGAGCACGGCGTGGGCTGGTTCGAGGAGCCGGTGTCGTCGGACGACCTGCGGGGGCTCGCGCTGGTGCGGGACGCGCTGGTCTGCGATGTGACGGCAGGTGAGTACGGCTGCGACCTGCCCTACTTCGCCCGCATGATCCCCGCCGTCGACTGTCTCCAGGTCGACGCGACCCGGTGCGGCGGCCTCACCGAGTGGCTGCGCGCGGCGGCGCTCGCGCAGGCCCACGGCCTGGAGGTGTCGGCGCACGGCGCCCCGCACGCGCACGCGGCGGCCGCGGCGAGCGTGCCGAACCTGCGGCACATCGAGTGGTTCCACGACCACGTCCGGGTCGAGTCGATGTTCTTCGACGGCGTCCTGGACCCGACGGGCGGGGCGGTGCGGCCGGGCGAGGGCGTGGGCCACGGTCTTGTGCCGCGGACGGCGGACGTGCGGGAGTACCGGGTGGCGTGAGCGCGTACCTCCCATGAGCCGCCCGTACGTCCCATGAGCCGGGCCGGGGAATATCCGGTGGCGTGCGGGGGTCTGGGCGGGCGACGCTCACGGGCATGGAGACACGCGAGGAACCAGCACCCGCGACACCGCATGTCCTGTCGCCGGACGCCTCGGACATCGCGGACGCCCCAGGCGTCCCGGCGCCCGACGTCCTGCTCATCGGCGGCCGTTCGGGCGTGGGCAAGTCGGCCGTCGGCTTGGAGGTCGCGGCGCTGCTGCGGGCCGCCGACGTCGGTCACGCCCTCATCGAGGGCGACGTCCTGGACGCCGTCCACCCCACCCCGCCGGGCGACCCCGACCGCTCCCTGCTCACCCGCCGCAACCTGGCCGCCCTGTGGGCGAACTACGCGGCCCTTGGCTGCCGTCGGCTGATCTACACGAACACCGCGAGCGTCCTCGGCAGCGAGGAGTGGATCTTCAACGAGGCGCTCGGCGGAGCCCCGCGGCTCGGCGGGGCCCCGCGGCTCGGCGGGGCCCCGCGGCTCGGCGGGGCCCCGCGGCTCGTCCGCGTACTGCTCACGGCGACCGACGCCACCGTCGCGGAGCGCCTGACGGCACGGGAGCGTGGCTCGGAGCTGCACCAGCAGCTGCGCCGCAGCGCGTTCATGTCCCGGCACCTGGACCGCCACGTCCCCGGCGGCACCCACCGCGTCGCCACGGACGGGCGGACCGTGGGCGAGGTGGCGGCGGAGGTCCTGCGCACGGCCGGGTGGCCGTGCGGGGCTCACCGCGCCTGCGGCGGCACGGCCGGGAAGTCCGCGGTGCCCGGCGGGTGACTGCCGGGGGCCGCGGCCGGGGGTGTCAGGGGTGCATCAGGCGCCCGGGGTGCCGGGGGTGCTTGTGGGGTACGGGCGTTCGGGGGCGCCGTCGCCGCCGCGCCCCGTCCGTCGTGGCCGCTCGGCCGCGCCGCGTTGCGCAGGATCACGGCGGTGGCCGCGAGCAGCGCGGTGACGATGAGGCCCGCGGCCCAGCCGGGCAGGCCGACCGCGATGACCAGGCCGAGGGTGAGCGCCGCGGCGGCGCCCGCGTACAGCGCGACGGCGCCGGACGCCGTGTACAGCGCGGCCTTGCGGCGCTGCTTGTGCGCCACGGCGGCGAGTTCGGCGCGCAGTTCGTCGCGCAGCTCGGCCCGCAGCGACTCCCGCAGGGACGTGCGTACCGCCTCGTGGACGACCTGCGAAAGCGCCGTCCCGAGTGTCGTGTCCGGGATCCCCGGGTCCGGGTCCCGCTGGGTCAGAGGTTGATCCGAAGCAGTCATGGCGGCCGGGTACCCAGGGCCAGCGGAGCGTAACGGCGCCCGGCGCGCGGCGGCCTCCGGGAGGCCGCCGCCCAAGGAGCGTGAGCTTCCGCCGAATCGATCTCCTGCCCGCGCGGCGCCAACTAGGCTCGTTCGTATGGAAATCCTGGGAACCGTACTGCGCGTCTGCGTGCAGGACCTGGAGGCGTCCGCCGCCTTCTACGAACAGCTGACGGGCAGCACCGCGATGCGGTTCGAGCGGGGCGGCGTCTCCGTCGCCTCGGTCGGATGCTTCCTGCTGATGAGCGGGCCCGAGCAGGAGCTCGACGTGCTGCGCAAGGTCACCGCGACGATCGCCGTCAAGGACGTCGACGAGGCCCACGCGACGCTGACCGCCGCGGGCGCCCACATCGTCGCGGGCCCCGTCCCCACGCCCGCGGGCCGCAACCTCATCGCGATGCACCCCGACGGCACGATCCTCGAGTACGTGGACCGCAACGCGGCCTCCTAGCCCGGCGGCTGCGGCCGCATCCGGAAGTCGTACGCGGGTGGCACCGGCTCCCCCGGTGCCACCCGCTCCCAGACCTCCGCCGTCGCGTCCTCTCCCTCCCGCAGGTCCGCCACCTCGAAGCCGTCGTCGAACACGCCCCGCGCGGCCGTGACATCGCCCTCCGCGAGGAACAACTGGGCCTGGAGCAGCCGGAAGCGGCCGACGCCGCGCGCACGAGGGCTCAACCGCTCCCACACGGCGCGCGCCGCCTCCGCGCGCCCCACGGCGAGCAGCGCCTCCAGTGCCTCACGCCCGAGCGCCGCCGTGACCCGGTCCCCCACCGCACCCGCCTCGCCCGCCCCGCTCTCCTCGCCCGCCTCGCTCTCCGCGTGCCACGCCTGCCCGCACAGGTCGTCGAAGGCCTCCGCGTACCGGTCGGCGGCCCGCTCCCCGTGGCCCTCGGCCAGGTCCGCGACCGCCAGGCAGCGCAGCAGCGGCCAGCGGGACTCCGCCCGGCCGAGCCCGCGCTCCCAGCTGCGGACGGCCTGCGCCCGGTCCCCCGCGTGCCACTGGGCCACCCCCAGGTGGTACTCGGCGTGCGGGCGCGCGGGCGCCGTCTCCAGCATGTCCCGCCAGTGCGGGGCGACGAGCGTCGGGCCGGGCGGCGCGGCCGCGGGCGGCTCGGGCACCGCCCCGGACCGCAGCAGCTCCAGCCAGGGCTCCTGCGCGGGCCCGAGCGTGTCCTCGGCGAACGGCGTGCCCGGCAGCTTGTGGCCGCCGCGCAGCACTTCCAGGGCGCCCCAGCCGGACCCGGTGGCGAGCGCCTCGCCGGGCTCCGCGTCGGCGCACGGCAGCCACCGCGCGTAGGCGGCGTCCACGGCGGACGGCGGCAGCGCATCGGCGAGGCGGGCCTCGACGGCGGCGCGGGCCGCCGCCCAGTCGTCGCCGTGCGCCGCGCCCGGCGGTACCGAAAGCGGTCCGTACGTCTCCAGCCAGGAGATCTCGCTCTCGGCCTCCAGGCGCAGGTGCTCCAGCTGGGTGCGCGCGAGGCCCGCCTGGATCTCCGCGTACGCGCCGCCGCCTGGCCCGCTCAGCCACTCCTGCCAGTGCCGCCCGCCGCTGCCGGTGCCCCAGCGGAACAGCTTGCGCCCGCGCAGCGCGGCCGTCGACGTCTGGACGAGTCCGTGCCCGTCCGCGTCGAGCGCCGCGATCCAGCGGCGGGCGCCGTCCGGCACGTCGTAGAAGTAGTCGGCGGCGTGGGCCCCGTGGGGCTGCGGCACCGGCACCCGGGTCAGGGCGCGCGTGTAGTCGTACCCCCAGGCCTCGTCGGCCGGGGCGAGCACCCGGTGCTCCTCGGGCACGGCGGTGTTGGACCACCAGGACAGCGGCACGGGCTTCTCGTGCGGATTGCGCACCCGCACGCCCACGTGCAGGAAGTCCGAGCCCTCCGGCAGCCACAGGTCCACTTGGAAGGGCACGTCCCGCAGCCGCTCCCACTCCCACAGGCGCAGCATCGGGCCGCCGTCGGGGGCGGTCGCGACGGCGGCGTGCAGCGGCGCGCAGGACAGGGTGGTGTGGCCGGTGGCGCCGATGTTCCACTCGATGCCGCCCGCGAACCAGGCTCCGTTCAGCGCGAAGGACGCGGGCTGGAACACCGGGTTGCGGTACAGCAGTTCACGCCCGGTCGGCAGGTGCGTGAGCGAGTGGACCCGGCCGCCGAGTCCGGGCAGGACCGTGGCGCGCAGCCGGTCGTTCTCCAGGACGATCACCTCGAACGGCGCGTCCGTCCGCGTGCGGCCGTAGCCGTCGCGCAGCGGCGTCGGAAGGACCGAGCGCAGCCGCCCGTACTCCAGCTGCCGCGCCATGTCGCGCGGCAGTTCCGCGCGCGCCCGGTCGTCGACCGCGGCCGTGGGTGTGTCGCGCGGCAGCCGCAGCGGCGGCAGCGGGTTGTCGGGCCCCAGCCCGGCTGCGGGCAGGGTGATCAGGTCGCGTCGCACGGTCGTCGCCACGGCGGTCTCCTCCGGTCATCGGGTCGTTGACCATGGAACACGCTCGACGCCGCCCCGGCCAGAGCCTTCGGCGTGCCAGCTGTGCGCGGGCGGTCAGGACCCGGTGAAGGCGGACACCACGACGTCGGTGAGGGTGTCGCCCGCCATGCCGTCCGGGTCGAGGTCCGGGTCGTAGATGGTGACGTTGAGCCCGACGCAGCGCGGCGAGCGGACCAGCGGCCGCAGCAGCGCGAGGAGTTCGTCGGGGTGCAGCCCGTCCTCGTCCGGGCTGTCCACGGCGGGCATCACGGCCGGGTCGAGGACATCGGCGTCCAGGTGCACCCAGAAGCCGTCGAGGGACTCGTGCTCCAGGCTGGCCACGGCCGAGCGCGCCACGTCGGCCGCGCCCCACTGGCGCAGTTCGCCGACGGTGACGGTCGGGATGTTCAACTCGCCGAGTTCCGCCCGGTCCTCGTCGTCGTCGCGCATGCCGAAGAGCCGTACGTCCTCGTCCCGCAGGTAGGGCCGCAGCCCTTCGAGGTCGGTGAGGTCGTCCTGGCCGCGCCCGGTGGCGAGCGCCAGTTCCTCGCCGCCCGCGGCGCCGACGCGGTCGGAGTTGCCCGGGTGGCGGAAGTCCGCGGAGGCGTCGATCGCGGCGAGGCCGTAGCGCCCCATGCGGCGCAGCGCGAGGGACGCGCCGAGCTGGATGGAGCAGTCGCCGCCGAGGACGACGGGCAGGTCACCGGCGCGCACATGGTGCTCGACGCGGTCGGCGAGGCGGGGCGTATAGGCGGCGATGGCGGCCGCGTTGAAGACGCCGTCGCCCTCTTGCCAGTCGCCCCGGTCGTAGCGCGGCGGTACGACGACGCCGCCCTCGAAGGCGTTCAGACGCCGCAGGATGCCCCGCTCGCGCAGCGCTCCGGCGAGTTTGTAGCAGCCGGGCACGGTGCCGGGGGCGGGCGGGCGCAGGCCCAGGTTGGAGGGGGCGTCGACGACCACGATGTTCCGCATGCGCTCCATACTCCGCGACGTACGCTGGCCCCTTCAACGACAGTGTCGGACGTCACGGCCCGCGGCGCCTGGGACGGTCTGGCGGAGGAGGCCCGCGCCCGGCTGACCGCCGTGGCGGGCGACCACGGCCTGGCGGCGATGCGCTTCACGCCGGAGGGCTCGCTCGCGTACGACCTGCCGCTGAAGCACTTCACGTACCGCATCGTCGTGGTCCCGGCCTTCGCGAACTGCGGTCCTTCCCCACGGACCTGGACACGATGAAGGTCAACCGGAAGCCCGCGAGGGCGCGGTCCTCGTCCCGGTAGCCGCCCGCATCTCGGCCGTGAGCGCCCAGCGCTGGTGGTCGCGCCAGGCCCCGGCGATGAACAGGAAGTCCGGCGAGAAGCCCTCCAGCCGGAAGCCCGCGCTCCGGGCGAGTGCGATGGAGGCGGCGTTGCCGGGCTGCACGTTGATCTCCAGGCGGTGCAGGCGCAGGGCGCCGAAGGCGTGGTCCACGACGAGCCCGAGCCCCTCCCGCATCAGACCGCGCCCGGCGGCGTGCGCGAACACGCCGTAGCCGAGCGCTCCGCAGCGGAAGCCGCCCTCGACGATGTTGTTGACGTTGATGAATCCGGCGAGGGCCCCCGAGGGCCGCTCGCAGACGAGGAACCCGGCCTTGGTGCGGTCCTCGATGAGGATGCCCGCGTACCGCTCGTAGTCCGCGGGCGTGGTGGGCGGGAACAGCCAGGGCCGGTGCAGCTCCTGGCTCTGCCGCGCCCGCGCCGTGAACTCGGCGCCGTCCGCACGGGTGAAGGGGCGTATCCCCACGCGGGGGCCTTCGGCGAGGTGCACGGGGCGGGCGAGGGGGCGCATCCGCCCACGCTACCCGGGGACCCGCCCGGGTCTCACCTGCGTTTGCGCACGACGTAGGCGCCGCACACGGCGCCGATCACCGCGGTGCCGAACAGGGCCATCCACAGCGGCATGGTCACTTCGGGGATCAGCAGCCGGATCTTGGTGCTGCGGGTGTTCTCGAAGATGAAGATGAGGGTGAGCAGGGCGATGACGGCGACGGTGATCCTGCCGGGCGTCATCAGCTCGCCGAAGCCGCCCTTGGCGGGGGGCTTGGAGCCGCCCGTGGAACTGGTGGGGCTCATGTGGGGACCCTTCCCTATCCGTCGGAGCGCGGGCCGCTCCCCTGGTCCAGGATGGGCAGGGGCCCGCCGATCGCGCGCGGTGGGCGTCGCGGCCGGGTGGACCGCTGGGCCGACCGGGTGACCCCGCCCGGCCCCGCCGCCGTCCTGGTCCGCGCGCCCGCCCGGCCCCCGCCGACGCCCGGCCCCGCTAGCCGACCGGCAGCCGCAGCACCCCCGTGTCGCCGGGCGCGCTGGTCACCGTCACGGGCTTCACGCCCCGGTTCCCGCCGTACGCCCCGTCGCTCGCCGCGATCACGAAGCGCAGCCGGTGCCCCTTCTCGTACCGGTGCACGATCCCCGGCAGCCGCACGGTGAACGGCCGCCGCACGTCCGGCACCCGCGCCGGCGCCACCAGGCGGTGCACCAGCGTCCGGGTGCCGTCCGGCGCCACGTCGTACAGCTTCACGAAGAGGACCAGCTTGTCGGCGGCGTCACCGGAGGCCTGGGCCCGCTCGGCGCGGGGCGAGTGGACCCGCAGCCGTGCCTCGGGCGCGCCCACCACGGCCACGGCCTCGCCGAGCGGCGCGCTCGTCCAGGCCAGATGCGTGCCCGCGCGGTCGTGCGGCGCCGGGTCTGGCAGCCCCAGGGACGTGGCGAGCGGACTCTCCGAGTGGCTGGTGGCCACCAGGCGGTTGCGGTACGCGCGGCTGCCGGGCCGCACCTTGGCGCGGGCGTCGACGAGGGTGCCGTCGCCGGACAGATAGAGCTCCCGGCGCGGCGCGGGCACGGCGGGCGCGGTGGCGTAGGCGCGGTCGGGGTCGCTGATCCAGTCCCGGTAGTAGGCGAAGTCGGGCCCGGTGCCGACGCTGTGCTCGTGCCGCAGATAGCGGTCGAACCACGCGAGCACGCGCCGCCCGACGTAGCTCGACTCCAGGTTCCCCGCGCCCAGGTCCAGTTCACCGGCGACCGGCTTGCCCGCGCCGCTGCTGTGCCCCCCGGCCTGCCAGATCATCTTCGTGGTGGTGCCGTGCGCCTTGAGCGCCCGGTACGTCGCCTCGGCCTCGTTGAGGTGGAACAGCGTGTCGGCCTGGCCCTGCACGAGGAGCGTGGGTGCCTTGACCCGCTCCAGGTACGACACGGGTGACACGCCTCGCAGGAACTCCTGCAACCGCCGCGTGCGCTGAGCGGGGAAGCCGCCGGAGCTGAGGGCGCGGAACGTCTCGCAGGCCCGGGGGACGAAGCGACGGCAGCCGGGCGCGTTGACGCGCGAGGGGGCCGCGTCCGGCGCGAGCGGGGGCAGGGCCCGCAGGCGCTGGGCCTGGGCGGGCTGGGCCTGCGCGGGCTGGCCCTCGCCCTGGGCGTAGAAGCCCTTCGCCCACTGCCACTTGGCGGCGCCGGGGACCTCGCGGCCCCTGGCCGCGCGGTCGACGACGCTGTTGGGGGCGAGCGAATACCTCAGGTCATGCCAGGTGATCAGGGGCACGAGGGCGTCGACGCGGTGGTCCACGGCCGCCGTCGCCAGCTGGATCGCCCCGCCGTACGACCCGCCGAGCATGCCGACGCGGGGGTCGCCCGCGCCGTCCGCGGTGACGAAGTCGGCCCTGGTGCCGTCGTCGGCGGCGCGCTCGCCCGCGAGGAAGTCCAGGAGCCCGGAGGCCGCCCTGCCGTCGATCCGCGGGTCGTCGAGCGAGATCTGGCACCCGGACCGGCCGAAGCCGAGGCCGGAGTACACGAGGCCGACGTACCCGCGCTCCGCCACCGCCTTGCCGATGGCCGCCGTCCCCGCGTCGTCCTTGCTGCCGCCGAATCCGTTGGTCGCGACCACGGCGGGCGCGGGGTGCGCGCGGTCCACGCCCCGCGGCCGGTACAGATCCGCGTCCACGGCGCACCGGCGCTCCCCCGCCGCGACCGTGAACGTGAGGGGCGTGACCGTGAACTCCCCCGCCGCCACTGGGGATCGGCCCCGGTGACCGGAGGCGGGGGCGGCGAGCAGCAGGGGCGCGGCCAGGGCCGCCGCGGCGAGCAGCGCGACGGGCTTGCGGCGCCCGGGCGGGAAGGCGGCCAGCGCGCGGGGCAGCGGGGCGCGGCGGGGTAGGGAACGACGGGGCAGGGCACGGCGGGGCATGGGGACCTCCATGCTGAGGGCGATCGGTGTCGCCCGGTAGGGACCGGCTCGCGCGTGTGTGGTCAGACGCGTCGTACGGGGATCAGGCCCGAGGCACCGGCTGGTTGACGGAAGGGGGCGGCGAACGGGACGCGCGCTAGGGGCCTTCTGGTGCGGGACCCCAGGGGCCTTCTGGTGCAGGACCTTAGGAGCCCTCTGGTGCAGGCCCTAGACGAGGGCCGGCACATCGAGAGCCAGCGTCCCCGCGTTCGCGTCCAGTTCCCCGGGTATCCCGAACGGCACCGTCAGCGCCTCGTCGCAGTGCCCGAAGCCGAACTCCTCCACCACGGGCACCCCGAGCCCGGCGAGCCTCTCGCTCAGCAGCGGCCTCAGTTCGTCGTAGGGGTCGCAGTCCGCCCACGATCCGAGTGCCACCCCCGCCACCCCGTCCAGCCAGCCCGACCGGGTGAGCTGGGTGAGGTACCGGTCGATGCGGTACGCCTCCTCGCCGGTGTCCTCCAGGAGCAGCAGGCCGCCCCGGGCGTGGGCCCGCGCCTTGGCCGCCCCCAGGTCGGCGGCCAGCAGCGACAGACAGCCCCCGAGCGTGACCCCGCGGGCCCGGCCGCCGGTCAGCGCCCGCCCCGCGGAGGCGATCACCCGCACCGACTCCGGCTCGAACAGCGTGGCCCGCAGGTGCTCCTGCGCCCGCGCGCTCTTCAGGAAGTCGGCCCCCGCCACCATCGGGCCGTGCAGGGTCACCAGGCCCATGCGGCACGCGAAGGCCTCGTGCAGCGTGGTGATGTCGCTGAAGCCGAGGAACACCTTGGGGCCCGCCGCGCGCATCGCGTCCCAGTCGAGGAGGTCGACCATCCGCGCCGCCCCGTACCCCCCGCGCGCGCAGAACACCGCCGCCACCGACGGGTCGCACCAGGCCCGCTCCAGGTCCCGGGCGCGGTCCGCGTCCGTGCCCGCGAGATAGCCGAAGCGGGGGTGGGTGTCCAGGGCGTGCGGGGCGACCACCGGGTCCAGGTCCCAGCCGCGCAGGATGTCCAGGCCCGCCGCGAGCCGCGCCTCGGGGACGGGACCGCTGGGCGCGACGACGGCGACGCGGGCGCCGGGGGCGAGCCGCGCGGGCCGCGTCAGGGGCGCGAGGGGCGCGGCGGGCGTCAGGGGCGCGCTCATTTGGTGAGCTCCAGCGTCGGCAGGCCGCCCGCCGGGTCGAGCCGGAACACCTGCGCGTACAGGGACAGCTCGGCCTCCAGGGCGCGGACCATGGTGTCGGCGCGCCGGAAGCCGTGCCCCTCGCCCTCGAAGGCGATGTACGCGTGCGGCACCGTGCGCTCCTGAATCCGCTCCAGGAAGCGCTCGCACTGCGCGGGCGGACAGATCACGTCGTCGAGTCCCTGGAGCAGCAGGAACGGCGCGGTGACGCGCTCGGCGTGCCGGGCGGGCGACCGCTCCTCGTACCGGCCGGGCACCTCGGCGGCGGGCCCGACCAGCGTCTCCAGATAGCGCGACTCGAAGTCATGGGTCTCGCCGTCGCTCCACGAGGTGAGGTCGAGGACGGGATAGATGATCGTGCCGCAGGCGTACACGTCCGTCGTCGTCAGCGAGCTCGCCGTGGTCCAGCCGCCCGCGCTGCCGCCGCGGATCGCGAGCCGCGCGCGGTCGGCGGTGCCCTCGTCGGCGAGGGCGAGCGCGACGGCCGCGCAGTCCTCGACGTCGACGACGCCCCACTGCTCGCGCAGGCGGTTGCGGTAGGCGCGGCCGTAGCCCGTCGAGCCGCCGTAGTTGACCTCGGCGACGCCGATGCCGCGGGAGGTGAAATAGGCGATCACCAGGTCGAGGACGAGGGGCGCGCGCGAGGTGGGGCCGCCGTGGGCCCACACCACGTACGGCGGCAGTTCGTCGTCGGGTGCGATGTGCCCGGGGTGGTGGGGCGGATAGACGTGGGCGTGGATCTCGCGGCCGTCGGGCCCGAGGAAGGTGCGGATCTGGGGTTCGGGGTAGTACGTGGGGTCGACGGGGTCGTCGTGCGCGGCGCCGATCACCCGGGCGCGGCCCGTGCGGGTGTCGAGCTCCACCACCTCGTAGGCGCTGCGAGGGCTCGCGGCGACGCCGACGACGCGGGTGCCGCCCGCGGCGACGGACGCCGACCACTCCGTCCAGGGCCCGGCCGCGTCGACGACCTCGCCGGTCTCCGGGTCGAGCACGCCGAGCGCGGTGGCGCCCGTGCCGTGCACGACGGCGATGAGCCCGCTGTCCAGCGGCGCGAACCAGCTGAGGCCCAGCTGCCACAGCGGACCGGCGAACTCCTCCTCGCGGGGGCAGAGCGGGACGGCGTCGCCGTCGGGCCCCGCGCGGTACAGGTTCCACCAGCCCGTGCGGTCGCTGGCGAACAGCAGGCGTCCGTCGGGCGCCCACTCGGCCTGGGCGATCGACTCCTCGGGGCCGCCCGCGAACCGGCGCGCGCCGCCGAAGGTGCCGTCCGCGCGGACGTCGGCGACCATCAGCTCCGTGCCGTCCCAGGGCATCCTCGGGTGGTCCCAGCCGAGCCAGGCGACGTGCGCGCCGTCCGGTGAAAGCCGGGGCCCGGTGACGAAGCGGTGCGCGCCGTCGGACAGCTCCCGCACGGCCGCGCGGTCCTCGGCGGCCGAGCCGTCGAGCGGCACGGCGGCCAGCACGCGCCGTACGTCGGTGGGCTCTTCGCCGGTGAACTCCTCCAGGACGCACCACACCTCACCCCGGCCGAGGTGGATCCGCGGGTCGGCCCAGCGCCGCCCGCCGCCCACGTCCGAGACCGGGGTCAGGGGTCTTGGCTCCGCGCCGGGGGCGTCCGGCTCGTAGGCGTACAGGCGCTGGTCGGCGAAGTCCACGAAGACGATCAGTGGTCCGCGCGGGTCGTCGGGGCGCCCGGCTCCGGCCCAGGGCAGGCCGCCGTACTCGATGACCCTGCTGCGGACGTTCCACGGGGCCGGGAGCACGGACTCCTCGCGGCCGTCCGGGCGGCGCCGCATCAGGGCGCGCCTGCCCGCTTCCAGCGGGCGCGGCTCCGTCCACCACGCCTCACCCCCCACGAACCCCACGAACGCGGGGTGGCCGTCGTGCGCCGCGGCCAGGCCGGCGTCGATCGGGGACAGCCATGAGCCGTACGGCTTCGTCTGCGCCATGTCGTTCTTCTCCCCCAGAGTCCGTTCCCCCATGTTCCGTCAGGCCGTTCGCAGATAGCGGTCGAGGACCCGCGTCCCGAAGTGCAGTGCCTCGACCGGCACCCGCTCGTCCACTCCGTGGAAGAGCGCCTGGTAGTCGAAGCCCTCCGGCGTCCGCAGCGGCGAGAAGCCGTAGCCCCGGATGCCGAGCCGCGAGAACTGCTTGGCGTCCGTGCCGCCCGACATGCAGTACGGCACGACCCGGCCCTCCGGGGCGAACTCCGCCACGGCCGCGCGCATCTTGGCGAACGTGGGCGTGTCCACCGGCGCTTGCAGGGCCACCTCCCGGTGGTGGAACTCCCAGTCGACGTCCGGTCCGGTGAGCCGGTCAAGGGTGGTGCGGAACTCTTCCTCGCCGCCGGGCACGAATCTGCCGTCCACGTAGGCGGTCGCCTCGCCGGGGACCACGTTCACCTTGTAACCGGAGCGGAGCATCGTGGGGTTGGCGCTGTTGCGGACCGTCGGCTCGACCAGGTCGGCGGTGGGGCCGAGCTTCTCCAGGAAGCGGTCGACGTCGAAACCGGGGGCGTCCGGGTCGGCCTCCAAGCCGTAGATCCCGGCCATCTCCACCAGGGCCGCCCGCACGGTGGGGGTCAGCCGCACCGGCCAGCGATACTCCCCGATGCGGTGGATGGCGGCAGCGAGCCTGCTCACCGCGTTCTCCTTGTTGACCTTGGAGCCGTGGCCCGCCGTGCCGCGCGCGGTCAGCTTGAGCCAGCCGGTGCCGCGCTCCCCCGCGGCGATCGGGTAGAGCTGATTGCCGCGGCCGTCGTGGAAGGTGAACGCGCCGGACTCGCTGACGCCCTCGGTGCAGCCCTCGAAGAGCTCGGGGTGCTCGTCGGCGAGGAAGCCGGAGCCGTCGCGGGCGCTGGCCTCCTCGTCGGCGGTGAACGCGATCACGATGTCGCGCCGGGGCCGCACTCCGGCGCGCGCCCAGCCGCGCACGACCGCCAGGATCATCGCGTCCATGTTCTTCATGTCGATGGCGCCGCGGCCCCAGACGACGCCGTCGTGAACCTCGCCGGAGAACGGGGGCACGCTCCAGTCGGCGGCCTGGGCGGGCACGACGTCGAGGTGGCCGTGGACCAGCAGGGCGTCGGCGCCGGGGTCCGTGCCCTCGACGCGGGCGATCACGTTCGTGCGGCCTGGGGTGCGCTCCAGGAGCGTGGGCTCCAGGCCGGTCTCGGCGAGCAGCGCCGCGGCGTACTCGGCGGCGGGGCGCTCGCGGCACTCGCCGTCGCCGCTGTTGGTGGTGTCGATGCGGATGAGGTCGGAGGTGAACCGGACGACCTCGTCCAGCGCCTGGGAGTCGACCTGCTCAGCCATATTGCTCCTCGACCGCGGCTGAGGCGATCGTGGTGACCGCCTTGAACGTGCGAATGCCTTCGTACATGGTGGCGCTCGTGTACGTGACCTTCCGCTCCGCCACGCGACGCACTCCGGGAACAACCGTCGCCGCCATCGACAGGTGCTCCGCGTCGAACTCCACCGCCACGGTGAACGGTCCTTCCGCCACCGGGTCGTGCCGCACGGCGAGGGCGGCGGCCTCCTTCGCGGCGGCGCGGATGTCGGCCGCGGTGCGGGTGGGGGTGCGGCACACGGCCGCGTACCGCGACACGTGGTCCTTGACGGCCACCTTCAGGGCGCCGGGCGCATAGCCGAGGGCGTCCTCGCAGGCCAGGTCGTCGCCGGTGACGAGGATGACGGGGACGCCGAACTCGGCGACGACGTGGGAGTTGAGCAGGCCCTCGCTGGCGCGCACGCCGTTCACCCAGACGCCCGTGATCTGGTTGGCGAGGTAGGTGTGCGCGAGGACGCCTTCCATTCCGGCGCCCGCGTGGTAGCCGATGAAGGCGATGCCGTCCACCGCTCGGTCGCCGCCGTGCTGGACGCCCTCGACCATGGACAGGGGCTTGTGCCGGCCGGTGAGCATCTCGGCGCGCGGGTCGAGGTCTTCGAGCAGCAGATTGCGCATCGTCCAGTGCGCCTCGTTGATGAGCACCTCGTCGGCGCCGCCGTCGAAGAAGCCGAGCACGGCGGCGTTCACGTCCGAGGTGAACATCGACCTGCACCGCTCCCACTGCGGGGTGCCGGGCAGCACGTCGGCCGGCCAGGTCACACCCGTGGCGCCCTCCATGTCGGCGCTGATGAGGATCTTCATGCCTCGAAACCGTACGCGGTCGCGCCGACCCCGTGCCAGGCCTGTGGATAACTCTCACTGGTCCAGACCAGTTGAGCCGTCGGGTTCACCCGGACAGCCTCACGGGCTTACGGTCACGACCAGCGAGAACACGGTGGCGCGGGGTGGCCGGGGCGGGGCCGGGGCCGTGGTGTCAGGCCCCGCGGCCCGTGGTGTCAGGCCCCGCGGCCCACCACCAGCCACGTGGACGGCAGCTCGACGCGGGTGCCGTCGGCGGTGAACTCGGTCGTGGCCAGGGGCAGTTCCCCACTCGCGTGGACGGTCAGGCCCGCCGTCCGCACGCGGTCGAGGAGCTCGGCGTCGCTGACCTCGCCGGGTGCGATGCCGTGGGCGAAGACCGGCGCCAGCTTGGGCGGCGGGCCGCCCGCGTCCTGGACGAGCCGGGCCAGGGCCGGGCCCGCCGCCTGTGCCAGCTCGACCACGATGGCTCTGCCGCGCTCGCCGAGCAGCGTGGCCAGCGAGTCGGCCAGCGGCTGCCGGTCGTCCGGCTCGCACTGGTGCAGGACGCCCCGCATGTACACGTTCACGTCGCCGAGTTCCGCGTGCAGTTGCGCCGTCGCGCTCTTCTCGGCCGCGTCCAGCTGCCGGAACTCCACCTGCCCCGCCGGGTCGGCGCGCTGGGCGTGCTCGATCGCGGCGGCCGACAGGTCGACGCCGAGGACGCGCGGGAAGCGGTCGGCGATGAAGCGGGTCTGGGTGCCGTTGCCGCAGCCGACGTCCACCACCGGCAGTCCCGGCGCGGCCAGGTGCGGCTCGAACAGGGCCAGGTGGAGCCCGGCGGTGAGGGCGGGCTCGGCGTCCCAGAAGACGGCGCCCTCGTCCTCGGGGGCCTCGCTCCAGAATCCCTCCCACGCCTCCCGGTACTGACTCGTGACGCTCATGCCAAGCTCCCCAGGGTGTGACCGGCGCCGCCGAAGCCGACGACAAGATCGGTCTACCGCTCACGGGGGCGCTCGACAACCCGCACGCCCGCACCTTCACCACGCTTTCGAAACACGTTCCCCGGCGCGGTCCCGCGCGCGGGCGCAGGACCTACCGGCCGGGCGGCTCCAGTTCGAACCACACCGTCTTGCCGGTGCTCCCGCTGCTCGTGCCCCACTCCTTGGCGAGCCGTGTGACGATGCGCAGACCGCGCCCGAACTCGTCACTGGGGCCCGCGTTCAGCAGCGTCGGCAGCGCGGCGTCCCCGTCCTCGACCTCGCACAGGACCCGGCCCGAACGGACCAGGCGGAGCCCGATGCGCCCGCCGCGCGCATGCCGTACGGCATTGGTGACGAGCTCGCTGACCAGCAGTGTCCCCGTGTCGACCAGGGAGTCGAGGCCCCACGCGCGCAGTTGGCCGCCCACCAGTTCGCGGGCCCGGCCGACCTCGCAGGGGTCCGGGGCGAGCCGCCAGTGCCCGACGTCCGTGGACGCGACGCCGTTGAGGCGCGCCATCAGCAGCGCCACGTCGTCCTTGCGGCCGCCGCGCGTGTTGAGCGCGCGGATGATCGTGTCGCAGGCGTCGTCCATGGAGGCGGCCGGGTGGGCCGCGGACTCGACGAGCGTGGCGAGGCCGACGCCGATGTCCTCGCCGCGCACCTCGACGAGCCCGTCGGTGCACATCAGGAGCCGGTCTCCGGGGGCGACCCGTACGCGCACCGACTCGAAGGGAACGCCGCCGACCCCGATGGGCGCGCCGGTCGGCAGGTCGAGCAGTTCGCTGCGGCCGGAGCGGGCCCGTACCACCACGGGCGGTATGTGGCCCGCGTTCGCCAGGTGCAGCTCGCCCGCGATGGGGTCGTACACGGCGTACAGGCACGTCGCCAGATAGTGCTCGCCGAGGCGCTGCGCCAGGTCGTCCAGGTTCCGCAGGAGCTGGGCGGGCGGCAGGTCGAGCGCGGCCATGGTCTGCACGGCGGTGCGCAGCTGGCCCATCATCGCCGCCGAGTTCAGGCCGTGCCCCATCACGTCGCCGACGACCAGGGCCGTTCTGGCTCCGGGCAGCTTCACGGAGTCGAACCAGTCGCCGCCTACGCGGCCCAGGAGGGTGCCCGGCAGATAGCGCGTGGCGATGTCGCAGCCCGACATCCGGGGCTGGATGTGCGGCAGCATGCTGTCCTGGAGGGTGTCGGCGACCGACTCCTGGTACGTGTACATGCGCGCGTTGTCCAGGACGAGCCCCGCGCGGGCGGCGAGTTCGGCGCCGGTGACGCGGTCCATGTCGTTGAAGACGGGGCGCTCCCGGTGGCGCAGCAGGATCATGAAGCCGAGGACCACGTTGCGTGCCTTCAGGGGCACGACCAGCATGGAGCGGTGGTTGATGAGCGGGCGGATGTCGCGCTTCTCGAACTGCGAGGCGATGGCGTTGCCCATCTCCTCGGTGATGCGCGGCACCAGGACGGGGTCGCCGGAGGTCATGCACTGGAAGAACGGCGTGTGCGCGGGGAAGGGCATGGACTCGCCCACGGGCACGACGTCGTCCCAGCGGCCCGGCTCGTCGGTGTGCTCCACGGCGACGCGGTGCCACAGCGTGGTCTCGTCGGGGACGCCTTCGGGGAAGCCCTCGCCCGCGACGACCTGTTCGCGCAGATAGGTGCCCGCCACGTCGGTGAAGCGCGGCACGACCGCCTTGCTGACCTCCTGGATGGTGCGGGCCAGATCGAGCGAGGAACCGATGCGCGCGCTCACCTCGTTGAGGAACTCCAGGTGCTCGCGGACCGCCGCGTACTCCAGGTCCTCGGCCTCGTCCGCCGTCTGGGGCGCCGGGGCGATCCCGGCGGCGGCCTCCTCGGCGGCGCGCCGCTTGCGCGCCAGGCGTTCGGCCCTGCGGGGCACGCCCCAGTCGGGCGTCACGGGCACCCGGTCGTGCTGGCTGAACTCAAGGACCGGATAGCCCAGTTCCAGGACCTGCGAGACGATACGGGCGCTTTCGGAGACGCTCATGCTGGGGAGGATCTCCGGGAGCCGTTCGGCCAGTTCGGTCGCTCCGGGGAAGTCGGTGTGCAGCGCGAACCCTGGGGCTATGCGCTCCACATGGGCGCTGTCGGGAGCGTCGGCGGGCACCAGGCGCGCGGCGTCGGCGGCGAGTACGAGCAGCCGCTCGGGGCCGGGGCCGACGAGCGGATAGGCCCACCACAGGACGTCGATGCGCCCGGCGTCGCGCGCGGCCGCGGTCAGTTCGCGCGCGGCGGCGGCCACGGTCAGCCGGGCACGGCCCGCCGCCGGGTAGGAGATGTGGCCGTCCAGGGAGGTGCCGAGGTCCGGGCCGAGGCCGTCGTACGCGGCGTAGCGCGCTCCTTCCTGGGGCAGCGCGCCCGCGACGGGCAGCAGGTCGCTCGCCGGATGCCCCACGGCGTCTTCCCTGGCGTACCCGAACAGACGGCAGGCGCCGACGCTCCAGTGCGAGACGAGTCCGGTGCCGTCGATGACGACGACGGCCAGCGGGACGCGGCCGGGCACGACGCTGTGTGCCACCGACCCGCCGTCCGGGGTCTCACGCTCCATGGCCAAGGCTCCTTCCCGCGGGCGGCAAGATCTGCACCGCCCCTCAACCACCGTACGACCGTGGCGGCTCGCCGTGCGGCCCCTTGGGGGAATTGCCCCCGCGGGGGCGCCTCCGGGGCGCACGGGGCGCCGGGCGGGCGGCCCGCGGGGCGAGCGGTCAGTCCTCGTGGCCGAGTTGGAGGTCCCGCTCGGTGCGGCCGCCTCCGGCGACCTGGAGCACGGTGGCGACCGGCGGATAGCCCGCCGCGATCACCGTGTACTCGCCGGACGACAGGTCGACGAAGCGGAACGTGCCCTCGGGGCCGGTGGTGAGGGTGTCCACGACGTTGCCCGCGGCGTCCAGGAGCGTCACGCGCGCGTCCTCCACGGGCCGCCCGCCACCGGCGCGCACGGTGCCGCGCAGCACCGCTCCCCCGGCCAGCTCGACGTCCTGGCGGGTCTCCCGGGAGGCCTGGACGCTGACGGGCAGGGCGGCGGGGCGGAACGCGGGGGCGCTCGCGGCGAGGGTGTACTCGCCCGCCACCAGCTCCGAGATGACGTAGCCGCCCTCGCGCCCGCTGCGGGTCGTGGCGACGACGTCGCCGCGGACGTCCGTGAGGGTCACCGCGGCGTCCCTGACGGAGGTGCCGTCGGCGGTGCGCACGGTGCCCGCGAGGCGTCCGGCGCCGCCGAGCACGACGTCGAGCTCCACGGGGCGCTCGCCGACGGTGACGGTGACGGCCTGCGGCTGGTGGCCGCCCGCGGCCGCGATCAGCACGAACGATCCGGCGCCTGGAGTGGCGAGCGCGTACCGCCCGTCGTCGCCGCTCGCGCCCCGGCCGATCTGCTGGCCCGCGACGTCGATGAGGGTCAGGGCGGCGCGGGGCACGACGGTGCCGTCAGGGTGCTGCACGGTGCCGCAGACGGGCACCCCGGGGACGTACGGGGAGCGGGCCTCGGGGATGACCGGGGGCTCGGCGAGGGAGGCGTTCGTGGACGCGGCACTGGACAACAGGGGGGTCTCCTTGAGGAAAAAGGCCAGCAGCAGGCCGAGGACGAGCACCGGCACCAGGTAGAGGAAGATCCGCGGCATCGCGTCGGCGTACGCCTGGATGTAGCCCTCGCGCAGGTGCGCGGGCATCGCGTGGACGACCTGTGGAGTGAGGGATTCGGCGTCCGGCAGACCGGCGGCGTCGGGGAACCGGTCCGCGAGCGCGTCGGTGAGCCGGTCGGCGAAGAGGGTGCCGAAGACGGCGGCGCCCACGCTGCCGCCGATCTGCCGGAAGTAGTTGTTGGCGCTGGTGGCGGTGCCGAGGTCGGCGGGCGGCGCGGCGTTCTGCACCGCGAGCACGAGCACCGGCATGACCAGGCCGACGCCGGCGCCGAGGACGGCCATCCAGATGCTGTACTGCAGCCGGGGCGTGTCCGCTTCGAGGCGCGAGAGCAGGTACATGCCGACGACGGAGAGCGCGCAGCCGAGGATCGGGTAGAGGCGGTAGCGCCCGGTGTGGCTGATGAGGTGCCCGGCGATGATCGAGGCGCCGACGACGCCGCCCATCATCGGCAGCATCAGGAGCCCGGACTCCGTCGCGCTCGCCCCGTCGACCATCTGGAGGTACGTCGGCAGATAACTGGCCGCTCCGAAGAGGGCCATTCCGACAACGAGCCCTACTAGACCCGTGATGGCGAAGACGGAGTCGCGGAACAGCCGCAGCGGGA
Source organism: Streptomyces sp. NPDC043996 (assembly GCF_056435225.1). Taxonomy (NCBI): domain Bacteria; kingdom Bacillati; phylum Actinomycetota; class Actinomycetes; order Kitasatosporales; family Streptomycetaceae; genus Streptomyces; species Streptomyces sp. NPDC043996. Next base: position 659,972 of record NZ_JBWKEY010000005.1, on the reverse strand, counting down.
TGATCGGTTCTGCCGCGAAGCGTTCGACGACCAGGAAGAGCACGGTCGCCACCACCGCCCCCGCGGCGAGCCCCAGGATGACGTGTGAGCCCCACGCGTACCGGGTGCCGCCCCAACTGCTCAGGAGCACCAGGCAGGTGGAGGCCGCGGTCAGGAACAGCGCGCCAAGGACGTCGAGGCGGCCCCTGGCCGCGGGCTTGGGGAGCTTCAGGACGAGCGCGGTGACCAGCAGGGTGACCAGGCCGAAGGGCACGTTGAAGTAGAAGCACCAGCGCCAGGAGAGATGGTCAGTGAAGAAGCCGCCGAGCAGGGGGCCCGCGACGGACGCGAGGCCGAAGGCGGCGCCGATCATGCCCATGTAGCGGCCCCGCGCGCGGGGCGGCACGATGTCGGCGATGATCGCCTGCACGCCGATCAGCAGGCCGCCCGCGCCGACGCCCTGAAGGGCCCGGAAGGCGATGAGCTGGTCCATGGTGCGCGACCAGCCAGCGAGCGCGGAGCCCACCACGAAGACCACGATCGCGAACTGGAAGACGCCCTTGCGCCCGAAGAGGTCGCCGAGCTTGCCGTAGACGGGAAGGCCGACGGTGGCCGTGAGCAGATACGCGGTGATCGCCCACGACATCCGGTCCACGCCGTGCAGTTCGCCGACGATCTTCGGCAGCGCGGTGGCCACGATCATCTGTTCCAGCGCGGCGAGCAGCAGGGCCAGCATCAGGCCGAAGAAGACCATGCGGACCCGGGCGGGGCTCAGCTCGTGCGGGGCCTGCCCCCGGGCCCGCGGGGGCGGGGGTTCCTCAGCCGCGTCGGCCACCGGTGGCCGGCTGACCGTCCGCTCGTCGTGCCCGGTGCTCTTCGTCAGCGTCGTCCCGCCCACCTGCTGCTCCCCTCGTCACGCCTGCGCGGCCCATTTCTCGCATTACGCGACAACTGCGAGCAAGCGCGACGAGTCCCCCCCGAGAGGTGCACCGGCGCACGTAAGCGCCGGTGGGAGCCCTACGGCGCACCACCGGGCCGTGCCGAAAACCACTCGAAACGGTGAGCGTGGGAGCAACGCTGAGGGGGCGGAAGGGAGTTGGGGTCCGCACGGCCGGTCCACCGGTCGTGCGGACCCCAACTCCCGTGGTCCGTGAGGCTACTTCTCGGCCGCCCCCAGGGGTGCTATTTCTCGGTCTCGGCGGCCAGGTTGGCCAGAACCGCGTCATAGATGCGGACGAGGCCCTTGGGGGCGAAGGTCTTCTCGAAGAAGCCGCCGATGCCGCCCGCACCGTCCCACACCGTGGTGACGACCACGCGCGCCTGCCCCTCGCCCCCGGGGGTCACGCGCCAGGTGGTGACCATGGACGAGTTGCGGTCCTTCTCGACGAGCTCGCCGTCGGTGGGCTCGCTCACCTCGAACAGACAGTCGCGGACGCGCTTGCTGGTCGCCTGGAGCTTCCAGTGGACGAGGGTGCCCTCGCCGTCGCCGCCCTCGCGCACCTCGTACTCGCTGAAGTGCTCGGACAGGACCTTCTCGCGCGTGCCGCTGTAGTCGGCGAGTGCGTCGAAGACGTCCTCCGGCCGCGCCGCGATGATCCGCTCCGTGGTCGCCTCGACCTGCGCCATGGCACTTCCTCCAGTTGGTGTCTCGGGGGTTCGACGGTCACCCAACCACCCCGCGCGGCGGCGCCCCAAATCGGGTCCCCCCAGGTCCGCGCTGACGGTCGCACGATCATGGGAACATGTGTTCTATTCTGTGGCCAGTGCTACCGAGGAGGCGTCATGCGCTGGGAGAACCTGTCCGACGGGCCGCGCCGGGGCGCCGCGGACGCCGCGCTGTTCGGCGCGGACGCGGTGACCACACGGACCTTCGACACCCCCGAGTTCCGCGGGGTCACCTTCCACGAGATCCGGGCCAGAACGATCGTGAGCCGGGTGCCGGGGGCGTCCCGCATGCCCTTCGAGTGGACGATCAACCCCTATCGGGGCTGCACGCACGCGTGCGTGTACTGCTTCGCCCGCAAGACCCACAGCTATCTGGACCTCGACACCGGGCTCGGCTTCGACAGCCAGATCGTCGTCAAGGTGAACGCCCCGGAGCTGCTGCGCCGCCAGCTCGCCTCGCCCCGCTGGCGCGGCGACCACATCGCGATGGGCACGAACGTCGACTGCTACCAGCGCGCGGAGGGCCGCTACCGGCTGATGCCCGGCATCATCGAGGCGCTGCGCGACCACGCGAACCCGTTTTCGATCCTCACCAAGGGCACGCTGCTCCTGCGCGACCTCGACCTGCTGCGCGAGGCCGCCGCCGTCACCGACGTCGGCATCTCGATGTCGGTGGGCTTCCTCGACGAGACGCTGTGGCGCACCGTGGAGCCGGGCACACCCGCGCCGGGGCGCCGCCTGGAGGCTGTGCGGGCGCTGAGCGAGCACGGCATCGACTGCGGCGTCCTGATGGCGCCGGTGATCCCGTTCCTCGGCGACCACCCGGACCAGCTGCGGGCCACGGTGCGGGCGATCGCCGAGGCCGGGGCGACGTCGGTGACCCCGCTCGTGCTGCATCTGCGGCCCGGCGCGCGCGAATGGTTCATGGAGTGGCTGGAGCGCCACCACCCGCATCTGGTGCGCCGCTACGAGCGCCTGTACGCGGAGGGCGCCTACGCCCCCAAGTGGTATCAGCGGCGGATCACCCGCCAGGTGCACGAGCTGGCCGAGGAGTTCGGCATCGGCCCCACGCGCGCGGGCGCCGCCCGCCGCATCCGTGCGCCCCGGGAGCCCGAAACAGCGTCAGGAGCCACTCAGCTGACGCTGTTGTGACCCCGCACGCCCTTCTGGGCGCCCGAGTGGCCCACGGAGCATAGGGGCAGGCGTCCAGGAGATGCTCCTTTCAGGTCATTTATCTCCAGAACGTCTCCTTCCGGGCAGGGTTTCCGGGACCATGCGGCGGGGGTCGTGGGCCGCACGGCCCCGGAACCCTCCGTCCTGGGAGGCTCGATGAGAAGAAGCGCCGTCTCTCTGTGCGGCGTCGCCGCCTTGGTGGCCGGTCTCGTCACGGTGGCCCCGTCCACGGCGGGCGCCGACCCGCGGACCGCTCCGCGCGCCCCGTACACGCCCAAGCCCCTCGTGTGGAAGAAGTGCGCGACGCCGTCCTATCCGAAGCTGGAGTGCGCGTCCCTGAAGGTGCCGCTCGCCTACGAAGACCAGCGCCACGGGCACGGCCGCCAGATCACGCTCGCCCTCTCGCGCGTGCGGCACACCGCGAAGCCCTATCAGGGCCCGCTCCTGGTCAACCCGGGAGGGCCCGGCGGCAGCGGTCTGACGATGGCCGGGGCCGTCGCCGCCGGACTGCCGAAGAAGGTGGCCGCGCGCTACGACGTCGTGGGCTTCGACCCGCGCGGCGTCGGCCGGAGCACCCCGTCCCTCAACTGCCGCCCGGGGCACTCCGCACCGGTGCGGCCCGATTCGGTGCCGGCCACGCCCGCCCTGGAGCGGGCCAACCTCGACCGGGTGAAGGCGTTCGCCAAGGCGTGCGCGAAGAAGCACCACGACCTGCTGCCGTACATCGACACGGTCAGCGCGGCCAGGGACCTGGACGCGATCCGGGCGGCGCTCGGCGCCCGGAAGATCAACTACTTCGGGTACTCGTACGGCACGTACCTGGGTGCCGTCTACGCGAAGCTGTTCCCCCAGCGCGTGCGGCGCATGGCACTGGACTCCGTGGTCGACCCGACGAACGTCTGGTACGAGGCCAACCTCACGCAGGACTTCGCCTTCGACGCCCGCCACCAGGCGTTCCTGGCCTGGGTCGCCAAGCACCACGCGGTCTACAAACTCGGCAAGGACCCCGCGAAGGTCGAGGCGAAGTGGTACGCGATGCGGGCCGCCGTCGCGAGGAAGCCCGCGGGCAAGAAGGTCGGCGCGGCCGAACTGGAGGACACCTACCTGCCGGGCGGCTACTTCAACGGCTACTGGCCCCTGCTCGCCGAGGCGTTCGTCGCGTACACCAAGGGCAAGACAGGACCGCTCGTGAACGCCTACGACACCCTGGGCGCCGTGGACGCGGCGGGCGACAACGGCTACTCGGTGTACACGGCCGTGGAGTGCAGGGACGCGTGGTGGCCCCGCGACTGGAGCCAGTGGCGCGAGGACAACTGGGCGGTGCACAAGAAGGCGCCCTTCATGACCTGGAACAACGCCTGGTACAACGCGCCGTGCGCGTTCTGGCCCACCCTGTCCCAGCAGCCGACGGACGTCTCCAACTCCGCCCTGCCGCCCGTGCTGCTCTTCCAGGCGACCGACGACGCCGCCACTCCCTACGAAGGCGCGATCACCCTGCACCGCAAGCTGCGCGGCTCCCGCCTGGTGGTCGAGTGGGGCGGCGGCAACCACGGGGTCACGCTGAGCGGGAACGCCTGCCTCGACCGGCATCTGGCGGCGTACCTCGACAAGGGCAAGGTGCCGCAGAGCGGTGGCGAGGTCGACGCGGTGTGCAAGGCGCTGCCCGATCCGAAGCCGCGCGGCACGCGCTCCGGCAGCGGGGCGGCGCGCGGCGCCGAACTGCACGGGATGCTGGGATTCCGGGGCTGAGCCACACCCAGTCCGGGACGAACGGCCCACCGCGCCCGGGGCGTTGTCAGACCCATGGTCCACCATGGGGATCATGAGCCGACTTACGCACCTCCACGCCCCCGACGGTGTCGCGCCCGCGACGGCGTACACCCACGTCGTGACGGGCACCGGCCGCCTGGTCGCCGTGTCCGGCCAGCTCCCCCTCGACGAGCGGGGCGAGCTGGTCGGCGCGGGTGACGCGAAGGCGCAGGCCCTGCGGGTGTTCGAGAACCTGCGCCGCTGCCTGGCCGCCGCGGGCGCCACCTTCGACGACGTGATCAAGCTGACGTACTTCGTCACGGACATGGCGCACATGCCCGCGGTGCGCGCCGCACGGGACGCCCACCTAGACCCGCGGCGGCTGCCCGCGTCCTCGGCCGTGCAGGTCGCGGCGCTGATCGCACCCGAGTTCCTGATGGAGATAGAGGCGCTGGCCGTCGTGCCGGAGGAGACCGCCGGGGAATCCTGAGCGGAGCGTCCGCCGCGCGCCCCGCGCGGGTCACCGCGCACCGCCGCGCGGGTCACCGCGCATCCCCGCGCGGGTCACCGCGCACCCCCGCGCCGGTCACCGCGCAACGCGCGTGGGTCACCGCGAAACGCGCGCGAGGGCCGCCGAGGCCGCCGCCGCCAGGCGCGGATGGGCACAGGCCGCCGTGAGCACCGGGATCGCCCGCGCGTCCCCGAGCGCGCCGAGGCCCTCCACACAGGCGAGCGCCACCTTGCCGTAGGGGTCGTTGGGCGTCAGGCGGCGCTGGAGCGTGACGATCAGCGCGGGCGCCGACTCCGGGGCGCGCAGCTCGGTGAGCAGCCGCACCGGGTGCAGCGCGTAGGCCACGCGCAGTTCGTTCGTCGCGAGCGCGGCGGCCGCGCGGGCCGTGCGCGGATCGGCGAGCCGGGCGAGCGCGTACGCGGCGGCGGCGCAGCGCGGCGGATCCCGGTGGTTGAGGAGCAGCACCAAGGGCTCGAAGGCGCGCTTGTCCCCCGCCGCGCCGAGCCGGACCGCCGCCAACTCCCGTGCCCACAAGGGCTGTCCCGCCTCCTGGAGCGCCCCCGCGAGCGCGTCCGGATCAGCGACGGCCAGCAGCCTCTCGTACGCTTCCAGTGCCCCCGACGCCGCCGCCTCGCGCCGTAAGCGACCCGTCACCGTCCGCAACTCCGCATCCATGCGGCGAGCCTAGTCGCGACGGAGGTCACAGGCACCGGGGGCTGGCGCGCTCGTTACTCGCCGGTTAATCTCAGGTGAGCGGGGCACACTCCTCGCGGACAGCTTTCTCAGCTCCTGACGGCCTGGTGACGCAGCCGTCGCGAGTGTTGTCGGTTCGGTACGCACGTACCGCAGGACGGCGTGGCTTCGGGACAGGGCCCGCCGGTTCATCCCTTCGCGCAATTCACGCACGCCGTACGCCACTTCACGCCGCTCGCGTGGCTTCCACGCGCGCGCTGACGTGTCCGGTGCGCCCCTGCCACGCGCCCCGCGCGTGCGCCCCTCAGTCGTCACTCTTTTCCCTGGAGTCCCCGCATGGACACTCCCTCCGCCAGTGCGTCCCGTACCTCCCTGGGCACGGTCGCCGTCGTCGGCCTCGGCACGATGGGCGCCGGCATCGCCGAAGTGCTCGCCGTCGCGGGCCGCGAGGTCATCGGCATCGACGTCAGCGAGGAGGCCGCCGCGCACGCCGTCGCCGCCCTTGAGGCCTCGACGGCGCGTGCCGTGCGCCGTGAGCGCCTCACCGAGCGGCAGCGCGCGGACGCCCTCGCCCGCTTCCGCACCTTCACCGACCTGCGGGCCGCCGCCGACGCCGACTTGGTGATCGAGGTCGCCCCGGAGTCGTACGAGATCAAGCAGCGGATCTTCCGCGAGCTCGACGGGATCGTCAGGACCGACACGATCCTCGCGACCGGCACCAACGCGCTGTCCGTGACCCGTCTCGCCGCGGAGTCGGCCCGTCCGGAGCGGGTGCTCGGGCTGCACTTCTTCAATCCGGCGCCCGCGATGAAGCTCGTCGAGGTCGTGTCGTCCGTGCTGACCGCCCCGGCCGCCGTCGCCGCCGTCACCGAACTCGCGGGCGCGCTCGGCAAGGAGCCCGTCGCGGTCGGCGACCGCCCCGGCTTCGTCGCGGACGGTCTCCTTTTCGGCTATCTCAACCAGGCCGCGGCGATGTACGAGGCGAAGTACGCGACGCGCGAGGACATCGACGCCGCGATGCGGCTCGGCTGCGGCCTTCCGATGGGGCCGCTCGCGCTGCTCGACCTGATCGGCGTGGACACCGCCCGCACCGTCCTCGACGCCATGTACGCCGAGTCGCGGGACCGGCTGCACGCGCCCGCCCCGATCCTCAAGCAGCTCAGCGAGGCGGGCCTGACCGGGCGCAAGGCCGGTCGCGGCTTCTACACGTACGCGGAGCCCGACAGCTCCGAGGTGGTGCGGGACGCGCTGACGCCCGTCGAGGGGGCGCGGCAGGCGCGGGGGCGCGAGGTGCGCTCGGTGGGCGTGGCCGGGTCCGGAACGATGGCGTCCGGCATCGCGGAGGTCTTCGCGAAGGCCGGGTACGAGGTGGTGCTCGCCGCCCGCAGCGAGGAGAAGGCCGCGACGGCCAAGAACCGTGTCGCCACATCGCTTTCGCGCTCCGTCGCCAAGGGCCGGATGACCGCGGAGTCGGCCGCCAAGACGCTGGACCGGATCGTGCCGAGCGGCTCGTACGAGGCGTTCGCCGAGGTCGACCTCGCCGTGGAGGCGGTCGCGGAGGACCTGGAGGTCAAGCGGCAGCTGTTCGCGACGCTCGACAAGGTCTGCAAGCCGGGCGCGGTCCTCGCCACCACGACCTCCTCGCTGCCCGTGGTCGCCTGCGCCCGCGCCACCTCGCGCCCCGGGGACGTGATCGGCCTGCACTTCTTCAACCCGGCGCCCGCGATGAAGCTCGTCGAGGTGGTGCGGACGGTGCTGACCGCCGACGAGGTGCACGCGACGGCCAGGGAGCTGTGCGCGACGCTCAAGAAGCACCCGGTGGACTGCGGGGACCGGGCCGGGTTCATCGTGAACGCCCTGCTGTTCCCCTACCTCAACAACGCGATCAAGATGGTTCAGGAGCACTACGCGTCCCTGGACGACATCGACGCGGCGATGAAGCTGGGCGGCGGCTACCCCATGGGGCCCTTCGAGCTCCTGGACGTCGTGGGCCTGGACGTGTCGTTGGCCATCGAGAAGGTGCTGCACCGCGAGTTCCGCGAGCCGGGCCTCGCGCCCGCCCCCCTCCTGGAGCATCTGGTGGCCGCGGGCTGCCTCGGCCGCAAGACGGGCCGTGGCTTCCGCGAATATGCCCGGCGCTGACGGGTCCGCGGAGGCCGGGGCCGGAGCGTACGACGCCGCGCGCGGCGGGCGCGCGGACTGGGGCGGGCTGCTCGAACCGTCGGGCGGCCCCGTCCCACGGGCGCACTCAGCTGCGCACATGCAGTACGTTCGGGGCATGTCCAAGGCCGCCAAGTCCTCACGTACGACCGCTACGCCCGACGCTCCGGAGAGCGCCGCGGGCAGCCGTGCCGCCGCCCAGCGGCTCAAGATGCGCCGCGAGCTGGCGGCCGCGGCCATGGAGCTCTTCGCGACCAAGGGCTACGAGGCGACGACGGTCGACGAGATCGCCGCCGCGGCCGGGGTCGCCCGCCGGACCTTCTTCCGCCACTTCCGTTCCAAGGAAGAGGCGATCTTCCCCGACCACGACGACACGTTGATCCGCGCGGAGGCCGTGCTCAACGCGGCGCCCGCGCACGAGCACCCGCTCGACACCGTGTGCCGGGGCATCAAGGAAGTCATGAAGATGTACGCGGCCTCGCCCGCCGTCTCCGTGGAGCGCTACCGGCTCACGCGCGAGGTGCCGACGCTGCGCGAGCGGGAGATCGCGTCGGTGGCGCGCTACGAGCGCCTGTTCACGCGGTATCTGCTCGGCCACTTCGACGAGCACGCCCACCACCACGGCAACGACGACCCGCTGCTCGCGGAGGTGGCGGCGTCGGCCGTCGTCACGGCCCACAACCACGTGCTGCGGCGGTGGCTGCGCGCCGGGGGCCAGGGAGACGTGGAGGGGCAGCTGGACCACGCCTTCGGGATCGTGCGGCGCACCTTCGGGACGGGGATCCCCGCCGGGCGGGACACGGTGCCCTCCGGGCCCGCGGCGACGGTCTCCGACGGCGGCGAGGTCCTGGTCACCGTCGCCCGCACGGACGCGCCCCTGGACGAGGTCATGCGCACGATCGAGAAGGCGCTGCGGGACCGCGGCTGAGGGCCGCGCCACCGCCGCGCCACCGCCGCACCCCCGCCGCATCGCCGTCGCACCACCGCCGCATCGCCGTCGCATCGCCGTCGCATCCCCACCGCACCACCGCCACGCCGCGCGCACGTACTCACTCGCCGGACGGGCTGACTATCTACCGGCAGGTAGTCAGCCCGTCCGGCTTTTGCATGCCCTCTGACCTGCAATGATCGATCATCGCTCAGATGAACCCACCCGGTGACAACTGAGAGAAACTATTGGCACTGAGTGTCTTGCCGACTGGCACGCGGTGTCATACGTTGATGTTGTCCGGGTGGCCGGAGCGTGGACAACACCCGCGCACCGGCTGTCCCCGCAAGCCTCGGCGAGCGCACCCGGACGCCTGCGTCACAGGCACCCTCCGCGCCCCACCACGGCGCCGCCAGAGCACCACCTCCGCCGAACCGACGGCACCGCTCCTTCGAACCCTTCGAGCACTCGAACCCTTCGAAGCACCACCCCGACGTACCCCTCAGAGCGCCCCGCCCGGGGCGCCCTTCGCCGGAGGCAACCCATGCAGGAAATCCTGGACGCGATCCAGTCGCCGGACACGACGGCCGCCGACTACGCCGCGCTGCCGCTGCCCGAGTCGTACCGCGCGGTGACCGTGCACAAGGACGAGACGCAGATGTTCTCGGGACTCGCCACGCGCGACAAGGACCCGCGCAAGTCGCTGCACCTGGACGACGTGCCGGTGCCCGAACTCGGCCCGGGCGAGGCCCTGGTGGCCGTGATGGCGTCGAGCGTGAACTACAACTCCGTGTGGACGTCGATCTTCGAGCCGATGTCGACCTTCGGATTCCTGGCGCGCTACGGCAGGGTCAGCGAACTGACGAAGCGTCACGACCTGCCGTACCACATCATCGGCTCCGACCTCGCGGGCGTCGTGCTGCGCACCGGCCCCGGCGTGAACGCCTGGAAGCCCGGCGACGAGGTCGTCGCGCACTGCCTGTCCGTGGAGCTGGAGTCCTCCGACGGGCACAACGACACGATGCTCGACCCCGAGCAGCGCATCTGGGGCTTCGAGACCAACTTCGGCGGCCTCGCCGAGATCGCCCTGGTCAAGTCCAACCAGCTCATGCCCAAGCCGGACCACCTCAGCTGGGAGGAGGCGGCGGCTCCCGGCCTGGTGAACTCCACCGCGTACCGCCAGCTCGTCTCGCGCAACGGCGCCGGGATGAAGCAGGGCGACAACGTGCTGATCTGGGGCGCGAGCGGCGGACTCGGCAGTTACGCCACCCAGTTCGCGCTCGCCGGGGGCGCCAACCCCATCTGTGTGGTGAGCAGCCCGCAGAAGGCCGACATCTGCCGTGCCATGGGCGCCGAGGCGATCATCGACCGCAACGCCGAGGGCTACCGGTTCTGGCAGGACGAGAACCACCAGGACCCCGTGGAGTGGAAGCGGTTCGGCAAGCGCATCCGCGAGCTGACCGGCGGCGAGGACGTCGACATCGTCTTCGAGCACCCCGGGCGCGAGACGTTCGGCGCCTCGGTGTACGTCACGCGCAAGGGCGGCACCATCGTGACCTGCGCGTCCACGTCCGGATACCAGCACGAGTACGACAACCGCTATCTGTGGATGTCCCTGAAGCGCATCATCGGCTCACACTTCGCCAACTACCGCGAGGCCTGGGAGGCCAACCGGCTCATCGCCAAGGGCAAGATCCACCCGACGCTTTCGAAGGTGTACTCCCTGGAGGAGACCGGGCAGGCCGCGTACGACGTGCACCGCAACCTCCACCACGGCAAGGTCGGCGTCCTCGCGCTCGCCCCCGCCGAAGGCCTCGGCGTGCGCGACCAGGAGATGCGCGAGAAGCACATCGACGCCATCAACCGCTTCCGGAACATCTGAGGCCCCTAGATGACTGAGCGCCAGAAGGACCGGCCGTGGCTCATGCGGACCTACGCCGGTCACTCCACCGCCGAGGCGTCCAACGAGCTCTACCGGCGCAACCTCGCCAAGGGCCAGACCGGACTCTCGGTCGCCTTCGACCTGCCGACGCAGACCGGCTACGACCCGGACCACATCCTCGCGCGCGGGGAGGTGGGCCGGGTCGGCGTCCCCGTCTCTCACCTCGGCGACATGCGGCGGCTGTTCCAGGACATCCCCCTGGAGCAGATGAACACCTCCATGACGATCAACGCGACCGCCATGTGGCTGCTCGCGCTGTACCAGGTCGTCGCGGAGGAGCAGGGCGCCGACATCGGCCTCCTCCAGGGGACGACGCAGAACGACATCGTCAAGGAGTACCTGTCCCGCGGCACCCACGTGTTCCCGCCGGGTCCCTCGCTCCGGCTGACGACGGACATGATCTGCTACACGGTCAACCACATCCCCAAGTGGAACCCGATCAACATCTGCAGCTACCACCTGCAGGAGGCGGGGGCCACCCCGGTCCAGGAGATCGCGTACGCGATGTCCACGGCGATCGCCGTCCTCGACGCGGTGTTCGCCTCCGGCCAGATCCCCGAGGACCGCAAGGGCGACGTCGTCGGCCGCATCTCGTTCTTCGTCAACGCGGGCGTCCGCTTCGTCGAGGAGATGTGCAAGATGCGGGCCTTCTCCCGCATCTGGGACCGGGTCACCCGCGAGCGCTACGGCGTCGTGAACCCCAAGCAGCGGCGCTTCCGCTACGGCGTGCAGGTCAACTCGCTCGGCCTGACCGAGGCACAGCCCGAGAACAACGTGCAGCGCATCGTCCTGGAGATGCTCGCCGTCACGCTCTCCAAGGACGCACGCGCGCGTGCCGTGCAGCTCCCGGCCTGGAACGAGGCCCTGGGCCTGCCCCGGCCCTGGGACCAGCAGTGGTCGCTGCGCATCCAGCAGGTCCTCGCGCACGAGTCGGACCTCCTGGAGTACGAGGACATCTTCGCGGGCTCGCACGTCGTCGAGGCCAAGGTGGAGGCGCTGGTCGACGCGTCCCTGGAGGAGATGGACCGCATCGAGCAGATGGGCGGCGCGATGGCGGCCGTCGAGTCCGGATACCTCAAGTCGCAGCTGGTGTCCTCGCACGCGGAGCGCCGCGCGCGGATCGAGGCGGGCGACGAGAAGATCGTCGGTGTCAACGTCTTCGAGTCGACGGAGCCGAGCCCGCTGACCTCCGACCTGGACACGGCGATCATGACGGTCGACCCCGCGGTCGAGGCGCGCGTGGTGACCGCGGTGGGCGACTGGCGCACCACCCGTCAGGAGTCCTCCGACCGGCAGGGCGGCGGCGACCCGTTCCACTTCCCGACCGTCCAGCAGACCATCGACCGGCTCAAGGAGGTCGCGGCGGGCACCGGCAACCTGATGGAGGCCACCCTGGAGTGCGCGCGCGCCGGTGTGACCACCGGGGAGTGGGCGGGCGCCCTGCGGGAGGTCTTCGGCGAGTTCCGGGCGCCCACGGGCGTCTCCGGGGCCCCGGTGGCCGTCACCGCCGAGGCGGGCACGCCGCTCGCCGTTGTCCGCGAGAAGGTCGAGAAGACGGCCGCCGACCTCGGCACCGGCAAGCTCCGCTTCCTGGTGGGCAAGCCGGGCCTCGACGGGCACTCCAACGGCGCCGAGCAGATCGCGGTCCGCGCCCGTGACGCCGGGTTCGAGGTCGTCTACCAGGGCATCCGGCTCACGCCCGAGCAGATCGTCGACGCGGCGCTCGCGGAGGACGTGCACGCCGTGGGCCTGTCGATCCTGTCCGGCTCGCACGCGCAGCTCGTGCCGGACGTCCTGACGAGGCTGCGCACGGCCGGGGCGAACGACATTCCCGTGATCGCCGGCGGCATCATTCCCAGCAGCGACGCCGAGGACCTGAAGGCGGCGGGTGTGGCCGCCGTGTTCACCCCCAAGGACTTCGGCATCACGGAGATCATCGGTCGTATCGTCGACGAGATCCGCAAGGCGAACCACCTCGACCCCCTGGAGGTCCCCGCATGACTCAGCAGCCCCCGGCCGTGAACCGGCTCCGCCCGCGCCGCTCCTGCCTCGCGGTCCCCGGCTCCAACCCGCGCTTCCTGGAGAAGGCCCAGGGCCTGCCCGCCGATCAGGTCTTCCTCGACCTGGAGGACGCGTGCGCGCCCCTGGCCAAGCCCGAGGCGCGGCACACGATCGTCAAGTTCCTCAACGAGGGCGACTGGACGGGCAAGACGCGGGTGGTGCGCGTCAACGACTGGACGACGGAGTGGACGTACCGCGACGTCGTGACCGTCGTTGAGGGCGCGGGCCAGAACCTTGACTGCATCATGCTGCCCAAGGTCCAGGACGCCCAGCAGGTCGTGGCCCTTGACCTGCTGCTCACGCAGATCGAGAAGACGATGGGCTTCGAGGTCGGGCGGATCGGCATCGAGGCGCAGATCGAGAACGCGAAGGGTCTGGTCAATGTTGACGAGATCGCCGGTGCCTCGTCACGTCTTGAGACGATCATCTTCGGCCCCGCGGACTTCATGGCGTCGATCAACATGAAGTCGCTCGTCGTCGGCATGCAGCCGCCCGGCTATCCGGCGGACGCGTACCACTACATCCTGATGCGCATCCTGATGGCGGCCCGCACCCACGATCTGCAGGCGATCGACGGCCCCTTCCTCCAGATCAAGAACGTGGACGGCTACCGCGAGGTGGCCCAGCGCGCGGCGGCGCTCGGCTTCGACGGCAAGTGGGTGCTGCACCCCGGCCAGGTGGACGCCGCCAACGAGGTGTTCTCGCCGTCCCAGGAGGACTACGACCACGCCGAGCTGATCCTGGACGCGTACGCGTACTGCACGTCCGAGGAGGGCGGCAAGAAGGGCTCGGCGATGCTCGGCGACGAGATGATCGACGAGGCGAGCCGGAAGATGGCGCTGGTCATCGCGGGGAAGGGTCGTGCGGCGGGGATGCGGCGCACGAGCACGTTCGAGGCTCCGGAGGCGTAAGGGACATGCAGTTCGGCCGCACCTACGAAGAGTTCGAAGTCGGCGCCGTGTACAAGCACTGGCCTGGCAAGACGGTCACCGAGTACGACGACCACCTGTTCTGTCTGCTCACCATGAACCACCACCCGCTGCACATGGACAGCAACTACGCGGAGAAGACGACCGACTTCGGGAAGAACGTCGTCGTGGGCAACTACATCTACTCCCTGCTGCTCGGCATGTCCGTGCCGGACGTGTCGGGGAAGGCGATCGCCAACCTGGAGGTCGAGTCGCTCAAGCACGTGGCGCCGACCTTCCACGGCGACACGATTTACGGGGAGACGACGGTCCTCGACAAGACGCCGTCCAGGTCGAAGTCGGACCGCGGCATCGTCTACGTGGAGACCAAGGGCTACAAGCAGGACGGCACGCTGGTCTGCGTGTTCCGCCGCAAGGTGATGGTGCCGACCGAGACGTACATCAAGGAGCGCGGCGGCGAGCAGCCCGGCCGCCCGGACCTGAAGATCCAGGAGAAGTAGCCATGAGCCGACTCGCCCAGACCCACGGCCTCACCGACGTGCAGCGGGAAATCCTGGCCACCGTCCGTGACTTCGTCGACAAAGAGATCATCCCGGTCGCCACGGAGCTCGAGCACCGCGACGAGTACCCGCAGGCGATCGTGGACGGACTCAAGGAGTTGGGCCTGTTCGGCCTGATGATCCCCGAGGAGTACGGCGGGCTCGGCGAGTCGCTCCTGACGTACGCGCTGTGCGTGGAGGAGATAGCGCGCGGCTGGATGTCGGTGTCCGGCATCATCAACACCCACTTCATCGTGGCGTACATGCTCAAGCAGCACGGCACGCCGGAGCAGCGGGAGCACTTCCTGCCGCGGATGGCCCTCGGCGAGGTGCGGGGCGCGTTCTCCATGTCGGAGCCGGGGCTCGGCTCCGACGTGTCGGCGATCACGTCGAAGGCGGTCAAGGACGGCGACGAGTACGTCCTGAACGGTCAGAAGATGTGGCTGACCAACGGCGGAACGTCAACGCTGGTCGCCGTGCTCGTCAGAAGTGACGAAGGACACTCCGCGGCCGAAACGGCGTCGGCGCCCCATCGCTCGATGACGACCTTCCTGGTGGAGAAGGAACCGGGCTTCGGCGAGGTCCGCCCGGGTCTGACCATCCCGGGCAAGATCGACAAGATGGGGTACAAGGGGGTCGACACCACCGAGCTGATCATGGATGACCTGCGTATTCCGGCCAATCGCGTGCTCGGCGGCGTCACGGGCCGGGGTTTTTACCAAATGATGGACGGCGTCGAGGTCGGCCGCGTGAACGTAGCGGCGCGTGGCTGCGGCGTCGCTCAGCGTGCTTTCGAGCTCGGCGTCTCTTATGCCCAGCAACGGCACACTTTCGGCAAGCCCATCGCCCAGCACCAGGCAATTCAGTTCAAGCTCGCCGAGATGGCTACCAAGGTCGAGGCCGCCCATGCGATGATGGTGAACGCAGCACGCAAAAAGGATTCCGGGGAGCGAAACGACCTGGAAGCGGGGATGGCAAAGTACCTGGCATCCGAATACTGCAAGGAAGTCGTAGAGGACGCGTTCCGGATCCACGGCGGCTACGGCTTCTCCAAGGAGTACGAGATCGAGCGTCTGTACCGCGAGGCACCGATGCTGCTGATCGGTGAAGGGACCGCCGAGATTCAGAAAATGATCATTGGCCGACGACTCCTCGAAGAGTATCGACTTCAGGGCTGAATGCCCGTTTTGGGGCGGTTTCTTCGAGATCACATCGAGAAGAAGATCACACTCAGTCAGCACGCACCGGCGGCCGACTCGGCTTCCTGGCTTGCCCAGTTGTGGCTCGCTACCGATACGATCCCGGGAAAGCCGCCGTCCCCCCGTATGCAGTGCGGCATCATCCGCTACGAAGGTCATCCATGCCCCACAGCCAAACCTCTGCACCTCGCGACAGCCTGGCCGGCGTACGCCTCGCGCGCGGAGCATCGCCGTGGCTCCTGCCGACCGTCGCCACCGCGGCCCTCAGCCTGGCCCGCGCGCGCCGGTCCAAGGTAGCCGCGACCCTCGCCGTTCCGACCACCGCACTCGCTGCGGGCATGCTGTGGTTCTTCCGCGACCCGGAGCGCGAGATCACCCGGGGCAGGGTGATCTCGCCCGCCGACGGCGTCGTCCAGAGCATCATGCCGTGGAAGGACGGGCGCACCCGCGTCGCGATCTTCATGAGCCCGCTGAACGTCCACGTCAACCGCGCGCCGCTGGCCGGAACGGTGACCTCCGTCGAGCACATCCCCGGCGGTTTCGTCCCGGCGTTCAACAAGGAGAGCGAGAACAACGAGCGCGTCGTCTGGCACTTCGACACCGAGCTCGGCGACATCGAGATGATCCAGATCGCCGGCGCGGTGGCCCGGCGCATCGTGCCGTACGTGCCCCAGGGCACGAAGGTGGAGCAGGGCGAGCGCATCGGCCTGATCCGCTTCGGCTCGCGCGTCGACATCTACCTGCCCGAGGGCGTGGACGTGGATGTCGAGGTCGGGCAGAAGACCGTGGCTGGGGTGACTCGCATTGACCGTGACTGATCCCGAGGCACAGACGGGCTGGGTGCCCGAGGCCGCCGAGGACGAAGCCGATGAGGAGATGCCGCTCTCGCTCCGCCTTTCGATAGCGGACACCCTCACGCTCGGCAACGCCACCTGCGGCTTCATGGCGGTGTACTTCACCACCACGGGCATCCTCATCCCGCACCTCACGGGCAGTGACGAGTCGGGCATGGCCCGCCACAGCGCGGCCACGGCCGTGATCCTGATGCTGTGCGCGGCGGTCTTCGACCTGTTCGACGGGCTCGTCGCGCGCAAGCTGCGCAGCTCGCCGATGGGCGCGGAGCTGGACAACCTCTCGGACCTGATCAGCTTCGGTCTCGCACCCGCGTACTTCGTGCTCGTGTACGGGATGGTCGCCGACGACGCGCACCAGCGGGTCGCGGCGGTGGGTGCGATCGTGGTGCTTCTCGCGGTGGTGCTGCGCCTCGCGAGATTCTCCTGCGTGACCTTGCGCGACGGCGTGTTCCAGGGGATGCCGTCGCCCTTCGGGGCGCTGACGGTGGTCTCCATCGTGCTCCTGGAGCTGCCCTTCGTGGCCACGCTCCTCGCGATCATCGGCACGGCGTGGCTGATGGTCAGCCGGGTCGAGTACCCGAAGCCGCGCGGCCCCCTCGCGGTGGCCATGCTGGCGTGGATCGTCTCGGCGATGGGGCTGCTCGCGGCGTGGGCGTTCGACGCGCCGGGCGGGCAGCTGCTGCTCCAGACCGGCTGCGCGCTGCAGCTGGTCCTCGGCGCGGTGATCCCCCTCTTCGCCACGGCCCGCAGGGTGAACAACTTCCGGGACAACCGGCGCGAGGCGCGGGCGGCACAGCTGCCGTAGCGCTTGAGCTGACACCGGGTGGGCCCGAACCTTCGAGGTTCGGGCCCACCTTTTTCGTGCCCGCCTTCGCTCCCGCCTCCGGGCCCGCTTCCGCTCCCACCTCCGGGCCCGCTTTCGCTCCCGCGAGAGCCATGGATCGACAGCTTTCGTTGGCCATCGCGAATTGGCCATTCCTCGCCGCTCGGAACCCCCGCTCGCGCTTCCGCTTTCGGGTGGCCTGTGGGCCTCACGCATGCCACGTCGTCGCGGTGCGCCCGATGAGGGCATTCCACTCCCCGTGCTGAATTCCGGCCAGCCTCTGCCGCATTCACTGTGAGCATGTGCAAAGAGCATGGCCGTGCGTAGAGTGATCGACGCTCACCAGATGATCTCAAGTCCGGGGCCCGGCAAGGGCCCTGGGCCTGGATGAACGCGCTTCCACATCGCCTTTCACTTGTCCTGCTCACGTCAAGTCAATGTGTGACGACACCTCCGAGGAAATCAACGCCTTGAGACAGAGAAGCAGATTCAGGGCCGCGCGCGTCTCCGTCAGCTGCGCCATCGCCACCGCGATAGCGATCGGGACCGCGACGCAGGCCTACCCCGCCACGGAACGACCATCCGCACCCGCCAAGGCCGCCGAAGGGCGCGGCGACGCGCCCGCTCCGTCCAAGCGGGCGGACGAGGACGGCCCCAAGGACCGGGTTCCCGCCAAGGACCGCGGCGAGGTGCTCGGCGACGGCTACGCCAAGTCCGCCGACACCGCGTGGACCACCATCGGTGACGCCACCGGATTCCATCTGATGACCGCCGACGAGGCCGACGGATACCGGTGGAAGACCGCCGCGACCCTGACCGAGCCCGGGTTCTTCGACACCGACACCTGGATCGGCAACGCCTGCGTCACCGCCTCCGGCGACCGCGCCCTCGTCGCGTACGCGCCGCGCACCTTCACCAACAAGCCGGACCTGATGGCGCGGGGCGCGTTCACGGCCACCGTCGACCTGAAGACGGGCGCGGTCAGGAAGCTCCCGTACCAGGCGAGTCTCGCCTACTTCTCGCCCGGCTGCGGCGATGGCGAGCAGGCGGTCCTTTCGCAGTTCACCGACGAGAAGACGTCGGACGAGAACGAGACGCGCCTGATCACGATCGACGCCCGCACCGGGAAGACGGCCGGGTCGGTCACGATCGACGGCCAGATCACCTCCGCGGTCCCGACCCGCGAAGGGCTCGTCGCCGCGCAGGGCAACGCGATCGTGCGGATCGGCGAGGACGCCAAGCCCCAGCTGGTCACGCGCACGGACAACGTCCCCTTCAGCCTCTCCGTCACCCGGGGCGGAGGTCTCGCCTTCCTCGACCGCGGGCGCGACGGGAAGGCCCCGGAGAAAGCCACGAAGGGCGCCGCGAAGCGCGGTGCGGCGAAGGCTCCCGCGGGCCCTGCGACCAAGGTCAAGTACCTCACGGGCGGCCAGGTCGCGGGTGCGGCGGCGAAGGCCCGTACGGTCGCCGAGGGCGCTCTGGCCGACGTCGACCTCACGCGCTCCGCCGACGGGACCGCGCTCGTCACCGGCGCCGCGAAGAGCGTCGGGCCGCTGCCCAAGGGCGTGCGGAACCCGGGCGGGATCGACAAGGACGCCACCGCCTCCACCCGGGCGCACGCCGCCGTGACCGCCGCGTGGGCCGACGGCAAGGACACCCGCATCCGCGCGTCCGAGTACGCGACGGCGCGCACGGCGCACATCGAGATGCGCCACCTGCCCACCAAGAGCACCCCCGACTTCGAGGCCAACCCGGCCACGGCCCCGGTCAACCCCGACCCGGCCGAGGGGCAGGACCGCTCCCCCGCCCTCGGCACCGCCCCGGTCGGGGGCGGCGCCGGCAAGGGCCGCGGCGGGCAGTCGCGCCTGGACATCTCCGAGCCGGAGTCCGAGCGCACCTGCTCGGTGGAGCGCGGCAACCCGCAGAAGCAGGCGTTCCAGCCGAAGCCCCGCCAGATCGAATGGGCGGTCAACCGGTCCGTCGAGGGCAACCTCGACGGCCATGTCTCCCGGCCCGCGAACTGGAAGAACATGGGCATGGGCGCCTACAAGCCCCAGTCCCTCATCGGCGGTCTCACTCCGCTCTCCGGCGGTGGCCGCATTCCCGCGCAGGTATTCCTCGGCATCACCGCGCAGGAATCCAACATGTGGCAGGCCACCCGCTTCGCCGCGCCGGGCACCACCGCCAACAGCCTCATCGGCAACTACTACGGCCTCAAGCACGATGAGCACGGGGGCGTCAACGACCCCTGGGCCATCAACTGGAAGGCCGCGGACTGCGGCTACGGCATCACGCAGGTCACCGACGGCATGCGGCTGCCCGGCAAGCCCTACGAGGACGGGCCCGCCCGGCCCGCCAAGCCGCGCGCGTACCAGGAGGCCGTGGCGCTCGACTACACGGCGAACGTCGCGGCGGGCGTGAACATCCTCGCCGAGAAGTGGAACTCGACGCGCGCCGACGGGATGACCGTCAACAACGGCGACCCGAAGGGGATCGAGAACTGGTTCTTCGCCCTCTGGGCCTACAA
The DNA here is from genome assembly GCF_056435225.1 of Streptomyces sp. NPDC043996. Taxonomy (NCBI): domain Bacteria; kingdom Bacillati; phylum Actinomycetota; class Actinomycetes; order Kitasatosporales; family Streptomycetaceae; genus Streptomyces; species Streptomyces sp. NPDC043996. The sequence continues at coordinate 640,240 of NZ_JBWKEY010000005.1, read as the reverse complement.
CTCCGGCTATTACCCGAAGTCGGATACGGGGAAGAACGGCGGCAAGTGGGGTGTGGGCTGGGCCAACAATCCCGCCAATCCCACCTTCAAGCCCAACCGCAACCCGTTCCTCCAGACCGCGGCCGGTGGCCCCGACTACTCGCACGCCGCGAAGCCGCAGTTCTGGCCGTACCCGGAGAAGGTCATCGGCTGGGCCGCGAATCCGCTGGAGACGCTGGAGGAGCCGGGCAAGCTCGTCCACGGCTACCGCCCGGCCTGGTGGACCACCACCCCGCACCGCATCACGTCGAAGCCGCCGGTCCACCAGTTCTGCAGCGGCTCCAACGAATGCGACCCGGCGAAGATCAAGGAGGGGGCGTCGAACGACTCCCCCGCCACCGGACCCTGCCAGCGTTCGGACTGGAAGTGCTGGTGGAACACGAAGGTCGCGTGGAAGAACTGCGACAACCGCGAGTGCGGCTTCGAGCTGTTCCGCTTCGACAACACCTATCCGGAGGAGGCGGACGGCAACTCCCACCCGCCCCGGTGCGAATCCGGACTCCCGCTGGGCACCCCGGTCGTCGACAACCTCAACACCGGTCAGCGCGTCGCGGGTTCCGACCTCAGAAGATGCACGGACAGCGCCCAGTCGTCCGGCTCGTTCAAGTTCGACTTCGCCTCACCTTCAGCGAAGATGGACACGCATCAGCTCGGGGTGGGATACGGCAACCACATGTGGTTCTCCAGTACGCGCAAGGCCAGCTCCGAGGAGGCGAAGCGGCTGAAGGTCACGGGGACGTGGACAGGACCCAGCTCCACCAAGGGCTGGACCCGCGTCCTGGTCCACATGCCGAACGTCGCCGCGCGCTCCCAGCAGGCGAAGTACTCGGTGTCCGGCACCGATGCCACCACTCCTCCGCACCGGGTCGCCCCGCAGCGCGTCCGCGGCAACGAGTGGCGGTCACTCGGCGTGTTCAACTTCACCGGATCTCCGAAGGTGTCGCTGTCCAACATCACCGAAGAGGACGTGTCGGTGGACATCGCCTGGGACGCCGTCGCCTTCCAGCACCTCGACTCCAAGCCCTACCAGGTGGTCGGCATGGGCGACTCCTTCGCCTCCGGTGAGGGCGCGGACGACAAGGACGGAAAGGACTACTTCCGGGAGACGGACTACCGGGAGGACATCGGCAAGGACGGGGTGGTCAACAAGTGCCACCGCTCCAAGTACGCCTGGATCCGTGAGGCGAAGCTGCCGGGGAAGTCCAAGTCCATCGGTGAGCTCTCGGATACGTACGGCAATGTCGACCTGAGCTTCGTCGCCTGCTCCGGCGCCCGTACGTACAACATGTGGTCGGGCGGCAAGACCCAGGACAACTCGCTGCCCCAGATGGACCTCGGCTATCTCGACAAGAACACCGACCTGGTCACCCTCGCCGTGGGCGGCAACGACTCGCTGTTCGCCGACGTGATCTCGGAATGCATCCTCTACGCGGGCATCAAGCTCTGCCAGGACGCCGAGTTCGAGATGAGGGATCCGGACACGGGAAGCAAGACCGGTAGGTTGACCGGGGCGTTGAGGAACTTCCTCCCCGACTGGATCACCAGCCAGGTGAAACCGCGCATCGCGAGGGTCCTCAAGGAGATCAAGGACCGGGCGCCGAACGCCAAGGTCGTCCTCATGGGCTATCCCCCGCTCTTTGAGAAGGGCGGCGCCTGCGTGCCCGGAACCAACGTGGCGGAGGTTCTCTGGCTGAACGACGAGATCAGCCCGCACCTGACCAAGGAGATGGCGGCGGCCGCCAAGGAGAACGGGGCGACGTTCATCGACCCCGCGCAGGAGTTCAACGGCAAGGCGATCTGCGGCGACCCCGAGTCCATTCACGGCATCGTCACCGGCGGCCGGTCCGAGGCGGACAACTCGCTTCCCCAGCCGTCGATGAAGTCCTTCCACCCGAAGATAGCCGGCGCCCGCCTGTACGCTGACGCCCTGGAGCGCGGCCTGCGGTAACGCCCGGGCACACCCACGACCGGACCCGCCGTCGAGCGGTTCGGCCACAGCTGACCGACGGGCCCCGGCACGCGTGCCGGGGCCCGTCCCGCACGGTCTCGGAATCGACATGGACTACATACGACACGCCAAAGGCGCCCTCGCCGCCACCATGGCCACGGCCGCCTGCCACACCGTCATGTCCGGCGGCTACGCGTGGGCGCGCGATGCCAAGGACCAGGACCCGGACGCGTGGTTCGCCGGAGCCACCCAGTTCGTCCTCACCACGCTCGCCTCCTGGGCGCTCATGCCGCTGCTGCTGTGGGCCGTGATGCGCCTGACGCGGGAGACCGGCACCCAGCGGCTCGTCGTCGTCGGGAGCGTGGTCTGGCTGGGGCTTTCCGGCTACTCCATCGACGCCATCGACCAGTCGGGCGGGCACATGCCCGTGCCCGCCCTCGTCTCGTACGTCCTGATCTGCGCGCTGCTGTCCGGTCACCGGAGCGACAGCGACAGCGGCACCGGCTGAGCCCGACCGGGCCGGACCGCGGCGGCCCGGCCCGGTGGGGTTCAGGCGCTGAGGTAGTCCCTGGCGACGGCCGCCGCCACCCGTTCCAGGAGCGGGCCCGCCTCGGTCAGGCAGCGCTGGACGTCGGGTTCCAGGTCCGTGAGGGCGTAGGCGCGGCGGATGCCCGCGGCGCCGAGTGCCGACGGGGACAGGGCCAGGCGGCCGCAGACGGCGACGACGTCGACACCGGCGGCGCGGGCGGCGGCCGCCACCCCCGCGGGCGCCTTGCCGTGCAGGGTCTGCTGGTCGAGGGAGCCCTCGCCGGTGATGACGAGCCGTGCCCCGGCCAGGGCGGGCGCGAAGCCGAGCACGTCGAGCATCACCTCGATGCCGGGCCGGAAGGACGCGCCGAGGCCCACGAGGGCGCCGTAGCCGATGCCGCCCGCCGCTCCGGCGCCGGGTGCCTCGGCGTGCTCCAGGGCCGCCGGGCCCACCGCGTCGGCGAGCACCCGGGCGAAGTGCGCGAGCGCGGTGTCCAGGGCCGCCACGTCCTCGGGCGATGCGCCCTTCTGCGGGCCGTAGACCGCGGGGGCGCCCTTGGGGCCCGTGAGCGGGTTGTCGACGTCGCTGGCGAGGACGATGTCGGTGTCCTTCAGGCGCGGGTCGAGCCCGGACAGGTCGGCGGTCGCCAGGTCGCGCAGCGGCCCGCCGCCGGGGGCGACCGGCTGCCCGGCCGCGTCCAGGAACCGCCCGCCGAGCGCGGCCAGCATGCCCGCGCCGCCGTCGGTGGTGGCGCTGCCGCCGACGCCGAAGACGACGGTGCGCGCGCCCGCGTCGAGGGCGGCGCGGAGCAGCTCGCCGGTGCCGTACGTCGTCGCGGTGAGCGGCGCGAACACGCCGTCGGGCAGCCGTTGCAGGCCCGAGGCCTCCGCCATCTCCACCACGGCGGTGCCCTCGCGCAGCGCGTACGCCGCGTCGACCTGGGTGCCGAGCGGTCCCGTGACCCGTACGCTCCGGCGCTCGAACCCGGCCGCGACGGCCGCGTCGACCGTGCCGTCGCCGCCGTCCGCGACGGGCAGTGCCCGCACCGGCTGGTCCGGCACGACGTGGCGCAGGCCCTCCGTCACGCGCTGTGCGACCTGCACCGCGGTGAGCGACCCCTTGAACTTGTCCGCGGCGATCAGCACATGGCCTCGGTCACGGCCGTCGCCGTGCGCGGCGCCGTGGCCCCCGTCGTGAGCTGTCGTCGCTGCAGCGTCCGCCACCTTGCATTCCCCTTAGCTTTCGGGCCTTGCTCGCGTCAAGGCAGTCGCGCCGCTGCGACCATAACCGCAGGAGGGGCCCGCTGCCCAGGGGCGCAGGGGCGGCCCGCGGCCGCCGTGGCTGATGCGGGCGACCGGGGGGCGCGGCGTCCGGGAATTCGGTAGACCGGACCCATGACGCCCACGACGCCCACGACGCTGACGGCACCCGGCACGGACCTCGCGGACAAGGTGCTCGGCGGCTGGCTCGGCCGGATCGCGGGCAACATGCTCGGCAAGCCCGTCGAGCGCGGCGACTACTGGACCCGCGACCGCATCGACCGCTATCTGCGGCTCACCGACGCCCTCCCGCTCACCGACTACCTGCCCCCGCCCCCGCCCGGCGCCACCGGCTTCGAGCTGCGGCCCGAGTGGCCCTCCTGCGTGCGCGGCGGCATCAGCGGCAGCTGCCGCGACGACGACGTGGACTACGCGATCCTCGGCCTCGAACTGCTGCGCACGCGCGGCTTCGACTTCAGCACCGAGGACGTGGGCGAGCTGTGGCTGCTGCGGCTGCCGTACCGGCAGACGTTCACGGCGGAGCGCGCGGCGTACCGCAACCTCGTGAACGGCCTGCGGCCGCCGCTGACCGCGACGTACGACAACCCGTACCAGGAGTGGATCGGCGCCCTGATCCGCGCCGACGTCTACGGCTGGACGTGCCCGGGCGAGCCGGTGCGGGCCGCGGCCCTGGCCCGCAGGGACGCGGTGCTCTCGCACACCGGCAACGGCGTGTACGCGGCGATGTGGGCGGCGGCGCTGATCGCGGCCGCGTTCACGGCGGCCGGGCCGCGCGAGGCGGTGGACCGCGCGCTCGGGGTGATCCCGGCGGGCTGCCGGATCGCGCGCACCGCGCGCCGGGTGGCGGCGCTGCACGAGGCGCGGCTGAGCTGGGAGGAGACGCTCACGGCCCTGGACGGCGAGACGGCGGGGCTCGGCTGGATCCACGCGGTGCCGAACGTCGCCGTGCTCACCGCCGGACTGCTGTACGGCGGGGGCGACTTCACGCGCACGCTCGCGCTGACCGTGCGCTGCGGCCTGGACACGGACTCCAACGGCGCGACCGCCGGGTCGTTCGCGGGCGTCCTGTGCGGGGCGGCGGCGATTCCGGGGCGGTGGCGCGAGCCGCTGGAGGACCGGGTCAGGAGCGCGGTGTTCGGCTACGACGGGGCCCGCGTCAGCGAACTGGCGGCCCGCACCACGGAGTTGGCGCGGGCGTCCGCGACGGCGGCGCCGCCGCCCGCGTAGGCGCTCGGGCCGCTGCGGCTACGCTTCCCCCGTGACGACCCTCGACTACACCGCGTACATCGCCGGGCTGCCCCGCGTCCTCGCCGGAGCCGCCGCCCTCATCCGCGATCCGGCGGGCCGCCTGCTGCTCGTCGAGCCCAACTACCGCGAGGGATGGGCGCTTCCGGGCGGCACCGTCGAGTCGGACGCGGGGGAGAGTCCGCGGCAGGGCGCGCGCAGGGAGACCGCCGAGGAGGTCGGCCTGGACGTCGAGCTCGGCGGGCTGCTCGCGATCGACTGGGTGCCGGGGACGGCGACGCGGCCGCCGCTGGTGGCGTATCTGTACGACGGCGGGGTGCTGCCCGAGGAGCGGTTCCAGACGATCAGACTCCAGGAGGAGGAGCTCCTGTCGTGGCGCCTGGTGGACCGTGCGGATGTGCCGTCGTACCTGGCGGTGCCGCACGCGCGCCGGGTCCTCGCGGCGCTCGACGCGCTGGACGCGGGCAGCGGCACGGTGGAGCTGGAGGACGGCCACCGGGTCGCGTGATTCCGCCTGCTTCGGCGCGCGGTCCGCGCCGAAGCCGGGGAGAGTCGGTGGGGAGCGCTCGGCGAGCGCGGAAGGGCGGAGCACGTCGATGACAGCACCAGCACACCCTGAGGAGCCCCGGGTCCGTACGCACTCCTGGAGGCCGCCGGTGCCCTGGGCCGAGGCGGGCGACCTGAGCGGGCTCGAACACCTCCAGAAGATCGCCGCCGGGGAGCTCCCGGAGCCGCCCATCGCCTCCACCCTCGGCTACCGCCTGGTGGAGTTCGGTGAGGGCAGGGCCGTGTTCGAGGGCGACCCCGGCGAGCATCTGCTCAACCCGATGGGGACCGTGCACGGCGGCTATCTGGCCACCCTGCTCGACTCCGCCCTGGGCTGCGCGATCGCCACCGTGCTGCCCCGGGGCCGGGCCTACACCACGACGCAGCTCAGCGTGAACTTCGTGCGTCCGGTGTTCGCCGACACGGCGCGGCTGCGCTGCGAGGCGACCGCCGTCCACGTCGGGCGGACCACCGCCACGGCCGAGGCCCGGGTCGTCTCCGCCGCCGACGGCAAGCTGCGCGCCCACGCCACGACGACCTGCGCGGTCTTCGCGGCGCCGGGTGCGGGAAGCGGCGCGCGGTCATGAGCCGTACGACCGTCGTGAACCTCAAGGGCCACCGCGGCGACCCGGACTACGCCGACGTCGTCTATGTGGGCCGCGCCCTGCACCGGGGCGGCTGGGACCTGGCGGGCTCGCCGCTTGCCAGCCCCTTCCGGCCCGGCAAGGACGGGACGCGCGAGGAGGTCGTGGCGATGTACCGGGACCATCTGCTCAGCCGCCCCGACCTGCTCGCGCTGCTGCCGGAGCTGCGGGGGCGGCGCCTTGGGTGCTGGTGCGTGCCGGAGCCCTGTCACGCCGAGGTGATCGCCGAGCTCGCCGACTCCGGGGGCGGGGGCCGGGGGTTAGAACAGCGCGGCCCCGTTCTCGAACTCCAGCAGCCGCCGCTTGCGGTCGACGCCGCCGCCGTAGCCGGTCAGGCCGCCGTTCGCGCCGATGACGCGGTGGCACGGCACGATGACGCTGATGGGGTTCTTGCCGTTGGCGAGGCCGACGGCGCGGGACGCCGCGGGCTTGCCGAGGGCGTCGGCGAGCTGCCCGTACGTACGGGTCTCGCCGTACGGGATCTCCAGGAGCCGCTGCCAGACGGATCGCTGGAACGGTGTGCCGTGCAGGTGCAGCGGCAGGTCGAACTCCTTCAGCTCGCCCGCGAAGTACGCGGTGAGCTGCTCGGTCACCGGGCCGAAGGCCTCGGGGTCGCGGTCGCCGAAGGTCTCGTCGGCGGGGCGGTGGCGCTGCTCGGTCATATACAGGCCGCTGAGGGTGCCGTCGGTGGCGACGAGGGTGAGCGGTCCGTAGGGGCTGTCGATGACGGTGTGCGTGCGGTGCGTGTGCTGCATGGCGGTGCGGGCCCTCCGGTTCTGGCGGTCTCAGGGTGCGGGGATGTGGTTGATCGGGTGATCGTCGGTGGCCCACAGGTACTGGACGGCGTACGCGCGCCAGGGGCGCCAGGCCGCGGCGCGGGCGGTGAGCGCGGCGGGCGTGTGCGGCAGGCCGAGCCCCTGGGCGGCGCGCCGGACGCCGAGGTCGGAGGGCAGGAACGCGTCCGGGTCGCCGAGCGCCCGCATGGCGATGACCTCCGTGGTCCACGGACCGAAGCCCGGCAGCGCGGTGAGCTGGGCGCGGGCCCGCTCCCAGTCGTTCTCGACGCCGAGCTGGAGGGTGCCGCCGGCGAGGTGGCGTACGAGGGTCGTCAGGGTGGTGCGGCGGCTGCGGGGCAGCGCGAGCGACTCGGGGTCGAGGGCGGCGAGGGCCTCAGGCGTGGGGAAAAGATGGGTGAGGCCGCCCTCGGGGTCCTCGACGGGATCGCCGTGCGCGGTGACGAGGCGCGCGGCGTGGGTGCGGGCGGCGGCCGTGGAGACCTGCTGCCCGAGGACGGCGCGCACCGCGAACTCGGCCTCGTCCACGGTGCGCGGCACGCGCCGCCCGGGGGCCTTGTCGACGAGCGGGGCGAGCAGCGGGTCGGCGCGCAGCTGGCCGTCCACGGCGACGGGGTCGGCGTCCAGGTCGAGGAGCCTGCGGCAGCGGCTGATGGCGAGGGTCAGGTCGCGCGGATCGGTGAGGGTGAGGCGGCAGGCGATGTGGTCGGGGTGCGGGGTGAGGGCGGCGATGCCGTGCCCGTAGGGCAGGCGCAGGGTGCGGCGGTAGGCGCCGTCGCGCCACTCCTCGACGCCGGGGACGGCCGTCGCGATGAGGTGGCCGAAGAGGTTGTCGGGGTGGAGCGGGGCCCGGAAGGGCAGCCGCAGCGAGAGGGTGCCGTTGGCTCCGGGGGTGCGTCCTTCGTGGCCCTTGCGGGTGGCCGCGCGGGTGCGCAGTTCGCCGGGGGCGAGCGCGAAGACCTCGCGGACCGTGTCGTTGAACGTACGGATCGAGGAGAAACCCGCGGCGAAGGCGATCTCCGCCATGGGCAGCGCGGTCGTCTCGATGAGCAGCCGCGCGGTCTGCGCGCGCTGGGCGCGGGCGAGCGCGAGCGGCCCGGCACCGAGCTCGGCGAGGAGCTGGCGCTCGACCTGGCGGGTGCTGTAGCCGAGGCGGGTGGCGAGGCCCGGCACGCCCTCGCGGTCGACGACGCCGTCGGCGATGAGCCGCATGGCCCGGGCCACGAGGTCGGCCCGCTGGTTCCACTCGGGCGACCCCGGGCTGCTGTCGGGCCGGCACCGCTTGCAGGCCCGGAACCCGGCCTGCTGGCAGGCTGCGGCGCTCGGGTAGAACGTCATGTTCTCGGGCTTGGGCGGCACGACCGGGCAGCTGGGCCGGCAGTAGATCCGCGTGGTCAGCACGGCGGTGAAGAACCACCCGTCGAACCGCCCGTCCTTGGACCGCACGACACGGACACACCGCTCGAAGTCCCCGTGCATCCCTGCGGGCGCGGCTGTTTTCGGGGGTGACTGCACCTGCGGTGCGGGGGGCTGCTGTGCTGCGTGCCCTGCGTGGCGATCCTGCCCAGCGGGGCGGCCCAGACCGGCGGGGCGCTCTCGCCCTGCGGTGCGGCCCTGCCCCGCGGGCTCGGACCGCGTTGGTGTGGCTGTCAGTGGGCCCGCCCTGGTGCGGGCGGGCTGGGCCGTCCAGGGCGTGGGAGTGGTGGGGGTGGGCATGGGTTAAGGATCGGGGATCGGTGGGGGTGGTGGCTGGCGGGAAAACGACATCAGCCTTGTGCTGCCAGGGCCTCCTCGAACGCCTGGAGTGCTGGCTCGTCGAAGAGGACGAAGCGGATTTCCTCGAAGGTGGCCGCTTCCGGGGCGTCCCGTACGGCGTGGACGGCGATGCGGGCGGCGTCGCGCATCGGCCAGCGGTACGCCCCCGTCGAGATCGCGGGGAAGGCCACCGTGCGGGCGCCGACGGCGGCGGCGACGCGCAGGGACTCGCGGTAGCAGGAGGCCAGCAGCGCGGAGCGGTCCTCGGTGGCGGACCAGACGGGGCCCACCGTGTGGATCACGTGGGCCGCGTCGAGGCGCCCGGCCGTCGTGGCCACCGCCTGGCCGGTCGGCAGGCCTTTGCCGTAGCGCGCGGCGCGCAGTCGGCGGCAGTCGGCGAGGATCTCGGGGCCGCCGCGGCGGTGGATGGCGCCGTCGACGCCGCCCCCGCCGAGCAGGGAGGAGTTCGCCGCGTTCACGAGGGCGTCGGCGCGCTGCCGGGTGAGGTCGCCCTGGACGAGCGTGATCCGGGCGGTCACCGGTCCTCCCGCAGCCGCTTCCAGACGGCCTTGGCTGCGTTGTGCCCGGACATGCCGTGCACGCCGGGTCCTGGCGGGGTCGCGGACGAGCAGAGGAACACGGCGGGGTGCCGCGTGCGGTACGGGAACGCGGTGAGCCGGGGCCGCAGGAGCAGTTGCAGTCCGCTGGCCGCGCCGCAGGCGATGTCGCCGCCCACGTAGTTGGCGTTGCGGGCGGCGAGCTGGGGCGGGCCCGCGGTGGCGCGGGCGAGGACCCGGTCGCGGAAGCCGGGCGCGAAGCGCTCCAGCTGCCGCTCGATGGCGTCGGTCAGATCGCCCTGCCAGCCGTTGGGGACGTGCCCGTACGCCCAGAAGACCTCCTTGCCCTCGGGCGCGCGGGAGGGGTCGGCGACGCCGGGCTGGACGGTGATCAGGAACGGCGCGTCCGGGGCCCGGCCCTCACGCGCTGCGGCGCGCAGCGCGGCGCCGATCTCCCGGCTGTCGGCGCCGATCTGCACGGTCCCGGCGCGCCGCGGCGCCCGCGCGGTCCAGGGCACGGGCCCGTCGAGCGCGTAGTCGATCTTGAACGCGCTGGCGCCGTACCGGTACCCGTCGTAGTAGCGGCCGAGTCCCGCGATGCGGGCGAGCGCGGCGGGCGAGGTGTCGAAGACGTACGCGCGCGCGGGCGGCAGGTCGTCGAGGCGCTTGACCTCGTAGTCGGTGTGGACGGTGCCGCCGAGGTCCAGCAGGTACGCGGCGAGGGCGTCGGAGATGGACTGGGAGCCTCCGCGGGCGACGGGCCAGCCGCGCGCGTGGGCGGCGAGCGCGAAGACCATGCCGACGGCGCTGGTCGCGAGGCCGTTGAGGGGCGCGATGACATGGGCGACGAGCCCGGCGAACAGCGCCCGCGCCGGTTCGTCGCGAAAGCGCCGCAGCAGCCACGTCGACGGCGGAAGCCCGAGCAGCCCGAAGCGGGCGAGCCGCACGGGGTCGCGGGGCAGCGCGGTCAGGGGCAGCGCCATGAAGTCCCGTACCAGCGCGTCGAAGTGGGGCAGATAGGGCTCGACGAGCCGTCGGTAGGTGCCCGCGTCGCGCGGGCCGAAGGAGGCCGCGGTCTCGGCGACGGAGCGCGAGAGCACGGCGGCGCCGCCGTCGGGGAACGGGTGGGCCATGGGCAGCGGGGCGTGCAGCCACTCGAGGCCGTACCGCTCCAGGGGCAGGGCGCGGAACGCCGGGGAGTTGATGCCAAGGGGGTGCGCGGCCGCGCACGGGTCGTGCCGGAAGCCGGGCAGCGTGAGCTCCTCGGTGCGGGCGCCGCCGCCGACGGTGTCCCGGGCCTCGAAGACGGCCACCGAGTGGCCGCGGCGGGCCAGCTCGACGGCGGCGGTCAGGCCGTTCGGTCCCGCTCCCACGACGACGGCATCGAGCATCGACGGCACCTTCGGACTCCTTTGTCAGCCGATGGCCAGTGCCGCACAGGATATGCCGGAGGAACCGCGCCGCCGAGGTCGCGGGGGCCTGCGGCCGCGGCCCGTCGCCGCCCGCCCCCGGGCCCCGCCCCGGCCGGGCGGAGGGCCCGCCGCGCGGGCGGGCCCGCGCTCAGGCCCCGCCCGCGAGGGCGTCGGCGACACGCCGGGCCGTGGCCTCGTCCCGGGCGGCGGTGAACGGCAGGGCGTTGCCCCCGGTGATGGCGAAGGGCACGCCCTCGCGCGTGAGGTGGGCGCCGCCCGCCTCCTCGACCAGGAGCAGCCCCGCCGCGTGGTCCCAGGCCAGCTCCCAGCTGAACGCCACGGCGTCGAGCTCGCCGCGGGCCACGGCGAGGTACTCCAGGCCCGCGGAGCCGCAGGGCCGGGGGGCGAAGCCGTCGGCGCGCAGGCCGATCAGGGCGTGCTTCTGGTCGTCCGTGGTGAAGTCCGGGTGGGAGGTGGCCACCGTGAGGGGGCGGCCGGGCTCCGGGGCGCCGGTGCGCAGCGCCGTGCCGTTCAGGGCGGCGCCCCGGCCGCGGATCGCCGTGGCGAAGGCGTCGAGCGCGGGCGCGTACGTCCAGGAGGCGAGCACGACGCCGTCCAGGGCGAGGGCGACGAGCGTGCAGAAACCGGGGTCTCCGTGGACGAACTGGCGTGTCCCGTCGACGGGATCGACGATCCACACCGGCGCTTCGCGGGATATCGCCTCATAGGCGGAGGGATCAGCGTGCACCGCCTCCTCGCCGACGACGGCGGAGCCGGGCAGCAGTGCCGTGAGCTCGCGGGTGAGGAATTCCTCCGCCCTGCGGTCGGCGACCGTGACCAGGTCGTGGGGGCCGCTCTTCTGGACGACGTCCGCGGCGGCGAGCTGCCGGAACCGCGGCGTGATCTCCTCGGCGGCGGCCTCGCGGATCACGCGCTCCACGTCGGCGGCCTGACGTGCGAGAAAGTCGTCGATGCTTTCCTTGATGTGTCGTCCCTGCGTTTCGATCATGACTCCATGAGAGCACGCGGCACTGACATCCCGTGCGCGCGGGGTGAACAGAGGGTGGAATCCGGATGAAACCGACGGTTCCCCCGCCGCGTCAGTCGGCCCGGCCCCGCCGGAGACCCTTCAGCAGGCCCTAGCGCCCCGCCGGAGCCCCCTCAGCAGGCCCTAGCGCCCCGCCGGAGCCCCCTCAGCAGCCCCTAGCGCCCCACCGCGTACCCCTGCATCCCCCGCGGGTTCGCGGCCGCCGAGAGCACCCCGGTGCGCGGGTCCCGCGCCACCGCGCACAGCCGCCCCTCCGACCAGGCCTTCCCCACGGTCACCTCGTGTCCCCGGCGGCGCAGTTCGGCGACGACGGCCGGGTCGGTGCGGGACTCCACAGTGACGCTGCCGGGCCGCATGCCGCGCGGGTAGAACGACTCGGGGAAGGATTCGTTGTGCCAGTTCGGGGCGTCGATGGCGCCCTGGAGGTCGAGCCCGCCGCGGACGGCCCCGCGCAGGGCCACCGCGAGGAAGAAGTGCAGCTGCCACTGGTCCTGCTGGTCGCCGCCCGGCGTGCCGAACGCCATGACGGGCACGCCGTCCTTGAGGGCGAGCGACGGCGTGAGCGTGGTGCGCGGGCGGCGGCCCGGGGTGAGCGTGTTCGCGAGGCCCTCCTCCAGCCACGCCATCTGCAGGCGGGTGCCCAGGGGGAAGCCGAGTTCGGGCACCACCGGGTTGGACTGGAGCCAGCCGCCGGAGGGCGTGGCGGCGACCATGTTGCCCCAGCGGTCGACGATGTCCAGGTGACAGGTGTCGCCCCGGGTGGCGCCGTCCCGGGCGACGGTGGGCTCACCGGCGCCCGCGGCGGCCCCGGTGCCCGCCAGGGCGCCCCGCGCGTGGGGGGCCGGTTCCCCGGAGGCGACCGCCCGCGCGTGGGCGGGCAGGCGCGGCTTGCGGCCGCCGGGGCTGCCCGGCCTGAGCTTGTGGGAGGCCTCGCCGTCGACGAGGGCGCGCCGCCCCGCGTTGTAGGTCGCGCAGAGGAGGTCGTCGAGGGGCACGTCGGCGGCGTCGCCGTACCAGGCCTCGCGGTCGGCCATGGCGAGCTTGCAGCCCTCGACGAGCAGGTGCACGTAGTCGGCGGAGCCGTACGCGGGCAGTTCCGGCGGCAGCAGGGCGAGTTGCTGGAGGAGGGCGGGGCCCTGGCTCCAGGGGCCCGCCTTGCACAGGGTCCAGCCCCGCCAGTCGTACGTCACCGGGTCCTCGTACGTCGCCGACCAGGCGGCGAGGTCGGCGGCCGTGAGCGTGCCGGTGTGGCGCGTGCCGCTGGTGTCCATGGTGGGCCGGGCGGCCTGGCGCACCAGGGCCTCGGCGATGAAGCCGGTGCGCCACACCGCGCGTGCCGCCTCGATCTGCGCCACGCGGTCGTCGCCGCCCGCCGCCCGCGCCTCGGCGAGCAGGCGCCGCCAGGTGGCGGCCAGGCTCGGGTTGCGGAACAGCTCCCCCGGCGCGGGCGCCGCGCCGCCTCGCAGGTACACCTCCGCCGACGACGTCCACTCGGTCTCGAACAGCTCGCGCACCGCCTCCACGGTCACGCCGACGCCCTCCACGGGGGCGTGCCCGTCCTCGGCGTACCCGATGGCGTACTTCAGGACGTCGGCGAGCGGCTTGGTGCCGTGGTCCTTGAGGAGCAGCATCCAGGCGTCGAACGCGCCGGGCACGGCCGCGGCCAGCGGTCCGGTGCCGGGCACGAGGTCGAGGCCCAGCTCGTCGCGGTAGTGGGCGACGGTGGCCCCGGCGGGCGCCACGCCCTGCCCGCACAGGACCCGCACCGGGCCCGTGGCGGGCGCGAGGAGGAGCGGCACCTCGCCCGCGGGCCCGTTCAGGTGCGGCTCGACGACGTGCAGGACGAAGCCGGCGGCGACGGCCGCGTCGTAGGCGTTGCCGCCGTCTTCGAGGACGGCCATCGCGGACTGCGAGGCGAGCCAGTGCGTGGACGACACCATGCCGAAGGTGCCCTGAAGCGTGGGGCGCGTCGTGAACATGCCCGCAGGCTAGTCCCGGTGGCCGCGCCCACGGCCGCCCGGTCCGGCATCCGGTACGCCCGCCGCGCCGGGGAGCAGGCCGTGCGTCTGCGCCCGCAGGACGGTGGCCACCCGGTCCCTGGTGCCGAGTTTGCGGTAGATGCTCTGGATGTGTTTCTGCGCGGTGTGTACGGAGATGCCGAGGCGGCGCCCGATGACGGCGGCCGTCAGCGCGTCGGCGAGCAGTCCGAGGACGGTCAGCTCGCGCGGCGTGAGGTCGCCGCCGGGCGTCGCGTGCTCGGCCGCCGTGCTGTCGGGGGCGGGGGCTTTCCGGCCGCCCGGCGGTGTCGCGGGTGTCGCGCTGGCCGCGTGCCAGCACTCCAGGAGCTGGGCCTGGCGGTCGACCCCTTCGAGGAGGGGCTGGATGCGGCGCGCGTAGGCGAGTTGGGCCGTGGTGAAGGCCGGGCCCGAGCGGCAGACCAGGAAGTACCGGAACGGCCGTGAGGCGTCCGGCAGCGGCAGGCCGAGCAGATGCTCCGTGCCGAGGGCGTCGCGCAGCAGCCGCGCCGCCGCGCTGGCGCGCCAGGCGCGCTCGCCGAGGATCTCGGCGGCGGTGCGCGGGGCGCGGTCGCCGGAGGAGGCGTAGTGGTCGGCCAGCGGGCAGGCGCGGTGGATGCGCTCGCGCACCGCCGCGTCCGGCTCCCGCGCGGTCGCCGTGTCCGCCGCCCAGAAGCGCATCACGCCCTCGCCGCCCGGCTGTTCGTCCCGCTTCAGGAACACGAACTCCCCGCCACAGGTGCGCAGCAGCTCCGTCACCACCGGGTCCCATAACCGCCGGGGGTCCTGTTCCCGCAGCGCGGCCACGGCGAGGTTGAGCATACGCTCGTACTGCCCCACCGATAGAACAGACATTCCAGACACCATGTCTCCCCGTTTTTTATGCGCCGCTAACGCGTCCCTAACGCGCTCCTGAGGGTCGATACGCACTTTTACCCATACCACTCGACGCCCAGGCTGAGCGAGTCTGGAACGAGTAACCACGGCGAGCGCCAGCCGAAGCCGCCCCGCCGATCCGGCGAACTCACCACCACTGGATGCGAGAAGAGCCGTCCGGCCAGGCAACACACCTCACCACGACACCAGATTCCCGCCGGGCGCCCCCACCTCAGAATTCCCCAGGGAGACATGTCCCGCCAACGGGACAGAAACTCCTTAGCATATATGCCCTGATGGTTCATCAGAACAGCGACGATCACTCAGCGTACGGTGTACGCACAACACCGCGAAGGAACCCCCTCACCCTGGTGTTCCGGTTACCGTTGAGGCCGGAACGTTGTGGATGGCCGGGGCCGGGTGCCCCGTGGGCAGGAGGGTGTGCGGTGCACGGCGAGTACAAGGTCCCGGGCGGCAAGCTCGTCGTGGTGGATCTGGACGTCGAGGACGGGCGGCTGTGCCGGGTGCGGGTGGCCGGGGACTTCTTCCTCGAACCGGACGAGGCGATCCTCGCCATCGACGCCGCCCTGGAGGGCGCCCCCGCCGACACCGACGCGCCCGGGCTCGCCGCGCGCGTGGAGGCGGCCCTGCCCCCAGGGACGGTGATGTACGGGCTCACGGCCGAGGGCGTCGCGATCGCCGTGCGGCGTGCCCTCGCGCACGCCACGGACTGGACGGACTACGACTGGCAGCTCGTCCACGAGGGCCCGCAGCCGCCCGCGCTGCACATGGCGCTCGACCAGGTCCTGACGGAGGAGGTCGCCGCCGGGCGGCGGCCGCCGACGCTGCGGGTGTGGGAGTGGGGCGCCCCTTCGGTGATCATCGGCAGCTTCCAGTCCCTGCGCAACGAGGTCGACCCGCAGGGCGCCGAGCGCCACGGCATCGGCGTGGTGCGGCGGATCTCCGGCGGCGGCGCGATGTTCGTGGAGCCGGGCAACACCATCACGTACTCGCTGTCCGTGCCCGACGCCCTCGTGCAGGGCCTGTCGTTCCAGGACAGCTACGCCTACCTCGACGACTGGGTGCTCGGCGCGCTCGGCGACATGGGCGTCAAGGCCTGGTACCAGCCGCTGAACGACATCGCCACGGACGCCGGGAAGATCGCCGGTGCCGCGCAGAAGCGGATGGTCGGCCCCGGCGGCACCCCGGGCGCGGTGCTCCACCACGTGACCATGGCCTACGACATCGACGCCGACAAGATGACCGAGGTGCTCCGCATCGGCCGCGAGAAGCTCTCCGACAAGGGCACCACCAGCGCCAAGAAGCGCGTGGACCCGCTGCGCCGCCAGACCGGCCTGCCCCGCGAAGCCGTCATCGGGAAGATGATCGACTCCTTCCGCGGGCGGTACGGCCTGGCGGCGGGCAAGGTCAGCGACGCCGAGCTGGCCCGCGCCGAGGAGCTCGCGCGGACGAAGTTCAGCTCGCCGGAGTGGACGGCGCGGGTGCCGTAGGCCTTCCGGTACGGGGCTCGGCCGCCGGGGCCTTCGTCCAGGCCGTCGCGCCGATGCGGCCCGTGCTGCCGAGGTCGATCCCGCCGTCGGGGGCGACGGTCCGCGCGGGCCTGCCGGGGACGGGCAGCACCTGGAGCCGGGTGCCGTGGACGGGGTCCTTGGTGGTGTTGGCGTAGGTGTTGCGCCACACCACCCCCGCGGTCGCCGACTCGCCGTGCCGGAGCGTCACCGGGTGCGGCCCGGGGTCCTTCACAGCGGTCGTGATGGGCTCCGCGCCCCGGAGGCTGTGCACGTCGAAGGCGGTGCCGTCCTCGTCGAGCACCTGGAGCGTCGGGTAGCCGTCGAGACGGTACGTGCTGGTGCCGCAGTGGGTGAGCCACAGCGTCATCGCCCGCAGCCCCATCGCTCTGTCCACCGGGCCCTGCTCGAGCAGGGTGCCGGTCCTGCCCGCGCAGTCACGGGACGGCTGCGGCGGCTGCTCCGCCAGCTCGGCTCCGTAGCGGTGGAAGTCGTCCGGGTCGAGCGAATCGGCCGTGACGGGCCCCGAGGGCACGCCTGCCCCAGGAGCGCTCCCCTCACCCTCGTTCCGCCCGTCCCCCTGTCCGCACCCCGCGATCAGCAGGGCGCCGACACCAAGCACAGCGGCGCGTCTCAGCGGTATGCGGCTCATGCCGGGATCATGCCACGCCCCGCAACTCCCGCTCCCGCTCCCCCTCCCGCCAAGGCCACATCAACCCCACGTACACCACGAACGCCGCCCCAAGCCCCACGGCCCACCCATAGTCGGCCAGCGGCTCCAGGAAGGGGATCAGGCCGTCGCGCGGGAAGGGGCCCTTTCCGGGGTCCGAGTGCGAGCCGCCCACCGCGAGGAGCCCGCCCACGGCGAACGCGGCCACGGCCCGCCAGTTCCAGCCGCGCCGGTACCAGTAGCGCCCCTCGGGCCGGTACAGGTCGGCCAGGTCGAGCCGGGTGCGGCGGATCACCCAGTAGTCGGCGATGAGGACTCCGGCGACCGTGCCGAGCAGCCCGCCGACCACGCCGAGCCACACGAAGATGTACAGCTCCGGTGTCTCGATGAGCTTCCAGGGGAAGATGAGCACGCCGACGACACCGGTGATCAGCGCGCCCGTGCGGAAGGTGATGACCTTCGGCGCGAGGTTCGCGAGGTCGTACGCGGGTGAGACCACGTTCGCCGCGATGTTCACCGAGACCGTCGCGACCAGGACGGTGACCAGGGCGAAGAGCAGCCCGAAGACGTTGTCGGCCTTGGCGGCGAGGTCCACCGGCTCCCAGATCGGCTCGCCGTACACCGCCTCCGAGCCGGAGGTGACCAGCACGGACAGGAGCGCGAAGGCGGTCATCGTGGTGGGCAGGCCCAGGGTCTGGCCCCACACCTGGGCCCGCTGGCCCTTCCCGAAGCGGGTGAAGTCCGGGATGTTCAGGGACAGCGTCGACCAGAAGCCGATCATGCCCATGAGGGCGGGGAAGAACACCGGCCAGAAGTCGGCGCCCCAGCCGAGCTTCGAGGGCCGGTCGAGGAGCGGCCCGAGCCCGCCCGCCTTGTCGGAGATCCACACCAGCAGGACCACCGCGCCGACGAGCACGAACGGCGCCGCCCAGTTCTCGAACCGGCGCAGCGTCTCCATGCCCCGGTGGATGATGGCCAGTTGCAGCGCCCAGAACGCCAGGAAGCACAGCCACAGCGGCCACGGATAGCCGCCGGTGTGCGAGGTCTCGCTCCAGGCGCCGCCGAAGACCTGGTCGAGCAGCACGAAGATGCCCTGGCCGCCGATCCAGGTCTGGATGCCGAACCAGCCGCAGGCCACCGCCGCCCGGACAAGCGCGGGCAGATTGGCGCCGCGCAGGCCGAAGGAGGCGCGGGCGAGCACGGGGAAGGGGATGCCGTACTTGGGTCCCGCGTGGCCGGTGAGCAGCATCGGGAGCAGCACGATCACATTGGCGAGCGCGATCGTGAGCACGGCCTGCTTCCAGTCCATGCCGAACGCCACGAGGCCGGACGCGAGGGTCCAGGAGGGGATGTTGTGGGCCATGCCCACCCACAGGGCCGCGAAGTTGTAGGTGGACCAGTGGCGTTCGGCTAGCGGGACGGGTCTGAGGTCGTCGTTGGCGAAGCGGCTGTCGCGGGGGTAGGCGCCGGGCGACAGCTCGACGCGGCCGTCGGCGGCGGTGGTCTGGGACGGGGACGCGGCGGGCACGGCGTCGGTCATGGGCGGGCCCTTCGCTGGAGGGGAGTCAGGTCAGGGCCGGGATGACCTCCGCGCCATAGGCGTCGATGACGTCCTCGCGGGCGTCGTGCATGGCGTACAGGGCGAACTGGTCGACGCCGAGGTCCTTGAGGGCGCGCAGCTTCTCGATGTGCGCGGCGGCGGGCCCCACCAGGCAGAAGCGGTCGACGATCTCGTCGGGCACGAAGGCGGTGTCGGGGTTCCCGGTCCGCCCGTGGTGGGCGTAGTCATAGCCTTCGCGCTCCTTGATGTACGCGGTGAGGGCCTCGGGGACCAGCGAGGAGTGCTCGCCGTACTTGGCGACGAGGTCGGCGACGTGGTTGCCGACCATGCCGCCGAACCAGCGGCACTGTTCGCGCGCGCGGGCCAGGTCGGCGCTGACGTAGGCGGGCGCGGCCACGCAGATCTTCACCGCGGCGGGGTCGCGTCCGGCGGCCGCGGCCGCGTCCCGTACGGCCTTGATCATCCACTCGGTGAGATAGGGGTCGGCGAGCTGGAGGATGAACCCGTCGGCCTTCTGCCCGGTGAGCGCGAGCGCCTTCGGGCCGTACGCGGCCATCCACACCGGGAGCTTGCCGTTCTTGATCCAGGGGATGCGCAGGGTCTGGCCGCCGACGTCGGCCTCGCGGCCCTCGGCGAGGTCGCGGATGACCTCGATGGACTCGCCGAGCCGGGCCAGCGTGTTGGGGGTGCGGCCCGCGACGCGCATCGCGGAGTCGCCGCGGCCGATGCCGCACACGGTGCGGTTGCCGAACATGTCGTTGAGCGTGGCGAAGGTGGAGGCGGTGACCTCCGGGGTGCGGGTGCCCGGGTTGGTGACCATCGGGCCGACGATCAGCTCCCGGGTGTGCTCCAGGATCTGGCTGTAGATCACGAAGGGTTCCTGCCACAGGACGGCCGAGTCGAAGGTCCAGCCGTAGCGGAAGCCGTTCTGTTCGGCGCGCCGCATCAGGCCGACGACTTCGGACGCGGGCGGATCGGTCTGCAGGACGAGTCCGAAATCCACGGGGATGCCTCCTCGTTCAGGTACTGAGTTCTGGTACTGAGCTCAGGTAGTGAGTTCAGGTACTGAGTTCAGGTACTGCCTAGTCCAGGTACTGGCAGGTGGCGCGGGGCGTGTAGACGCCGTGCCCGGCGCGGCCGGTGAACGCGCGCTGGTCGATGACCACGTCGCCGCGCGACAGGACGGTCTCGACGCGTCCGGTGACGCGCCTGCCCTCGTACGCCGAGTAGTCGACGTTCATGTGGTGGGTCTGGGCCGAGATGACCTGTTCGGCCGCCGGGTCGTAGATCACGATGTCGGCGTCGGCGCCCGGCGCGATGGTGCCCTTCTTCGGGTAGAGGCCGAACATCCGGGCCGGCGTCGCGCAGGCGATCTCGATCCAGCGGCGGCGGCTGATGTGCCCGTCGACGACCGCCTGGTGGAGCAGGTCCATGCGGTGCTCCACGCCCGGCAGACCGTTGGGGATCTTGGAGAAGTCGCCGCGGCCGAGCTCCTTCTGGCCGGTGAAGCAGAACGGGCAGTGGTCGGTGGACACCACCTGGAGGTCGCCCGTGCGCAGGCCGCGCCAGAGCGCCTCCTGGTGCTCACGGGGCCGCAGGGGCGTGGAGCACACGTACTTGGCGCCCTCGAAGCCGGGCTCGGCCAGGTTGTCGGTGGACAGGAACAGGTACTGCGGGCAGGTCTCGCCGAAGACCGGCAGCCCCTTGTCGCGGGCGGCGGCGAGCTCCGCGACGGCCTCGCCCGCGGACACGTGCACCACGTACAGCGGCGCCCCGGCGACGCGCGCCAGCTGGATGGCGCGGTGGGTGGCCTCGGCCTCCAGGAGGACCTTGCGGACCTCGCCGTGGTAGCGGGGGTCGGTCTCGCCGCGCTGGAGGGCCTGCTCGACGAGGACGTCGATGGCGATGCCGTTCTCGGCGTGCATCATGATCAGGCCGCCGTTGGCCGACGAGCGCTGCATGGCGCGCAGGATCTGCCCGTCGTCGCTGTAGAAGACGCCCGGGTAGGCCATGAAGAGCTTGAAGGACGTGATGCCTTCCTCGACGAGCAGGTCCATCTCCTTCAGGGACCGCTCGGTCACATCGGAGAGGATCATGTGGAAGGCGTAGTCGATGGCGCACTTGCCGTCGGCCTTCGCGTACCAGGCGTCGAGGCCCTCGCGCAGGGAGCGGCCCACGGACTGCACGGCGAAGTCGACGATGGTGGTCGTGCCGCCCCAGGCCGCGGCCCGGGTGCCGGTCTCGAAGGAGTCGGAGGCGAAGGTGCCGCCGAAGGGCAGCTCCATGTGCGTGTGGGCGTCGACGCCGCCCGGGATGACGTACTTGTCGGTCGCGTCGATGACGCGGTCGGCGGTCCAGCTCCGTGCCGCCTCCGTACCGTGGGCCGCTAGCGCGGCGATCCGGCCGTCCTCGACGAGCACGTCGGCGTGGGTCTCCTCGGCGGCGGTGACGACGAGTCCGCCGCGGATCAGGGTGCGGTCGCTCATGGTGGTGCGCTCCCTTTGTGTACGGGGGTGGGCGTCGGCGGCGAGGCCGCGGGCGGGCGCCTAGGCGGCGCGCAGGGCCCGTTCCAGGATCGCGGCGCCCTCTTCCGCCTCGGCGACGGTCAGGGTCAGCGGCGGCGCGATCCGCAGGACGCTGGTGTGGTGGCCGCCGCCCTTGCCGAGGAGGAGGCCGCCCTCGCGGGCCGCTTCGAGGACGGCGGCGGCCGCGGCCGGGTCGGCCTCGTCCGTGCCCGGCTTCACCAGCTCGACGCCGATCATCAGGCCGCGGCCGCGCACCTCGCGGACGCCGGGCAGCTGGGCGCCGATGGCCCGCAGCCGCTCGATGAGCAGCCCGCCGACCCGGCGCGCGTTGCCCTGGAGGTCGTGTTCGAGCAGATAGGTGAGGTTGGCGAGGCCCGCGGCCATCGTCACCGGTGAGCCGCCGAAGGTCGAGATGGAGCCCGCGTCCAGGCAGTTCATGACCTCGGCGCGGCCGACGACACCGCCGATCGACATGCCGTTGCCGATGCCCTTGGCGAAGGTCAGCAGGTCCGGCGGCCCGGCCGCGCCGTGCGCCTGCCAGCCCCAGAAGTGGTCGCCGGTGCGGCCCCAGCCGGTCTGCACCTCATCGGAGATCCACAGGACGCCGTGCTCGCTGAGGACCTCGCGGAAGGCCGCGTACAGGCCGTCGGGCGGCGAGGTGAAGCCGCCGACGCCCTGGACCGGCTCGGCGATCAGGGCCGCGACGTCGCGGGTCTGGCCGAGCATGTCCCGCAGGTCCGCGACGCACGCCTCGGTGAACTCGGCGTCGCTCAGGGCCGCGTAGGGCCCGCGGGTGCGCAGCCCGCCGTGGACGTAGAGCGTCTGCAGCGGGGAGAGGTCGGTGGGCGACCAGGCGCGGTTGCCGGTGATGCCGACGGCGGCGAAGGAGCGGCCGTGGTAGCTGTTGCGCATCGCGAGGACCTGGCGCGAGCGGCGGTGCGCGGTGGCGAGCAGCAGCGCGGTGTCGTTGGCCTCGGTGCCGGAGGTGGTGAAGAAGACGCGGGCGTCGGGGATGCCGGACAGGGTGGCGACGCGTTCGGCGAGGTCGACCATCGGGCGGTTCAGGTACAGCGTCGAGCTGTGGATGATCCGGCCCGCCTGCTCGGCGACGGCCTTGGTGACCTCGGGCAGCGCGTGCGCGGTCATGGTGGTGAGGATGCCGCCGAAGAAGTCCAGATAGCGCCGCCCCTGGGCGTCCCAGACGTGGCGGCCCTCGCCGTGGGTGATCTCGATCGGCTCGTCGTAGTACAGCGCGAGCCAGTCCGGCAGGACGGCCCGGTGCCGGGCGTGCAGGTCCTTCACGGCTTGACCAGCCCTTCGTACGCGTCCGGGCGGCGGTCCCGGTAGAACGCCCACTGCTCGCGGACCTCGTCGATCAGGTCGAAGTCCAGGTCGCGCACGAGGAGTTCCTCCGCCTTGTCGCTCGCGGTCTCGCCGACGAACTGCCCGCGCGGGTCCACGAAGTAACTCGTGCCGTAGAAGTCGTTGTCGCCGTACTCCTCCTGGCCGACGCGGTTGATCGCGGCGACGAAGTACTCGTTGGCGACGGCGGCCGCGGGCTGCTCCAGCTGCCACAGGTAGCCGGACAGGCCGCGCGAGGTGGCGGAGGGGTTGTAGACCAGCTGGGCGCCGTTCAGGCCCAACTGGCGCCAGCCCTCGGGGAAGTGGCGGTCGTAGCAGATGTAGACGCCGATCCGGCCGACGGCGGTGTCGAAGACGGGCCAGCCGGCGTTCCCCGGGCGGAAGTAGAACTTCTCCCAGAATCCCTTGACTTGGGGGATGTGGTGCTTGCGGTACTTGCCGAGGTAGCTGCCGTCGGCGTCGATCACGGCGGCGGTGTTGTAGTAGAACCCGGACTGCTCGACCTCGAAGACCGGCACGACGATGACCATGCCGGTCTCGCGGGCGAGCTCCCGCATCCGGCGCGTGGTCGGCCCGTCCGGGACGGGCTCCGCCCAGCGGTAGTGCTCCTTCTCCTGGACCTGGCAGAAGTACGGGGCGTTGAAGACCTCTTGGAAGCCGATCACCCGCGCGCCCTGCCGGGCGGCCTCGCGGGCGTGCTCCTCATGCTTGGCGATCATGGATTCGGTGTCGCCGGTCCAGGTCGCCTGGACGAGTGCGGCGCGTACGACGTTGGCCATGAGATGCTCCTTCGACAGGACGTCAGAGAGCCTCTACGCCCGTAGACTTGGTGCGTAGACAGATGAACGTAAGCCCCCATCGACGGCCTTGCCAAGACCATCGTCAGCAAGCGGCGGAGTCGATCATGTTTCGCACCCGAGTGGGTGCGAAACGGGCGCGCCCGGCGCGCCTCAGGTGGTGAAGCCCGCGACGCGCAGCGCGTGCACGAGGTCCCAGTGGCGATCGTCCGACACGGCCTTGGCGGTGGTGATGAGCAGCGGGATGAGCCGCTGCGGATCGGTGTGCGCGCAGGCCGCGACGTCCTCGGCGCTGCGCACGCGCACATACGAGTCGAGGAGCGCGCGCGCCTCCCGCTCGCGCCCGGCGTCGATGAGGGCGAGCAGCGACTCGGCGATCTCCGGCGCGGGCCGGGCGACGCCCTGGCGCAGCAGCTTGCGGCAGTCCTCGCCGCGGCCCGCGCCCGCGAGCGCGTCGGCGACGGCGACGAGCTGGTCCGGCGGCAGGGACGCCGCCTCCCACAGCAGCGTCGCCCAGTCGGCGCCGAGGCCCGCGTGGTGCAGTTCCTCGGCGAAGAGCGGCAGGCGGGCCGGGGGCCAGCCCGCGGCCTCCACGAGCACGCCGTGCGCCTCTCCGCTGCGGCCCTCGCCGCGCAGCCGGATCAGGGCCCTGACGGCGTCGACGGTGACGCGCTCGTCATCGGCGCCGTCGGCGTCTTGGGCACCGGGATCGGGGTGGGCGCGCGGCTCCGCGTCGACGGCCTGGACGTAGCGCGCACCGCGCGGGGTCGCGGGCTCGCCCGCGCCCGGAGC
Organism: Streptomyces sp. NPDC043996; assembly: GCF_056435225.1. Lineage (NCBI taxonomy): Bacteria > Bacillati > Actinomycetota > Actinomycetes > Kitasatosporales > Streptomycetaceae > Streptomyces > Streptomyces sp. NPDC043996. Next base: position 616,316 of record NZ_JBWKEY010000005.1, on the reverse strand, counting down.
GGGGGCGGGCTCGGCCGCGCCGTCGCCCGTACCGTCCAGGCCCGCGTACCGGGCGCCGCGCGGGCGGCGGCGTACGTCACGACGGCGCGAGCGGGCGGACGCCTGCGCGGGAACCTTGGGGGCGTCGGCGGCCTCGGAGGCCTCGGGCTCCTCGGGTGCCTCCGGAGCCCTGGGACCGGTGTCCGGCGCGGGGGCGGAGGCTGGGACGGGGACGGGGGAGGCGGGGCCCAGGGTCTCGGGACCGTAGGCGTCGCGCGCGTCGTAGGCATCGCGCGCGTCATAGGCGTCGCGCGTGTCGTAGGCGTCGCGCGTGTCGTAGGCGTCGCGCGCATCGAACCCGCCCCGTGCGTCGGGGGCGGCGTGCGGGTCGTACGCCGCGTGCGGGTCCTGGTCGTACGCGGCCTGCGGGTCGCCCACGCCCTGCGCGTCGAACCCGTCGGGCGGGACGCGCCCGGCGTGCGCGCCCTGCGAGCCGTACCCGCCAAGCGGGACCCGCCCGGCGTGCGTATCCCGTTCGCTCTCCGCGGCGTACGCGCCATATCCGTCGGGCGCGGCCTGCGCCTCCTGCCTGCCACGCGCGTCATACGCCTCACGTGCGGCGCGTTCGGCGCGCGCGGCGCGGGCGTCACGCACACCTCCCGCGTCGAGCCTGCCGCGCGGCGCGGGCGCGCGCCCGCGCCGCGCATCGGCTGCTGAGGGCTCCCCGCCGTCCGTGCCGCCGCCTCCGAAGTCCACCCACTTCGGCGCCCGCTCCCGGTCGAGGCGCTCCATGCGTGCGCGCAGCTCGGCGCAGCGGGCCGCCGCCCGCTCGTGGTCGTCGCGCACCCACGCGAGGTCCAGGTGGACGCGGTCCACCTCGTCGGGCGTGGCCGCCAGGGCGAGGGAGCGCGCGAGCTCCTGCTCCCGTTCGAGGGCGAACCGCTGCTCCTGGAGCATCATGTCGAGCCGGTCGCTGAGGAGTTCGCGGCCGCCGGGACGGTCGTCGTACGCGGCGACGGACGCCGCGTGCAGGGCCCGCGCCCGGCCGGTCTCGGCCTCGGCGACGCCCACGCCGACGTCGGCCGCGAGGTCGTGCAGCAGCGCCTGGACGACGTCCCAGGGCGGCACCTCGGCGCCGTCGAGACAGGCCCGCATCCCGTCGGGGTCGCGCGACCAGAACACGCCGCACCACCCGGCGCCCTGATCGAGGCGTGCCAGGAGCTCGTGCAAGTACCGTGCGAACTCCCGGACCTGTTCCGGGAGTTGTCCCACTGCCATCGTCGGGCACCGCCCCCTGGGAGACTGGAGTCTGCCGGTCCGGAAGATAACACCAGATGGGTGACGGCACGGCCGTACACGGTTTTCCGAAGTCTTCATTAATTACTTGGACGTGCGGCGCGATGCGTGGCTAGTCTGCGCACATGTCCAGTCCCGAGGCGAGCAGACGCTAGCCGCCGGCGCGCAGCCGGTGGCCCCCTTCTGATCCGGCCCGCAGCCGCGTAGCAGTTCCCCCTGGAACTCCGCGGCCGCACCGCCCTGGGACCATCGCCGCGCCGCAGTCACGGACCTCTCTTTCTTCCCTCCTTTTTCCTTCTCCACTGCCTGGACCCCGCTCCGTGCCCGGGGCGCCGCGCGTCCTCGCCGTGGCTGACATGGCCCTGGAGTCCCGCCATGCCCTTGGTCCTCTATCTGCTCGGTCTCGCCGTGTTCGCACAGGGCACCTCCGAGTTCATGCTGTCCGGCCTGGTGTCGGACATCGCCGCCGACATGGAGGTGTCCGTTCCCGCCGCCGGGTCGCTGACCTCGGCGTTCGCCGTGGGAATGATCGTCGGAGCGCCGCTGATGGCGATCCTGAGCCTGCGCTGGCCGCGCCGCCGCGCCCTGCTCGCCTTCCTCGTGACGTTCCTGCTCGTGCATGTGGCGGGCGCGCTCACCACCAGTTACGGCGTCCTGCTCGCCACCCGCGTGGTCGGCGCGCTCGCCAACGCGGGCTTCCTCGCGGTGGCGCTCGCGACCGCGACCGGCCTGGTCGCGCCGGACGCCAAGGGGCGGGCCACCTCGGTCCTGCTCGGCGGCACCACGCTCGCGTGCGTCGTGGGGGTGCCGGGCGGTGCGCTGCTCGGCCAGCTGTGGGGGTGGCGCGCCGCGTTCTGGGCGGTGGCCCTGGTGTCGCTGCCCGCCGTCGTCGCCGTCGCGCGCTCCGTACCGGCGGGCGCCCCCGGCGGCTCGGGCGCCGGCGCGCGCTCGGAGCTCGCGGCCCTGCGCGCCCCGCGGCTGCTCCTGACGCTGCTGCTCGGCGCGCTCGTCAACGGCGCCACGTTCTGCGCCTTCACCTACCTCGAACCGCTCGCCACCCACGTCACCGGCGTCGGCGGGGCCTGGCTGCCCGCGCTGCTCGCGCTGTTCGGGCTCGGCTCGTTCGCCGGGGTCACCCTGAGCGGGCGCGTCGCCGACAGCCGTCCGGTGCCGCTGCTCGTGGCCGGGGCGGTGGCGCTGCTCTGCGGCTGGACGGCGTTCGCGCTGACCGCTCAGCACACCGCGGCGACCGTCGCGTTCGCCTTCGTCCTGGGCGCCCTGTCGTTCGCGGTGGGCTCCACGCTGATCGCCCGCGCGCTGTACGCGGCGACGGCGGCGCCCACACTGGGCGGCGCGTTCGCCACGGCGGCGTTCAACGTCGGCGCGGCGGTGGGCCCGTGGGCGGGCGGCCGGGCGATCGGCGCGGGGCTCGGCTACCGCTCGCCGCTGTGGGTCAGCGCGCTCATGGTGGCCCTCGCCCTCGCCGTGGCGGGCGGGGCGGCACTGACCGCGCGCCGGGCGCGCGCCACGCGCCCCGCGGGCCTCACACCGGTATCAGGACGCACATCCGCGCCACCTCGTCCATAGAGAGCTCCAGGGCCGTCGCGAGCGCCGCGACCGTGAAGAAGGCGGGCGTCGGCGCCCGGCCCGTCTCGATCTTGCGGAGGGTCTCGGCCGAGATCCCGGCGCTCGCGGCGACCTCGACCATGCTCCGCTCGCCACGCGCCTCGCGCAGCAGACGGCCAAGCCGCTCACCGCGCTCGCGCTCTTCTGGGGTCAGTGGAGTGCGCACCATGCCCGCCATCCTACCCTCACCCCCATTTAAATACCGGTATAGTAATTGGCATGGTCAAGCTCAAGACAGACAGAGACATGGACGCGATGCGGGAGTCGGGGCGGGTGGTGGCGCGGGCCCTGGCGGCGGTCCGGGCCGCGGCGGCCGTCGGCGTGCGCCTGCGGGACCTGGACGAGGTGGCCCACCAGGTCCTCAAGGACGCGGGCGCCACCTCGCCGTTCCTGCACTACCGCCCGTCGTTCGCCCCGGTGCCCTTCCCGGCCACGCTGTGCGCGTCGGTGAACGACGCGATCGTGCACGGCGTCCCCGACGACTACCGCCTGCGCGACGGCGACCTGCTCTCCGCCGACTTCGGCGCGCTCCTGGGCGGCTGGGCGGGCGATTCGGCGATCAGCTTCATCGTGGGCGCGCCGCGCCCCGAGGACGTCCGCCTGATCGAGACCGCCGAGCGCGCCCTCCAGGCGGGCATCGCGGCGGCGACAGTGGGCAACCGGATCGGGGACATCGCCCACGCCATCGGCACCGTCTGCCGCGGCGCGGGGTACGGCATCCCGGACGGCTTCGGCGGCCACGGCATCGGCCGCCGCATGCACGAGGACCCCTCCGTGCCGAACGAAGGCCCCGCAGGCCGCGGCCTGCCCCTGCGGCACGGCATGGTGCTCGCCATCGAGCCGATGGTGATCGGCGGCGGCACGGACGGGTTCCACACCGCCCCGGACGGCTGGACGCTGCGCACGGACGACGGCAGCCGCGCGGCCCACGCCGAGCACACGGTCGCGATCACGAACGCCGGGCCGCGCGTCCTGACGGCGCTGTAGGACACGGGCGCCGCGCGCGGGCCGCGGGCCGCGGGCAGCCGCAGCGCTCCCGTACGACAGCTCTCCGTACGGCACCTCCGTACGGCGCCTCCGTACGCAAGCCCTCCGCACGACAACGAGGCCCGTGCCGCCCACCAGCTGGGCGGCACGGGCCTCGCTCATGCCCAGTGAACGCGCGGAACGGGACTACGGCGCGGGCCGCACCACCCTCGCCGATCCGCCGCCCCTGCGCTCCTTCTCCGCGGCGGCGACCCAGCGGCCGTCGGGGAGGAGCTGCACGCCGGTGGCCGCGCCGATCTCCGGGTTCTTCTTGAAGGAGTGGCCGAGCGCCTCCAGGTCGCGCCGCACGCGGCTGTCCCACAGGCCGGGCTCGAGCTCCGTCTGCGCGGCGTTGCGCTGGCTCGCGCGCGGCGCCGCGATGGCGTCCACCAGCTCCAGGTCCCGGTCGAGGAAGCCGGTCAGGGTCTGAAGGACGGTGGTGATGATGGTCGCGCCGCCGGGCGAGCCGAGCGCGACGACCGGCTCGCGGTGCTTGTCGAGCACGATCGTCGGCGAGATCGACGAGCGCGGCCGCTTGCCCGGACCGGGCAGGTTCGGGTCGTGCACGTCCGGGCGCGCGGGCGCGAACGAGAAGTCGGTCAGCTCGTTGTTGAGCAGGAAGCCACGGCCGGGCACCGTGATGCCGCTGCCGCCGGTGGACTCGATGGTCAGCGTGTACGCGACGACGTTGCCCCACTTGTCGGCCGCCGTCAGATGCGTGGTGTTCTCGCCCTCGTACGTGGTCGGGGCCGCCTTGCCGCTCGTCGCGCACGGCGCGGGGTGGCGCGGGTCACCGGGGGCGACGGGGCTCTCCAGGACCGCGTCGTCCTTGATCAGGCAGGCGCGGGAGTCGGCGAACTTCTGCGAGAGCAGCCGCTTGGTGGGCACGCTCTCGAAGTCGGGGTCGCCCACCCAGCGCCCCCGGTCGGCGAACGCGACCCGGCTCGCCTCGATGAAGCGGTGCAGATAGCGCGCCTTGCCCACCCGCGACAGGTCGCCCCGCTCCAGGATGTTCAGGGCCTCCCCCACGGTGGTGCCGCCGGACGACGACGGGGCCATCGAGTAGACGCCGAGGCCCCGGTACGTCGTCCTGGTGGGCGCCTGCTCCTTCACCTCGTACGCGCGCAGGTCCTTCATGGTCAGGTCGCCGCGGCGCGCGTTGCGCCCAGAGTCCGGGTCCACCGGCGGCTTCCTGACCGTCCGTACGAAGTCCTCGCCGATGTCGCCCCGGTACAGCGCGCCGACGCCCTCGTGCCGCAGCTCGGCGTAGGTGCGGGCCAGGTCGGGGTTCTTGAAGGTGGAGCCGACCACGGGGAGCTTGCCGCCCGGCAGGAACAGCTCGGCGGTGTCCGGGAAGTCCCGGAACCGCTTCTCGTTGGCGGCGGTCTGGGCGCGGAACGTCTCGTCCACCGTGAAGCCGTCGCGCGCGAGCCGCTCGGCGGGCTTCAGGAGGGTGCCGAGGCGTTCACTGCCCCAGTTGTCGAGCGCGGTCCGCCAGGTGGCGGGCGTCCCGGGCGCACCGACGCCGAGGCCGCTCGTCTGCGCGTCGGCGAACGGCAGCGGCTTGCCGTTCTCCAGGAAGAGGTCGGTGTCCGCGGTGCGCGGCGCCGTCTCGCGGCCGTCGAGGGTGTGCACGCTCTTGGTCTTCGCGTCGTAGTAGACGAAGTACCCGCCGCCCCCGACGCCCGCCGAGTACGGCTCGGTGACGCCGAGCGCGGCGGCCGTGGCGACCGCCGCGTCCACGGCGTTGCCGCCCTTGCGCAGCACCTCGATCCCGGCTGCGGACGCGTCCGCGTCGACGCTCGCGACCGCGCCGCCGTAGCCGACGGCCTCGGGCACCTTGGCCGGGGTCCGCCCGGACGCACCGGACGCACCACCCGTAGCGGCCGAACCAGCCGAACTGACCGAAGTGGCCGAATCCGGTCTTGTGCCCGCTTGGGCGGCGGTGGCCGGTTCGGCCGTCGTGCCCGGTTCCGCTGTCCGCGAAGGCGAAGGGGGCGCGGCCGCACCGACCGTCACCAATACCCCTCCGACCGCCAAAAGCGTCAGATTCCGCACTACAGCCCGTCGCATGTGCACCTCCAGTCAACATCCGTCCGCGCAGCGTAACTTCGGGCCCTCAGCGCCGCCACGCCGCCTTCCGAGGTGGCCGTGAATGGCCGCTAGCATGCGCGCCCATGACTGAAGACGTGCGCCTTCTCGTCCTCGGCCCGGGCGCGGCCGCCCTCGGCGCCGCCCTGGCCCTGTACCTCCGCGCGGGTCTGGCGCGCCGCGGCCTCAGGCGCCGCCGGGCGTTCTTCGGCCTGCCCGAGCACTCCGAGGCGCTGCTCGTGGTCAACCGCGAGGCGGGCGGCCCGGAGCTGACCGTGACCCGCCACGACGTGCTCTCGCTCATGGAGCTTTCCGCCCTCGTCAAGGAGTGCGGCGCGCACCCCCAGATCGTCCCCCACGACGCCGCGCCGCAGGGCTTCGGCGAGCGCACCGAGTTCTGCGTCGGCAACCCCGCGTTCCACCGCCGCATGGCCGCGCACATGCACTCGCTGCTGCCGGGCGTGCGCGTGAACGCCGACCCGGAGCCCGGCCCGGACCGCGGGGCCTTCCAGATCGGCTCCGAGCGCTACCGCCTGGAGGCGGGCGTCACGGAGTACGTGCTGCTCGCGCGGCTCACCGCGGGGCAGGACACGCGGCCCGTGTTCCTCTTCTGCGGCCAGCGGGCGATCACCAACCAGGCGGCGACCCGCTATCTGGCCCGCCACCACGAGCGCCTCGCCCGCAAGCACGGCGACGCGTTCGTGCTGCTCCTGAAGGTCGTGAACTCCCAGGCGTACGGCCCGGACGTGGTCGAGGTGGTCGAGGACGTGACCCGCGCGGCGCAGGAGCCGATACCGGCGCCGCCGGGCGGTCGCGCCTCGCACCGCGCCAAGTGAACGCACCGTGATCCACTCCTCGCGGAACGTACGCCTCCTATAACGCTTCCGTGACGCTGTCCTGATTTTCCGGACAGCGCGCAACCCGGCGGGGCCGTCGGGACTCTCACTCCGGGCAGGCAGTCAGCATTCGCACGGAGGTACGTTTCCTTGAGGTCCCGCAGGTCCCTGAGCCCCCGCCGCCCCATACGCACCCGGCACGCCGCCGTCGCGGGCGCCGCGGCGCTCGCGGCCGCCCTGACCGCCTGCTCCGGCGGCGGCTCCGGCGACGACGACGCCAAGGCCGAGAAGCCGAGGATCTCGGTGAACCTCACCGGCAAGCAGGCCAAGGCGGGCGTCCCGGTCACCGTGAAGCTCACGTCCAAGGACACCAAGCTGAAGGACGTCTCGGTCGCCGACAGCGAGGGCACCGAGCTCGCCGGGAAGGTCTCCGCGAACGGCCGCGGCTGGACCTCCACCCGCAAGGCCGCGCCGGGCACCAGCTACACCGTGCGGGCCACCACGGACAACGGCGGCAAGGCCGGGAAGTCCTTCACGACGGCCGCGCCCGAGAAGGTCAACAAGGTCACCATCACGCCGGGCCGCAACGTCAAGACCGTCGGCGTCGGCCAGCCCCTGTCGATCGTCTTCGACCACCCCGTCACGAACAAGGCGGAGGTCGAGAAGCACCTCAAGGTCAAGACGTCGGACGACACGACGGGCTCCTGGGGCTGGATCAAGAACTACGACGGCAAGGACCGCGTCGACTGGCGGCCCAAGGAGTACTGGAAGTCCGGCACGAAGGTCGAGCTCGACGCCGAGCTCAACGGCGTCGACTCGGGCACCGGCGGCGGCTGGTTCGTCCGTGACTACGACACCGCGATGACGGTCGGCAAGAATCAAGTCGTCAAGGTCAATCTTGACAACAAGACCGCGACGTTGACGCGCGACGGCGAGACCGTCAAGTCCGTACCGATGTCGGCGGGCACGCCCGGCGGCGAGAAGGCGTCCTGGGGCGGCACGTCGATCCTGATGGCCAAGGAGGGCACGATCAACATGCGCTCCGAGACCGTCGGCCTCGGCAACGCCTACGACAAGATGGTCGACTACTCGATGCGCCTGACCTGGTCGGGCATGTACGCGCACGCGGCCCCCTGGAACGCCGCGTACTTCGGGAACACCAACCACAGCTCCGGCTGCGTCGGCATGAGCACCTCCAACGCCTCCTGGCTGTACGGCCAGGTGCAGATCGGCGACCCCTTCGAGGTCTCGGGCAGCGGCTCCAAGGGCACGCCCGACCCGGGCAACGGCTACGGCGCGTGGAACCTCTCCTGGGCGGACTGGCAGGCCAAGAGCGCGCTGCGCTGAGGCCGCGCGGCCGACGGCGGGGAAACTCCACCGCTCAACCATCGTTACCCGTACGTAACTTACCGACGGGTTACCCGAGGTAAGCCCGCGCGGTTACCGTCAGGTCACTTTGCACCGGCACGTGTGAGGAGTGACCCGTGGGAAAGACGCGCAGAGTTGTGCGGACCACTGCCCTGGGCGCGGTATCGGCGGCGCTCGTCGCCGGTGCCGTGCCCGCCGCGCAGGCGGGACCGTTGTCCCGGGCGTCCGCGCCGGGCGTCCGCTTCGTCGACATCCCCGGCGACGGCGGCACCGTCCTCAAGGCCAACGTGGTCACGCCCGCGGGCGCCGCCGCGGACGGCTCGTACCCCGTGATCGTGCTGCCCACGAGCTGGGCCATGCCGCAGATCGAGTACATCGCGCAGGCCAAGAAGCTCGCCGCCGCGGGCTATGTCGTCGTCAGCTACAACTCGCGCGGCTTCTGGCAGTCCGGCGGCGAGATCGAGGTCGGCGGCCCCGAGGACATCGCGGACGCCTCCCGCGTCATCGACTGGACGCTGCGCAACACCCCCGCCGACCCCGGCAAGGTCGGCATGGCGGGCGTCAGCTACGGCGCGGGCATCTCCCTGCTCGCCGCCGGGCACGACGAGCGGATCAAGGCGGTCGTGGCGCTCAGCGGCTGGAGCGACCTCGTGGAGTCCATCTACAGCGGCCGCACCCAGCACGTCCAGGCGGCCGCCCTGCTCGGCGGCGCGGGCTATCTCACCGGCCGCCCGAGCCCCGAGCTGAAGCGCGTCCTGAAGGACTTCCTCGCCTCCGACCTGGACCAGGAGGACGAGATGATCGCGTGGGGCGCCAAGCGCTCCCCCGAGACCTATCTGGACGGCATCAACCGCAACGGCGCGGCCGTCATGCTCGGCAACGCCTGGGGCGACACCATCTTCCCGCCCAACGAGTACGCCGCGTTCTACGAGAAGCTCAAGGGCCCCAAGCGCCTGGAGCTGCGCCCCGGCGACCACGCGACGGCCGAGGCGACCGGCCTGTTCGGCCTGCCCAACGACACCTGGACCAGCACCCAGCGCTGGTTCGACCGCTACCTCAAGGGCGAGAAGAACGGCGTCGACCAGGAGCAGCCGGTCCAGCTGAAGTCCCGCTCCACGGGCGGGTACGAGGGCTACCCCGACTGGAAGTCGGTCGGCGCCGCCAAGGGCAAGCTGGACCTCGCGGGCACCACCACGATCCGGGCGAACGTCGACTCCGGCGCCAACGGCGGCATCGCGATGCTCTCCAACACCCTCGACCAGTTCCTGAAGCTGCCGCCGATGGCCTCCATGCCGCTGCTGCCGCGCCGGTACGCGGCCGTGTGGCAGTCGGAGCGGTCCGAGCGGCCCCAGCGCGTGCGCGGCACCGCCAGGCTGCACACCACGCTCAGCAGCACCAAGGAGAGCGGAACCCTCGTCGCGTACCTCTACGACGTGGGCCCGCTCGGCCTCGGCAAGCTGGTCAGCAACGCGCCGTACACCTTCCACGGCAAGACCCCCGGCAAGCCGTTCGGCGTCGACCTGGAGCTGTTCTCCACGGCCTACGACGTCCCGGCAGGACACAGGCTCGCCCTGGTGGTCGACACGGTCGACCCGCTCTACATCGAGCACAACCCGTCCGGCGCGCAGCTGACCTTCTCCTCGCCCAAGACCGACCCGTCGTACGTGTCGATCCCCCTGCGCGAGCAGTGATCTCCGGCTGCTGCCGGGCGGGCCTGGCCCTTCCAGCTACTGCTTCCCCTAGGGGGCGGGGGCCCTGGGGGGACCCCCTCCCGGCAGCAGCGTCCCTGGTTCAGCCGGGGCGACGTCCACGGCCTCTGTCTTGGGACTGCGCCGCTGGCGCTTGGACACCCAGTAGGCGAACCACGACAGCAGCATGCACATCCCGATGTAGATCGGCGAGATCACCATGACCACGGGGATGAAAGGCAAATCGTAGTCGAGGTTCGACGCGATCAGCTTCCCGGCGTGGAGGAACTCCTCATAGGTGATCAGATAGCCGAGCGAGGTGTCCTTCAGGGCCACGACCAACTGGCTGATGATGGCGGGCAGCATGGCCCGCACGGCCTGTGGCACCAGGACGTACGACATGACCTGAGTCTTTCTCATCCCCAGCGCGTAGGCGGCCTCCCTCTGTCCGCGCTCGACGGAGTTGACGCCGGAGCGGAACACCTCGGCGAGCACGGAGCCGTTGTAGAGCGTGAGCCCGGCGACCAGCGCCGGAAGCGGCTGGACCTTCAGCGCCACGAAGACGAAGAAGATCATCACGAGTACGGGCATGGCCCTGAAGAACTCGACGGCCACCGTGGCCAGCCAGCGCACCACACGGTGTTCGGAGAGCCTGCCGGTCGCGAGCAGCCCGCCGAGCGCGAGCGAGAGCACGGCGGCGATGGCGAAGGCCTTGAGCGTGTTGCCGAGCCCGCGCAGGAGCAGCTCCTGGATGCCCTTGTACTCGAACGGCGCCCACTTGGTGCGGGTGAACTGGTCGGTGTCGAACAGCAGGTACAGGACCCAGGCGAGGAGCCCGACGATGACGGCGGTCGACACGACGCCGTAGAGCAGGTGCCGCCTGCGGGTCCTGGGGCCCGGGATGTCGTAGAGGGCGGTGGCTTCGGGAGCGGTGGCGGTGGTGGTCATCGGGCGACTCCCCAGCGCTTCTCGAGGACGTTGAAGACGGCGCTGATGGCGAGGGTGATGATCAGGTAGCCCAGGGCGATCCAGACGAAGGTCCAGATGATGTTGTAGCCGAGTTCGCTGAGCGTCTTGTAGGTGCCGAGGAGTTCGGTGACGCTGAACGCGCCCGCGATCGCGGAGTTCTTGGCGAGCGCGATGAGGTTGGAGCCGACGGGCGGGATCACCGAGCGGAACGCCTGCGGCAGGATCACCATGGACAGGGTCTGACCGAACGTCATGCCGAGGCTGCGGGCGGCCTCGCCCTGGCCCCGGGGCACGGTGTTGATGCCGGAGCGCAGGGCCTCGCAGATGAAGGCGGAGGTGTAGCAGCCGAGCGCGAGGACCGCGAACGCCTTGAAGGGCAGGACGAGCCCGAAGCGCGGCAGGCCGAGCAGGACGGCGAAGAACAGCAGGGTCAGCGGGGTGTTCCGCAGGACCGCCACCCACACCGCGCCGAACACCCGGAAGGACCCGACGGGCGCCACCCGGAAGGAGGCCATGACGAAGCCGAGCACGAGGGCCAGGACCGAGGCGTACACGGTGAGTTCGACGGTGCCGAGGAAGCCGTCGCCGTAGGTGGAGAAGTTGTCCGTCAGTACGTTCACGACGCCTCCTCAGTTCGCCGGGTAGCGGTCGATGGCGGGCGGCTTCGGGGCGGGCACCCCGGACAGGCCGAGGGTCGCGTCGTACGCCTTCTTCCAGTCGCCGTCCCGTTCGCGGGCGGCCAGGGCGTCGTCGATGGCGAACCGCAGCGTGCTGTCGCCCTTGGGGACGCCGATGCCGTAGGGCTCCTTGGAGAAGGGCCTGCCGACCAGCTTGAGCTCGTCGGGGACCTTCGCCGCGTAGCCGATGAGGATGGCGTCGTCGGTGGTGACCGCGTCGACCTGATAGGTCAGCAGGTTGTCGACGCACACCGAGTACGTGTCGTACGCGACGAGCGTGGCCTTCGGGTAGTCCTGCTGGATGCGCTGGTACGGGGTGGAGCCCGCGGCGGAGCACACGCGCTTGCCGTCGAGGTCCTTCGGGCCCTTGATGTCCTCCTCGTCGTGCCGGACGAGGAGGCTCTGGCCCGCCATGTAGTAGGGGCCGCCGAAGCCGACGAGCTTCTTGCGGTTGTCGTTGATGGTGTAGGTGCCTACGTAGTAATCGATCTGCCCGTTCTGCAGGGCGGTCTCGCGGTTGGCGGAGGCGATGGTCTTGAACGAGATGCGCTTGGGGTCGAGGCCGAGCGAGGCCGACACCATCTTGGCGATCTCGATGTCGAAGCCGGAGTAGCGGCCGGTCGCCGGGTCCTTCTCACCGAGGTAGGGCTGGTCCTCCTTGGCGCCGACGACGAAGCGGCCGCGGTTCTTGGCCTTGCGCCAGGTGCCGGACGCGGGCAGTTCGAAGTCCTGGGCGACGCGGTAGACGGGCAGCTTCCCGGCGGCGGGGCCCTTGGTGGGCGGGCTGCCCTCCTTGCCGCAGGCGGCGGTGGCGAGCGCGGTCAGCGACAGGGCCGTGAGCAGCCCGAACAGACGTGTCGTACGCAGTGTCGTACGCATGGGACCCATCCCCCCGTCAGTGCTTGAGGATCTTGGAGAGGAAGTCCTTGGCGCGGTCGCTCTCCGGGTGCGTGAAGAAGTCCTCGGGGGCCCGGTCCTCGACGATCCGGCCGTCGGCCATGAACACGACGCGGTTGGCGGCCGAGCGCGCGAAGCCCATCTCGTGGGTGACGACCACCATCGTCATGCCATCGCGGGCGAGCGACTGCATGACTTCGAGGACCTCGTTGATCATCTCGGGGTCGAGGGCCGACGTCGGCTCGTCGAAGAGCATGACCTTGGGGTCCATGGCGAGCGCGCGGGCGATGGCCACGCGCTGCTGCTGGCCGCCGGAGAGCTGCGCGGGGAACTTGGCGGCCTGCGCGGCGAGGCCGACCCGTTCCAGGAGCTCGTGGGAGCGCTGGTCCGCCTCGTCCTTCTTGCGGCCCCTGACCTTGACCTGCGCCAGGGAGACGTTCTGCAGGACGGTCTTGTGCGCGAAGAGGTTGAACGACTGGAACACCATGCCGACTTCGGCACGGAGCCGCGCCAGCGCCTTGCCCTCCTCGGGCAGCGGCTGCCCGTCCAGGCGGATGGAGCCCGACTGGATGGTCTCCAGCCGGTTGATCGTCCGGCAGAGCGTTGACTTGCCCGACCCTGACGGGCCGATGACCACGACCACCTCCCCCTTGCCGACGGTGAGGTCGATGTCCTGGAGGACATGCAACTCGCCGTAGTACTTGTTCACGTCACGCAGCTCGATCAACGGATCGACGGCCATGCCCAGACCTGCCCACTCTCAGCGGTGTCGGTCAGCGCAAACTATCCACGGCAAAACTGGACTTATGGGACGACACGCACTTACGGGCATTAACCGTATTTGAGACCGTGAGTTCGCCGAGCGGTCATGACCTGGCCAGGTCGCGGCCGCTCCCCGTTCACGCCGCGACCACGCCCGTACCTATGCCTCCGAGGCCTCCGCGTACATCTGGGACAGCTCGGGGGTGCCCTGGACGGCCCAGTCGAGGCCCGCCGCGACCACCTGGAGCTCGCGGCCCGAGGCGAGGCCGACCACGGGGGTGCCGCCGGGCAGGACGTGCCACGCGGCGCCGGGGACGGTGCGGACGATGACCGTGCCGAGGTAGAGGCCCGCGTCGTTGCCGAACCAGGGCAGCGACTCCTGGTCGTCCCGCCAGCGCGGGGTGAGCTGGTCGAGCGCCGCCAACGAGGCGGGGCTGTCGTCCAGTTCGAGCCCGGCGCGCGCGGCCGTGGAGCGCAGCAGCTCGCACTCCGAGAACAGTTCGGCCACCCCGTCCGGATCTGCCTCGAAGGCGGCGGCGAGCCTCAGGCCCGGCTCGCTCCCGTGCCGCTTGCGCCACTTTTCCAGGAACGGAATGTTCATGACCGGCCTCTCCGTGGGGTGCCCGGGACGGCCGGGCGACGGATCCGCATTCCCAGGAATGTATCTTGCGGCAGTTGATCACGGAATCAGGCGAATCACTCCGTTCGGCCCACGTGCCGCACGCGGCGCGGCAGGGGCGGCCCCTACGGGCCGGTCAGCGGGGCGCGCGGGCTCATCGGCGGGTGAAGGCTCAGCGGCGGGTGAAGGCGAGGATCGTGGCCAGGTTCATCGGGCGGCGCGTGGAGAGGTACAGGTACGGCGCCGTGTGGTGCGGGCCGCGCAGTTCCACGCGCAGCGCGGTCGGCACATAGCTGCGCAGCAGCAGGTGCGCGTACGCGTTCGCCTTGCGGGTGCGCCACTCGAAGGCCTCGCCCGCGTCCAGGATCTCGGTAGGACCGAGCTCGTCGACGGGGATCGTCCGGCCGCCCGCCACCAGCGTGCCCGGGGTCACCACGATCCGCGCCGAGCCGTAGCGGTGGACGAGCGGGCCGAAGACGGCGACGACCAGCAGCACCCCGGCCACGGCGGCCGCCGGGCCGAACGGCAGCAGCAGCCCGCCGAACAGACATCCACCGCACACGACGAGGAACCACCAGCCGGCCGGAACACTCAGGCGCTCATCGTAAAGATGCATGCGCCCATCCTGGCAAAGGGACGGGGAGGGCGAGCGGCGGGGTGCGGGACACCGGCGGGGGGCCTGGGGGACGGCGGCACGGCGCGCGGGGCGGCATCTTGACGGGTATCTGATGACTCTTTAGCTTCGGGGCGCACCAGCCGTCCCCCGCGTGTCTCCCGCCGCGGCTCGATGGATTCGAGGAAGGGCCCGTATGCGCCGACGCTTCTGGGGTGCCGCCGCCGTACTCGCGCTGCTCGCCGGTGTCGCCCCCGCAGGCGTCGCCGGGGCCGCGCCCCCGCGTGCACCGGGACCGCTCCCCCTGGAGCGGCTCTTCGACAACAAGGCCGTCAGCGCCGACGCCCGCCCCGACGGCGCGGACTTCGACGGCGCGGGCGCCTCGCTGTCCGCCGCCGATCTGACGGCGGCCGGGTGGACTCCCGGGCGCGCCCTCGGAGTTGACGGCGCGCGGCTGCGGTGGCCGGACACCCGCGCGGGCGAGCCGGACAACGTACGGGCCGACGGCCAGTGGGTGCGGGTGCGCGGGCGCGGGGACGCGCTCGCGTTCCTCGTCGCGGGCACCGGCGGCGACGCGAGCGGCACGGGGAGCGTGCGCTACCGCGACGGCTCGCACGGCACGTACCGGCTGACCGCGCCCGACTGGCGCGCCGGGCCGCTCGCCACCAAGGCCGTGGCCCTGCCGCACGTCAACACCCCCGGCGGGCAGCGCGCCGAGAAGGCCAGGCTCTACGCGGTGACCGTGCCCCTCGCGCGCGGCCGCGAGGTCGCCTCGGTGCGCCTCCCCCGCCTCGGCCCGGGGCCGGACCTGCATGTCTTCGCCGTGTCCGTGCGGGGCGAGACGCGGGGGTGGACGGGCACCTGGTCGGCGTCGACGTCCGGGTATCCGGCGGTGGGCCCCTGGGCCGACCGGACCGTGCGGCTCGTCGTGCGCGCCAGCGCGGGCGGGCCCCGGGTGCGGATCCGGCTCGACAACACCTTCGCGGCGGCCCCGGTGCGGATCGGGAGCGCCAGCGTCGCCGTGCGCGCGGCCGGGGCGGGGGCGCGGGGCGCGCCGGTGGCGCTGGCGTTCGGCGGCGCGGGCGGGGTGGAGATCCCCGCCGGGGCGCAGGTGTTCAGCGACCCCGTGCGGTTCGCGGTGCCCGCGGGCGCGGATCTGCTCGTCAGCTTCCATCTGCCGGGTCCGGTGACCGCGGCGCCGGTGCACAGCCAGGCCCTCCAGACGTCGTACGTCAGCGAGCCCGGCGACCACGCGGCACAGGCCTCCGGCGCGGCCTACACCGCCGCGCTGCGGACGTGGCCGCTGCTCACCGGGATCGACGTCGGGGGCGGGCCCGGCTCTGTGGTGCTGCTCGGCGACTCCATCACCGACGGCGTCGGCTCCACGCCCGACACGGCCCGCCGGTGGCCCGACGTGCTCGCGCGGCGGCTGCTCCAGCAGGACGACGTCGTCCGGTACGGGGTCCTCAACCAGGGCGTCTCCGCGAACCGGGTGCTCACCGACCGCTATCCAGGGGACGGCGTCTCCGCCGACACCGGGGGCGTCAGCGCGCTGCACCGCCTCGACCGGGACGTGTTCGCGCAGACGTCCGCGCGGACCGTGGTCGTCTTCCAGGGCATCAACGACCTGCGGGCCGGGGCGCTGGCCGGAGACGTCGTGGGCGGGCTGCGGGAGATCGCGGCGCGCGCCCGCGCGCGGGGGCTGCGGGTGGTGGCGGCGACGCTGGTGCCGTGCGGCGGCGAGGCGCGGTGCACGGCCGCCGTGGACGCGGAGCGGGGCGCGGTGAACGCCGCGCTGCGGGACGGCGCGGGGTTCGACGCGGTGCTCGACTTCGACGCGGCGCTCCGGGACCCGGCGCTGCCCTCGCGGCTGCTGCCCCGCTACGACAGCGGCGACCATCTGCACCCCGGCGACGCGGGCCTGGCCGCCCTGGCCGACGCCGTGCCCCTGCCCCTCGCAGGGCGCCCCAGGCCCGCCCCTTCCCGAAACCGGGGCTCCGCCCCGGACCCCGTATCGGCGCCGCGCGCCTCGTCCTCAAACGCCGGACGGGCTGAAACTGGCAGGTTCTAGCCCGTCCGGCGTTTGAGGACGAGGCCGAAGGCCGATTGCTGTGAGCAGGGGAACGGGGGCAGCCGCACCCGGGTCAGTCCGACGCCGCGGCGCGCGTGCGCGGCGGACGCCGCGCCGCCGCACCGGCCCGTCGGACGGACCCTAGGCGCCGCGCCCACCGCGCCTCACCTCGCGCCCGGCTCACTCGCTGGCCAGGGCCTCGGCCTTGGCCTTGGCGGGCGGCTGCGAGCGGGACCAGCCGCGTTCGATGAGCGCGCAGACGAACCCCGCCACGGCGACGATCACGCCGAGCACGATCCAGCCGGGCTTGCCCCAGTTGACGCACATCGCGATGACGACGATGGGCGCCACGGCCTCGGACAGGCCGTGCCCTAGGCCCATCACGCCCTGGTACTGGCCCTGCGCCTCGGGCTTGGCCAGGGCGAACGACAGCTCGAACGTACCGGCGGCCTGCCACACCTCGGCCAGCGAGTGCACGACGATGCCGACGAGCAGCAGCGCGACCGCGATCCACGCGGCGGGTCCCGCCGCCACCGCCATCAGGATCCACGCCACCAGGAACAGCGGTCCTGACAGCGCGAGCAGCCGGGCCGCCGACGCGGGTCCGGTGATGGACCGGGTGGCGGGCACCTGGGTGGCGGCGACGATGACCGCCCCGAGGAACAGGACGATCGCGGCCATCCACCGCGGCGCGTCCGTGCGCAGGACGATCCACACCGGCAGCGCCTGGATCAGCACGAAGTACTGCAGGCTCGCGACCGACGACGCGGCGGTCAGGCTGAGATAGGTCCGGTCGCGCAGCGCCAGCCACCGGGGCGTCTTCGCCGCGGAGTCGTCGGCGTCGTCGGCGGCGTCGGCGCCCCGGGTGGGGGCGAAGTTCGGAAGGCGCGTCAGGATGGCGGCGGCGAGCAGGAACGTGCCGGTGTCGATGAGGATCATCGTCACGTACGCCACGCGCGTGTCGATGGCCAGGACGACCGCGGCCCCGATGGTGCCCGCCGCGATCCCGACGTTGGTCACAGCCCGCAGATACGTGCGCAGGCGCGCGCCCTTGCCCTCCTCCGCGAGCACCCCGATCATCGCGCCGCGCGCGCTGACGGTTCCCGCGCGGCCGACGGCAGCGGCGGCGGCCACGATGAGCAGCGGCCACAGGCTGTGCACGAGGAGCAGGCTGACGCTCGCCGCCGCCTCCAGGAGCATCGACCCGATGAGGACGTTCTTGGAACCCTTGCGGTCGGCGAGGTCGCCGATGAGCACTCCGGCGCCGAACCCGGCGAGCGACCCGACGGTGAGGCCGACGCCCGCGGCCGTCGGGCTCAGCCCCGCGGACCGGATGAGGAAGATCGTGCCCGCGGACAGGAACATCCCCATGCCGATGGTGTTCACGATGGTCGACAGCGCGAGGAGCCGCTGATGGGGATCGTCCGGACCGCTCACCGCGGCCCGGAACCTGCCCCACGAGGTCGTCATGCTCACGAGGTAGCCCCGAGGAAGGCGTCCTCGAGCCGCACGATGTGCGACTGGGTCCAGCGGGCGACGCGCAGGGCGCAGTCGCGGTCGGACTCGCCGGGGCGCAGGCCGTCGAGGACCATCGTGCGGTATTCGTCCACGCCTATTCCGCACTGCGGGGTGCTTTCCAGGCGGCGGAGGACCCACTTCTTACGGCGGCAGAGCTCACCGGAAAGGACGAGGGCGGCATCCGTGAGGAAACCCGCGGCGAGCCCGGCGGAAACGCGGGCCGTCTTGAAGTCACCGGAGTCGAGCTGACCGGCGACATCGGTGAGGCAGTTCTCGGCGTCGGCCTTCAGGAAACGGGCGAGGGCACGGCCGTACGACGAGCTTTCGAGCAGGTCACGCATTTCCTTGAAGAAGGCTTCGTTCTTCAGCGGAACGCCGATGGAAAGCCGGTAGATGAAGTCCTGGAGGAAGTCACCGGTGTTGCAGAACTCGACCTCCTTTTCCAGATAGGAGGCAAGAGCGGTGGCGAGCGTGTCGGTCGGCCACACCCGCAGGTCGACGCGCTGGTCGCCGTAGGCGCCCATCCAGACGGTCCAGCGCACGCCGCTCGGGTCGGAGCCGGGCCAGGTCTCCATGGTCTCGTCGACGGGGAGGTCCAGGTCCTCGTCGGCGAACGCGTAGATGTCGAGGTCGCTGAACGTGTTGCCCCAGCCGGCGGCCGTCGAGCCCGTCAGGCACACGGCCTTGGCGTCGGCAAGGCCGGGAAAGCGCTTGAGGATGGCATCGAAGGAAAGGTCGGGCTGGGTGAGAACCGACGGCTGGGGGACGATTACCTCAACAGTGGGGTTGAACATCGGATTCCTTCCGGATAACAGAGATTGGCGTACGAGAAGGGGCTGCCAGGGGTGGCAGCCGAGATTAATCAACGTTGCCTTAATCACGCCGCGGATTAGCCGAAACGCATGCTAGGCTCCGCGCCCATGAACGCAGCGAATTCCTCGGGTATATCGAATCGATCGTTGAAGCTCGTGCCGTGGAGCACGGGAACGAAAACGGACAGGGACGGCGGCACGGACGCGGCGCGGGGGCGCGGCACCGCGCTCGTGTGCGTTCCGTGGGCCGGGGCCGGTGCGACTCCGTTCCGCCCCTGGGGGCCGGTGATCGGGGACGCGGCCGATGTGTACGGCGTGCGGCTCGCCGGCCGCGAGAGCCGCCAGACGGAGCCGCTGCCGACGTCCCTCGACGAGGTGGTCGACGAACTGGTCGCGGAGCTGGTCGCGTTGGGCGCGCCGCGCGTGGCCCTGTTCGGCCAGTGCTCCGGCGCACTGCTCGCGTACCAGACCGCGCGGCGGCTGCACCGGACCGGCGAGGGTCCCGAGGTCGCCCAGCTGCTCGTCTCCTCGCAGCTCCCGCCGCGCGTGCTGGCCACGACCCGGGTGGAGTCCGGTGCGGACGTCTCGCGCTACGTGCCCGAGCACCTCCGGGACGAGCCCGAACTCCTGGAGGTGCTGCTGCCGATCCTCACCGCGGACATGCGTCTCGTCGCGGACTACGTCCACACCGCCCACGCGCCCCTCGACGTGCCGCTCACCGTGCTCTACGGGGCGGACGACGACCTGCTCGGCGGGGCCGACGTCGACGGCTGGCGCGAGGAGACCACGGGGCCGATCGCCTTCCACGAGGTCGCCGGGGCCGATCATCTCTTCGGCGGCGCCGCGTGGCTGGAGCTCGCCAAGGCGGTCCGCGCCGCCCTGACGTAGGCGCCCCGCGCTCGCGGCCGACCTAGCCATCGCCGAGGGAGGCCGCGAGCTGCGCGACGGTCGGGCGCGAGAAGACATCGACGACCTTGACGCCCGGCCAGCGCCGACGCAGGATCCGGACCACCTCGACGACCATGGCGGAGGTCGCGCCCAGGTCGAAGAAGCCCTCGTCCGGGTCGACGGTGTCCAGGCCGAGCGCCTCGGCCCACACCGCCGCGACCACGTCGACGGGGTCGCCGGCCAGGTCGGCCGCGGCCTCGGGCGCGCTTGTCGGCTCAGGCATCCATGGCCTCCCGCACCGTCGTGCCGACCAGGCGCAGGTGGTCCAGGTCGCCGGGGTCGAGAACGGTGACGATCATGCCGTCGACCCCGGCCTCGCGGTACTCCGCGACCTGGCGGCGCACGTCGTCGCGGGTGCCGCACAGGGCGAAGCCGCGAACGGCGCTGGGCGCCCGGCCCAGGAGCGTCCCGAGCCGTTCCAGGGACTCCTGGACCTCCGCCTCGGACTCGCTGATGATCGCGTGTCCCAGCCAGGTCCTGGTGATCTCGCCGGAGTCGCGGCCCACGGTGGCGCAGGCCTTCTCCAGTACGTCGATCTTGTGGCGCACGGTGGCGGGGGCGCCGAAGAAATTGCAGGCGTCGCCGTACCGGGCCACGGTCGGGATGAGGACGCGTTCGCCGCCGCCGCCGATGAGGATCGGCGGCCCTTCGAAGTTGATCGGCCCCGGCACGTTGAGCGGCTCGTCGATGCGGTGGTACGTGCCGGAGAACCGCGGTGCCTGCTCGGTGAACATCGCCCGGCAGATCCGCACCGCCTCGGCCAGTGCCTTCAGGCGCTCGCCCGTGGTCTGGAAGTCCAGGCCGTAGGCGCGGCACTCGTCCTCGTGCCAGCCCGCGCCGATGCCGAGGATCGCGCGTCCCTTGCTGATGACGTCGATGGTGGTCACCATCTTCGCGAGGAGCGCGGGGTTGCGGAATCCGTTGCAGGAGACGAGCACGCCGAGGCGTACGGACGAGGTGACGGCGGCCAGCGCCGCGAGCGTCGTGTACGCCTCCAGGATCGGCTCGTCCGGTTCGCCGACCGAGGCGATCTGGTGCACGTGGTCCATGGTCCACACGCTGTCGAAGCCCGAGGCCTCGGCGGTCCGCGCCATCTCGACGACACGGTCGAAGAGCTGGTTGTCCATGGTCCCGGGGAAGGAGTAGCCGGCTATCTGCAGGCCGACCCGGGTGACGGGTGGGCGACTCATCCGGCGACTGCCTGCTGCGCGAGCGCCGCGGCGTCGGCGGGCGTGGCGACCTGGAGGATGTCGAGTTCGACGAGGCGGGCGCAGAGCGCCCGCACGGGCTCCTCGATCTCCGCGGCCGACAGGTCCGAAGCGGCGGCGAGGCCCTCGACGATCTCGGCGACGCTGCGGCGCCCGTCGATGAGCCGCCAGACCTTGCGGGCGTCGGCGTCGATGACGTAGCGGCCGATGAGCCGTTCGATCAGCAGCCCGCCCTCGTGGCGCTCGGTGAGCTCCACGACCTGGTCGGGCACGCGGGCGGTCACGTCGAGGCGGCGGATCAGGACGTCGTGGGTGTGGACGGTGGTCATGCGGTTTTCTCCGTTTCCAGGGCCTGCTCGATGAAGGTCGAAGTGGCCTCGATGGTGGGCGCGATGAAGGGCAGGTCGATCGGCAGGTCGAGTCCGAGCTCGTCGTTCAGGCGGGCTCCGATCTCCACCGCGTGCAGGGAGTCGCCGCCGAGGCCGTCCAGGAAGTGCGCGTCGTGGGCGATGCCCTCGACGCCGAGGACCTCGCGCCAGACCGTCTCGACGAACGCGGTGATGTCCGCCGTGTCGGCGCGGGCCGGTGCCTGCGGCGAGGCGTCGGCCGCCTCCGGTCGCGCGGCCGGGCGTTCGAGCCAGAACCGGCGGCGGGTGAACGGGTAGGTCGGCAGGGGGACGCGGCCGCGCGGCTCGTCGGCGTGGTAGGCGGTCCAGTCGACGGCGACTCCCGCGCGCCAGGCCAGGGCCGCGGCGTCGGCCAGGTCGAAGGCCGGGCCGACGATGATCCTGCCCGCGCCCTCGCGGGCGGGCCCGGCGTCGGCGTCGGCGTCGGTGTCGGCGGTGCAGGCGTCGAGGGCCGCCTCCAGGGCGGCGGGGTCGGCTCCGGCGGCCAGCCACCGCGCGGCGGGGCGCGCCCAGCCCGGGGCGTCCACGCGGGCGAAGGTCAGGCCGAGGCGGAGCAGGGCCCGAGCGACGCCGAGCGCGGCGAGGGCACCGGCGCGCTGCGGGGCGAGGCCGCTCAGTTCGGCGTGTCCGGTGAGTTCGGTGAGGGTGGCGCGCAGCAACGGCGTGGTGGCGAGGAGCCGTTCGCCCATCGCGGCGAGTTCGCCGGGGGTGCCGTGGAGGGCCAGGGACCACCGTGCGATGGGCCGGTCGGCCTCGGCGGGGGCGCGCAGCCGCGCGACGGCGTCGGCGGGGTCGGTGACCACGGCCGCCCAGCGGCGGGCGAACCGGGCGCGCCCCACTCCGAGCGTGTACGCGACGTCGGCCAGGGCGGCGTCGTCGAGGACGGCCGTCGAGGCGAGCCGGTCGGCGAGCCGGTGGCGCATCCGGTTCAGCTCGTCGTCGTCGCGGGCGGACAGGGCGAGGACGTGACGCGAGCGGGCGGCGGGCGCGGCGGGCGCGGCGGGCGCCGCCTCCAGGACCACGTGCGCGTTGGAGCCGCCGAGGCCGAACGAGCTGACACCGGCGACGCGGGGCCCCTCGCCGTCCCAGGGCCGGGTCTCGGAGGTGAGGACGAAGGGGGTCGAGTCGAGGTCGATCTCAGGGTTGGGCGTACGGAAGTGGAGCGTTCCCGGCACGGTGGCCCGCTCGACGGCGAGGGCCGCCTTGATGAGTCCCGCGACGCCCGCCGCCGCGTCGGTGTGCCCGATGCTGGGCTTGACCGCGCCGAGCGTGAGGGGCGCGTGGGCCGGGCGGCCGGGGGTCGCGAAGACGCGCCTGAGCGCCTCGAATTCGACGGGGTCGCCGATCGCGGTGCCGGTGCCGTGGGCCTCGATGTAGCCCACCTGGTCGGGCTTGAGGTCCGCCCGGGCGAGCGCGGCCCGGATGACCGCTTCCTGGCCGTCGATGTTCGGGACGGTGAATCCCCCGCGTGACCCACCGTCGTTGTTGACGGCCCAGCCGCGGATGACCGCCCTGCGGTGGTCGCGGTGGGCGCGCGCGTCGTCCTCGCGCCGCAGCACGACGACTCCGGCGCCCGATCCTGGGATCGTGCCGGAGGCCTCGGCGTCGAAGGCCCGGCAGCGCCCGTCGGCCGACAGGATGCCGCCGTCGGCGTACGTGTAGCCGTCGACGTCGGGCATCAGCAGGCTCACGCCGCCCGCGAGGGCGATGTCGCAGTCGCCCGCGGCCAGCGCCGAGCAGGCGAGGGCCACCGCGCTGAGCGCCGTGGCGCAGCCGGTCTGCACGGTGATGGCGGGGCCGTTGAGGCCGAGCTTGAAGGCGAGCCGCGGGGCGAGGAAGTCCTTCTCGTTCGCCAGCGTGACGCGTACGTCGCCCGTGCGTCCCGCGGCGGCTTCCGTCGGGGCCACGTACTCACGGAAGTAGTGGTTCTCACCGGACCCGACGAACACGCCGACGACGGCGTCGTGCGCTCCGGCGTAACCGGCGTCCTCCAGCGCCTCCGCCGCCACCTCGAGGAGGACGCGCTGCTGCGGGTCCATGATGACGGCTTCCGTCGGCTGGATGCGGAAGTGGTCGGCGTCGAACGACTCGATGCCGTCGACCTTGGCGACCGCCCGTATGAACTGGCCGTTGCGGGCGCCTTCGTTCCGGGCGCTCTCGTCCCGCGCGACGGTCGCGTCTGCGGGCGCCCGATTCGACGACTCGACGCCTTCGACGAGGTTCGTCCAGTACTGCTCGACGTTTTCCGCGCCTGCGAATCGGGCCGCCATACCGATCACCGCAATTGGAGGTGCGTAAGGTGGCTTTTGCTGCATCTGTACGGCTCCTGGGATCAACGTGGCTTCGCGGCGAATCATTCGGCGGCGGCGCTCAGCGCGGCACGCGAGAAGACATCGGCGCGTGAAACTACCAGAGAGTTGTCACTGACATCAATCATTTTGATCACTCCGCATTGTGGCAAGTACTTCGGAACCAAAGGTTCCTGATTAGCGTGACGCATACGGCAATCCGATTCCGCAGCCAACTCCACGCATTTGCCGCGCAGTTGCCTCAACGGCACGCCGCTCGCGGGCCGTTGATGACTAGTTGACGACTAACGGAGACACGCCTGATCCGCGAAGCAAGACAGGCCCTACGGATATGCCGGATAAAACAGTCAGCCGAGACGCGTCACCCATGCGCTCGCGGCGTGAATTGTCCCGTTCGGGCGTCTCCTCATACCCGCTCCAGTTCATGCCGGAGGTCTTCGAGCTCGGAGCCGCCCGCCATTTGGCGGGTGAGTTCGTCCAGGGTGATCTCCGCACGGGCGTGGCTGCCCGCCATCGCGCCGCGCTTGAGGAGGACGAAACGGTCACCGACCAGGTAGGCGTGGTGCGGGTTGTGGGTGATCAGAACCACCCCGAGACCCGCGTCCCGGGCCGCGGCCACATACTTCAGGACCACACCCGACTGCTTCACACCCAGCGCCGCCGTCGGCTCATCCAGCACAAGCACCTTCGCCCCGAAATACACCGCCCGGGCGATCGCCACACACTGCCGCTCACCACCCGACAGCGTGCCGATGGGCTGATCGACATCCCGCAGATCGATGCCCATCCGCAGCAGCTCCGCATGGGTCGTCGCCCGCATCCGCTCGACATCCAGGCGCTTGAACGGCCCACTGCCCTTCGCCGGCTCGGAACCGAGGAAGAAGTTCCGCCACACCGGCATCAGCGGCACAACGGCCAGGTCCTGGTAGACCGTCGCGATCCCCCGGTCCAGCGCCTCACGGGGACTGGACAGCTTGGTCGGCTCGCCCTCGATCGAGAAGGTCCCCGCGTCATGCTGGTGCAACCCCGCGATGATCTTGATGAGAGTCGACTTACCGGCACCGTTATCGCCCAGCACGCAGGAGATCTCCCCCGCGTGCACCTCCAGCGAGACCCCCTCCAAAGCCCGGATATTGCCGTAGTACTTGCTGACACCCCGCAGTTCGACCAGCGGGGTACGGTCCGCGGGGATGGCTTCGGTCGTCATTTCGTCGCCTCCGCACGCTTGCGGACCCACGCGTTCAGCAGGGTCGCCAGGAGCAGCATCGCCCCCAGGAAGAACTTGAACCAGTCCGGGTTCCACTCCGCGTACACGATGCCCTTGCTGGTCATCCCGAAGATCAGCGCGCCCACCGCGGCACCCACCGCCGAGCCGTAACCACCCGTGATCAGACACCCGCCGATCACCGCCGCGATGATGTAGATCAGCTCATTGCCGACCCCCTCGCCGGACTGCACCACGTCGTAGTTGAACAGCAGATGCTGGCCCGAGACCCAGGCGCCGAACGCGACCCCCATATACAGGCCGATCTTCGTCAGACCGACGGGAACTCCCACCGCGCGGGCGGCCTGCTCGCCGCCGCCGACCGCGAAGATCCAGTTCCCCGCACGGGTACGAAGGAGAATCCAGGTCGCCACCGCCACCATCGCCAGCCACCACACAATGGTGATCTTGAAGTCGACGCCACCGATAGTCACCGTCGAAGCGAAGACGTCCTTGGCCGAGGCGAAGCCCTCCATGTCGGAGATCGACTTCGTCGACACCGTGCCGCTGATCAGCTTCGTGAACCCCAGGTTCATCCCCGTCAGCATCAAGAACGTACCCAGCGTGATGATGAAACTCGGCGGATCCGTACGGACCAGCATCACACCGTTGAACACACCGATCGCGAGGGTGGCGAGCAGCGAGACACCGACACCCACCCACACATTCGCCGTCATCTGATAGCTGAACATCGACGAGATCAACGCCGACGTCGTCACCATCACACCCGCCGACAGATCGAACTCACCACCGATCATCAACAGCGCCACCGGCACCGCCATGATCCCGATCGTCGACGCCGCATACAAAACCGTCGCCAGACTGCTCGTCTGCAGGAAACTGTCCGCGACGATCGCGAAGAACAAGAACACCGCCACAGCACCCACGACCGAACCCAGCTCAGGACGGCCAAGCAGCTTCTTCAACGGCGAGGTCTTCAGCAGGCGCTCGTCGGGTGCCTTCACGGGGGTGCCGGGGGCCGGTGCGGTCGTGGTCATCGGGTGCCGCGGGCGGTGTACTTCTCGAGCCGCGGCACGTCCTTCTCGGTGACGACCGCGGGTCCGGTCAGGACCGGCTTGCCGCCGCCGAGGACGTTCGCGTTGGTCTTGTACAGCCACAGCTCGTCGATGGCGAGGTAGCCCTGGAGGTAGGGCTGCTGGTCGACGGCGAAGCCGACCTCCTTCGCCTTGAGGCGCTTGACGACCTCGGCGTTGAGGTCGAACGTGTCGACCTCGGCCTTGCTGCCCGCGTCCTCCTTGGCCTTCACCGTCACCGCGGCGATCGGCGCGCCCAGGGTGACCACCGCGTCGATGTCCTTGGACGCCTGGAGCTTCGCGCTCACCGAGGACTGCGCGCCGGGCGCGTTGGTGCCCTCCACGTTGAGGTTTTCCACCGAGCCTTCGAAGGTCTTCTTCACGCCCGCGCAGCGCTGTTCCAGCGACACGTTGCCCTGTTCGTGGATGACGCAGAGCGCCTTCTTCTTGCCGCGCCGGTTCAGTTCCTCGCCCACGGCCTCGCCCGCCACCGACTCGTCCTGGCCGATGTGGCCGAGGGCGCCGAACTTCGTGGAGAACTCCGCCCCCGAGTTGATCGTCACCACCGGGATGCCCGCCTCTTCGGCCTTGCCCAGGACGGCCTTCATCGCCTCGGGCTTGGCCAGCGTCACCACGATCCCGTCGACCTTCTTGTCGATCGCGGTCTGGACGAGCTCCGCCTGGCCCTTGCCCTCCTTGTCGTTGGAGTACAGGAACTCCACGTTGTCCTTCTTCGCCGCCTGCTTGGCGCCGTTCTGGACGATGTCCCAGAAGGTGTCGCCCTCGCCGGAGTGCGTGACCATCGCGATCTTCATGCGGGGGGTGTTCACCCCCTTGCCGCTCCCGCCGCCGCTCCCGGAGGTGTCTTCGCTGTCCTTGCCGCCGGAGCCGCTGCACCCGGCCACGAGCGTGATCGCCGCCACGCAGGCCGTGATCCCGGCCGCGCCGCGGCTGTTGCCTATACGTGCTGTACGCACGGTCGTTCCCCGTTCCCTCAGGCCGCCCCGTAGCAACGGGGGCGGCTCGTGCACAGTGTCTGGTGGCCGGTGGTTCAGCGGTCGGCGACCGCGCTCACCGGTGTCTCGGCGTGCGCGCGCACGCGCTCCACGAAGTCGGCGAGCCGCGGCGCCTCGAACAGGGCGCGGGCGCCGACCACCGCGCCGAGCTCCTTGCGGGTGCGCCGGATGACGTTCGCGACCAGCAGGGAATGCCCGCCGAGGTCGAAGAAGTCGTCCTGCGGGCCGACTTCGGGGACGCCGAGCGCCTCGGCCCAGATGCCCGCCACGGCCGCTTGCAGGGAGTCGTCGCCCGTGGTGTCCCTCGGGGCGGCGGTGCGGGCGGCCGCGCGGGCCTGCTCAAGGAGGGACGCGCGGTCGACCTTGCCGTTGGGCGTCAGCGGCAGGGAGTCCACGGTCCGCAGCTCGTTGGGCACCATGTGGCCGGGCAGCCGGTCGGCCAGGAACGCCCGGAGCGCGTCCGCGGCCGGGCCGCCGGGGCGCACGGTCGCCCACGCGAGGAGCCGGGAGCCGACCGAGTCGCCGGTGTCGGTCGCGACGCAGGCGTCGACGACGTCCGGGTGTGCCTTGAGCGCCGCGCCGACCTCGCCCAGTTCGACGCGGTAGCCGCGGACCTTCACCTGCTCGTCGCGCCGCCCCACGTAGAAAAGGCGCCCGTCGGCGTCCGCCCGCGCGAGGTCACCGCTGAGGTAGGTCCTGCGGAGGTCACCGGGACCCCACTCCGCCACCCTGAAGGCGCGCGCGGTGGCCTCGTCGTCGCCGAAGTACCCGCGGGCGAGGCCCGGTCCGGACACCCAGATCTCGCCGACCTCGCCCACCGGGGTCGGTGTGCCGTCCTCGTTACGCAGCGACACGTCCAGGTCGGGCAGCGGTACGCCGATGGGGCTCGCCGTGCCCGCGGCCGCGTCCCGCGCCGTGATGGGGCAGTACGTGACGTGGACCGTCGTCTCGGTGATGCCGTACATGTTCACCACGCGCGGCCGCTCGTCGCCGCGGCGGGCGAACCAGCCGCTCAGGGTGGCCGGGTCGAGGCGCTCGCCACCGAGAACGATCAGGCGCAGGCGGTCGAGCCCGGCGGGCCGCAGCTCGTCGGCGCCGGTGAGCGCCGCCAGGGCGGAGGGGGTCTGGCTCAGGACCGTGACGGCCTCGCGGTCGATCAGGCCGAGGAGTTCGTCGGGGGCGCGGGCCTCCTCGTCCTCGACGACGACCAGCCGGCCGCCGAACAGCAGGGCGCCCCACATCTCCCACACGGAGAAGTCGAAGGCGTACGAGTGCAGCATCGTCCACACGTCGTCGGCGCCGATGCCGTAGAGCGCCGACGTCTCCGCCATCAGCCGCGTGACGTTGCGGTGCGTGACCTTCACGCCCTTGGGCGCGCCGGTCGAACCCGACGTGAACATCACATAGGCGAGGTCGTCGGGGGTGGCCTCGACGCTCGTCGCCGGAGCGTCCGGATCGGCGGCGTCGCCGATGAGCGCGAACGCTCCCGTGTGCCACTCCTTGGCGCGGACGGCGAGTTCGTCGTCGGTGACGATCACGCTCGCGCCGACCCGTTCGACCAGGCTCGCGAGGCGGGTGTCGGGGTACCGGGGGTCGAGCGGCACATAGGCGGCGCCCGCCATCAGCACGCCGAGGATCGCGGGGATCACCTGGCGGCGGGGGGCGAGCACCGGGACGAGGTCACCGGGGCGCACGCCCGCCGCGACCAGGCGCGCGGCGATCCGTCCGGCCAGGCCGTGCAGTTCCGCGTACGACATCGACGTGCCGCCCGCGGTGAGCGCGGTGGCCTGAGGACTCCTGGCGGCCCGCAGGGCGAACCACGCGTGCAGCGTGTCGGCCGAGGTGTCAGGCGATGTGTCAGGCGATGTGTCGGCTGACGCCGCGGACTTCGACGTTGGGCATTCCCTGCCGTTCACTTCCGGCACCACTTTCCCCCTGAGGATTTCATCTGACCCGACGTCGGATTGCCGAGGATGATAGACGCATCGCAGGGCGAACGGCGAGTAATTCACCGTCGCTGACTTCGGGCATTTTCGTGTGCCTCGCCGATCGCACGCACAGTCACCATCGCTGGAAATCGCGCCAGTGTGGGGGCTGTTCGCGCCGAGGCTGCTGAGATAGGGCCAGGACCGGAGTCGAATCGGCGCGCTGCCGCGATTCACATCCGCCCGGCGCACCGGAATTCTATACTCCCATTCCGCGCGTCACCATAACTCCGGACCGTCGCGCACGCCGTTTACCTCCCTTCCTTGGATTGCGCTCAATTCGCCCGCGCGGCATATCGTGGCGTCCGGGCGGCGAAGTGGCGTTCGACCGCCTCGACGTACCGCGGCCTGTTGACGGGATCGAACAGCGCGAAGTGGCCGCCGGGCAGGACGTGCACCTCGCATTCCGCCGTCGAGTGGGCGCCCCATCCCGCCAGGGCGTCCAGGTCGACCAGGCGGTCCTCGCGCCCGCACAGCACGGTGATGGGCGCGCCCACACGGACGCCCCTGCTCCGCCGGGCGCTCTCCGCGCCGAGCCTGAGGTCCGCGCGCAGGTTGTCCAGGAGCGCCGTCTGGCGGCCCGTGCCGCTCAGGAGGGCGGGCGGCATGCCGCCGCCGCGTTCGAGCAGCCTGAGGACGTCCTCATCGCTGGAGTCCGCGGTGAGCCAGCCGGTCGACTCGCGCGGCTGCTGCCCCGAAGCGATCAGGCCCACGCACCGCTCGCCGAGGACGTGCGCGAGGTGGAGACCGAGCGTCGCGCCCAGGCTGTGGCCGAGCACCAGCGTGGGCACGTCGGGCCCGGGGATCGCCGTGAGGCTGCCGAGCACCTCGTCCAGGGTGGCGCCGGGAGGCTCAGCCCTGCGGCGCTCGCGGCCCGGGAGCGTGAGCCCCAGGATCTCCACGTCGCCGGGGAGTTCGCCCACCAGGCGCAGATAGCGGCCGGGGCCGCCGCCGGAGTGCGGCACGACGAGCAGCCGGGCACGGGGCGCCGGTACGGGCTCTCCCCGCGGCCGCAGCGGCGACCACCACGGTGCCTGGGTGGTCGGTCGAACACTCACGATGGGGCCTTCCTCGGTCAGACGGCTTGGCAGACGGCTTGGCGGGCGGCTTGCTAGGGGGCTTGGGACGGCGCAGCGGGCGGGGTCACGTGAGCCAGGAGTCGGGCGCCGGGTTGCCGATCACCTTGATGGCGCCGGGCTCGTCCTCCTGGATGTGGCTGGCGCCCACCATGGCGAGGTCCCAGACGTCCGGCCGCACGTCGAGCGAGGCGAGGACACCGGCGAACTCCCGCCACGGCAGCGGCTCGCCGCGCTCCGCGCCCGCCAGCCAGGCACGGACGCGCCCCGCGGGCTCCGCGAGGTCAGGGCGCTCGGCGGCGCGCTCCCGCACGAGCTGGCCGAGGCGGTGGGCGGCCGCGTCGCGGTCGAGGCGGACGCCGCCGAACTCGCCGGAGTGCAGCACCCGGTCCAGGAGTTCCTCGTCGGCCGGGGACGGGACGCCCTCCGCCAGGCGGGCGAGCAGACGGCGGCGCGGCGCGGGGTCCATCAGCAGGTTCAGCTCGCGGACCAGGTCGGCCGGTTCGTCGGCGCAGTGGATCATGCTGCACATCCGGTTGGGCCGCTGCAGCAGGCTGCGCAGGCTGTCGGCGGCCTGCTGCGAGATGTCGGCCTTGCCCTTGAGCGAGCTGAGGTGCACGGTCGCGGGGACGGCGTGGTCGCCGTGGCTGCGCAGGAGCAGCATCAGGGTGGGACCCGCCTGGAGGACGACGTCGTTGACGGCGAGGCGGTCCAGGGTGGCCAGGGTGTGCTGGTGGCGCCAGAGTTCACGGCCCGTGTGCCGGTCGAAGCGGAACATCTCGGCACCGACGACGGTGAACTTGTGGTCGGTCAGGAAGTCCAGGATGACCCCGAGCTTGCCGGTGGCCATGCCGTCGGGCTTGACCAGCAGCAGCGCGGAGCGGTGCAGGACGTGGCCCAGCTGGTCGCCGAAGGCCTCCTGGCACTCGCTCAGCCCTTCGCGGAAACAGGTGTCGAGCTCGTAGTGGTACGCCTTGACCGGCATACGCGTGAGGGTGCTCCAGTTGGTGGGGCCCATCTCGCCTCTCACTCTCTCGTTCATGGTGGTGCGGGCGTTTCTGGTGGTTCGGGCGTTCCTGGTGGTGCGGGCGTTCCTGGTGGTGCGGGCGTTCCTGGTGGTGCGGCGTTCCGGTGGTGCGGGTCCGGTGTCAGCCGTTCAGCACGGCTTTCAGGCGGGCGAAGTTGGCGTCCAGGTCGGTGGAGAGGCCGAACTCGACGACGGCCATGTCCGCGAGCAGCGCGCGCAGGTCGCTCTCCACCCGCTCCAGGACGGCCGGGTCGTCCTTGCCCGCCGCGAAGTCCTCGCGGCACAGGCCGAGCGCCGCGTCGGCCCCCAGCGGGCGGACCGTCTGGTGGTCCCGGGTAAGCACGAGCAGCGCCCGCGGCCGCACGGCGGGGCGCAGCCTGCTCTCGTAGCGGGCGGGCCACTCCACGCGGCTCTTGTCGCGCGCGGGCACCGGCACGGCCCGCGCGTCGGCGAGCTCCGGCCTGCTCTTGATCAGCGCCGGGTCGAGGTAGGCGCAGCGGGGGTAGCCCCAGAACCGGCCCTCCGGGTCGTCGAGGTGGCGCATCATCGCGTCCTCACCGGCGAAGTCGGCGCCCTGGAACAGGCCCCACGCCGTGAAGGTCGACTTGCCGACACCGCTGGCCGCGGTGACCAGGGCCGCGCGCCCGTCGACGGACAGGGCGCCCGCGTGCAGCCCGTAGTGCCGCTCGGAGCGGAGCGTGAGGACGAGGAAGGCCTTCTCGACGAGCCAGCGGCCCCAGACGATCGGGTCGTCGAGGTCAGCCCTGGCCAGCGTCACCCGTACCGTCCCGGCCGCCGGGTCGACCGTCGCGCGGGAGCTGCCGGTGTCGAGGACGACCTCGTCCGAGGTGTCCCAGTGCGGGGGGAAGTACGGCGGCGGCACGGGGTCGCGGTCGGTGTCGGTCAGCTCGACGGACAGGCGCACGGTGCGCGGCGTCCACGGCCGGGCCGTGCCGTCGGGCCGCAGGGGGGCGCCGAAGAGCCTGCCGACCACGGCCTCGGCCTCCGGGGGCGCCGCGCAGACGACGCGGTAGCCGTAGAACTCGTAACTGTCCTCACTCATCAGCTGTCCCTCCGGGCTCGGTCGGTGGCCTGGGCGCGCAGGGCGCGTCCGGCGTCGTCGTACTGCTCCAGGACCAGGCGGCGCAGCGCGGCCGGGGCCTCCGGGTGGCGCTCCAGCCAGGACTCGGCCGCGTCGAGCGCGGGGCGGCCGCCCGCCGCCGGGTACAGGCCGAGCACGATCTGCTTGGCCATCTCGTGGCTGCGCGTCCGCCACACGTCGTGGAGGGCCGCGAAGTACCGGTCCGTGTACGGCGCGAGCAGGGCCGGGTCGAGGGTCTCGGTGAAGCCCGCGATGACCGCCCGCTGGAGCTGGTTGGGCAGGTCGCCGCCGGTCACCACGGCCGTCCAGGCGGCCGCCTTGGCGTCGGCGTCGGGGCGGGCCGCACGGGCCGTGGCCGCGTGGCAGGCGCCCGTGGGGGTGGCGTCGCGGCGCTCCTCGGCCGCGATGCCGTCCTCGTCGAGGCGTCCGGCGGCGGCCAGGCGCACCACGACCGCCCAGCGCACTTCGGCGTCCACCGCGAGGCCGGGCACCGCGAGGGGTCCCGGTGCCGCCCCGTCGAGGAGCGCGGCCAGCAGGTCCAGGTGTTCCTCGGTGCGGGCCGCCGCCACGAAGGCCCGCAGCCAGGCGAGCTGGTGGTCGCCGCCGCGCGCGGCCGTGCGCAGCCGCTCCAGGGCGGCCCCGGACCACAGCGCCGTGAGGCTCGCGCGCTCGGCGGGGTCGGTGAAGTGGTGCAGGGCGTGCAGGACCTGGCGGTGCAGGGTCTCCACGACGCCGATGTCGCTCTCCGCGCCGACGGCGGAGAGCACCAGGCGCAGATAGTCCCGGGCGGCCAGTTCGCCGTCCCGCGTCATGTCCCAGGCCGCGGCCCAGCACAGGGCGCGGGGCAGCGGCTCGGCGAAGGCGCCGAGGTGGCGCGTCAGGGCGCGCAGGGACGCGTCGTCGAAGCGGACCTTGGCGTAGCTGAGGTCGTCGTCGTTCAGGAGCACCACGTCGGGGCGGCGGTGCCCCACCAGGTCGGGTACGTCCGTCACCGCGGCGGCGACGTCCAGTTCCGTGCGGTGGACGCGCCGCAGCTCCCCGCTCGCGGCGTCCAGGGTGTAGCAGCCGACCGCGACGCGGTGCGGGCGCAGGGTCGCCTCACCGGGGACGCCGGGCGGCAGCGCCGGTGCCTCCTGGCGGATGCGGAAGGCGGTGATGACACCGTCCGCGTCCGTCTCGACCTCGGGCCGCAGCACGTTGATGCCCGCGGTCTCCAGCCACTGCTTCGACCAGGTGCCGAGGTCGCGCCCCGAGGACTCCTCCAGGGCCCGCAGCAGGTCATCGAGGCGCGTGTTGCCGTAGGCGTGGGCGGCGAAATAGGCGCGTACGCCCTCGAAGAAGGCGTCCGTGCCGACGTACGCGACGAGTTGCTTCAGGACGGAGGCGCCCTTGGCGTAGGTGATGCCGTCGAAGTTGACGAGGACGTCCTCGACGTCGCGGATCTCGGCCACGACGGGGTGGGTGGAGGGAAGCTGGTCCTGGCGGTACGCCTTGGCCTTCTGGTGGTTGGCGAACGTCGTCCAGGCGTCGGCCCACCGCGGGTCGGGCCCGAGCGCCTGGCAGGCGAACGAGCTGTAGGTGGCGAAGGACTCGTTCAGCCACAGGTCGCTCCACCACGCCATGGTCACGAGGTCGCCGAACCACATGTGGCTGAGCTCGTGGAGGATCGTCGCGGCGCGCTTGCGGTGGGCGGCCTCGGTGGCCCGGGAGCGGAACACGTACTTCTCGTGGAAGGTGACGGCGGCCGCGTTCTCCATGGCCCCGGCGTTGAAGCCGGGGACGAAGATCTGGTCGTACTTCTCGAAGGGGTAGGGGTGGCCGAACCGCTCCTCGAACCAGTCGAAGCCCTGGCGCGTCACGGCGAGGATCTCGTCCGGGTCGAGGTGCGCGGCCAGGCTCTGCCTGCAGTACAGGCCGAGCGGGATGGTGCGGTCGCCGCGCCGGGCCTGCGCGCGCACGGCGTGGTAGGGCCCGGCCGCCAGGGAGACGACGTAGGTGGAGAGCCGCGGTGTGCGGCCGAACGACCAGACGGTGCCGCCCTGGTGGTCCGTGGCCGCCTCGACGGTGGCGGCGGCCGTGTTGGAGATGACCGTCCAGTCGGCGGGCGCGCTCACGGTGAACCGGAATTGCGCCTTCAGGTCCGGCTGGTCGAAGCAGGCGAAGACCCGGCGGGCGTCGGCGACCTCGAACTGCGTGTACAGGTAGACGTGGTCGTCCTCCGGGTCGGTGAAGCGGTGCAGCCCCTCGCCGGTGTTCGTGTACGCGCAGTCCGCCACCACCCGCACCTCGTTGCGGCCGAGCGCGAGGTGCGCGAGCTCGATCCGGGAGTCCCGGAAGACCTGCTCGGCGGCCAGGGCGCGGCCGTTGACCACGACGTCGCGCACCGCGGGCGCCCGCAGGTCGAGGAAGACCGGCGCGTTGGGATCCGCGCAGTCGAAGCGGATCTCCGTCACCGACCGGAAGGTGCCGGAGCCCGCGGCGGCGCGCAGGTCCAGCGTGATGTCGTAACGGTCCACCGTGACCGCGCGCGAGCGGTGTGCGGCCTCCTGGGCCGTCAGGTTCGTTCCGGGCATGGGTCAGGCGTCCTCGCCGACGAGGAGGCGGGACCGCAGCCGCTCGACCGTGTCGTCCGTGAGCCCGACCCGGTCCTTGAGGTAGCCGTGCACGGAGCCGTAGCGGGCCTCCAGGTCGGCGAGGACCAGCTCCATGATCGTCGCGGGGGCGCGGCCGTAGCCCGGCCACTTCATGACCCGGTCGGGGTTGGCGGTGTGCCAGTCGGCGAGCAGCCGCTCGGTGGCCAGCTCCGTCAGGGCGAAGTCCGCGAGGACGTCCGCGCGGTCCACGCCGAGCAGGGTGAGGACGAACGCCCCGATCAGGCCGGTGCGGTCCTTGCCAGACGTGCAGTGGAAGACGACGGGGCCCGGGGCCGTCGCGATCTGCTCCAGGACCTGGCGGATCTCCCCCGCGCCGTCCTCGGTGACCTCGGCGAACCGGTCGGCGAGGTAGCGCCACGGGTCGAGGGCGGGGTCGATCTCCGCCTGGTCGTAGGGCCGGTGCTCGATGCTCAGGTTGGCGTAGTGGAACCGCTCGGCCTCCGGCACCCGGCCCTTGGCCTCGATCTCCCAGGGGTAGCGCAGGTCGATGACGGTGCGCACGCCGAGCTCCAGGAACCGCTCCCAGTCGGCGCCTTGCAGCTTGCCGAGCGAGTCGGCCCGGTACAGGGTCCGCCAGGCGACGGTCCTGCCGTCGTCCGAGCGGTATCCGCCCAGGTCGCGGAAGTTGTGCAGGCGCTCGAAAGCGACGTGCCGGTTCATCGGGTGTCTCCCTGTTCTTCGTGCGGCGGTTCTCCGTGCGGCGGTTCTCCGTGCGGCGGTTCTCCGGGCGACGGTTCTCCGTGCGGCAGTTCTCCGTGCGGCGCTTGTCCGTCGGGCAGCGCTCGTGCCGATGCCGCGAGTTCGCGGTTGCTCCAGGCCGGGCTTCCGGTCACTTCCTCGCCGAACCAGTCGGGCGGCTCGAAGCTCCTGGCCTCCTCGACGCTGGCGAACTCGACCTCGACCACGCGCAGCCCGGCAAGGGCCCCGTCGTACTCGTCCACGGTGGCCAGGTGGTGCTCCAGCGGGACGTTCCAGCGGTACTTGCTCAGGCAGTCGCCGCCCGCGAGCTGCCAGAGCTCCGCGAAGACCGCGTCGTCGATCGCGAACTCGACCTCCTGGCGCACCATGGCGCCGGAGGCGGCGTCGAAAGTCTTCACCGTCATGACGCGGGCGTCGCCCCTGGCCCTGACCCTGAACTCCACGGCGGCGTCGCGCGGCGAGAGGTAGGCCTGGCGCAGCCGCTCCCCGGTCGCGCCCGGGGGCACCGTCCAGCCGTCCGCCACCGTGAACTTGCGCTCGATCTCTAGGCTCATCGCACCTCCACCCGCAGCCCGCGGTCGGTGGTCAGACGCGCCCGGTCGAGCTTGCCCGAGGGGGCGAGCGGCATCTCCGAGACCAGCACGATCCGGTTGGGCAGCATGTGGGCGGGCAGCCGCGCGCGGCACGCCTCGCGGAGCTCCGCCGTGAGCTGTTCCGTGGCCGCCTGGCCCTCGGCGAGGGCCACATAGGCCACCAGGAGCGACTCGCCGCCGGCCGCGTCCTCGGCGATGGCCACCGCGTCGGCGACGGCGGGGTGCGCGCGCAGGGCCGCCTCGACCTCGCCGAGTTCGACCCGGAAGCCGCGCAGGTTGATCTGCCGGTCGTTGCGGCCGAGGTAGGCGTAGGTGCCGTCGGGCAGCCGCCGGGCGACGTCGCCGGTGCGGTACCAGGTCCGCGTCTCGTCGTCGCCCGCCAGCTTGAACCGGGGGAAGCGCTCCGCCGTCAGGTCGGGCCGCCCGAAGTAGCCGTCGGCGAGGCCCGGGCCCGCGATGTACACCTCGCCGGGCTCGCCGTCGGGCGCGGGGCGTCCTTCCGGGGTCAGCAGGGCCATCCGGTGGTGCGCGAGGGGCTCCCCGATCCAGGTGTCGGAGCCGTCGGACGCCACCCGGTCCTCGGTGAGCGGGCCGTACGAGACGTGCACGGTCGTCTCGGTGATCCCGTACATGTTGACCAGCGTCTCGGCGCCCGGCCGCAGGCCCATCCACCGGCGCACGGAGAGCGGGTCGAGCTGCTCGCCGCCGAAGACGACGTACCGCAGGGCCAGGGGCGCGGGGGCGCGTTCGTACGCCTTCGGCATGTACTTGAAGAAGCTCGGCACCGCGTTGAGCACCGTGACCCGCTCCCCGGCGAGGAGTTCGAGGAGGGCCGCGGGGCGGCGGGCGGTCTCCGGCGGCACGATCACGAGCCGCCCGCCGAACAGCAGGGCGCCCCAGATCTCCCAGACGGAGAAGTCGAAGCTGTAGCTGAAGTACTGCGTCCAGACGTCGTCGGGGCCGAACTCGAACGGCCCGTCCGAGCAGGACCTGAACAGTTCGAGAACCGCGCTCTCGGGGACGGCGACGCCCTTGGGCTGGCCGGTCGAACCCGAGGTGTAGATGACGTAGGCCGGTGTGCCCGCCGGTCTCGGCAGGGGCGCGGCGGGCGCGGGCGCGGCTCCGTCCGCGCGCGTCACGCGGACGAAGCCGGCGGGCAGCGCGGCGTTGTCCCGGCCCGAGATCGTGACGCGCACGCCGCTGTCCTTGGCCATGAAGGCGAGCCGGTCCGCCGGGTACGACGGGTCCAGCGGGACGTAGCCGCAGCCGTGGCTAAGGACGGCGAGGATCGCCGCGACGACCTCCCAGCCCCGTTCGAGGCTGATGCCCACCAGGTCCCCGGGCCGTACGCCGTGCTGGGCGAGACCGGCGCGGTACTCCCGCGCGGCGCTCTCCAGGTCGCGGTAGGTGAGGCCGTGCGGTCCTTGCGTGACCGCCACGGCGTCCGGGCGCGCGGCGGCCTGCCCGGCGAACACCTCGTAGAGGGACGTGGCGTCCTTCAGCTCGTGCATGGTTCTCCTGGTCACTCGGTGGCCGCCGTCGGCAGGGCGGTCAGGGCCGCGTGCAGCCGGTCGTAGCTCTCGTCCAGGTCGTCGGAGACCTGGAACTCCCAGATCGGCAGCCCCGCGAGGAGCGCCCGCAGGTCCGCCTCCACCGCGGCGAGGTCCTCGGCGCTCTTCGCGGTGGCGTAGTCCTCGCGGCAGCGGTCCAGGGCCTCGGTGAGGTCGAGCGCGCGCGGCGCGCCGCCCTCGCCCCTGACCAGGAAGACCAGGCAGGAGGGGCGGGCCCGCGGCAGCAGCCGGTCTTCAAGCGCCTCGGGGACGGTGACGCGGCACTTGGCGCCGTTCTCGATCGGCGCGGCGGTGGCGCCCTGGAGCGCCTCGCTGCGGGCGATCATCTCGGGGGTCAGGTACAGGGCGCGGGGGTAGCCCCACAGCGCGCCGCCGGGCTCGTCCATGTTCCTGGCCAGGATGTCCTCGCCGACAAGCCGTGCCCCGCGGTGCAGCGCCCAGTACGTGAACGTCGACTTGCCCACGCCCGCGGCGGCCGTCAGGACCGCGACGCGCCCCTCGGCCTCAATGGCCCCGGCGTGCAGCGGGTAGCTGCGCGGGGAGCGGCAGATGAGGTACAGGAAGAGCCGCTCCAGTATCCATCGGCCCCACACGGCGGAGCTGTCCAGGTCGGCCCGGGCCAGGGTGAGTTCGCCGGAGGCGGCCGCCGGGTCGAACACGCAGCGGGAGCTCGCCGTGTCGATCACGATGGGGTCGCCCGTCATGACGTCCAGGTTGTGCGGCGGGTTCACCGGTTCGGTGGCCGGTCCGTCCTGGACGGAGAAGCCGAGCCGTACGGCGGGTGTGTGGGCGTCGGTGAGGGCGTCGGCGGCGAGGGCGGGGCCGAAGAAGTCGCGCACCACGCCGCGCGCGGCGATGTCGTACGAGCACTCCACGCGGTAGCCGTAGGCCTCGTGCACGGAGTGCCGCCGCTCGGCGCCGAGCGTCGGGGCGGTGACCCGCATGGTGGTCGAGACGTCCTGGGCGGTGGGGACGAGGTGGAGGCGCTGGACGCCGCCCTCCTCGCCATCGGCCGCGCCGGGCTCGTCGGCGGGTGCGCAGTCGGCGCACGGCCGCGGGTCGAACCCGGCGAACCGGTAGGCCACTTCCATGATCCGGTTGCGGTCGGTGGCGCGGAAGTCCGCGGTCAGGTGCACCCCGGCGCGGTGCGCCTGGGCGATGAGCCAGCGCAGGATCGTGGCGCCGGTGCCGAAGGAGACCACGCGGCAGGAGGTGGCGAGGAGCTTGAGGCGCCAGCTCGTCTCGCCGCGCTCCAGGAGCAGCACGCCGATGGCGCCGTGGCTGCCGAAGCGGTCGGTGAGGCTCATGACGAGGACGTCGTGGCCGGGGTCGGCGAGCAGGGCGCGCAGGTCGGCGTCCGAGTAGTGCACGCCGGTGGCGTTCATCTGGCTCGTGCGCAGGGTCAGTTCCTCGACCCGGGCCAGGTCGTCGGCGCCCGCGTGCGCGATGACCAGGCGCAGGTCGAGGGAGGCGAGGAACTCCTCGCTGGAGCCGACGTGCTCCTCCTCGGCCCGCTCGCGCCGGAACCCGGCCTGGTACATCGCGCGGCGGTTCGCGGCGTCCTCGGTGACGTGGGCGGGGCTGAACTCCGCGAGGCCGGTCAGCTCCGTGGCGCGCTCGGCCTCGTACGTCCGCACGGCGGGCAGCTCGTGGGTGACCTCGGCGCGCTCGGTGGGCTGGTCGTCGATGAAGGCGATGACCGACTCGGCGAACTGGAGCTGGCTCGCGATGGCGCGCACGGAGTCCGACTTGCGGCCCCAGCCGATCTGCGGCAGGACGAAGTACTCGGCGAGGCCGAGCTTCTCCAGGCGCTCCCAGGCGAGGTCGTGGTCGTTGCGGCTGGCGACGGACTGCAGGATGCCGCGCGCGTCCAGCTCGATGACGGTGCGCCGGATGTCCTCGGTCAGCTCGACGTCCTCGTCCTCGAGGAGCGTGCCCCGCCACAGAGTGTTGTCCAGGTCCCAGACCAGGCACTTCACCAGGGGCGCCGCGGCTGCGGTCGGCGTCGGCCCGGCTGCGGATTGCGACATGATCAGATCTCCCAGAGTGTGGCGGCCCAGGCGGCGACCGGGCTGTTGTTCAGGACGAGCACGGCGTCGCCCCGCCGCAGTCCGCCCTCGGCGAGCAGCTGCTGGAGGTTGAGCACGACGTCCATCGCGCCCAGGTGGCCGAGGTCCGCGAGGTGGCGGCGGCAGACGGTGTGGATGTCCAGGCCGAGCAGGCTCTCGTAGAAGTCGAAGGCGCCCGCCGTGACGTTCTGCATCAGGGTCGCGGCGATGTCCCGCTTGGCGATCCCGGCGTCGGCGAGTACCTCGTCGACCAGGCGGCTCAGGCGCTCCCTGCTGCGCATGGCCAGCTCGAACCGGTAGCGGTCCGGGGACTGGCACTCCTCGCGCCACTCGTACCAGGGCGCGGACTTGTAGTCGACGCGGAACAGGTCGTGGAAGGTGCCGTCGCTCTCCATCCGGTGGGCCCGAAGGACCGGTCGGCCGCCGCGCACCATGGTCATGGCGTACGCGCCGTCGCCGATCACGGTGACCGGGTGGCGCACCCGGTCGGCGCCCGTGGGGCGGCTGGCGTGGGCGATCACCGCGCTGTGGCGGCCCGGGTCGGCGACGAGCAGGTCGCGGGCCAGGGCCCAGGCGGCGCTCGACCCGGTGCAGCCGAGGCCGTCCACGGTGAAGGAGAAGGCCTTGGTGAGACCGGACTCGGCCTGCACCTGGCCGACGTCCGAGCCGAGCAGCACGTCCGGCGAGCGGGGGCTGACCAGGAGCAGTAGATCCGGCTGGTCGGCATCGGTGAGGCCGAGCCCCCGGACGGCCTCGGCCGCGAGGTCCGCGGTGGCGCGCCCGTCGAACACGCCGACACTCTCCACGCCGCAGGTCCGGGCGAACTCGGCCTCCTCGTGGCCGAGCAGGCCCGTCTCCGGCAGGTCCGCCACCTTCGTTCGTTCGTCCGGCAGCAGACAGTGGACGGCCCCCAGGCCGATCTCGTCGCCGTGCCCTTCACGCGTCGTCATGCCCACACCGTCATCGCCTCGTCAGCCAGGAGCAGCTGGCTGATCTCGTTGCTTCCTTCGATGATTTCCATCAGCTTGGCGTCCCGGTACGCGCGGGCCACCACGTGCGAGGACGCCGCTCCCGCCGACGCGAGCACCTGTACGGCGCTGGCCGCGCCGCGCGCGGCGTGCCCGGCGGCCGTGTGCTTGGCGAGCACGGCCGACGAGGTGTGCCGCGGAAGACCGGCGTCCCAGTCGGCGCTGGCGCGTTCACACGCGTGGGTCGAGGCGCGCTCGCCCGCGTACAGCTCGGCGATGTGGCGCCGGACCAACTGGTGCTCCGCGAGGCGGCTGCCGAAGGTCTCCCGGCGGGCGCTGTGCCGTACGACCGCGCGCAGACAGGCCCGCGTCATGCCGACGCAGCCCCAGGCCACGGAGATCCTGCCGTGCGTGAGCGGCGACGTCACCAGGAGGGACACCGGCATCCCGGCGCCGCCGAGCAGGTGTCCGGCGGGCAGGCGCACGCCGTCCAGGCGCACCGTGGCGTGCCCGGCCGCGCGGCAGCCGAGCGGGTCGGGCACGCGCTCCACGCTCACTCCGGGGGCGTCGGCCGGGACTACGGCGATGGCGGCGCCGTTGCCGTACCGGCCGAAGACCACGAGCAGGGACGCGTAGTGGGCGCCCGTCACCCAGGTCTTCTCGCCCCGGATCACGATCGAGTCGCCCTCGCGGGTGATCTCCGTGGCCATCGCGGCCAGGTCGCTGCCCGCGCCCGGTTCGCTGAACGCCACGCCCGCGCTCTCGCCGGACGTGAGGCGCGGCAGGAAGTCGGCCTGCTGTTCCTCGGAGCCGAACCGCCGCACGGTCCAGGCGGCGATGCCCTGCGACGTCATGACGCTGCGCAGGGAGCCGCACGCCTCGCCGGTGGCGGCGAGCAGCTGCCCGGTGTCGGCGCTGCTCAGGCCGAGGCCGCCGAAGCCCTCGGGCACGTCGGCGCACAGGACGCCCTTGGCGCCGAGTTCGCCGATCACCTCGCGCGGCAGGTCGGCACGGCGGTCCCACTCCTCGGCCCGCCCCTCGGCGAGGCCGGTGGCGAGGGCGGCCGCCTGCTCCAGGGCCTCGTTCACGAGCGGGCCCCGTCCCCTGGCTCGGCCCGCAGCCGCTCGATGAGCGCCAC
Source organism: Streptomyces sp. NPDC043996 (assembly GCF_056435225.1). NCBI lineage: Bacteria > Bacillati > Actinomycetota > Actinomycetes > Kitasatosporales > Streptomycetaceae > Streptomyces > Streptomyces sp. NPDC043996. The sequence continues at coordinate 574,400 of NZ_JBWKEY010000005.1, read as the reverse complement.
CATGGCCCGCACGCTGCGGAAGTAGTCCAACTGCAGGTCGTCGCCCTTGACGGCGAAGCCGTACGTCGTCTCGACGTGGACGACGAGGCTGAGGGCGACCAGCGAGGTGATCGCCCCGGAGGCGAACAGGTCGGTGTCGGGCTCGACCGGCACCTTCACGCGGCTCTCCAGGAAGGCGAGCAGCTCGGATTCGATCTCGGCGGTCGTCGGCTGGGCTGCGGAGGGGGCTGACGAGGGGACGGACGAGGGAGTCACGGTGATCAGGGCCTCTCGGTCACGGTCGGGGTTTCCGAAGGAACGGCGGTGCTCTGGTGGGGGTGCGGACCCGTCGGGTCAGAGGGCGTACGCATAGAAGCCACGCCCCGTCTTGCGTCCAAAGTCCCCCGCGTCGACCTTGCTGAGCAGCAGGTCGCAGGGGGCGAACCCGGCGTCGCCGGTGCGCTCGTGCAGCACCCGGAGGCTGTCGACGACGTTGTCGAGGCCGATCAGGTCCGCGGTGGCGAGGGGGCCCGTCGCATGGCCGAGGCAGCCCTCGAACAGGGCGTCGACGTCGCCGTGGGAGGCGATGCCCTCCTCGACGATGCGCGCGGATTCGTTGATCATCCGCTGGAGGACCCGGTTGATCACGAAGCCCGGGCCGTCGCCCACCACGATCGCCTCGCGGTCGAGGGCCGTGAGCAGCGCCAGGGCCTTGCCGAGCGCGGCGTCCGAGGTGCGCGGTCCGCGGATGACCTCCACGGTGCGGATCAGGTACGGCGGGTTCATGAAGTGCGCCCCGAGGACGTCGGCGGGGCGCGCGGTGTGTCCGGCGAGCTCGTCGACCGGGATGCCGGAGGTGTTGGACACCACCGGCGTGCCGGGAGCGACGAGCGCGGACACCCGCTTGAGGACCTCGGCCTTCACCGACGGCAGTTCCACCACGGCCTCGATGACGGCCGTGGCGTCCTTCACCTCGTCGAGGGAGGTGGTGGTCACGAACGCGGGAGGCGTCGTGTCGCGCGGCAGCTTGCCGAGGAACTGGCCCTGGCGGACCCGCTGGGGCACTTCCTCTGCGGCCCGCTCCAGGGCGGCGGCGTCCACGTCGACGAGAACCACCGGGATGCCGTGGCCGAGCGCGAGCGCGGAGATGCCCACGCCCATGACTCCCGCGCCCAGTACCGCGAGGAGTTCACCCTGCTGTCGTTCCGTCACGTCTTCCTCACACTTCTCGGTCGGGTTCGGGGGCGACGCGGCTCCCGAGGAGTTCCAGGAACGCCGCGTTCTTGGCGGCGAGGTGCCGCAGCCCGGCGCGCAGCGAAGGACCGGTGGGCTCGGGGCGGTGGCCGCCCGCGGTCAGCCAGGGCCGCCATCCTTCGGCGTCCACCGCGTTGCCGCCGCTCTCGTGTCCGGCGAGGTCGTAGAGGGCCATGCTGCTCAGGACCTCGTTGTCCGAGGCGCGGGCCCGGTCGACGACGGCGGACAGCCAGTCGGCGCGGCTGAGTTGCCGCGTGGGCAGCCCGCTGTCGCCGAGCAGCGCGAAAAGCCGTCGCGCGCTGACCCCTTCGGGCGCCACCAGGTGGAAGGCCCGCCCCGCGGCGCCGGGCGTGAAGGCGAGGTCGACGACGGCCCGCGACACCAGGTCGATGGGGGCCATCGGCATCGGCCGGTCGTCCCGCGGGTGGGCGCCCGTGGCGATGCCCGCGGCCAGCATGCGCCACACCATGTCCTTGGTGTTGCAGGCGCCGGTGTCGGTGGCGCCGAGGATCAGTCCCGGCCGGAACACGCGGACCCGCAGGCCGTCGGCCTCCGCGCGCTCCAGGAGCCGCTCGCAGACCCACTTGCCGACGCCGTAGCCGCCCTGGGCCGGGTCCAGGGGCTGCTCCCTGGTCTCCAGGGTCCTGCCGTCGGCGCCGAGGGCGGGTCCGGTCGCGGCCAGCGAGGAGACGAAGCTGAACTCCCGTACGCCGTGCTCCCGCGCCCAGCGCAGCAGGGCGAGGGTGGGCAGGACGTTGTCGTCGCGCAGTTCGCTGTAGGGCTCGGTGAACACGACGCGGGCGGCGCAGTGCAGCACGTGCCCGACGCGGCGGGCCAGTTCGCCGTCCCGGTAGGCGGCGCAGACCTTGTCGACCTCGCGCAGGTCGCCGGTCACCACCCGCACCCGCTCGGCGGGGGGCTCGGGAAGGCCGTAGGAGGCCGCGGCCGCCCGCAGGCGCCGGGCGCCCTCGGCCTCGTCGTCGGCCCGCACCAGGCAGTAGACGCGGTGCGGCGTCGCGGCGATGAGCTGGTGCAGGAGGAACGCGCCGAGGAAGCCGGTGGCTCCGGTGAGGAACACGTCGCTGCCGGGCGCGGTCGTCGGCGACGCCGTTCCCAGCGGGAGCGTGAGGTCGGCGTCGACGAGGGCGCCCTCGCCGTCGGCGATCTCCCCCACGTCCGGCGTCGCGTCGGGCGTCGCGTCCTTGGCCCGCTGTCCGGCGCGCACGGTGGCCGCGAGCTTGCGCACGGTGGCCCGGCTGCCGCCGACGCGGTGCAGGTTGACCAGGACGCCGAGCCGGGCGTGGATCTCCAGGCCCATCCTGACCGAGAGCAGTGACGTTCCGCCAAGGGCGCCGAACTCGTCGTCGAGGCCCATCGCCGGGGTGCCGAACAGATCGGCCCAGATGGCCAGGAGCGCGTCCTCGACATCGTCGGCGCCCGACTGCGGTCCTTCGGCCGCCGGGGCCGCCACGGGGGCGGACAGGGAGCGTACGTCGATCCGGTCGAGGGCCCAGTAGCGGCGCCGCTCGTAGGGGTAGGTGGGCAGCGCGAGCCGTCGGCCCGCGCCTCGTGCGAGGTGCGCCCAGGCGACGTCGGCGCCGTGCAGCCAGGCCGTGGTGAGGGCCTCGTCCAGGGCGTCGGGGTCCGGGACGCCGCCCGGGCCGAGCGCGAGCGGGTGGGCCCCGGCCGGGGCGGGTTCGGCGGACAGCCACAGGACATGGCGGTCCTGCGGCGGATCGGCCGGTGCCTCGCTGGCCACGTCGGCGCGGCCCCCGAAGGCCTTCACCAGGTGGTCGAGGAACGCCTTGGGCGGTACGGGCCCGGCCCCCTCCGGCACGACCAGGAGAACCTCGCGCGGCGTGGCCCGCACGGTCCGCGCGTGCGGCGGGCGCGGCAGCCGCAGCGCGGCGGCGAGCCGGTCCGGGGCCGCGGTCACCACCCGGCGCTCGGCGAAGGAGCGGCGGCCGACGCGCAGGGTGTGGGCCACGTCGCCCGCCGGGTCCCCGGCGTCGACGCGGTCGGCCACCAGGCGGGACAGCGCGTCCAGTTCCGTGCGGGTGCGCGCCGACAGGACGAGCCGCACCCGCTCGCCGGGCTCGGCCGCGGGCCGGGTGGGCGCGGGCGGCGGGGCGAGCACCACGGTGGCGTTGGTGCCGCCGAGGCCCATCGAGTTCACCAGGACGTGCCAGTCGTCGCGGTCGGCATCGGCGCCGTCGACGGTGGCCGCTTCGGCGACGGTGGCGGCTTCGGTCGGGACGCGGAACGGGCTGTCGGCGAGGACGCCCGGGTCGCGGGGGTGCTCGAAGGACGGGTGCGGCGGCAGGACGCCGGTGTGCGCGACCCGTACGGCCTTGATGAACCCGGCGATCCCGGCGGCCCAGCCCGCGTGGCCGATGTTGGCCTTCACCGAGCCGAGGGCGCAGCCGCCGGGGCTCGGCGCCGGGGTGCCCGCGGTCTCGGCGGCGACGCGGAAGCCCTCGGTGAGGCCGCGCAGTTCGAGGCTGTCGCCCAGCTGGGTGCCGGAGCCGTGCGCCTCGACGTACCGGACGGTGTGCGGCGCCGTCCCGGCCACCGCGAGCGCACCGGCGACGACACCGGCGAGGCCGGTGGGGCTGGGCGCGGTGAAGCCGGAGCGCTGCGAGCCGTCGTTGCCGACGGCGCTGCCGCGCACCACGGCGAGCACGGGGTCGCCGTCGGCGAGCGCGTCGCTGAGGCGGCGCAGCACCACGGCGCCCGCTCCCGCGCCCGCGGCGGTGCCGGTGGACCGGGCGTCGAAGGGGCGGCAGTGCCCGTCCTCGGACATCACGCCGCCGGGCTGGTAGGTGTAGCCGACCAGCGGGTCGCTGACGGCCGCGCCGCCGACGACCGCGAGGTCGCACTCGCCGGACAGCAGGCTCAGGACGGCGTAGTGCACTCCGGTGAGGGAGGACGAGCACGCGGTCTGGACGCCGACCGAGGGGCCGCGCGTGCCGAGTTTGTAGGCGACGCGCGAGGCCAGGAAGTCGGGCGAGCCGCCGAGGGTGAGGTCCAGGTCGTCGACGGCGGCGGCGAGGCCGCCCTCGCGCAGCCTGGCCGCCTGCAGGGCCACGGTGTAGGGGCTCGGGCCGCCGCTGGCGAACACGCCGACCACGGGTCCCGTGCCCGCCGGGGACGGCGCGTGCCCGGCGGACTCCAGCGCCTCCCAGCAGACTTCGAGGAAGAGCCGCTGGCTGGGGTCGACGCTCTCGGCCTCGGCCGGGGAGTAGCCGAAGAACTCGGCGGCGAACAGCTCCACGTCCGCCACGGTGGCGGCGACGCCCACGAAGGCGGGGTCGGCGAGCTCCGCGTCGGACAGGCCGGTGGCCCGCAGCCGCTCCTCGGACTGCGCCCGCGTGGAGACGACACCCGACGCCAGGTTGTTCCAGAAGGCCTCAGGGCCCGGCCCGTCGGGGAAGCGGCAGCCGACGCCGACGACCGCGATGTCCGTCGGGCGGCTCATGCCCGGTCCTCCGCCGCCGCGGAGCGGTTGCGGCCGAGCAGCTCGGCCCGGGCGCGGGCGCCGAGCCCGGCGTCGGCCGGGGCGCTTGACGCCCCGGCGAGGAGTCCGGCCTGGGCGCGGATGGTGGTGTGCTCGAAGAGGTCCTCCAGGGCGATCTCGCGGCCCGCGAGTTCCTCCAGGTGCTCTTCGAGCACCATGACGAGCAGCGAATGCCCGCCCGCGTCGAAGAAGTTGACGTCGGTGTCGTGGACCTCGGTGCCCAGCACCGTGCTCCAGATCCGCCGTATCTCCTCCATCGAGTCCGTCATGGCTGGTCTTCTCCAGTCTCCGGGCCCTGGCCGGGCCGGTCGGCGTGCGCGCCCTTGGGCGCTGGGGGCGAATCGTCGAGGACCCGCGATTCCGGACGTGTGGCGAGGAGTTCGGCGGCCCGCGCGAGGGCGCCCAGCAGGGCGTCCACGGTGGGGCGGTCGAACAGGGCCGTCGCATAGGCCAGTTCGAGCTCGATGCGGTCGTCGGCGTCCCGCAGCATCAGCTCCAGTTCGTACTTGACGCGCAGTCCGGGCGGCGGCAGCTGCCGGGCCCGTACGCCGGGACCGAGGTCGGGCACGGCGGGCGGGTCCGACGCGGCGGTCACGAGGACCGGGGTGACGGGCGGGCGGCCGAGGCCGCGGCCGGGGTCAAGCCCGGCGACGAGCGCCTCGAAGGGGACGTCCGCGTACTGGTAGCTCGCCAGGCTCTCCTCCCGTACGGAGGCGAGGAGCTGGCTCCAGGTGGGGTCGCCCCTGAGGTCGGCCCGCAGCACGAGGGTCCTGATCAGGACGGCCACGGCGGCGGTGCCCGCGGCGCCCTCGCGCCCGGCCCAAGGGAAGGCGAAGAGGAAGTCGCGCTGGCTCCCTGTCCGCGCGAGCGCGGCGGCCAGGAGGGCGGACGCCGCCATCGAGGGGGTGGCCCCGGCGCCCGCGAGGACGGTGCGCAGCCGGGCGCTGGTGGCCGCGGAGAGCCGCACGGCGCTGCTGTCCGCGGCGGTGTCCTGCACGGCGGGGCGCTCGCGGTCGCGGGGCAGCGCGATGTCGGTGGGCGCTCCGCGCAGCCGCGCGAGGAGCTCCTCGGCGCGTGCGGCGGCGTCGGGCGCGGCCCCCTCGCCGGGCAGGTCGCCGGGCAGTTCGCCGGGGTGGACGGCGGCGGGCAGGTCGGGCCTGGCCCCGTCCTTCACCGCCCGGTAGGCCTCGCCGAGCTGGCGCAGCAGGAGCTGTTGGGCCCAGCCGTCGGTGACGATGTGATGGCAGACCAGGACAAGGACCGTGCGCTCGCCGAGCGCGGCGACCTCCGCCCGGGCCGGTGCCTCGGCGGACAGGTCGAAGGGCGTCCAGCACAGCTGCTTCAGGTGCGCGGCGAACCGCTCCTCGCCCTGCTCGGTCCAGTCGCTCTCGCGGACCTCGGGGGCGGTGCCGTCGGTCGTGTAGAAGACCTGCCTGCTCTCCCGGTCGAGGGTGAAGCGGGAGCGCAGCGCCGGGTGGTGGCCAAGGACGTGGGTCAGGGCGCGCGCGAGGGCGGGGCGGTCGAGGCTGCCAGTGAACTCCACGACGGTGGGGGCCAGATAGGCGGTGCGCTGGCTGGCGAGCCGGTCCAGGAAGAGCATGCGCTGCTGGATCGGGGTCGCCGGGTACCGGCCGTCGCGCGGTGTGGGCGCCGCCTCGCGCCGGGGTCCGGTGGGTGCCGACGCGCGCAGCCGGGCGAGGCCGTCGACCGTCGGCCGCGCGAGGAAGGCGCCGAGTGCGGGCGCGCCGCCCTCCTCGCGCTCGATGGCGGCGAGCATGCGCACGGCGAGCAGCGAGTGCCCGCCGAGGGCGAAGAAGTTGTCGTCGGGGGCGAGCGCGCCCGCCTGGAGCGCCTCCGTGTCGCGGCCGAGGCGGCCGTCGGCGGCCAGGGCGGCGAGGAACCGTTCGCTCGCCCAGCGCTGGGCCGGGTCGAGGTCGGCCGCCCGGCGCTCGGCTCGGGGCAGGGGCACGTCCCGCAGCGCGCGCAGCGCCCGGAAGTCGATCTTGTCGTTGGGCGTCATGGGCAGCGCGTCCACGACGTGCACCGCGCCGGGCAGGACGGCCGCGGGCAGCCAGCGAAGCAGCGGCTCCACCAGCTCGTCGTGGGTCGGCGGCTTGCCGGGGTCGGCGAGCACGACGTACGCGATCAGGCGCTCGGGGCCGTCCTCGGCGACGGTGACGGCGGCGGAGAGCACCGCGTCGTGCTGTTCTTCCAACAGCGCGGCGACCTCGGCGGGTTCGACGCGGTTGCCGAGGATCTTGACCTGGTCGTCGGCGCGGCCGAGGTACGCGATCTGGCCGTCGGCGCGGACCACGACGCGGTCCCCCGTCCGGTACATCCGGGCGTCCGGCTCGTCGGCCGGGGCGAACGGGTCCGCGCGGAACGCGTCGGCGGTCAGGTCGGGGCGGCCGAGATAGCCCTCGGACACCCCGGCCCCCGCGAGGTAGAGCTCGCCGGGCACGCCGGGCGGCAGCTCCTCCCCGGCGGGCCCGAGCACATAGGCCCGGGTGTTCCACACGGGGGAGCCGATCGGCGGCGCCTGCGGGTCGTCGGGGTCGACGGGCGCCGACAGGCTGGTGCAGGAGACCTCGGTGGGTCCGTAGACGTTGCGCAGGGACACCCGCCAGCGCCGTGCGCACTCCGCGGCGAGCGCGCGGGTGAGCCGCTCGCCGCCGAGGTGGATGAGGCGCAGCGAGGACCCGGTGGCGGCGACGCCCGTGGCTTCCTCGGCGTCCAGAGCCGCGCGCAGCAGCCCCGGCGTCATGGACACCACCGTGCTGGCGCGAAGGAGCCGCAGCAGGGCCCGGCCGTCCTTGCGCTCCACGTCGTCGGCGTAGACCAGTTCCGCGCCCGACGCCAGCGCGCGGAAGGTCTCGAACGTGGCCGGGTCGAAGGAGGTGCCCACCACGCACAGCAGCCGGTCGTCAGGACCGAGGCGGGCGTCGTCGGCCCACCACAGCACGGTGTTGGCGAGGCCCCGGTGCGGCACGGGGACGCTCTTGGGCCGCCCCGTGGTGCCCGAGGTGTGGATGACCACGGCGGTGTCGTGACCGGCGAGCGCGGGGGTCCTCCGTTCGCCCTGGGGGCCGTGCCGGAGCGCCGTCAGGTCGAGGACGCGCACGTCGGCGGCGGCTTGCCGGAGGGCCTTCGCCCCGGCCTCGTCGGCGAGGACCACCCGGGCGTCCAGGTCGGCCAGGACGTACTCCAGGCGCTCGACGGGGGTGTCCAGGTTCAGCGGGACGTAGGCGCCGCCCGCGCGCAGCGTGCCGAGCCAGCCCGCCACCAGGGCGGGGCCGCGCGCGGCGAGTACGGGCACGATGCCGCCGGGGCCACCGGCGCCTTCGGCGGTGAGGCGCGCGGCCACGGACCAGGACCAGTCGTCGAGTTCGCCCCGGCTGACCCGGGTGTCGCCCACGCGGACGGCGGTGGCTTCGGGGACGTCGGCGAGCCGGGCGGCGATCACGTCGAGCAGGGTGCGGTCGGCGGGCGGTTCGTTTCCGCTGAGGTCCCTGCGGGGTCCGGCGAGGACGCCGGGGACGGCGGCGCCCGGGGCCCGGCTTGACAGCGGAAGCGCGGCGAGCGCGGTGTCCGGGGCTCGTACGGCGGCGGCGAGGAGCGCGAGGTAGGCGTCGCGGAAGCGCTCGGCCGTCTCCGGCGAGCACAGGGCGCTGTCGTACTCGATGGTGGCGCCGACCCCGTCAGCGCGGTCCTCGATCAGGAACAGCAGGTCGTAGCGGGCGGTGCCGGTGGGCAGGAGCTCGGGCTGCCGCCACCGGGGGCGGTCCGAGGCGCGGGGGGCTGGCATGTTCTGCAGTCCGAAGGCGACCTCGACCAGAGGGCCGCGCCCGGCGCCCCGCTTGGCCATGGTGTAGGCCGTGAGGCGGTCGAAGGGGATGTCCTGGTGGGCGAGGGACCGGAAGGACTCCGTGCGCGACCGCAGGCACAACTCCTCGAACGTGAGGTCCGGCGCGGGACGGCAGCGCAGGGGCACGGCGTTGACGAAGCAGCCGACCACGGACTCCAGGACGGGCTTCGGCCGGTTCGCCATGACGGTGCCGACGACGAAGTCCTCCGCGCCCGACCAGCGGCGCAACACCTCCTGGAAGGCGGCGAAGAGCACGACGAAGGGCGTGGCCCGCAGCCGTGCGGCCAGCCGCCCGGTGTCCTGCCAGAGGTCCGCGGGCACGGGGAACGCCAGGTGGCCGCCCGCGCGGACGTCGGCGCGCGGGCCGCCGCCGGGGAACATCGGCGAGTCGGCGGCCTCGGCGAGGTCGTCGGCCCGCCGGGCCGCCCGGCCCTCCACGTCGCGCTGCTGCCAGGACTCGTGTTCCCAGGCGGCGAAGTCGGCGTACTGGGCCGCCGGTTCGCGGGCCGGGGCGGCGGCGCCGGTCAGGGCCGCGTCGTACGCCTCGCGCAGGTCGTCGAAGAGCGTCGCGAGGGACCAGCCGTCGATGGCGATGTGATGCACCGTCAGCAGCAGGGTGTCGCCCTCGGGCGCCCCCTGCCACAGGTGGCAGCGCAGCGGCGGTCCGCTCTCCAGGTCGAAGGGCGCCCGGGCGGCCGCGGCGAGCTCCTCCGGGCCCGGCCGGGTGTCCCGTCGGCTCACCGTGACGTCGAGGGGCCGCGCCGGGCCCACGCGCCGCACGGGACGGCCGTCGCGCGACGCGTACGTGGTGCGCAGCGTCTCGTGGCGGTCCACCAGGAAGCCCAGGGCGCGGCGCAGGGCGGGCAGGTCCGCCGCCTCGTGCCAGCGCAGCAGCAGCGGTACGTGGTACGCGGCCGTGCCGGGGTGCGCCTGCTCGATGAACCACAGGCTCTGCTGGGCCGTGGAGAGGGGCGCCTCGGCCGCGGCGCGCCGCGGCGGGGCCGGTTGCGTGTGCTCGCTCATCTTCGTCGCCGCCCCTCAGCCGTTGCCGGACGTCGAGTGCCGCACCGCGTCGATCAGTGCGGCGAGGTCGTCGGAGAGCAGGACGTCCGCGGGGCCGATCTCGGCCGCGGCGGCTTCGCTGATGCGGGACGAGAGCTGGATCGCGAGGATGGAGTTGCCGCCGGACGCGATGAAGTTGTCGTCGGCGCGGGCGTCGGGCACGTCGAGCACCTCGCACCACAGGCGCAGCACGTCACGGGGCAGTGGGTCCGGGTCCGTTTCGGGGAGTTCGCCGTCGGCGGGCAGCGGCGGCGTCCCGGCCCCGGTGTCGGGTGCGGCGTTGGTGTCGGCCGCGAGCAGGGCGGCGCGGTCCACCTTGCCGGTGGGGCCGAGCGGCAGCTCGTCCAGGACGCTCCACCGGGCCGGGAGCATGTAGTCGGGCAGCACCTGGGCCAGGGCGGCGCGCAACCGCCCCGGGACCGAGTCCCGTTCGGCGGCGTCGCGGCCGGAGGGCACCAGGAAGCCGACTAGCGCGGCCGACGCCCCTTCCCCGGACTTCTCCACCACCGCGGTGTCCACGAGCCCGGTCGCCACGGCCGCCCGTTCGATCTCCTCCAGCTCGACGCGGAAGCCCCGCACCTTCACCTGCCGGTCGAGCCGCCCGAAGATCTCCAGGCGGCCGTCAGGGCCGGTGCTCACGACGTCGCCCGTGCGGTAGAGCGTGCCGAGCTCCGCGGCGCCGGGGATGGTGACGAACCGTTCGGCGGTGAGGTCGGGGCGGCCCTGGTAGCCGAGCGCGACGCCCGGTCCGCCGACGCACAGTTCGCCGCGCTCCCCGTCCGCGACGGGCCGCAGGTCGGGTCCGAGCACATGGAGCGCGGTGTGCTGGATGGCGTGGCCGATCGGCACCCGGTCGACCGCGTCGAGGCGTTCGGGCGTGAGGTCGTAGTACGTGGCGAAGGTGGTGGCCTCCGTCGGTCCGTACACGTTGACCAGTCGGTTCGGCGGCCCGGCCGCGAGCACACGGCGCGCGGCCTCGGGGTTGAGGGCCTCGCCGCCCACGAGCAGCGTGTCCAGGACGCCCAGGGCGTCGGGGCGCTCGTGGGCGATCATGTGGAACAGGGCCGTGGTCAGGAACAGCGCGTCGACGCGCTCGGCGCGCAGCAGGCCGAGCCAGGCGTCGAGGCCGACGGCGGCCACGGGCGGCAGGGTCACGACGGTGCCGCGGGCGGACAGGGTGGCCCAGATCTCGAACGTGGTGGCGTCGAAGGCCGGGTTGGCGGCGTTGCCCACGCGGGTGCCGGGCGCGACGGCGCAGTACAGGGGGTCGTCGACGAGTCGGCGCACCGCCCGGTGCGGCACCACGACGGCCTTGGGCAGGCCGCTGGTGCCCGAGGTGAAGTTCACGTACAGCGCGTCGTCGGCGCCGCTCGGGTGGCTCGCGCCCAGAGAGGCCCCCGTCCACTCGCGGGCCACCTCGACCACGGGCAGGTCCGGGGCGAGTGCCTGGGCGCGGGCGCCGTCGCCGGGCGCGCCGATGAGGGCGCGGGCGCCGGTGCCGGTGAGCTGGGCGGCGGAGCGCCGCGTGGGTGCGCCGTTGTCGAGCGGCACGTAGTGGGCTCCCGTACGGGCCACGGCGAGCAGGGCCACCACGAGGTCCGCGCCGCGGTCCAGGGCGATGCCGCACGCGTCGCCGGGGCCGACGCCCACGGCGGTGAGACGCCCGGCGACCGTACCGGCGAGGTGCCACAGGTCGCGGTAGGTGAGCTCGCGTCCGGTGGTGGCCTCGCGCACGGCGAGCGCGTCGGGGTGGTCCTTGGCGTGCTGTCCGATGGGATGGTGCACTCCGGCCACGTGCTCAGCCCAGGAGTGCGCGTTCGTGTGGGTGTCCATGACGAATGACGTCTCTTTGAGAGGTCGGATACGGGCGAAGGTCCGGTGCGCGGGCCGCGTCAGCGTGCCGCTTCGGCCTGCTTCCAGAAGGTGCGCAGCCAGCTGAGGACGTTCCGCAGGGCGTGGTGGTTCGCGCCCGGCTTCATCGCCCCGCCCTGGAAGAACCGCTGGCCCTCGATCGCGGGGCCGAGCACGGAGATCCGGTCGTCGACGGAGCCGTCCGGGCGGATCACCCGGAAGTCGTCGGTGAGGTCGAGGCCGCCCGGCGCGAAGTCCTCGCCGCCGCCGGTGTGCGGGTTGCGCCAGACGCGGACGAGGCCGCGGCGCAGCAGGTTCGGGTAGAGCGGCGCGATGTCGGCCGCGGCGTCGAAGGCGGGGACGCGGGCGTCGACCAGGACGTCGACGGGGCGGCGTGCGCCGGTGCGCGGCCCGGTGACGACGAGGGAGTCGCCGTCGGTGTCCACCCGGGCCCCCGGCCCCGGGGACACGTCGAGGATGCCGTGGGCGACGAGCGCCTGGATCCGCTCCATGACCTCGGGCACCGGGCCGTAGGCGAGGCGGTTGTGCTGGCGCAGCCAGCTGCCGAGGAAGGCGCGGTGCGCGTCGGCGTGCAGGCCGCCGTGGTTCACGGCGTGGACGACGACCGGGCGCAGGCCGCGCCAGACGCCGTCGGCCGCGGCCTTGGCGGGGTTGGCGAACGTCCCCTGGCGCGCCCAGAGGTGATCGGTCGTCATGAACTCGAGCATGGCCTTGCGGTACTGCTCGGGCGACGTCTGATCGCTCGGCGCGATCGGGTTCAGGGTGCCTTCCCAGGAGAACAGGTTCCCCGAGGGAAGGACGGCGTGCCGGGTCGGCGACTCCAGGCCGGAGATGACCGAGGCGACCTCGGCGGGGTCGGCGAGCGCGGCCTCCAGGCGGGCCCGGTCGCCCTCGGCGAAGACCACGTCCGCGTAGCGCCGCAGCGCGGCGTCGAACGACCAGGGCCGCTCCTCGGCACGGAGCGCGGCATACGCGGAGCGGCCGAGGAACAGGGCCTCCAGGGCGTCGACGGCCTCCGCTGCGGCGCGCTCGATCGGCGCCGTCAGCGCGCGGACGGATTCCCCGGACGACGCGGTCCCCGCGGTGCGTTCGAGGAAATCACGCCGCGCTTCGGCCGAGACGTCGGCGAGATGCCGCCCGAAGTCGGCGCCGAACAGGGTCTCGTAGTAGAGCAGCGACATCTCGGCGACAATGAGCGGCAAGAGATGGCGCTCATAATCGATTTGCCGTTTCACCTCAAGACCTATGTGAACCCGGTCACTGCCGAATTTCTCACGCAATCGGTCAACGGCCGCCACGGTAAGGAATATCCCTTTCCGCTTCCGTTTCCCCGTTCCGGTCCCACTCGTCTCCTGCGGCCGAGCGAAAGCGAACATTCCGGATTCGCTGAAGGAAACGATGGAACGCGGCTCTCGCCCAGAAGGAACGTAACGCAGTTCACCGTCCGCGGTACGCCGGAATCGTCCGCCTCGCCCCTCGGTGAGATGAAGAATGACATCGATCCCGGTCAGCATCGTTCCTGCGCATCCGACCACCTGGCCTGGCCCCGCAATATCCGGAGTGAGCCGTTCCAGCAGGGGATAGGCGCTGGGCACGAATCGGGCGGCGGGGACGCGGGCCGCGGACTCGGCCCAGCCCCGGGTGCGCTCGGCGCGGGCGGGGTCGTTGTAGGAGTGGCCGGTCAGGAGGAGTACCTGGTCAACGGCCGTCCGTACGGCGGCGCCGTCCTGCCCCTCACCCTCGGGGGCGCAGGTGAGGAGCAACGGTCCCTTTTCGCCCGGCTTTTCGGCGAGGTCCTCGATATCGGTGACCTCGCCGTGGTGCAGGGTCACCGTGACGGAGGGCCGGGAGCGCAGTATTTCCACGTACGCGGAGAACTGCGCGCGCAGCGCGAGGCCGTGCAGATAGCGCTTCGGCCATCCGTCAGGGTCGATGTCGAAGCGGGGGTCCCCGGTCTCCTCGAACCGGCGGCGGCACCAGTCGTACAGGCTGGGCCTGAGCTCGTCGGGGAGCAGCGGACCCGCGCCCTCGACGCTCTCGTCGGCGCCGAACGACACCTGCCCGGCCACGCGGTTGAGGAAGCTCGTGGGGGCCTGCGCATCGCTGTGCACCCCGCCCGCGCCAAAGCGTCCGGTGCGGTCGAAGACGTGTATGTCCAGCTCGAGGGGGCCGTCATGGGCGGCGACGGTGGCCGCGAGCCGCTCCATCGCATAGGTGCAGTACGGACCGCCCCCGACGATCGCGAGGCGCATCAGAACCACGCCTTTCTACCCGCTGCTCCTCCACGTTCCCCATGCGGACCGGATTCGGACATACCCATCGGTTTGGCAAGATTTACTGCAGGCTGCACTGATCCTCTAACCCCCGTTACACAAGGACAGTTATCGACGGCGGGCGCTGACCGCTCCCCCGCTTCGCGATAATCCTTGACATCACGCTCAACATGGCACTCGGCTACATGAATGGCCGGACGGAGCGACGACTGCGTAAACGTACACTCCGCCCGAGCGCATGGCACCCCTCCAGTGCTTCAAGAATGTCCAAAGGGGCGCCGCGATCGGTCGAGTGTAGCTCTTAGCATTCACCCTGACTACCCTTAGTTTTCATGCGCAAAGGGTCCCGAAACGGACGGAACCGCCTAGCTTCGAGCATCTGTGACGGCTTGTCAGTTTCCCTGGAGCGGTATGTAAGGACAATGACGAATCGCACGGCTCGACAATGACGAGTCGCCTGGCTCCCTGAAGTGGAGCGGAACTTCTTAGAACAACGCGACGATTGCCTGCTAACCTTCCGCGTGCTTGTGTGGGCTATCTGCGAGTGGGATGTCGCGCTGGAGTACCGCGCCCCTTCTTTCGCCACAGCCGCCTGGCCGACCGTGCCGCTCTCGCTGACGGAACCAAGGACGGAGTCTCCCTGAATGACGGCCACCCACAGCACGGCAGAGGGACTGATCCGCCGCTACTACGCGTGCGTCGACCGTCAGGACCCCGCCCTGTTCGACCTGTTCCACCCCTCGATCCGCTACAAGCGGCCGGGCTACCCCGTGATCGAGGGCATGGCCGAGTTCCGCGAGTTCTACGCCAGGCGCCGCGTCATCGCGGAGGGCCGGCACGTCGTCGAGGCGCTGTTCCACGCGGGGCGACGGGTGGCCGTCGAGGGGCGCTTCACCGGCACCCTCCGCGACGGCTCGCGCACCGACCTGCCCTACAGCGACTTCTTCGACCTGGTCGAGGAGGCGGGCAGCGTCCTGATCGCGTCGCGCCGCACGTACTTCGACGACATCCGTGTGTGAAGGACCGTCACCGCCGTCCCCCCCGCGCGCCCTAGCCGAAAGACCGATGCCCCATGGACCCGCACAGCCCCTACGCACACGGCGAACGCATCGAGCGCGTCATCGCCCACCACGCCGCGCGCACGCCCGAGGCGATCGCCCTCCGCCAGGGGGACCGCGTGCTCACCTACGCACAACTGCGGCGGCGGTCCGCCACCATGGCCGAGGGGCTCCGCGCCGCGGGAGTGCGGCACGGGGACCGCGTGCCCGTACGCATGGAACGCTCACCGGAGTTGGTGGTGGCGCTGCTTGCCGTCCTGGAGGCGGGGGCGGCCTACATCGCCGTCGACACCGCCTGGCCCGAGGCCCGCACCCGCACGGTCATCCAGCGGGCCGGGGCGTCCCTGGTGGTGTCGGAGGACAACTTCGCGCGCCTCGCGGCCGGGGCGCCCGGGTCCCTCGCGCCGCCGCCCCTTCAGGACGGCACCGAAGCGGCGTGCGTCTTCTTCACCTCCGGCTCCACCGGGCAGCCCAAGGGCGTGATGTCACCCCACCGCGGCACCCTGCGCACCCTGGTCAACTGCCCGTCGATTCCCCTGGCCGCCGACAGCGTGTTCCTGCAGGCGGCGCCCCTGCCCTGGGACGGTCTCTCCCTGGAGCTGTGGGCCCCGCTCCTGAACGGCGGCTGCTGCGTCCTGCTCGACCGGGACCACCCGGCCCTGGACGCGGCCACGCTGCGCGCGGTGGTGCGGCGCGGCGTGAACAGCCTGTGGCTGACCAGCTCGCTGTTCAACGTGCTCACCGAGGAGGACGTCGAGGCCTTCCACGGCGTCCGGCTGCTGCTCGTCGGCGGTGAACGCGTCTCGCCGTCCCATGTCCGCCGGGTCCTCGCGGCCTTCCCCGACCTGCACGTCGTGAACGGCTACGGGCCGGTGGAGAGCACCATCTTCACCACCACGCACGTCGTGCGCGCCCAAGACGTCGTCGAGACGTCCACCGAGATACCCATCGGCCGGCCGGTGCCCCGGACCGGCGTGACCCTGGTGGACTCCTCCGGCGGCCGCACGAAGCCCGGCGACATCGGGGAGATCGCCATCTGTGGCGACGGTCTCGCCCTGCGCTACCTCGCGGACCCCGAGGCCACGGCGGCCGCCTTCTTCGACCTGGACGGCGTCCGCCACTACCGCACCGGAGACCTGGCCGTCCTGGACGAGGACGGCGACTACCGCTACCGGGGCCGCGCCGACCGCGAGTTCAAGGTCCGCGGCGTGCGCATCGCCCCCGGCGAGGTCGAGAAGGCCCTGGAGCTGCACCCCGCGATCGCCAGCAGCTGTGTGCTGCGCGTCGAGACCACACCCGGGCGGCCCGAGCCCGCCTGCGCGTACACCACGCTCGACGGCGCGCCCCTCGACCCGCGGGAGCTGCGCGACTTCGCGGCCCGCACGCTGCTCGACGCGATGGTGCCGACCCGGCTCCTGCACCTCAAGCAGCTGCCGCTGAGCGGCACGGGCAAGGCCGACCACGCGGCGGTACGCGCCCTGTTCGAGCGGAGCGCCGCCGCCGCACCCCTCACGGACCCCTCGTCCGACGCCGTCGCCGTCGCCGATCCGCTGCTCGCCGAGGTCGGACAGCTGCTCGGCCGCCCGGGGACCGCGGCGCACGAGGACCTCTTCCACGCCGGGCTCACCTCCCTGGACGCGGTGCGGCTCGCCTCCCGGATCAGCTCCCGCACCGGGGCCCACATCACGGCGGCCGACGTGTACCGCCAGCGCACCCTCGACAAGCTCCTCGCCCTGAGCGGCGACCGGGAGCGGTCGGCGGACACAGGCCCGGGACCGCTGGACGCCGGCCCGGGGGACGGACCCGCGTCCCAGGCCCCCGTGTCACGGGCCCAGGAACGCTTCTGGCTGTCCGAGGAGTTCTCCCCCGGCGACGCCGACAACGCGGTCGTGCTCGCGTACGTCCTGACGGGCGACCTGGACACCGAGCGGTTCGAGGCGGCCCTGCTCCAGGTGGTCGCCCGCCACCCCGTCCTGCGGACCGTGTTCCCCTACGAGGGCACCGCGCCGGTCCAGCGCGTCCTGCCCGCGGACGCCGCCACCGTGGCCCTGGAACACACGACCGCCCCGGCCGACGCCGACCACGGCGATCTGCGCGCGCTCGCCGAGGAGGTCACCGCGGACTGGTGGGGCGATCCCGTGCGCCTGGAGACGGAGCCTTCGCTGCGCCTGCGGCTGTGCCGCGTGGACGAGCGGACGCGTCTGTTCTGCGTGCGCGTGCACCATCTGGCCTTCGACGGCTGGTCAGAGACGCTGTTCATGGAGGACCTCGCCGCCGCCATGGAACCGGACGCCATGGAACCGGACGCCGCTGGCGCCGCCGCGCCGCCCCAGGTCACGTACGCCGCGTACAGCAGCTGGGAGCAGGAGCGGCTCGGCTCCTGGCTCGCGCACGACCTGCCGTACTGGAAGGAGGCGCTCCAGGAGCCGCCGCGGCCGTTCCTGCCGCGCCCCACCGAGTCCGCGACGCAGGCCCGCCGCGTCGAATCGGTCCTGCGGGTGTCCCCCGGGACGGTCGCCCGGCTGACGCACGCGGCGGACGCGTTCGGCGGTCCCCCGGTGTCCGCGCTGCTCGCCGCGGTCGGCAGGGCCCTGTCCGTGGTGTTCGACGCCAAGGACCTGTGCCTGGGCACCGTGTCGACCGGACGCCACCGCCCCGATCTGGAGTCGGTCGTCGGCTGCTTCGTCAACTCCCTGCCGATCCCGCTGACGGACGTGCCCGCGCTGGGGGCCACGGAGCTCCTGGCCACCTGCGCCCGGTCCGTCGCGTCGGGGTTCCAGCACGCCCGTACGCCGTTCGACGAGCTGGTGCGGTCGTTGGGGCCGCGGCGTGACCGGCACCCGTGGTTCCAGGTCTGGGTGATCCTGCAGCAGCGGCCGCCGCGGGTGCGCCTCGGCGCGGGGGTGAGCGCGGAGCCGGTGCGCGTCCGGCCGCCGCACACCGGCTTCGAGTTGATGGTCGAGGCGATCCCCCAGGCCGACGGCGCCTGGGACCTCGCGCTGAGCCGACGTGCGGACGGGATGTCCGAAGCTCAGGCCGAGCAGCTGCGCGACCGGCTCACCGATGCCCTGGAGGCGCTGTCCGCGGCCGCCTGACCCGCGCCCGCCCGCCGGGTCACAGGGTGAGGTCGACCACGACCGGGGCGTGGTCGGAGGCGCCCTTGCCCTTGCGCTCCTCGCGGTCCACGTACGCGTCGGAGACGGCCTTGGCGAAGGGCTCGTTGCCGTAGACGAGGTCGATGCGCATGCCCTTGTTCTTGGGGAAGCCGAGCTCGCGGTAGTCCCAGTACGTGAACGGGTGGTCGTACTTCAGGGGGCGGGGCACGACGTCGGTCAGGCCCGTCTCGCGCAGGGCGGTGAGCGCGGCGCGCTCGGCGGGCGTGACGTGCGTGAGGCCCTCGAAGCGGGCGACGTCCCAGACGTCGTCGTCGGTCGGCGCGACGTTGTAGTCACCGAGGACCGCGAAGGGCAGCGCGCCGCCCGCGTCCCCGGCGACGGCCGCCTTCAGGGCCTCGAACCACTGGAGTTTGTAGGCGTAGTGCGCGTGGTCGACCTCGCGGCCGTTCGGCACGTACACCGACCAGGCGCGCAGGGGGCCGCAGGTGGCCGCGATGGCGCGGGGCTCCTGCGCCCCGTCGTAGTCGGGCCCGCCGGGCAGGCCCACGGTGACGTCCTCCAGGCCCACGCGGGAGAGCAGCGCCACGCCGTTCCACCTGCCGGTGGCGTTGACCGCCGACTCATAGCCCAGCTCGCGCAGGGCTTCGGCGGGGAACTGCTCCGCGGTGCACTTGGTCTCCTGGACGCACAGGACGTCCGTACCGCTCTTCTCCAGCCAGGCCAGGAGGCGGGGCAGGCGGGCGGTGATCGAGTTCACGTTCCAGGTGGCGATGCGCATGCCGCCCAACCTACCCGCCGGGTGTGACAGTCGCCGGATCGGTCCGGATCGGTCCGGTCCGCTCCGGGGAGCGGACCGGCCGCGGGTCACAGGTCGGTCGACTCGCCCGGCGCGAGCCGGGTGTGGTCCGTGCCGCCGAGACGGCCGATGTGGGCGCCGTAGATGGGCAGCGCGAGATCCGTGAGCAGCGCGTCGTGGACGTCGTGGGCGCGCCGCGGCTTGACCTCGCGCACGTAGTCGATGACCTCGCCGATCTTGTTCCAGGGGGCCATCACGGGCACCAGGAGGGTGTCCACGGGGTGGTCGGGGACGGTGAGGGCGTCGCCGGGGTGGAAGAGGGAGCCGTCGACCAGGTAGCCGACGTTCGTGACGCGCGGCAGGTCCGGGTGGATCACGGCGTGCAGTTCGCCGTGGACCTGGACGGAGAATCCGGCCGTTTCGAACGTGTCGCCGTTGCCGACCCGGTGCACGCGCCCCGGGAAGGCCGCCGCGATCTGGTCGGCGACGGACGCCAGGGTCCAGATCTCGGCGGCCGGGTTGGCCTCCAGGGCGGCGCGCAGGCACCCCTCGTCGAAGTGGTCCGGGTGCTCGTGCGTGACGAGGACGGCGTCGGCGCCGACGGCCGCGTCGGCCGCGCCGAACCCCCCGGGGTCGATGACGAGCGTCCGGCCCTCCTTCTCGAGGCGCACGCACGCGTGGGACTGCTTCGTGAGCTTGATACCAGTCGTCATGCGTCCCATCCTGCTCCCCCGGGGGCCGTGCGCTACTCCTGGGGTGTCGTCTCCTCCTGGATCACCCTCTGGGCGACCCGGAAGGCGCTGTTGGCCGCGGGCACGCCGCAGTAGACGGCCGTCTGGAGCAGCACCTCCTTGATCTCGGCCGGGGTGAGGCCGTTGCGCAGGGCGGCCTTCACGTGGAAGGCGAGCTCCTCCAGGTGTCCGCCCGCGACGAGGGCGGTGAGCGTGACGCAGCTGCGGGTGCGGCGGTCGAGCCCAGGCCGGTTCCAGATCTCGCCCCAGGCGTAGCGCGTGACGAGGTCCTGGAAGTCCGACGAGAAGTCGTCGGCGCCCGCGAGCGCCCGGTCGACGTGCGCGTCGCCGAGCACCTCGCGGCGCACCTTCATGCCTTCGGTGTACGCGTCGGGCCGCTCCTCGGCCGCCTCCGGCTGCTCCGCCGGCGCGATCTCGGCGGCGGGCGCGGCGGGCGGCGGGGCGAGGACGGGCTTGACGGGCGGCGCCGCGATCGCGTGCTGCCCGGTCGCGCTGATGTCGGGCGCGGCCTGCCAGGCGCTGCCGAAGTGGCGTACGAGCAGGTCGGTGACCGCGGCGGGCTGCTCCACCGCGGCGAGGTGGGAGGCGCCGGGCACGACGGCGAGGCGGGCGTCGGGGATGCCCGCGACGAGGGTGCGGGCCTCGCCCTGGCCCGTCACCTGGTCCTCGGAGCCGACCAGGACGAGCGTGGGCACTCCTATGCTGGCGAGCTCGGCCCGGATGTCGAAGGAGGCGAGCGCCTCGCAGGCGGCGATGTAGCAGCCGGGGTCGGTGGTGCGCACCATCTGCACGGCCCAGTCGGTGATGGCGGGCTGGGCGGCCGCGAAGCCGGGCGTGAACCAGCGTTCGGGCGAGGTGCGGGCGATGGGGTCGAGGCCGTTGGTACGGACGATCACGCCGCGCTGGCGGAACTCGTCGGCGGTGCCGAACCGCGGCGAGGTCGCGATGAGCGCCAGCGAGGCGACGCGGTGGGGGTCGCGCAGGGCGAGCTCGGCGCCGATCGCGCCGCCGAGCGCGCAGCCCGCGTACCCGAAGCGCTGCACGCCGAGTTCGTCGACCGTGGCCAGGACGCGGCGGGCGAGCTCGCCGACGGAGTCCACCGGGTGCGCGGGCGCGCCGCCGTGTCCGGGCATGTCGAAGCGGAGCACCCGCCAGTGCTTGCTCAGCTCGGGCACCTGCCGGTCCCACATATGCCAGGTGGTCCCGAGCGACGGCCCGAGGATCAAGACCGGAGCGTCGTCCGGGCCGTCGAAGCGGTACTGAAGGGCAGGGGTGTTCGTCTCACTCACCCGCTCCACGCTAGTCACTCCGCGCGGCGGCCGGAGCAACGGGGCCCGAGAGTGAATGGCTGGTGGGCGGGCCGGGGTGACGTGGTGAGCGAGGTGGGGCGGCAGTGTGAAGACCGTCACCCCGCGTGACCGGGAGGACGAACGGCTCGTCGGCGAGGTAGTCCCGCCAGAACGCCGCGTCCTCGCCGAAGCGCGGCGAGCGCCGGTAGTCGGCCTCTTCCCTCGCCACGGCGTCGGCGTCCCGGAGCGGGGGCTCGGGGACCGGCTCGCCCGCGGCGATGGCGGTGTAGAGGTCGGCGCAGCGCAGCGCGAAGTTGTTGTAGCCGAGGCCGTCGTTCACGATGTGGTGGAAGAGCACGCAGAAGATCCAGCGGGCTGGGCCGAGCCGGATCGCGCCGAGCCGGAACAACAGGTCGCAGCTGAGGTCGAACCGCTCCTCCTGGATCTCCGTGAGCACCGCGTACAGGCGGGCCTCGGGGTCCGCAACGCCGCTCAGGTCGACGAAGAAGGGCTGCCACGCGCCGAGTTCGCGGGGCACGGCGCGCACGCCGGACTCGGTCTCCTCGAAGGCGGACAGGAGGTTGGCGTTCTCGCGCAGCGCTTGGCGCAGGGCCGCGTCCCGTACGTCCCTGTCGAGCGGCCCCTCGACCTCCCACCGTCAGGCGCACGGCCACGGCGGCCGGGGACCCGTGCGCGCCGGGGGCGGCGCCTGCCGGGCCGCCCTGCGATACCGCTGGTCAAGGGCCATACGGGCAGGGGCAGTTCGGGCGGAGGCCGCGGCCCGGGACCGGCGTCGGCGGACCTCGACGAGCCGCGCCCGGCGGGCCGCGGCCGCGGCCCGCCGCCGCCCGGCGGCCGGTCCCGCTGGCGGAACCGGTCCCTGGACCCTGCGCGACGACGCCTCGCTCCGCGCACGCCGAAGGACCCGGTCCGCGCCGGGCACGACGGGACCGCGCCCCGCACCGGGACGGCATCGGCCGCCCCACGGGCCGCTGGCGCCTCCGCCTGGAATTCGGTGCGGCCAGCGGAACGCCATGGGGAATTCCCGGGGTCCCGCCGGGCGGGTGGCCGTGTTGTCCCGCCACCCGGTGGCGCGTGTCCCGCGCGTGAGACAGCGCGACAGCGCCGGTTGCCGGGACCGCTCCCCCTTGCTCATACTTGACGATCTCCCGACGCCGCACGTGCCACAGCGTGACTTCCCCCCTGAATTCGGCACTGCGCAGGGAATGGCCGCGTGAGGTGCGGAGGCGACACTCGGAAATGGCTGATGCAGTGAACGGATGCCACGCGTTAGACGATTCACCTGAATTCATTGACTTTCGCTTACTTGGCCCTCTTGAGGTGCGGGTCGCCGGTATCGAGCGGAGCCTTCCGGGAAACCGGTCGAGGGTCGTGCTCGCGTGTCTGCTGGTCGCCGACGGCGAGGTCATGTCGGTGGCCCGCCTGGTGGACGCCGTGTGGGGGCCGACGCCGCCGGTGACGGCCGAGAAACAGATCAAGAACAGCGTCTCCGACCTGCGCCGACAGCTGTCCGGGGCGGGGGTGGAGCTGGAGACGGTGCCGCCCGGCTACCGGCTGCGCATCCACTGCGGCGACACCGACCTGCGGGCGTTCCGGCGCCGGGTCGCCCGCGCCCGCGAGCGGGTGGCGCGCGGCGGGCACGAGGCGGCGGCCGTCGCCGAGTACCGGCACGCGCTTGCCCTGTGCGGCGGCCAGGTCCTCGGCAACGTCCACAGCGAGTTCGTCGACGGCGTCGCGGCGAGCTTCCACGAGGAGCGGCTCGTGGCCCACGAGGAGTGCGTGGAGCTCGAACTCGGCCTCGGCCGCCACCGGACGCTGGTCGTCGAGCTCATGGACCTGGTCGAGGCCGCCCCGCACCGCGAGGGGCTCGCCTGCTGTCTGCTGCGCGCCCTCGCGGAGTCGGGCGACCGCGCCCGGGCCCTCGCGGTCTACGACCGGGTGCGCCGGGTCCTCAACGAGGAGTACGGCACCGATCCTGGCTCCCGGCTGCGCGGCCTGTACGAGCGGATTCGGGCGAACGACGCGGCGCCGCGGCCCGATGGCCCGCCGCACGGCCCGTCCACCCTGCCGCCCGACGCGCCGGACCTCGTCGGCCGGACCGCCGAACTCGACGCGGTCCTGGCCGCGGCACGCGCCGCCGCGCCGGGGCGCCCCGCGCACGGCGGCACGGTGGTCATCGACGGCATGCCCGGGGTCGGCAAGACCGCCCTCGCCGTCCGGGCCGCGCGCGCACTCGCCGACGACTACCGGGACGCGCAGCTGTTCCTCGACATGGGAGCGCACACCGGCGACGGCGCGCTGACGAGCCCCGCCACCGCGCTCGGGCATCTGCTCGCCGCCCTGGGCGTCCCCGACGGGGAGGTCCCGGCCGGTCTCCAGGAGCGCGCCGCGCTCTGCCGGGCGAGCCTGCGCACGCGCCGCGCCGTCGTCGTCCTGGACGACGTGGCGAGCAGCGCGCAGGTCCGGCCGCTGCTTCCGGACGGGGCCAACTGCCTGCTCCTGGTGACCAGCAGGCACCGGCTCGCCGGTCTCGACGGGGTCCGTACGGTGTCGCTGTCCGTGCTCTCCCCCGAGCTGGGCCGGGCGCTGTTCTCGCGCGCGCTCGGCGACGCGCGTGCCAGGCGCGAGCCCGCCGACGCGGGCGCGGTCGTGCGGCTGTGCGGCGGGCTGCCCCTGGCGATCCTGATCGCCGCGGCGCGCCTGCGCCATCGCCCCCACTGGACGGTGGCGGACCTGGCCCGCCGCCTCGCCGACGGCGACGGCCTCCTCGACGAGCTGCGCGCGGAGGACCGCAGCGTCGCGACCCGGCTCCTTTCGTCGTACCAGCGGCTGACGCCGGAACTCCAGCGGTTCTTCAAGGCGGTCGGCTGGATCCGGGGAGACCGCGTCGACGTGGCGGAGGCCGCGCGGCTCGCCGGCGTCCCGGCCGCCCGCGCCGAGCGGGCGCTGGAGGCGCTGACCGACCGGCACTTCGTCGAGCCGGGGACGAACAGGGCGGCGCGGCATAGGAGTTGAGGCCGTTCCAGCATTCCGGAATGCCTAATTCCGGAGCCACTCCACCACGGACCGCGCGGCATTCGGGGCACATATCACCGACACCCCGGGACCGCACGGGGGCGCGCCCATCAATGTCCCGCCAACGGGACAGCGGCAGAGAAGGGGCGCGCGACCGGCATTCCATAAAGAGGGGTTGACCAGCATAAATAGCATATGCAAATAGAATTGCGGGGCATCGAGCCTCATCCCGCCGCACGCACCGCCCATTCGCTTCCCGATCGGGAAGCGAATGGGCTCGCCACTGCCGGGAAAGAACCGTTCCACGGGTACGCGGCCATGGAGCCGCGGCGCGACAAGGACCGACGGCGACCCGCGGCCGAAGCCCGGCAGGAAAGCACTTTCTCCGGCCTTCCGCCAGTACCAATATTCAGGGTTGCGTTAGCAACACGGCGCTGGCTAGCGTACTAAGCGATCTAGCACTAGGTGATCTATACGACTCGGGATTGTCGTAGTTGACGGGGCGTGATGTCGGCAGGGGGCGCAGGCCAACACGCTCGCATGCACAGGGGGGTAGCCGCAATTTACCCAATTGGAGACACGCGACATGACTCCCGCTGAAGTCGGCTTACCGCTGGGGGCGTTGACTGCCCAAAAGGCATCGCTGCTCAACCGGCTGGCCACCAATGCCTCGCCGAGCAAAATGGGAATCAGCTTTCCCCAAGGCCTGACCCGGCAATCATGGGAAGCGATCGGCAATCAGCTGAGAGACGTATCCAATTCGTCTCTCTGGTGGCTCGCGGACTGGATGATCTACGGAGAGAGCTCGTACAGCTCGCACTACCGCGAGGCGATCGAGCGGACCGGTCTCGACTACAAGACGCTCCGCAACTACGCGTGGGTGGCCCGGCGGTTCGAGCACCACCGGCGGCGCGAGGTGCTCAGCTTCGCGCACCACGCGGAGGTGGCCCGCCTGCCCACGCCGGAGCAGGACTACTGGCTGCGCAAGGCGGAGCAGCGGTCCTGGTCCCGCAACGAACTGCGCAAGCAGGTGCGGACCAGCCTCGCCGAACGCGAGGGCACGGCGGCCGCACCCGCGCGCGCCGTCGGCACCGCGCACGCACGCCCCGTCGGCACGAGGAGGGTCGCGGCCCGGGCGCCGATTCCCGTCGGCCAGCGGCGCGTTCCGGCCGACCGGGCGCGGGTCGCGGCGGCCGAGATCCAGCCCTGCCGGGTCACGACGATCGAGATCGACCTGCCGGTCACCGAGTTCGACCAGGTCACCAGGATCGCGGAGACCTTCGGCCTGAGCCGCAGCGACTGGGCCGCCCGCGTGCTGCAGTCGGTCGTGCGGACGCTGGCCGAGACGAAGGCGGAAGGCGAGGCGCCCGTGCACGCGTCCTAGACAACGGCCCCGGCCGCGGCCCGCGTTGAGGTTTCGGCCCGCCGTCCCCGGTGAGGATCACTGGATGAACTCCCCGTCGGCACCGCCACCGCCAAGGCCGCCGGAGCCCGCGGAGCCGCTGGCCTCGCTGCCGTGCGTCGGCGCCGCGGACCTGGCGCGCGCGGCCCCCATGGCCGCCGCCGTCGCCGCCGTCGAGGCCGCCCTCACCACGGGCGGGCTCGACCCGGAGGCGGAGCCCGCCCGCGGCGTGGTGAGCGTCCCCGGCGGGCAGCTGCTCCTGATGCCGTCGGCGACGACGGCGTACACGGGCGTGAAGGTCGCCACCGTCACACCGGACAACCCCGCGCGCGGACTGCCCCGGATCCAGGGGCTCTACCTCCTCCTCGACGGGGCGACCCACACGCCGGTGGCGCTGCTCGACGGCGTCGCGCTGACCTCGCTGCGCACCCCCGCGGTGTCCGGCGCGGCGCTGCGGCACCTGGCCGTGCCCGGCGCCCGGCGGCTGCTCGTGTTCGGGACGGGCCCGCAGGCGTGGGGGCACGTGGCGGCGGTGCGCACGGTGCGGCCGTCCCTCACGCACGTGGACGTGGTGGGCCGCGACCCGGGGCGGGTGGCGGCGTTCGTGCGGCGCTGCCGCGACGCGGGCCTCGCGGCGGCGGCCGCGGCCCCGCGGGACGTCGCGCGCGCGGACGTCGTGTGCTGCTGCACCACCGCCCGCGCCCCGCTCTTCGACAGCGCGCTCCTGGCCCCGCACGCGGCGGTCGCGGCGGTCGGCTCGCACGAGCCGGAGGCACGGGAGGTCGACGAGCGGCTCGTGGGCCGGGCCACGGTCGTCGCCGAGTCCCGGTCCGTGGCGGAACGCGAGTGCGGCGACCTCGTACAGGCCGTCGCCGCCCGCGCCTTCGACCTCCACCAGCTGCGCACACTGGGCGAGTTGGTACGCGGCGAGGTGCCGGTCGCGCCCGGGCGGCCGCGCCTGTTCAAGTCGGCCGGGATGGCGTGGGAGGACCTGGCGGTGGCGGCGGTGGCGTACGAGAGGTGGCGCGGCCGCACCTGACGCGCCCCCGCCGCGCTAGGGGGTCGTCGTCGACACCACGTACACCATGGGGTGCTGGGGGTTGGAGCGGTTCACGACGATGTCCTGGGTGGGCGCCGGGTTGTCCTGGTCGTGGCTGACGCCCGACCAGGGTCCGGGGCCCGTGAACTCCCAGCCGACGACCTTCCGGTCGCGCTTGCTGATCGTGATGTCGTCCTTCTCCAGCTTGTCCACGCTGGTGCCGGTCTCCTTCAGGAACCGGGCCAGGCCTTCGTTGCTGGTGAGGAACTGCACGTACAGCCGGCTGGTGCGCCAGTTGTTGGTCTCGTAGTAGGCGACCTCCGCCGAGTACGGCGGGACCGGCACGTCGTAGAGGCGGCGCTGGACCTTGGAGGGCCAGCCCGCGGTGAGGCCGGTGGCGGAGTACTTCTTCTCCTTGTCGCGGCCGCTGTCGCGGGACTGGTTCGCGGAGATCAGCAGGTATCCGGCGGGGATGCCGATGAGCAGCACGATGATCGTCGCCGTGAGCCAGCGGCGGCGGAGCATATGGCGGCGGTCCTCGGGGTCGCGGTCCGCGGGCCGCCGCGGACCCTGCTGGTCGGGCGAGGAGGGCTGGCGGGGGACGGTCATCTACTGGGTTCCCTGGGCGGTGCGGTCGCCCGCGCGGCGGGCCTGGGCGTACCGCTCGTAGCGCTCGTAGCGCTCCACTCGGCGGCGGTTGGCGCGACGGAAGCGGCGGGCGACGAGCCGGGCGAGGTCGGCGGCGCCGACCATGCCGGCCTCGGGGCCGAGCTGGGCGCGGGCGATGCGGGCCTCGGGGCGGTAGCCGCGCCCGGTGAGGTGGCGCCGGAAGGCGTCCCTGGCGGGGCCGATGAGCAGGTCGTCGGCGGCGCTGACGCCGCCGCCGATGACGAAGCAGGACGGGTCGAGGGCGGCGGCGAGGTTGGCGATGCCGACGCCGAGCCACTGGCCGATGTCCTGGAGCAGCTCGACGCACATGGCGTCGCCCTCGCGGGCCAGCTCGGTGATGAGGGGCCCGGTGATGTCGGGGACGTTGCCCTTGACGCGCTCGATGATCCCGTACGCGACCGGGGAGTCCGCGGCGGCCAGCTCGCGGGCCTCGCGGACCAGGGCGTTGCCGGAGCTGTACTGCTCCCAGCAGCCGCGGTTGCCGCACGGGCAGCGGTGCCCGCCGGGCACGACCTGCATATGGCCGAACTCGCCCGCGACCCCGAACTTGCCGCGCTTGACCTGGCCGTCCTCCAGGATCGCGCCGCCGATGCCGGTGCCGAGCGTGATCATGACCAGGTGGTCCTCGCCGCGGGCGGCGCCGAAGCGCCACTCGGCCCACGCGGCGGTGTTCGCGTCGTTGTCGACGAGCACGGGCACCGCGAGGCGGCCCGAGATGCGGTCGCGCAGGGGTTCGTTGCGCCAGGACAGGTGCGGGGCGAACAGGACGCGGTTTCTGTCCGCGTCGACCCAGCCCGCGGCGCCGATGCCGACGGCGTGCACGTCGTGCCGGTCGGACAGGTCCAGGACCAGCTCGACGATGGTGTCCTCGACGACCTTGGGGCTCTTGGACTTGTCCGGCGTCTCCGTGCGCAGCGTCTCCAGGATGTTGCCGTCGGCGTCCACGACGCCCGCCATCACCTTCGTGCCGCCGATGTCGATGCCGACGGTGGGGACGCGGGGGGCCGTCAGGTGCGAACGGCGCTCACGCGTGCCCACGGTCCGCAGGACGGTGGCTCGTGCGGAGCCGCGGTGCGTGAGGTCGCGGTAGGTGCTCATCGGGCCGATTCTGCCTCACGCTCGCGGGGGCGCGCACAACGGGGACCGGGGTGCCCCGTAGGGGGCGCGGGGAACTGCGCGAGCAACCAGCGAAAAGCCGCAGACGCGTCTGCCGAGTGCTGAGCAGACGCGTCTGCGGCTTTTCGCGCGCTGAGCGCGCAGTTCCCCGCGCCCCTTACGGGGCGCTGCCCCCCAGGTCCGGGGCGGGAGTCCGCTCCAGTTCGTGCCGGAGGTCTTCGAGCTCGGAGCCGCCCGCCATTTGGCGGGTGAGTTCGTCCAGGGTGATCTCCGCGCGGGCGTGGCTGCCCGCCATCGCGCCGCGCTTGAGGAGGACGAAACGGTCACCGACCAGGTAGGCGTGGTGCGGGTTGTGGGTGATCAGAACCACCCCGAGGCCCGCGTCCCGGGCCGCGGCCACGTACTTCAGGACCACACCCGACTGCTTCACACCCAGCGCCGCCGTCGGCTCATCCAGCACAAGCACCTTCGCCCCGAAATACACCGCCCGGGCGATCGCCACACACTGCCGCTCACCACCCGACAGCGTGCCGATGGGCTGATCGACATCCCGCAGGTCGATGCCCATCCGCAGCAGCTCCGCATGGGTCGTCGCCCGCATCCGCTCGACATCCAGGCGCTTGAACGGCCCACTGCCCTTCGTCGGCTCGGAACCGAGGAAGAAGTTCCGCCACACCGGCATCAGCGGCACAACGGCCAGGTCCTGGTAGACCGTCGCGATCCCCCGGTCCAGCGCCTCACGAGGACTGGACAGCTTGGCCGGCTCGCCCTCGATCGAGAAGGTCCCCGCGTCATGCTGATGCAACCCCGCGATGATCTTGATGAGAGTCGACTTACCGGCACCGTTATCGCCCAGCACGCAGGAGATCTCCCCCGCGTGCACCTCCAGCGAGACCCCTTCCAGAGCCCGGATATTGCCGTAATACTTGCTGACGTCGTCAAGCTCGACCAGCGGCGTACGGTCCGCGGGAGCCGTCGCGTCCTGAGGAGCGGCCTCGGTCGTCATTTCGTCGCCTCCGCACGCTTGCGGACCCACGCGTTCAGCAGGGTCGCCAGGAGCAGCATCGCCCCCAGGAAGAACTTGAACCAGTCCGGGTTCCACTCCGCGTACACGATGCCCTTGCTGGTCATCCCGAAGATCAGCGCACCCACCGCGGCACCCACCGCCGAACCGTAACCACCCGTGATCAGACACCCGCCGATCACCGCCGCGATGATGTAGATCAGCTCATTGCCGACCCCCTCACCCGACTGCACCACGTCATAGTTGAACAGCAGATGCTGACCCGAGACCCAGGCACCGAACGCGACCCCCATATACAGGCCGATCTTCGTCAACCCCACCGGCACACCCACCGCACGCGCCGCCTGCTCGCCACCGCCGACCGCGAAGATCCAGTTCCCCGCACGGGTACGAAGGAGAATCCAGGTCGCCACCGCCACCATCGCCAGCCACCACACGATCGTGATCTTGAAGTCGACGCCACCGATAGTCACCGTCGAAGCGAAGACGTCCTTGGCCGAGGCGAAGCCCTCCATGTCGGAGATCGACTTCGTCGACACCGTGCCGCTGATCAGCTTCGTGAACCCCAGGTTCATCCCCGTCAGCATCAAGAACGTACCCAGCGTGATGATGAAACTCGGCGGATCCGTACGGACCAGCATCACACCGTTGAACACACCGATCGCGAGGGTGGCGAGCAGCGAGACACCGACACCCACCCACACATTCGCCGTCATCTGATAGCTGAACATCGACGAGATCAACGCCGACGTCGTCACCATCACACCCGCCGACAGATCGAACTCACCACCGATCATCAACAGCGCCACCGGCACCGCCATGATCCCGATCGTCGACGCCGCATACAGAACCGTCGCCAGACTGCTCGTCTGCAGGAAACTGTCCGCGACGATCGCGAAGAACAAGAACACCGCCACAGCACCCACGACCGAACCCAGCTCAGGACGGCCAAGGAGCTTCTTCAACGGCGACGTCTTCAGCAGGCGCTCGTCGGTCAGCGGGCGCTGGGGGGCGGGAGCTGTCGCGCTCATCGGGTCCCCCGCTTCGCGTATTCCTCGAGCTCGCCGGCCTGGTCCTTGGTGATGATCTGGGGTCCGGTCAGGACCGGCTTGCCGCCGCCGAGGACGTCGGCGTTGTACTTGTACAGCCACAGCAGGTCCACGGCCTCGTACCCCTGGAGGTAGGGCTGCTGGTCGACGGCGAAGCCGAGGTCGCCGGACTTCAGGCCCCCCGCGACCTTCTCGTTCAGGTCGAAGGTGTCGATCTCGGCCTTGCTGCCCGCGCCGTCCTTCGCCTTCACCGCCGTGTCCGCGAACGGGGCGCCCAGGGTGACCACGGCGTCGATGTCCTTGTCCGCCTGGAGCCTGGCCTCGATGGAGGACTGCACGTCAGGCATGTTCGTGCCCTCCACGTACAGGTTCTTCATGTCGCCCTTGAAGGTCTTCTTCGCACCCTCGCAGCGCTGCTCGTGACCCACGTTGCCCTGCTCGTGCAGCACGCACAGGGCCTTCTTCTTGCCCCGCTTGTTCAGCTCCTCGCCCACCGCCTCACCGGCGATGGTCTCGTCCTGCCCGATGTGGGTCAGCGCGCCGAACTCCTTGGACTCCTCCGAGCCCGAGTTCACCGTCACCACGGGGATGCCCGCCTTGCGGGCCCGCGCCACCGCCGCCTTCATCGCGTCCGGCTTCGCGAGGGTGACGATGATCCCGTCGACCTTCTTGTCGATCGCCGCGTCCACGAGCTGCGCCTGCTGCTGCGCCTCGTCGTGGTGCGAGTACAGGAACTTGATGTTGTCCTTGATAGCGGCCTGCTTGGCGCCGCTCTGGACGATGTCCCAGAACGTGTCCCCATCGCCCGAGTGAGTGATCATCGCGAAGGTCCAGCGCGGTGTATCCACCGCCGCCCTGCCTCCGGCCTGCGCCGCCTTCCGGGCGTCCTCCGCCCGCTTGCCGCCGGTGCTGCTGCATCCCACCAGGGACGCCCCGAGCACCGCGACCAGCACGGCACCCACCGCACGTACTCCAGTCCGAACCCTTGCCACGTCGCCGTGCCCTTCTTGCTGTGCAGTGTTTGCAGTACTTGCAGAGTTTGCTGTGCTCTCCGGTGCGGCCGGGTCCGCGGACCCGGCCGCCCAAGTATCGGTCACGCCGCTTCACCCCGTGGTCATCGGGTACCGCGGGCGGTGAACTTCTCCAGCTTCGGTACGTCCTTCTTGGTCACCACGGCGGGTCCGGTCAGGACGGGTTTGCCGCCGCCGAGGACGTTCGCGTTGGTCTTGTACAGCCACAGCTCGTCGACGGCGAGGCAGCCCTGGAGGTAGGGCTGCTGGTCGACGGCGAAGCCGACCTCGTCGTTCTTGAGCCGCTTGACGACCTCCGCGTTGAGGTCGAACGTGTCGACCTCGGCCTTGCTGCCCGCGTCCTCCTTGGCCTTCACGGAGACGGCCGCGATCGGCGCGCCCAGGGTGACGACCGCGTCGATGTCCTTCGTGGCCTGCAGCTTCGCGCTGATGGAGGACTGGGCGCCGGGCGCGTTGGTGCCGTCGACGTTCAAGTTTTCCACCGAGCCTTCGAAGGTCTTCTTCACGCCCGCGCAGCGCTGCTCCAGCGACACGTTGCCCTGCTCGTGGATCACGCACAGGACCTTCTTGCCGCCCCGCTCGTTCAGCTCTTCACCCACGGCCTCGCCCGCCACGGACTCGTCCTGCCCGATGTGGCCGAGCGCGCCGAAGCGCCGCGAGAACTCCCCGCCCGAGTTGATCGTGACGACCGGGATGCGCGCCGCGCGCGCCTTCTCCAGGACCGCGCGCATCGCCTCGGGCTTGGCCAGCGTCACCACGATCCCGTCGACCTTCTTGTCGATCGCGGTCTGGACGAGCTCCGCCTGGCCCTTGCCCTCCTTGTCATTGGAGTACAGGAACTCGACGTTGTCCTTCTTCGCCGCCTGCTTGGCGCCGTTCTGGACGATGTCCCAGAAGGTGTCGCCCTCACCGGAGTGCGTGACCATCGCGATCTTCAGCCGGGGCGTGCCCGCGGCCTGGCCGCCGGAGCCTCCGCCCTTCTCGTCCTCGTCGTCCTTGCCGCCGGAGCCGCTGCAGCCCGCCGCGAACGCGACGGCCACCAGGGCGGCTGCTGCCGTGCGGGCTGAACGCATGGCTGTACGCATGGTGCATCACCCTTCTCCCGGCTGATCCCGGCCGCTCCAGTGCGGCTGGTGGGAGTTCTAGCGGGGGCTGCCGCCCAGCGTCAATGACTTTGTCAGAACATTCTTACTACGGCTGGTCGGGTGGCCGCGTCCGACGGCGGCGTCAGGGGCGTACGAGCAGCTGGAACTCGAAGGAGTACCGCGAGGCGCGGTAGATGTGCGAGCCGTACTCCACCGCGCGGCCGGTGTCGTCGAACGTCGTGCGCCGCATGGTGAGCACCGGGGCGCCCTCCGGCTCGGCGAGCAGCGCGGCCTCGGCGGCGCTCGCCGCGCGGGCGCCCACCGACTGCCGGGCGCTGTGCAGGGTGATCCCCGCGGCCCGCATCAGGCGGTACAGGCCGGTGGCCTCCAGGCGCTCGGTGTCGAGGGCGAGCAGCCCGGCCGGGAGGTGGTTGCGCAGGTGCGCCATGGGCTCGCCGTGCGCGAGCCGCAGCCGCTCCACCAGGTGGACCTCGCTGCCCTCGGCCACTCCGAGGGCGGCCGCGGTCTCGGCGGACGCGGGCTCGACGACGTTGCGCAGGACCCGGGTCTCGGGGCGCTGGCCCGCCGCCTCCAGGTCGTCGTAGAGGCTGCTGAGCTCCAGGGGGCGCTTGACCTGGCTGTGCACGACCTGGGTGCCGACGCCGCGGCGGCGCACTAGCAGGCCCTTGTCGACGAGCGACTGGATGGCCTGGCGGACGGTGGGCCGCGAGAGGCCGAGCCGCCCGGCTAGCTCGATCTCGTTGCCGAGCAGGCTTCCGGGCGTCAGGGCGCCGCGCTCGATCGCCGCCTCCAGCTGCTGGGAGAGCTGGAAGTACAGCGGGACCGGGCTGCTGCGGTCGACGCCGAGGTGCAGGGCCACGGTGGGGTCCACGGCCGGTTTCGCGGCTTTGGCTGCTGCTGGTTCGGTCACGGGGTGAGCGTAGTCCGGGGCGATGATGACGGGAAGTTCGGAAGTTCTGTTGTCAGGACAAACCATTGACAGGAGCGCGGGTGCGTCGCGAAGGTGGGCCCATGCGCATCGGACTGATCGGAACGGGACGTATCGGCACCTTCCACGCGGCGGCCCTGGCCCGCCGTCCGGAGGTGGACTCGCTGGTGGTCGCGGACGTGGACGCGGCCCGGGCCGCGGACCTCGGCGCCCGCACGGGGGCGACGGCGGCGGACTCGGTGGACGCCCTGTTCACCGCGGCAGGCGTGGACGCGCTGGTGATCACGGCGGCGACCTCGGCGCACGCCGAGCTGATCGGCCGGGGGGCGCGGGCGGGCCTGCCGGTGTTCTGCGAGAAGCCGATCGCCCTGGACCTGGACGGCACGCTCGCCGCGCTCGCCGAGGTCGAGTCGGCCGGAACGATCCTGCAGCTCGGCTTCCAGCGCCGCTTCGACGCCGGGTACCTGGCCGCGCGCGAGGCGGTGCGGTCCGGCCGGCTCGGACGGCTGCACACGGTGCGGGCGATGACCTCGGACCCGGCGCCGCCGCCCGCCGCGTATCTGCCGCTCTCCGGCGGCCTGTACCGCGACTGCCTCGTGCACGACTTCGACATCCTGCGCTGGGTCACCGGGCGCGAGGTCACTCAGGTGTACGCGACCGGGTCCGACGCCGGTCCCGCGATGTTCCGCGACGCCGGTGACGTCGACACCGCGGCGGTGCTGCTCACGCTCGACGACGGCACCCTGGCCACGGCCACGGCCACGCGCTGCAACGGCGCGGGCTACGACGTCCGCATGGAGCTGGCCGGGGAGGCCGACCAGATCGCCGTCGGCCTCGACGCCCGCACCCCGCTCACCTCCGCGGAGCCGGACGGGCCCGGCGCCCCCGACAAGCCCTGGCCCGGCTTCCTGGAGCGCTTCGCCCCGGCGTACGAGGCGGAGCTCGCCGCGTTCGTCGACGTCGTGCGCGGCGAGCTGGCGAACCCCTGCGACGGCCGGGAGGCGCTGCACGCCCTGCGGATCGCGGAGGCCTGCGAGCTGTCGCGCGCGCAGGGCCGCCCGGTGCGCATGACGGAGATCGCCGGGGCCTGACGGCGGCTGCCCCGCTCCCCCACGACCACCGGCCCCGGGGCATCCCCCCTCCTCGGGGCCGGTCCCATGAGACCGCGGCGCGCCCCGGCGGCGCGTCTCATCCGGTGGCGCGGACCGTGCCCTGGGCCATCGCGCACAGCACCTCGGTGCCGTCGCCGTCCACGGCGAAGAGGTCGCAGCGGACCACGGCCTGACGGCGCGTGGCGTCGGCGACCGTCGCCCGGGCCACCAGGCGCACTCCGGTGGCGGGGCGGACGTACTGGATGGAGAAGCCGGAGGTCAGGACGGCGGGGCCGAGCGCGGTGCCCGCGGCGAACGTGATGCCGTTGTCCGCCGCGTACGACAGGACGCCGCCGTGCACGAAGCCGTTCTGCTGGAGGAGTTCGTCCCTGAGCGGGATCTCCAGGGTGGCCCCGCCGTCACCGAAGGCGGTCACCTCGGCGCCCACCAGGAGGCTGAACGGCTGGGCGGCGAGGGTCTTCTGAGCGAGGATGAGGTCCAGGGGCCGCGCGGGCGGTGGGGCGTCTGTCATGGCACGACTTCTACCACCCGGTAACCTCTGCGCCTAGGGCCCTGCTGAGGCATCTCCGTACCGCTACCAGCGGACGTCCAGGCGGCGCAGGCCGCGCATCAGCAGCCCCGGCCGCCAGTCCGTCGCGGGGCCGTCCAGGGCGAGGTCCGGGCAGCGCTCCAGGAGCGAGCGCAGGGCGATCCGGCCTTCCAGGCGGGCCAGCGGGGCGCCCAGGCAGAAGTGGATGCCGTGCCCGAAGGCCACGTGGCCCTGGGGGGCGCGGTGCAGGTCGAAGGCGTCCGGCGTGCCGTACTTCCCCGGATCGCGGTTGGCCGCGGTGAGGCCCACGACGACGACCGAGCCCGCGGGCACCGTCATGCCGCCTATCTCGGTGGGTTCGGTGGTGAAGCGGTACGTCGCGTTCTCCACCGGGCCCTCGTGCCGCAGGCCCTCCTCGATCGCGCCGTCGAGCAGGCTCATGTCGGCGCGCAGCTCGGCCAGTTGGGCGGGCCGGGTGAGCAGGGCGTGGAGGGTGTTGGTGATGAGGTGGACCGTCGTCTCGTGGCCCGCGATGAGCAGCAGATACGCCATGCCGCGCAGCTCCTCGTGGGAGAGGCGGTCGCCGTCCTCGGCGCGGGTGCGGATCAGGGCGCTGAGCAGGTCGTCGCCCGGGGCCTCGCGCTTGGCGGCGATCAGGACGTCCAAGTACGCGGACAGTTCGGCGAAGACCGCGTCCTCCCACACCTCCGTCGTCGGTGTGATCGCCTCGTTCGACAGGCGGCGGAACTCGTCGCGGTCCAGGTCAGGGACGCCGAGGAGTTCACAGATGACCGTCATGGGCAGCGGGAAGGCCAGCGCCTCCACCAGGTCCGCGCGGCGTTCCCCGGCGAGCATGGCGTCCAGGAGGCCGTCCGTGACGCTCTGGATGCGCGGGGCGAGGGCCTGGACGCGGCGGGCGGTGAACTCGCGGGCGATCAGGGAGCGCAGGCGCGTGTGCCGCGGCGGGTCCACCGTCAGCAGATACGGGCCGATCAGCTTCTCGTCCGGCAGCTCGGCGTCGAATCCCTCGCTCGACTTGGTGAGCCGGGGGTCGGCGAGGGTGGCCCTGGCCAGTTCGTGGCCCACTACCAGGTAGTGGTCGTCCTCGTGGTCCGGGGGTGGGAACCGGACCTTGTGGATGGGGCCGCGGGCGCGTAACTCCGCGTAGGCCCGGTGGGGGTTGGTGGTGAAGTCGTCGTATGCGCCGAGGTCGATGGCCTCGGTGGCCTCGGTGGCTTCTGCTGCCATGTGGGCCCCTCTCCGGGGTTGGCTGCTTTCACCTGCCAACGAACGCGGCGGCCCTCCGGGTTCCCTCGCGGGGCGCCCCAGGCCCGCCCCTTCCCACTCCGGGTGCGGCTGCCCCCGTTCCCCCGCTCACAGACATTGGCGCTCCGCGCCTCGTCCTCAAACGCCGGACGGGCTAGAACGTTCTAGCCCGTCCGGCGTTTGAGGACGAGGCCGAAGGCCGATTGCTTTTCGGGGGTCCAGGGGGCGGAGCCCCATGGTTTCGGGAAGGGGCGGGGTGGGGGAAGCCCCCCGGCAGGGACCTACGCCGCGTGCCCCCCGTCCACGGACACCTCGGCACCGGTCACGTACCGCGCCTCGTCCCCGACGAGGTACGCCACCATCGACGCCACCTCGTCCACGTGCCCGTAGCGCCCGAGCGCCGTCCCCGCCGCCTGCGCGGCGGCGTAGGGGCCGTCCGCCGGGTTCATGTCGGTGTCGATGGGCCCGGGGTGCACGAGGTTCGCGGTGATGCCGCGCTCGCCGAGCTCCCTGGCCAGCGCCTTCGTGAGGCCGATGAGGGCCGCCTTGCTGGTGGCGTAGAGGGTGCCGCCGGGGCCCGGCACGTGCTTGGCCATGCAGCTGCCGATGGTCACGACGCGCCCGCCGCGCCCCATGCGGGCGACCGCCGCCTGGGAGGCGAGGAACGTCGCGCGGACGTTGACGTCGAGGACCCGGTTCACATCGGCGAGGCCGAGCGTCTCCAGGGGGCCGATCGCGCCGGTGCCCGCGTTGTTGACCAGGATGTCCAGGCCGCCGAGGTCGTCGGCGGCGCGTTCCACGGCGCCCGCGGCGTCCCCGGCGTCGGCCGCGTCGGCCCGGATGGCGAACCCGCGCCGCCCGGCCGCCTCG
Source organism: Streptomyces sp. NPDC043996 (assembly GCF_056435225.1). Classification (NCBI taxonomy): domain Bacteria; kingdom Bacillati; phylum Actinomycetota; class Actinomycetes; order Kitasatosporales; family Streptomycetaceae; genus Streptomyces; species Streptomyces sp. NPDC043996. Next base: position 537,390 of record NZ_JBWKEY010000005.1, on the reverse strand, counting down.
ATCTTGGCGACGACCTCGCGGGCCGCGTCCTCGCCCCGGACATAGGTGATCGCCACATCGGCGCCCTCCTGGGCGAGCCGCAGCGCGATCGCCGCGCCGATGCCGCGGCTGCCGCCGGTGACGAGGGCGGTCTTCCCGGTCAGCGGGGGCAGTGCGGGCGCGGTGGCGAGGGAGGAAAGGGAAGAAGAAGGAGAAGTGGTGGAAGACATGCGTGGCACTCTTTTCCGGTTCTGCGGCCTGCGCCGCTCGGTGCTTGCGTGTTCAATCAAAGCCGCCGCGCGCCCCGGTGGCTGGCGGCAAACGGACACCGATCTTCGGGGCCCGCACCGGCCCGGCGGGCGATGAGTTCCGCGCGGTGCGAGGGTCTTCCTAGGTGACGGGGCGCGGACGGCGCCCGCGGCCGGCAGTGCACGGAAGGCAGTCGCCATGAAGATCACACTCACCCAGTTCATGACCCTCGACGGCGTCATCCAGGCCCCCGGCGGGCCGCAGGAGGACACCAGCGGCGGCTTCGAGCACGGCGGCTGGTCCGTGCCGTACGGCGACGAGGACTTCGGCCGCTTCATCGACGAGGTGTTCCGCGAGGCGGACGCCTTCCTCCTGGGGCGGCACACGTACGAGATCTTCGCGGGGTACTGGCCCAAGGTCACCGACCCCGCCGACCCGGTGGCCTCCAAGCTCAACGCGCTGCCCAAGTACGTGGCGAGCACGACGCTCACGAGCGCCGACTGGCAGGGCACCCGGATCGTCGGCCGCGAGGACCTGGTCAAGGAGGTCGCCGCGCTGAAGGAGCGGCCGGGCCGCGAACTCCAGCTGCACGGCAGCGCGGGCCTCGCGCGCACGCTCCTGGACCACGACCTGATCGACACTCTGCACCTGCTGACGTTCCCGGTCGCGCTCGGCACCGGCAAGCGCCTGTTCGCCGAGGGCAGCCTGCCCACGGCCTTCCGGCACGCCGGGTCCCGTACGACGTCGAAGGGCGTCGCCATCAACTCGTACGACTGCGTGGGGCGTCCGGAGTACGGGAGCTACTAGTCGGAGTACGGGGTACGGGGCACGGAGTACGGGAGTCGCCGGGGCTCGGCCGCCGGGCGCGGGCGGGCCTGAGTGAAGCCGCGTCAGCCTGGGCCGGTTCGCTTCGGTGAACCCCAGTTGACCCCGGTTAACTCCCGGGAAATTCCTCGGACTTACTCAACATTGTCATTGACACATCAACCTCTACGCGCGTCACACTGGGCCCATGCGAATCCCCCCACGCATCACCCGACTCGTCAGTGTGTCCGCCGTCGCCGCCGCGTTCCTCGTCGGCGGCACCGTCACCGGCTCCGCGAACGCGGCGCCGTCCGCGCTGTCCGCGCCGTCCGCCGTCGTCGCCCAGGCCGGGTACTCCGTCGCCGCCGTCGGTGACATCTGCTACTCGGACCTGCCCGCGCAGGCGCACGACACGCTCCGTCTGATCGACCGGGGCGGGCCGTTCCCGTACCCGCAGGACGGCACCGTCTTCCAGAACAGGGAGGGCATACTGCCGAAGCAGTCCACCGGCTACTACCACGAGTACACCGTCAAGACGCCGGGCTCCTCCCACCGCGGCGCCCGCCGGATCGTCACCGGCGAGCGCAACCAGGAGGACTACTACACCGCCGACCACTACCGGTCCTTCGACCTGGTCGACCGCGGCTGCTGACCCGGCCGCCGGACTCTAGGGGCACGGCCTGGGGCGCCTCAGCGGGACTTGCCCGCGCTCTCGCCGGCGGCGAACAGCGCGAACGCGAGCACCAGGAGCGCGATGCTCAAGTACAGCTCGTAGCCGTCGGCGAGCGGCAGGCTCTGCACCAGGCCCCAGCGCACCCAGCCGGTGAGTTCGTACACCAGGCCCCCGAGTCCCTGGATCAGGACGAGGAAACCGAGTCCTTCGAGTAGCTGTTTCATGGCACAAGAGCCTCGCCCCGCGGCCCCCGCACGCACATCGGCCGCGGGGCGAGGACCGCCGTGCCGCACGGCCCCCTTCCTCCGGCGAAGCCGCGTCCAAAGTCGCGGGCGCCGAGACTTTCGTAGCCGATCACGGCAGGTGGGCGGGGGTGGGCCAGGAGCGTGCGTAGATTTGTCGATTGTGAACGACAGCACTGGTGCCCAGACGGCCGCGGCCGCGGCGGAGCCCGTCGTCCGGAGGTGGTTCCTGCCCTCCGCCGTCGCCGCCGAACTCGACCCGGACCGCCAGCGTGGCGGCGGCCGCAAGGTGCGGCGCACCCTGCGCGACTGGGTCGTCGACTTCTGCTTCTTCCTGGCGGCCGTGATCGTCGGCGCGCTGATCGCCGACGGCGTCGGCGACAACCCGCACCTGTCCGACGACATGATCGCGCTCGACCAGCTCATCGGCGCCGTGTCCTGCGCCGGCGTGTGGCTGCGCAGGCGCTGGCCGGTCGGCCTCGCCGTGGCGATGCTGCTCATCGGCTTCGTGTCCGACACCGCGGGCGGCACCACGCTCGTGGCCTACTTCACGCTCGCCGTGCACCGGCCGTTCCAGTACAGCGCGACCATCGGCGGCATCTCGATCGCCACGGTGCCGCTGTTCTTCTGGCTGCGGCCCGACAACGGGACGCCGTACCTGGTCTCGGTCGTCCTGACCTCGATGCTCATCGCCATCGTGCTCGCCTGGGGCATGCTCGTGCGCTCCCGGCGCCAGCTCCTCGTCGCCCTGCGCGACCGGGCCCGGCGCGCCGAGAACGAGGCCGCGCTCCGCGCCGAGCAGGCCCAGCGCCTGGCCCGCGAGGCCATCGCGCGCGAGATGCACGACGTCCTCGCGCACCGCCTGACGCTGCTCAGCGTGCACGCGGGCGCCCTGGAGTTCCGGCCCGACGCCCCCCAGGCCGAGATCGCCCGCGCCGCCGGGGTCATCCGCGAGAGCGCGCACGAGGCGCTCCAGGACCTGCGCCAGGTCATCGGCGTGCTGCGCGGCGGCGACACCGAGGCCTCCGGGCGGCCCCAGCCCACGCTCGCGGCCCTGGACACGCTCGTCGCCGAGTCCCGCGACGCCGATATGAAGGTCGTCCTCGACCTGCGGGTACGGGACCCGAAGGCCGTGCCCGCCGCCATCGGCCGCACCGCCTACCGCATCGCCCAGGAGGCGCTCACCAACGCCCGCAAGCACGCGCCGGGCACCGAGGTGACCGTCCTCGTCGCGGGCTCCCCCGACGAGGGCCTGACCCTGTCCATCAGCAACCCGGCACCCCCCGGCGAGGTCCCGCACGTGCCCGGCTCCGGCCAGGGGCTCATCGGGCTCACCGAGCGGGCCTCGCTCGCGGGCGGGCGGCTCGGCCACGGAGCCCGCCCCGACGGCGGCTTCCTCGTCGAGGCCTGGCTGCCCTGGGCCTCGCCCAACCGCCCGGACTGACCCGCTCAGGACCGTCGCTCCGGACCCTGCTCCCGGCCCAACTCCGGTCCCTCCAGGGCCTGCTGAAGGACGCCGCGCGCCTCCTGGATACGATCGCCGCCGCACACGAGCAAAGGCTCGCAACCGGAGGGGTGAACGCCGTGACGGCGGAGAACGCGCCGGACGACACCGGCCAGCCACGCGTCGGCGAACGGTTCATACGCGTACGCCAACGCCTCAGGACCCGGCGTGGCGCCGTCGCCGCGGGCACCGCCGCCGCCGTCCTCGCCGCGGGCCTCGGCAGCTGGGCCACGGACACCTGGCCCTTCGAGGACCGCGACCGCGAGCGCTACTGCTGGGGCGCCTGGCGGGAGGACAGCGGGCCCGCCGTCCTCGGCGACGAGGCCTTCAAGGGCGAGGACGGCCACAGCCGGACCGCCTGGGGCGCCGCGCCCACCGCCGCACGGCCCGAGGGGACCTGCGTCCTCGCGGTCCGCTCCCGGCACACGCGCAGCGGCGGCGCCAGAAGCGCCCAAGAGACCCAGGTGACGGTCGCCTACGGCCCCGCGCCGCAGCGGACGGCGGCCCGCCTGGAGTGGGTCGACTCCTTCCTCGGCGGCCGCGCGATGCCCCTGCCCGAAGGGCTGCCCGGCGCCGTCGACGGCAGCCACGGCCTGGTCGTCCTGCCCAAGCGCTGCGACACCCGCGACGGGCGTCCCACCGCCGTCACACTGCGGGCCAAGGAGGGGAGCCCTGGAGACGTCTTCGGCGGCACCGCCCCCGGGGGCGTCGACGACGTCGTCGAACTCCTGCTGTCCGCCGCCAACGCGGGCATGCGGGCCGCGGGCTGCGCCCCGGACGAGCCCCTGCGCGTCACCTCGCCGCTGCTCAGGCTGCCCGAGCGGGAGGAGGACACCTCGCCGTCCACGGCCGCGTGCCGCATCCCGGGCCTCCACGTCACGACCGGGCTCGGCGAGGAGGCCGACCGGCGCCTGGTGGCCCAGGTCGGCGCGGTCACACGGGACCTGCAGGCCTGCTCCGTGGGCGTCGACCGGTCCGGGCGGCCCGGGCGGCGTGCGGACACCCGGATCCTCGACGCCCTGATGATCCGTCAGCCGAGGCTCAACGCCCTCCTGGACGGGGTGACCGGCGACCGGCCGCCCGCGCGCGGCTGGCGCGGGAGTGGCGTGTTCGCCGCCGGTCACCAGGTCGTTCGGGCCGCGTGCGCGGGCCGCCCAACCACGTTCCTGCTGCTCGGCGCCAAGACGCGCGCGACCACGGGCCACTTCACCGCTTTCACCGACGCCGTGACACGCCGCCTGGGATGCGCGCCCCTCGCGCCGTCCGCGGCAGAGGGGGACGACCGATGAGGGACGACGACCGGCGGACAGCGGGCGCCGCGGAGGCCGGCGGGGCCGACGTGGCGGCGGCGGTCGCCACGGCCACGGCCGTGCCCCGGCGGCCCTGGTGGCACTGGCGGCGGCTCACGCACGGCAGGCTGCGGCCCGCACTCGCCGCCGCCGTCGCCGGGGCGCTGCTCGGCGGCACCGGGGTGGCCTGGCAGGCCGAAGCGGGGCCGTTCGCCGAGGAACGGAGGGCGTGCTGGGGCGCGTTCGACGAGGACGACGTCGCCGAGCTCTTCGACGGCAAGCGGGACATCGCGTCCTCCGAGATACCCGTCAGCTACGACAGGACCGGCTCCGAAGGACCGTTCGGCACCTGCCAGTTGAAGTCCCCGCGCGGCGCCCGCGTCACCGCCCGGCTGCACCGGCTCGACGCCCGCTTCGGCGGCGCGGGCGACCAGTGGGCCGACGCGTATCTGTCCGCGCGGATGACGCCCCTGGGCGGCGGACTGCTCGGCATGGTGTCGGACACGCGCGCGTGGCTCGCCGTTCCCGAAGGGTGCGTCGGCGGGCAGGGCGAGGACGACGGCCCCCTCGTCATCGACGTGGACACCAGCCGGATCATCTTCGATGACCGGGTCGACACCGACGAGCGCGCCCGGCTCGCCCGTGCCGTGGTGAAGCTCGTCAACGGCTATATGACCGACAAGGGCTGCGCCCGGACCCTCGCCGACCCCTCCACGCGGCTCACCGCACCGGCCCGCTTCATCACCGAGGAGCGCGACGCGGTGTGCGGCGTCAAGGGCCTGCGCGCGCACGGCGGCCGGAGGCTCGACACCTACCACGGCCCGCTGGTCACGGCGGGCTCCGCACCCGTGCGCACCTGCGACCGCGGCATCCTGTCCCCCCACCCCTCGCTGCGCCTGATGACCGTCGAGGACCCGCGGCTCGCCGTCCTCTACAAGGATCTCTCGCGCTACGGCGGGAAGCGCCGCATCACCGCCGCGGGTGACACCGAGGGGCACTCCCAGGGCCACGGCTTCCTCCGCGACGACATGGCCCTCTACCAAGCCGAGTGCCAGACCGGCGACGTCACCTTCCTGATCAGGGCCGACGACGGCGAGACCGCCGCCGACATCCGGGCCCTGACGCCCCGCTACGTCGCGGCCGAGGCCGACCGGATCGGCTGCGGCCCGCTGCGCCTGCGCCTGCCCGCGTGACCCCGGACCCGCCTCGTTACGGTAGGCCCATGAAACCGATCAGGCTCCTCCTCGTCGACGACGACCCGCTGGTACGCGCCGGGCTCTCCTTCATGCTCGGCGGCGCGGACGACATCGAGATCGTGGGCGAGGCGGGAGACGGCAGCGAGGTCGCCGCGCTGGTCGGCGAGGTGAAGCCGGACGTCGTCCTGATGGACATCCGGATGCCGACCATGGACGGCCTCGCCGCCACGGAGGCGCTGCGCAAGCGGCCCGGCGCGCCCGAGGTCGTCGTCCTCACCACGTTCCACGCCGACGAGCAGGTGCTGCGCGCGCTGCGCGCCGGTGCCGCCGGATTCGTCCTCAAGGACACCGCGCCCGCCGAGATCGTCGCGGCGGTACGGGCCGTGGCCGCCGGGGAGCCGGTCCTTTCGCCGACGGTGACGCAGCAGCTGATCTCCCAGGTGACCGGGGGCGGCCCGCAACTCGACCGGCGGCAGCGGGCGCTGACGCGGCTCGACGCCCTTGGCGAGCGGGAGCGGCAGGTCGCCGTCGCGGTGGGGCGGGGGGCGTCCAACGCGGACATCGCCGCCGAGCTCTATCTCAGCGTGGCCACGGTGAAGGCCCATGTGTCGCGGGTGCTCACCAAGCTGGACCTCAACAACCGCGTCCAGATCGCCCTCCTGGTCCACGACGCGGGCCTACTGGACGCCCCCTGACCGAGCGGCTCACGGCTGGATGGACAGATCCAGCCTGTCCGGCGCTTGAGGACAAGCACGCAAGCGCGGCAATCAAGCCCGTCCGGCGCTTGAGGACGAGCGCGCAGCGCGAAGATTCAGCCCGTCCGGCGATTGAGGACGAGGCGCGGAGCGCCGATCAGCCCCGCACGGCCCCCGCGGGGCTACGCGGGGCTACGCCGTCAGCCCCCGGTGACGGACCCGCAAGGCATCCGCCCCGGACTCCGTCAGGGACCCGAAGAGCCGCAGCCGCGAGATGCCGCCGTCGGGAAAGATGTCCACGCGCGCGTGGGTGCCAACGGCGGCCGCGGGCAGCACGAAGCGGTGGTTGGTGTCGGGCTGCAGCCGCGTCCGCGGCAGCGCCTCGACCCAGGCACCGCCCTCGCCGTCCTCGCCGCCCTCGCCGTCGCGCACGAACACCGCCGCCCACCCCGCCGCGTTGCCCTTCAGGTAGGCGGTGTCGATCTCCAGGGCCCGCACCTCGGCCCGCGCGGCGAGCCGGTAGCGGATCCAGTCGTGCCCCTGGTCGCGCCGCCGCCGGGTCTCCCAGCCGTCGTCCATCTTCCGGGAGCGGCCGGGCTGGATGGTGTGGGTGGCGGGCGAGTAGAAGCGGTCGGAGGCGTCCTCGACCTGGCCGCCGTTCTCCAGGGCGACCACGTCGAAGGTGCCGAGGGCGGTGAGCCAGTCGGGGTCGGCGACGACCTCGCCGTACACGCGAAGACGGGCGATGCCGCCGTCGGGGTGCTGGTTGAGGCGCAGGTGCGTGAAGCGCTGGGGCACGTCGACGGCGAAGCCGTTCGCGGCGTGGCCGCCGACCGGGGTGCGCGGTACGAGCACGGTCCACTTGACGTCGTCGGCGAGGAGTTCCCCGGGCGTCGGCGAGCCCTCGACGGCCGTGCCCTCCAGGGACACCGCCTGCGGGTAGTTGCCGCGGAAGTGGGCGGTGTCGACGACGACGCCGTGGACGACGCCGGGCGCGCCGAGCCGTACGAGCGCCCAGTCGTGGTCGTCTTCCGTGGGCCAGGGCTGCTCGGCGGACACGCCCCGGCGGCGCCGGGTCTCCCAGCCGTCCATGACCTTGCCCTTGTGCCCGAAGTGCTCGGGGTCGAACACGGCGGGTCCCGGAAGCAGCAGGTTCTCCCGCATGGCGAAGAACTCGTCGTTGGCGGCGATGACTGCGGCGCCGAGCTGCCGGTCGGCGAGGTTGGCGTACTGGGTGAAGGGGAAGTCGGCGGTGCGGTAGTCGGCGAAGGGCTCGCCGCCGCCGTAGGGGTTCGCGTCGCCGGTGAAGCTGGCCAGGGGGGATTGCTGCCGTGCCGTCACGGTGATCAGTTCTTCCTTTCCAGTAGGAGGCCCGACGGCGCGCTGAACTCGCCGTCGGACACGATGCGCTGGCCCCGCAGCCAGGTGGACTTGACGACACCGCTGAGCGTCTTTCCCGCGTAGGCGGTGACGCGGTTGCGGTGCTGGAGCCGGGCGGGGTCGACGGTGAAGGTCTCGTCGGGCGCGAGGACCACGAAGTCGGCGTCGCGGCCGGGCGCGATCGCGCCCTTGCGGCCTTCGAGGCCGACCAGGCGCGCGGTGTTCGCCGCCATCCAGCGCGCCACGTCCGCCAGGCCGTGGCCGCGGGCCCGCGCGGCCGTCCACATCGCGGGCAGGCTCAGCTGGAGGCCGGAGATGCCGCCCCAGGCGGTGGCGAAGTCGGCGGTCTTCAGGTCGGCGGTGGACGGGGAGTGGTCGGTCACGACGCAGTCGATGGTGCCGTCGGCGAGCGCCCGCCAGAGCAGGTCCTGGTTGGCGGCCTCGCGGATGGGCGGGCAGCACTTGAACTCGCTCGCCCCGTCGGGGACTTCCTCGGCGGTGAGCGTCAGGTAGTGCGGGCAGGTCTCGACGGTCAGGTGTACGCCGTCGCGCTTGGCGGCGGCGATCAGGGGCAGGGCGTCGCCGGAGGACAGGTGCAGGACGTGCACGCGGGCGCCGATGCGCCGGGCGAGCGCGATGAGGCCCTCGATGGCGGTGTCCTCGCTGGCGCGCGGCCGGGTGGCGAGGAAGTCGGCGTAGCGGGGACCGCTCTTCGCGGGCGCGGCGGCCAGCTCGCGCGGGTCCTCGGCGTGCACGATGAGCAGCCCGCCGAAGCCGGCGATCTCCCCCATGGCGGCGGCGAGCTGGTCCTGGTCCAGCTCGGGGAACTCGTCCACGCCGGAGGGCGAGAGGAAGCACTTGAAGCCGTAGACGCCCGCGTCGTGCAGGGGCCTGAGGTGCTTGACGTTGTCGGGCAGGGCGCCGCCCCAGAAGCCGACGTCGATGTGCGCCTTGGGGCGGGCGACGCCGCGCTTGGTGTGCAGGTTGTCGACGGTCGTCGTCGGCGGCAGGGAGTTGAGCGGCATGTCGACGAGCGTCGTGATGCCGCCCGCGGCGGCGGCGCGCGTGGCCGTCCAGAAGCCTTCCCACTCGGTGCGGCCGGGGTCGTTCACGTGGACGTGCGTGTCGACGAGCCCGGGCAGCAGGGCGTGGTCGCCGACGTCCTCGACGCGGGCGCCGGGCTCGACGGGCATGTGGTACGGGCGTACCGCCACGATGGTGCCGCCGCTGACGGCGACGGACGCGGCCCGCGGCCCTTCGGGGGTGATGACGCGCGTCGAGCGCAGCACCAGTTCGACGTCGGACACCGCGACCCCTCTCTGCTCCGGCCCAGGGCTCGCGCCACCGGGGTCCGCCGCCTTCCGGCCAGCGGAATTCAACGTTCTGTTGAAGGAGTTTTCACCCAGCCGCGCGCCCCGTCAAGGGTCTATACGTTTCCACGAAGTGGAATTATGATTCCGAGGGTCAGAATGGAGGTACGTACGACAGGGGCCACCCCAGGAGGCCGCGGCACGCCTGGCGAGACCGGACAAACACGCACTGACCGGCACGGACACCCCGCCCGCGCCGGGTACGCCCCCATAAGCGCCCGGTAGGCTCTTACCGCCTGCCAGTTGAAAGGAACGCGCCGTGCCGACGTCCAGCGCCAGCACCACCGACGCCGCGAAGCCCGCCACTCCCGCGCCCGCGAGCGGTGGCGTCCAGTCCCTCGAGCGCGCCTTCGACCTGCTCGAGCGGATGGCGGACGCGGGCGGCGAGGTCGGCCTCAGCGAGCTGTCCGCCAGCAGCGGCCTGCCGCTGCCGACGATCCACCGCCTGATGCGCACGCTCGTCGCCTGCGGGTATGTACGCCAGCAGCCCAACCGGCGCTACGCCCTCGGCCCCCGCCTCATCCGCCTCGGCGAGTCCGCCTCGCGGCTGCTCGGCACCTGGGCGCGGCCCTATCTCGCCCGGCTCGTCGAGGAGACCGGCGAGACCGCGAACATGGCCCTGCTCGACGGCGACGAGGTCGTGTACGTGGCGCAGGTGCCGTCCAAGCACTCGATGCGGATGTTCACCGAGGTCGGGCGGCGGGTCCTGCCGCACTCCACCGGCGTCGGCAAGGCGCTGCTCGCGCACACGCCGCCGGAGGAGGTGCGGGCCCTGCTCGCCCGCACCGGGATGCCCGCCGCCACGGAGAAGACCATCACCACCCCGGACGGCTTCCTCTCGGCGCTCGATGAGGTGCGGCGCGCGGGGTACGCCGTCGACGACAACGAGCAGGAGATCGGCGTGCGCTGCCTCGCCGTATCCGTGCCCGACTCGCCGACGGCCGCCGCCATCTCCATCTCCGGGCCCGCGGGCCGGGTCACGGACGAGGCGACCCGCGCGATCGTGCCGGTGCTCCAGCAGGTGGCCGCGGAGCTCTCCACGGCCCTGGCCACATCGGCCCCCTCGGCCTAGCCACAGCCCTTTCCGCCTGGGCCACGGCCCCCTCGCACGCCACGCCTCCGCCCCGGTACGAGCCCGTCACGGCCCGCACCGGGGCGGAGGCGTATCCAGGCACCGCCTGACGCGTTCGCCGCGGTTCCGCTCGGGACGCCAGGGCGGCACCGGGGTTTCCCAACCGGAATTGAGTGCTCCGCTTGTGCGTTACCCGTATCCGGTCTCCACATCCCCCCTCGCCGCACCCCCGCCCGCACCGTCATCAGCAGCCGTCATCACAGCGCCACGCGTCGGACGAGCTCCGAATCCGGACGCGGCCGGCGCCATGACGTGTCCTGCTGGCGGGACATTCCGGCGCGCCGCCGGATGCGTCTAAAAGCGTGCGCGCATTCCTCTCGGCACTGGGGCGGGCTAGCATCCCAACTGCCCTTGCCCACAATTCCTTCAGCAGTACCCATTCCCTGATCGGCGAATCGGTCCCAGCGCCGCCCAGCGCGACCGGTAAGCCGCGCCCCGCCCGCGCAGGCAGGGCGGAAAGCCACCCCGACGGGACGCCCCGTGCCCATCGGACCACCCCCCACCAGCGGCGGGACGAGAGTCACGTAAGGACAGCGACAAAATTCCCCGTGAATGAGCCGCCGAGCCGATGAATACAGAAAAGGCGCCGCGGATGCCTTTCCTCTCGCCCACGGCGGCCATTCGCCGACGGCCACCCCCTTGTTGGGCCGCGAACAGAAACCCAACATGGACATGAAGTCGACCTAGGTGTTTCCGCGATCGGATTGCCGCCGCGCCGAAGCACCGCGCACACCAGCCCTCCACAGCCTCCACAGCCTCCACAGAACGACCACACAGGAGTTAGTCGAGTGATTCCTCTTTCCTTCGCACAGCGCCGTATGTGGCTTACACACCAAATGGAGGGCGGCGCCGAGACCTACAACATCTCCCCGGCGTTCCGGCTGACCGGGCCGCTGGACCAGGACGCCCTCATCGCGGCGATCCGCGACGTGGTCGAGCGGCACGAGATCCTGCGCACCATCTACGTGCCGGACGACGACGGCGAGCCGCACCCGCGCATCCTGTCGACGGCCGAGGCGGCGGTGCGGGTCCCGGTGGTCGAGGTGGCCGCCGACGACCTGGACGGCACCGTCGACGAGTTCATCGCGCACCGCTTCGACCTGGCCGCCGACATCCCGCTGCGGGCGACCCTGTTCCGCCTCGCCCCGGAGGAGCACGTCCTCGTCCTGCTCATCCACCACATCGCGTCGGACGGCGTGTCGGGCGGACCGCTGGCACGGGACCTGACCGCCGCCTACACCGCCCGCCTGGACGGCAAGGAGCCCGGGTGGGAGCCGCTGCCCGTGCAGTACAAGGACTACGCGGCCTGGCAGCGCGAACTGCTCGGTGACGTCGCGGACCCCAAGAGCCTCGCCGCCGCGCAGGCCGAGTACTGGCGCAAGGAACTGGCCGGGGTGCCGCAGCCCCTGAACCTGCCCCTCGACCGGCCCCGGTCCGCGTCCAGGGGTTCCGAGGGCGACGTGGTCCACCTCATGGTGGAGCCGGAGGTGGCGGCCGGGCTGCAGAAGCTCGCCGACGAGCGCGGCATGACGATGTCGATGGTCATGCAGGCCGCGGTCGGCGTGCTCCTGAGCAAACTGGGCGGCGGGGACGACGTCACGATCGGCGGCCCGATCGCCGGGCGCACCGACGAGGCGCTCGCCGACATGGTCGGCTTCTTCGTCAACACGCAGGTGCTGCGCGTGGAACTCGCCGGTGACCCGTCGTTCGCCGACCTGCTCGCGCGGGTGCGGGAGAAGTCCCTGGCCGCGTACGAGCACCAGGACGTGCCGTTCGAGACGCTGGTCGAGCTGATCAACCCCGACCGCTCCGCGTCGTACCAGCCGCTGTTCCAGGTGATGTTCGCCTGGCAGAACTTCGAGAAGGCGGACTTCGAACTGCCCGGCCTGAAGGTGCAGTTCGAGCAGTACCTGACGCAGACCTCGCTCGCCGACCTGTTCTTCAGCGTCGCCACGGACGAGGCGGGCGCGATACGCGGCGACCTGACGTACGCGACGCAGCTGTTCGACCGCGACACGGCCGAGGCCATCGCCGCCCGGTTCGTGCGCGTCCTGAAGCAGCTGACCGCCGCGCCCAAGGCGCCGATCAGCACGGTCGAGGTCCTCGCGGAGGACGAGCGGGACTGGCTGGTGCGGGGTCTCAACGACACCGCGCGCCCCGTCGCGGCGAGCACGCTGCCGGAGGCGTTCGAGGCGCAGGTGGCGCGGACGCCGGACGCGGTCGCGGTGATCGCCGAGGACGAGACGCTCACGTACGGAGAGTTCAACCGGCGCGCCAACCAGCTGGCGCACTGGCTGGTGGAGCAGGGCGCGGGCCCCGAGCAGCTGGTGGCGGTGCGCATCCCGCGCTCGGTGGATCTGCTGCTCGCGGTGTACGCGGTGGTCAAGGCCGGTGCGGCCTACGTGCCCATCGACATCGACCTGCCCGACGACCGCGTCCGGCACATCCTGGCGGGCGCGAAGCCGCTGCTCGTCCTGGAGAAGACCCTCCCGGACGTCTCCGGCTACCCGGAGGCGAACCCGGAGCGGAACCTGTCCCCGGACAACGCCGCGTACGCCATCTTCACCTCCGGTTCCACCGGCGGCCCCAAGGGCGTGCCGGTCGCGCACCGTTCGATCATGAACCGCATCCAGTGGGGCCTTGAGCACTTCAACGTCACGGTCGAGGACCGGATGCTGGTCAGCACCTCGGCGAGCTTCGACGCCTCGGTGCCGGAGATGTTCTCCAACCTCCAGATGGGCGCCTCCATCGTCGTCGCCCGCGCCGACGGCACGCGTGACCCCGCCTACCTGGCCGAGCTGATTCAGCGTCAGAAGGTGACCGGCGCGTTCTTCGTGCCCTCGCTGCTCTCCGTGTTCGTCGCCGAACCGGCCGCCAAGCACTGCTCCACGCTGCGCTGGATCGAGGTCGCCGCCGAGGCGTTCCCGGCCGCCCTGGCCAACCGCTTCACCGAGCTCCTTCCGCACGCCTCCGCGAACAACCTCTACGGACCCACCGAGGCCACCGTCGAGATCACCGGCTGGGAGCACGTGCCGGGCTCGGACCGGGTGCCGATCGGCACGCCGATCTGGAACGCCCAGGTGTACGTGCTCGACTCGGCCCTGCGCCCGGTCGCACCCGGCGTGGCCGGTGAGCTGTACCTGGCCGGTGTCGGCCTGGCGCGCGGCTACCTCGGGCAGACCGGCCTCACCTCGGAGCGCTTCGTGGCCTGCCCCTTCGGTGAGCCGGGCACGCGGATGTACCGTTCGGGCGACCTGGTGCGCTGGAGCAAGGACGGCCAGGTCGAGTACATCGGCCGCACCGACCACCAGGTCAAGGTCCGTGGCTTCCGCATCGAGCTCGGCGACATCGAGCACGCGCTGACCGGGCACCCCGGCGTGGCCCAGGCCGTCGTCGTGGTGCGCGAGGACCAGAAGGGCGACCAGCGCCTGGTCGGCTTCGTGGTGCCCGACCCGGACGCCGCCGTGGCCGACGCCGAGACCCAGGTGGACGAGTGGCGCCACGTCTACGACGCCAGCTACGCCGACGACGGCGAGGCGGCGTGGGGCGAGGACTTCAAGGGCTGGAACTCCATCTACACCGGCGAGCCCATTCCGCTGGAGGAGATGCGGGACTGGCGGGACGCGGCGGTCGAGCAGGTCCTGCGGTACGCGCCGAAGCGCGTCCTGGAGCTCGGCGTCGGCTCCGGCCTGCTCCTTTCGAAGATCGTCGGTGAGGTCGATGAGTACTGGGGCACCGACATCTCGCCCACGGTCGTGGACCGGCTCCGCGCCCAGGCCGAACAGGCCGGGTTCGGCGACCGGGTGACGCTGAGCGCCCAGGCCGCCCACGACACGTCCGGGCTGCCGCTCGCCTCGTTCGACACCGTCGTGCTCAACTCGGTGGCGCAGTACTTCCCCAGCGCCGAGTACCTGGACCAGGTTCTCAGCCAGGCCATGGAACTCCTCGCGCCCGGCGGCCGCCTCGTCGTCGGCGACGTCCGCAACGCCACGACCCTGCGCCTGCTGGTGACCGCCGAGAAGCACGCGGCCCGCCCGCACGCCTCGCACAGCGAGGTGCGGACGCTGGTGGAGCAGGCGCTGCTCGCCGAGCGGGAACTGGTCGTCGCCCCGGAGTGGTTCACCGAATGGGCCGCGAACCGGCCCGTCGGGGTCGACATCCGGCTCAAGCCCGGGACGGCGCACAACGAGCTGACGCGGCACCGCTACGAAGTCATCCTGCACAAGGAGCCGGTCGAGGCCGTCGACCTGTCGGCCGTGCCCGCGGTGCCGTGGAGCCGCGAGATGACCGGCCTCGCCGCCCTCGACGGGCAGCCTCAGCCGAGCGGCCCGGTGCGGGTGACGGGGATACCCAACGCCCGGCTCGTGGAGGAGGCCGCCGCGGTGACCGCAGGCGGTGGCGGTCCGCGGACGCAGGCCCCCGTCGGGGGTCCCGTCGACCCGCAGGACCTCGCGGACTGGGCGCGCGAGCGGGGTCTGGAGGCGATCCTGACCTGGTCGGGCGAGGCCGCCCACAGCTTCGACGCGGTGCTCGTGCCCGTGCGGCACGCCAAGCAGCGGCCCGTCACCGGCGGGTTCGTCCCCAGCGGGACGGTCGGGCGGTCCTGGGCCAACGCCCCCGCGCTCGCCAAGTCGATCGGCCCGCTCCTCGCCGAGCTGCCCGGGTACCTGCGCGAGCGGCTTCCCGACTACATGGTCCCGGCCGCGGTGGTGCCCCTTTCGGAGCTGCCGCTGAACCCGGCGGCCAAGGTGGACCGGGCGGCGCTGCCGCTGGAGCTCACGGCGACGGTCAGCGGCGGAGGGCCGCGCAACTCCCACGAGGAGAAGCTGTGCGCCCTCTTCAGCGAGCTGCTCGGCCTGGAGCGGGTCGGCATCGACGACGACTTCTTCGCGATCGGCGGGCACTCGCTCCTGGCCACGCGCCTGAGCTCCCGCATCCGCAAAGAGCTCGGCATCGACATGCCGCTGCGGACGATCGTCGAGTACCCGACGGTGGCCGAACTGGGCGCGATCGTGCTGGCGGGCGGCATCCCCGGCGACCACGCCGACTCCTTCGAGGTCGTCCTGCCGCTGAACCGGGACCCCGGCACGGGCAAGCCCCCGGTGTGGTTCTTCCACGGCGGCGGCGGCCTCGGCTGGGCGTACTTCACCTTCGCCCCGCACCTCGACCGGCAGGCGTACGCCATCCAGTCGCGCGGCTCCAACGGCACCGACCCGGTGGCCGCATCGGTGCAGGAGATGGTCGAGGACTACCTGGAGCAGATCCTCAAGACCCAGCCGGAGGGCCCCTACTACCTGGTCGGCTGGTCCTACGGCGGCCCGCTCGCGCACGCCGTCGCGGCAGGCCTCGACCAGCGCGGCCACAAGGTCGCCCTGGTGGCCGTGCTCGACTCCCAGCCTGCCGCTGCCCGTCCGGAGAGCGGTTTCAAGCAGGTGTCCGGCAGGACTCCTGACCTCTACCGGGCGGACGTCGAAGAGGTCTTCGGCCAGTTCATGAACACCGACAACATGGACAGCTTCCTGGTGAACATGTCGCGGGTCGGCGCCAACAACCTCAACAAGATGGGCGACTTCGAATCGCCGGTCTACGACGGCGACCTGGTGTACTTCAACGCGACCCTGGACAAAACCAACGGCGTCACGTCGTACGGGCCCGACTGGCGGCCGTTCGTCCGCGGCTCCATCGAGGAGTACGAGGTGGAGGCCACCCACCACGATCTGCACATGCCCAAGCCCGCAGCGCAGATCATGAAGGTCATCGTCCGCAAGCTGGCGGAGGAGTGACGGCGGCGGTGTGACGCACGACGGCACGGGCGGCGCCGGGCAGGCGCCGCCCGTGTCCTGACAGCGACGGGGATCCTGAGAGCGACGGGCGGGTGCGGGTTCACGCCACCCAGGTGGCGCGGCCCGTCTCCCCGCCGTCGCCCTCCCGCAGCCCGCCCTCCAAGGCTGCGGCCAGGCGCGCGGCCACCCCGTCGTACTCCCCGGGCGCCAGCGTGAACGGCAGCCGCAGCCGGTGCTCATGGGTGCCGGGGTCCGCCCCGAACCGCGACCCGCCCTCGATCCGCACCCCGTGCGCGAGCGCGGCCCGCGCGAGGGCCGAGGCGACGGGCGCCCCGAGGTCCACCCACAGCGAGAGCCCGCCGGGCGGCAGCCGGAACCGCCACTGGGGCAGGTGCCGGGCGAGGGCCGCCGCGAGCGCGTCCCGCGAGCCCCGCAGCCGCTCGCGGCGCACCCGCAGCACGTCGTCCGCCCCCGCGAGCAGATGCAGCGCCACGAGCTGCTCGATCACCGGCGTGGCCATGTCCGCGGGGACCCGTGCCATGGCCAGCTCCGTGATCATCCGGGAGCCCGCCCGCACCCAGCCGATGCGCAGGCCGCCCCAGTGCGACTTGCTCAACGAGCCCACGGTGAGGACCTGTTCGGCCACTCCGTGCGGCGCGAGCGAGGCGAACGGCGCGGGCGGCGGCACGTCGAGGGCCATCTCGGCGATGGTCTCGTCGATGAGCAGCCAGGTGCCGGTGGCACGGGCCGTCTCCAACAGCCGCACCCGCTGCTCGCGCTCCATCAGGGCGCCGGTCGGGTTCTGGAAGTCCGGTACGAGGTACGCGATGCGGGGCGCCGCCTGCCGCAGCGTCGACTCCACCAGGGCCGTGTCCCAGCCCGCGTCGGTGACCGGCACGGGCGTGGCGCGCAGGCCCGCGCGGCGGATCGCGTCCAGGGCGTTGGGGTAGGAGGGGTTCTCCACCAGGGCGCGGTCTCCGGGGCGGCCGAGCAGGGCGAGCACCAGGGAGATCGCGTGCTGCGCGCCCGTGGTGACCAGGATCTGGTCCGGCAGCGTCGGCAGCCCCCTGCGGGTGAAGCGGTCGGCGATGGCCGCGCGCAGCTCCGGCAGGCCGAAGGGGTGGTAGCCCGCCGTCGGCGCGTGCTCGGGCAGCCGGGCGGCCGCCGCCGCGAGCGCCTCGCTGAGCTCCGGCTGCGGCGCGGCGGGCGCCGCGACGGCCAGGTCGATGACGCCGTCACCGGCGGGGAACGCCGCCACGCTCGACGGGCGGCGCCCGTCCGGCAGCTCCGTCCAGGTGCTCGCGCCCCGGCGGCTGCGCGCGAAGCCGTCATCCCGGAGCAGGTCGTACGCCGCCGTGACCGTGGCCCTGCTGACACCCAGTGCCGCCGCGAGCTCGCGCTCGGCGGGCAGGCGCGTGTGCAGCGGGACGCGCCCGTCGAGCAGCAGCGTCCGGACCGCCTGCGCGAGGGCGCGGTAGCCCGGGCGCGCCCCGGCCGTGTCCGTCACGAGCTGGGCCAGTCGCGCCCCGCCGAGCCGACGGTCCATCGACGGCACCGCCTCGACCTCTGCCATGCCAGCTCCCTTGGATTGGCCCTGCTCTCCAGACCAATCAGCGTACAGACTCGGCGATCAGCGGCCGCTTTGGCCACCGTACTGGCCTGGTGGCGGCAGCCACACGTACGGGAAGAGGCACGAGGAGACGACGTGAACGGCGAGCGGGACGAGGCGGCGGGGCGTGTGGTGGTCGGTGTCAGCGGCACGTCCCTCGCGGGCCTCGCCGCCCTGCGGGCCGCCGCGCGGGAGGCGCGGCGCGGCGGGCGGACGCTGGTGGCGGTGACGGCGTGGGAGCCGCCCGAAGGGGAGTCGCTGTATCTGCGCCACCCCGACAAGGAGTGGGCGCGGCACTGGGAGGCGGTGGCCCGGGAGTCACTGGAGCAGGCCTTCGCGGAGGCCTTCGGGGGCGAGCCGGGCGGGGTGGCCGTGGAGCGGAGGGTGGTGCGGGGGCCCGCGGAGCGGGTGCTGTGCGGGGTCGCCTCTCGGCTGGAGGATCTGGTGGTGGTGGGGGCGGGGCGGGGGTGGCCGCGCGGGCGGGTGCGGCGGCGGGTCGAGGCGCGGGCCGTGTGTCCGGTCCTTGTGGTTCCGGCGCCCGGGGTGCCGCGGGGGCTACGGCGCGCCTTGCGGCGGGCCACGGTGGCGGACTTCGCGACGCCGTAGCCCTCGCGGGGCGCCCCAGGCCCACCCCTTCCCGCTTCCGGGTGCGGCTGCCCCCGTTCCCCCGCTCACAGACATTGGCGCTCCGCGCCTCGTCCTCAAACGCCGGACGGGCTGGAACTCTCAGCCCGTCCGGCGTTTGAGGACGAGGCCGAAGGCCGATGCTTTTGGGGGTCCAGGGGGCGGAGCCCCTTGGTTTCGGGAAGGGGCGGGGTGGGGGAAGAACCCCCGGCAGAGCCACCCGGCAGCGTCACCCCACCCCGAAGCGCTCCACCGCCCCCCGCACCCCGGCCAGCGCCCCCGCCAACGCGCTGACGGACCCGATGGACCCCGCCACCAATAACAGCGACCGCCGCAACCGCCGCGTCTCCGGCGCCCCCGCGGCAGCCATCGCGGCCATCGCCGCCAACTCGTCCTCAGCTATCGCCCGGTCAGGGAACTCCCCAGGATGCGCGGCGAGTTCGCGCCGTAAGCGGGACACGGCGGCCCGCAGTTCCGTTACTCGCGGATCCTCGAAGCCACCCGTCGACACTCTTCGCCCCACGCTCCGCAACACAGCTCTCCCCCTCGCACGTCGTTGTGCGGCGGCCGTAACTTTCCGGCCACGCCCCGGCCGGAACAGGGTCCCCAGAACGCATGAGGTAAGCAAGGGTCATGACTGAATCACTGCCCGTACCCCTGTCAGCGTCAGCGGCGGCATCAATGTCACCGTCAGCCCCCGGGACCCCTCCCGACATCGCCGGTCTGCTGCTCGCGGCGGGCGGCGGGCGCCGCCTGGGCGGCTGTCCGAAGGCGCTGCTCGAACGCCGTGGGGAGCTGTTCGTGGAGCGCGCGGCGCGGGCGCTGCGCGAGGGCGGCTGTACGCGCGTGCACATCGTGCTCGGGGCCACCGCCGACGTCGTGCGGGAGCAGGCGGACCTGCCGGGGTGTGTGCTCGTCGACAACCCGGACTGGCGGGAGGGTATGGGGAGTTCGCTGCGCGCGGGGCTCGCGTCCCTTGGCGCGACAGACGCGCGGGCCGCGCTCGTCAGCCTCGTCGACCAGCCCGGCGTCGGCGCGCCCGCCGTGGCCCGGCTGCTGGCCGCGTACCGCTCCCCGGCCACCCTGGCCGCCGCCGCGTACGACGGCGAGCGCGGGCACCCGGTGCTCTTCGGCGCCGACCACTGGGACGGCATCGCGGCGTCGGCGACGGGCGACCAGGGGGCCCGCGCGTATCTGAGGGAGCACGCGGCCGCGCTCACGCTGGTGGAGTGCGGGGACGTGGCGGAGCCGTACGACATCGACACGTTCTCGGATCTGGAGCGCCTGGAGTGAGCCCGCCCCCCCGTCCAGGCCTCCGGCCCCGCCCCGCCGCCGCCCCGACGCCCTCTGGCAGCCCCGCCCACCCCCTGGTCCACTGGGAGTGACCGCGGTGGCACTCAGAGCCGTGTTGTGTCGACGGAGAGAATCTCGACGTCAACAAACGATTGAACTTCCACCATGAGGAAACTAGTATCCACTGATCAGAAGCGCCGGACACGTCAGACGGCGCCCATCGTCGTATCTCGGCGCCGTGGCACTCAGTGCCGTGCCGCGGGGCCGCCAGCTCGCTGAAGGAAGTGACAGCTCATGTCCGCACCAGCGCCGTCCCCGCTGGCCATCGTCGACGCCGAGCCCCTGCCCCGGCAGGAAGAGGTCCTCAGTCCCGCGGCCCTCGCCTTCGTGGCCGAGCTGCACCGGCGGTTCACCCCGCGCCGCGACGAGCTCCTGGCCCGCCGCGCGGAGCGCCGCGCCGAGATCGCCCGTACGTCGTCCCTGGACTTCCTGCCGGAGACCGCCGCGATCCGCGCGGACGACTCCTGGCGCGTGGCCCCCGCCCCGGCCGCCCTGAACGACCGCCGGGTGGAGATCACCGGCCCCACCGACCGCAAGATGACCATCAACGCGCTCAACTCCGGCGCGCGGGTCTGGCTCGCCGACTTCGAGGACGCCTCCGCCCCCACCTGGGAGAACGTGATCCTCGGCCAGCTCAACCTGAGCGACGCCTATGAGCGCCGCATCGACTTCACCGACGAGCGGACGGGCAAGTCGTACGCCCTGAAGGACGCCTCCGCACTCGCCACCGTCGTGATGCGGCCGCGCGGCTGGCATCTGAGTGAGCGGCACCTCACGGACGCGGACGGCACGCCGGTCCCGGGCGCGCTCGTCGACTTCGGCCTGTACTTCTTCCACAACGCCCAGCGTCTCGTCGACCTCGGCAAGGGCCCGTACTTCTATCTGCCGAAGACCGAGTCGCACCTCGAGGCCCGCCTCTGGAACGAGATCTTCGTCTTCGCGCAGGACTACGTGGGCCTCCCGCAGGGCACCGTCCGCGCCACCGTCCTCATCGAGACGATCACGGCCGCGTACGAGATGGAGGAGATCCTCTACGAGCTGCGCGACCACGCCTCCGGTCTTAACGCCGGGCGCTGGGACTACCTCTTCTCCATCGTCAAGAACTTCCGTGACGGCGGCCAGAAGTTCGTCCTGCCGGACCGCAACCTGGTCACGATGACGGCCCCGTTCATGCGCGCGTACACCGAACTCCTCGTCCGCACCTGCCACAAGCGCGGCGCGCACGCGATCGGCGGCATGGCGGCGTTCATCCCGTCCCGCAAGGACGCCGAGGTCAACAAGGTCGCCTTCGAGAAGGTGCGCGCCGACAAGGACCGCGAGGCCGGGGACGGCTTCGACGGCTCCTGGGTCGCCCACCCCGACCTGGTCCCGATCGCCATGGAGTCCTTCGACAAGGTCCTCGGCGACCGGCCGAACCAGAAGGACCGCCTTCGCGAGGACGTCAGCGTCGCCGCCGGTGACCTCATCGCCATCGACTCCCTCGACGCCAAGCCCACCTACGCCGGCCTGGTCAACGCCGTGCAGGTCGGCATCCGCTACATCGAGGCCTGGCTGCGCGGGCTCGGCGCCGTCGCCATCTTCAACCTGATGGAGGACGCGGCCACGGCCGAGATCTCCCGGTCTCAGATCTGGCAGTGGATCAACGCCGGGGTCGTCTTCGACGACGGCAAGCCGGCGACGGCGGAACTCACCCGCGAGGTCGCTGCCGCGGAGCTGGCGGCGATCCGAGCGGAGCTCGGGGACGAGGCCTTTGCGGGGGGTAAGTGGCAGGAGGCTCACGATCTGCTGCTCCAGGTTTCCCTGGACGCGGACTACGCCGACTTCCTTACGCTGCCTGCTTACGAGCGGTTGCGTTAGCTGTTCGGGTGCGGGTTGCCTGTGGCTGATCGCGCCCACGCGGCGGAGCCGCAAATCGACACAGCCCCGCGCCCCTTCGGGGCGCTTCGGCTCGGCCTATGTGTCTACTTGCCGTGCAAGTTGGGGACCCTCTTCAGCCAGGCGGGGCGGCCCGCCTCCGTGGCCCGGGCGCGCTGGGCGTCCTCGGTGGCGAGCTGGTCCCGGGAGGGGAAGTCCGTGGGGAGCCAGGCGGCGGAGGCGCGGGCGCGCGCCGTGAGGTGGGTGACGTAGGCCTCGCGCAGCGCGTCGGGGCCCGCGAAGCCGGGCTCGTCGGTCAGCCAGGCGTCGGGGACCTCGGCGGTGATCTCGCGCAGCAGGTCCGCCGTCACCAGCGGTGCGAGCCGGGTGTCCGCCGCCTTCGTGTCGGGGCCGTAGCGGCCGAGGGCGTGCTGGCGGAAGTCGTACGCCTTCTCGGCGGTGGCGAGGACCGACGAGGCGTCCCAGCGGTGGTGGAAGACGAGCGCCGCGCCGTGGTCGATCAGCCACAGGCGCGGCGGGCGGACCCCGAACGTCGGCCAGACCATCAGGTTCGAGCTGTGCACGGTGCGGTCGACGTTGGCGGTGAGCGCGTCGAGCCAGACCACCTCGCCCGCCTCCACGGGGTCCACGTCGAGGTCGGTGTCCGGACCGAAGTCGCGCGCGCCCGGCAGGTAGTCCATGCCCAGGTTGAGGCCCGCGCTGCGGCGCAGCAGGTCCTGGACCTCCTGGTGCGGCTCGTCGGCGGCGACGGCCGGGTCGAAGTGGGCGAGGACCAGGTCGGGCACGCGCAGGCCGAGGCGGCGGGCCAGTTCGCCGACGACGACCTCGGCGACGAGGGCCTTGCGGCCCTGCGCGGAGCCGGTGAACTTCAGGACGTACGTCCCGAGGTCGTCGGCCTCGACGACTCCGGGCACGGAGCCGCCCGCCCGCAGGGGTTCCAGATATCGGACAGCCGTCACTTCTCGCAGCACACCGCCACCCTAACCGGGTGCCGCAACGGGTTTTTTGGAGCGAGCGGACCTTGATCCATAGGATCCGCTGATGATCACCAGAAAACGGCTCGCGGCGGGGCTCTGTGCCCTGGTCGCGACCCTGAGCACGGGGCTTTCGCCCACGGTCGCGCACGCGGCCGACGCACCGGACGACACCGAGGGCGGGGCGAAGCCCAAGGTCGAGCTGCTCCTCGACGTGAGCGGCTCGATGCGGGCCCGCGACATCGACGGCAAGAGCCGGATGGCCGCGGCGAAGCAGGCGTTCAACGAGGTGCTCGACGCCACCCCCGAGGACGTCGAGCTCGGCATCCGCACCCTGGGCGCCAACTACCGCGGCGACGACCGCAAGACCGGCTGCAAGGACACCGAGCAGCTCTATCCGGTGGGCCCCCTTGACCGCCGCGACGCCAAGGCGGCGGTGGCCACGCTCTCGCCCACCGGCTGGACGCCGATCGGCCCGGCCCTGCTGAAGGCCGCCGACGACCTGAAGGGCGGCGAGGGCTCGCGCCGCATCGTCCTCATCAGCGACGGCGAGGACACCTGCCAGCCGCTCGACCCGTGCGAGGTGGCCCGGGAGATCGCGGCCAAGGGCATCAACCTCACCGTCGACACCCTCGGCCTGGTCCCGAACGCCAAGATGCGCGCGCAGCTGAGCTGCGTCGCCGAGGCCACCGGCGGTACGTACACCTCCATCCGGCACACCGACGAACTCGCCGACCGGGTGGGCCAGCTGGTGGACCGCGCGGCCGATCCGGTCGTCAACCCCGTGGCCGTGGACGGCGCCGACCGCTGCTCGGCCGCGCCTCAGCTGAAGCCCGGCCTGTACACGGACCGCGCCGCGTTCGGCGCGCACCGCTGGTACCGCGTGGACGTGGCCCCGGGCCAGGAGCTGCGCGCCTCGGTGAGCGTCGGCGCCGACCGGGCCGTGAACAACGACTACGGCGTGCTCATGCGGGCCGTCACGAAGCACGACCGCGAGATCGTGCGTGGCTCGGAGGCGGGCGACGGCCGCACCGATGTCATCTCCACCGGGCTGCGCTACCCGAAGCCCGAGCGGGACGACGACGCCGACGACGCCGACGAGAAGGAGACCGTCTGCCTCCAGGTGTCCCACTCCTACGCGCCCGCCGCCGGTGCCGCCGGTTCCGCCGCCAAGGGCAAGCCCGGCCTGCCCCTCGAACTGGCCGTCGACGTCGTGGACGCGCCCGACGACTCCTCCGACGCGGCGGCCTTCGGCCTCGGCCGCGGCTGGTGGCTGCTCGGCGCCCTGGTGCTCACCGGGTTCGTGGGCGGTGTGCTGTGGGGCTGGCTCTCGCGCTGGCGCGTCGCTGTCTGGAGGACGAACTGATGCGTACGAAACGTCTGTTGGCGGCTGTCGGGCTGCTCGGCCTCAGCGCGCTGCTCACCTCAGGACCGGCGTTCGCGGCCTCCGGTGACGACGGGAAGGAGCGCCGGGACGCGGGCACGTCCTTCCGTACGGCGACGGAGATCGAGCAGGGTCACCGGGCCACGGCGAGCGCCTCGACCGGTGACTACCTGTACTGGTCCTTCCCCGCGGACTCCGGCCAGCGGCCCACGGTCAAGGCGACCGTGAAGCTGCCCGAGTCCGCCGCGGGGGCGTCCGACGCCAAGTGGCGGATCGAC
Source organism: Streptomyces sp. NPDC043996 (assembly GCF_056435225.1). Classification (NCBI taxonomy): domain Bacteria; kingdom Bacillati; phylum Actinomycetota; class Actinomycetes; order Kitasatosporales; family Streptomycetaceae; genus Streptomyces; species Streptomyces sp. NPDC043996. The sequence continues at coordinate 512,997 of NZ_JBWKEY010000005.1, read as the reverse complement.
GTGTACGACGGCCTGCGGCGCCGCCAGTCCTGCATGTACGGCATGCAGGCGCGCGCGGCCGCGAGCGCATCGGTCGAGCTGGCCTGCACCCTGCGCACGGTCCGCGCCTGGGCGGAGCCGTGGTCCAACGATCCGCTGCCGGGCACGTACTACGTGCGCCTGACGGCGACCGGCCTGCGCACCGCCGACCTGGGCCAGCCGGTCACCGCCGAGGTCGAGGCCACGTCGAAGGACATCGGCGGCGCGGCGGCGGTGGACGGCACCCTGGGCGAGCCGCTGGTACCGGGCACCCGCCCCTCTCCCGCCGAGCCCGAGGACGGCTGGTCCTCCGGCTGGTGGACGGACCGCTGGGTCTGGACCGGCGCGGGCGGCGTCCTGGCGGCACTGGCGGGCGTCGGCGGCTACACCCTGACACGCGGAAACGGCAGGGGGAGCACGCCGAGCCCGTCCGGCGTCGCCTGAGGGCAGCCCCTGGCGTTGACATGCGGAAGCCCCGTCCGGACCTCGCCGGAACGGGGCTTCTCCGCCTCAGCGGCGGACGCCTCGGGCTTGGCTTCCGCGGCCGCCGAGAGAGGCGGCCACGGCGGACGTTCCGGGGAAGTCCTCGGGTACGGCATCCATGATCAGCTCGTCTACGGGTGCGCCGAGCCAGAACCCCGACCGGCGGAGCCGACCGGCGGGACGGAACCCCGCCTTCTCGTACGCGCGGGCTCCGGCCTTGTTGGGCTCAAGGACCTTGAGCCAGACCACGCGCAGGTGGGCAAGGTGGAACGCCCAGTCCAGCGTCAGGCGTGCCGCTTCAGCGGCGTGCCCCTTCCCGCGTTCGGCGGGGGCGAGGACCATGACGAACTCGGCGGTGCGCGCGATGGGGTTGACTTCCAGAATCGTCATGCCCACGGGCGTGCGGTCGTCCAGCCGGACTACCTCGAACTGCTGGAACCGGTCGTTGCCGCGCTGACGCTCGTACCCGGCGGCGCGGCTCTCCCAGGCTTGCGCCCACTGGTTCCCGTACCCGTGGATGGTCACGGGGTCGTTCTCCCACGCGTGGTATTCGGGCAGCATGTCCGCGCGGGGCATGGCGAGGGCGAGCGCTTCGCCGGTCAACAGGATGTGCGGGTCACTCATGGTCGAACCTTCCTGGTGGCCCGTGCCGCTCCGGGCCCGTCTGGGGTGTAGGTGGGCGCATACAGCGCGGTCTCCGCGGGTTCCTCGACCGGTTCGCCGCGCGCGTCGGCTATCCAGGCGTGCAGCCGTACGGGATCGAGGGCCACCCCGTGTCGCCACTCGGCGCGACGTCGAGCGACCGTCAGCACGAGTGCGGCAGCCGTCGAGTCCTCCAGGCATGCCCAGCGCATCGGCAAGAGCTGTGCGGCCCAGCGAACGGCGCGGACAGCGTAGCGAGTCTGTGAGGCCGTGGCTGGGGGCAAATCGCGCCCTGAACACGCGAGGCGGACGAGCCGAGCGAACCGGTTCCGGCGACGACCGGTGGCCCGCGCGGCGGCGGTGGCGAGGACAGCCGGTGCGGCGACGACACGCCACCGCACCGGGACCGGAGCCGACTCGGGCCGGGTGGCGGATCGTTCCACGGTTCCCCACGTCAGAGCGGTTTCCGGGAGGTCGACGACGGTCGCGCCCATGGCGGTTACCGCGTCGGACGTGGGGCGCAGCTCGGTCGTGCCCGTGTCGTAGTCGATCACAACGGATGCGTGAGAGGCACGGGCGACCACGGTGTTGGTTCTGCTCACCGTGCACCCGCCGGGGTCGGTGCGGTCCGCGTCCATGCGGTCCCGGGCGCGTGCTCGACTGCCTCTAGCCACACCTCGGCGGCGAGGGCGGACAGCAGTGGGGGCCACACCGTCTCCGCGCCGAGGGCAGTCGCGTGAATCGCCGCTCGCAACGGCACGGGGTTGATGAGCCCGAGCGCCGCCAAACGCCCGTCCGCGAGGCCGAGTACGCGCCGCCGGTTCCTGCGTAGCCCTAGGTGGAAGTCGCCGACCATCAACCCCTTGGCGGCTCGTCCGCGGTGCGCGTCGGGCAGCAGATCGGCGAACGTGTCGGCGAGCATCGGCTTGTACCGCCGAGCCGAGTACCGCTGTTCGATAGGAGCCGAGACCACCGCGTCCAGGACCGCCCCGTCAAAGTACGGATTGTGCAGCGTGAGCCCAAGCGCGTCAGCGAGCTGGATGTCTGAGTACGCCGACCGCGCCACCGTGCGCAGCCCGGCGACCAACGCCGTGTCCACATCGGGGCCCGTGGGAACGCTCGCCCTCGGCACCGGCGCCGTGAGCCATCCGGGACGTCCGGACTCCGACCGGCCGACGCGGGCGGCGTTTCCCCGCAGCGCGGCAGCGATCAACGGGCGGGGGCTTTGACGACGCAGCCGGGCCCAGTCCCGGGCATCCCCGAGCAGCCGGACCCAGTTCCCGCTGCGGGCGAGGCTCGCCAGGTGCCCAGGGGTGGACAAGAACAGGTTGTCTCCTCCGTCCCCGGTCAGGTGACAGGCGGAGCCCGCGGCGGCCATCGTGCCGAGCTGGTCCGAGAACATCGACCACACCGCCGAGGACGGAGCCGGTTCGTCCGTCACGGGCATCGGCACGTCGGCGGCCGCGAACGGCAGGTGCCGGACGTCGAGCGGGAACGGCGCTCGGGTCAGAGCCGGGACGGTCAGGCCTTGCGCGTACCGCAGGTCCCCGCCGCTGGTGACGCCCGCCGGATGCGCGGTCACACCCGTGACCGGCCCGTACCGCGCCGCGAGCAACGTCACGGTCGTTGAGTCCAGGCCCGCCAGATCGGTGGTTGCGGACACTCCCTCGACCCGCACCCGGACCCCATCCCCGAGCGCGCGCCGAAGCGCGGCCGAAGCATCCTGTGGTGTGCGCCGTCTCGGCGACCACCAGCGGGTGAACGACGGTCCGCCCTCGGCGTCGAGCGTCAGCAGATGCCCGGCGGGAACCGGTGCGACCCCTGCCCATGCGCTACGCCCCGTTGCGGGGCTGCGCTTGTCGTGGAGGAACGCGGCGAGCCACCCGGTATCGACGCGCCCGCCGACGAGCGGGGCCAGCGCGAGGGAGCTGGACCCCCATACCGTTCCGTCCGGGGTGCCGACCGTGTAGAGGGGCGAGGCTGCCCCGGCGTCCGCGAGGACTTCCACGCGACCCGGCCCGGTCAGCCGAACTACGGTGTGCGAGCCTGCCCACGACCGTGCGACCGTCGCAACCTGGGGAGCAGACAGAGCACGGGCCAAGTCGCGTTCGGTGGCCGAGCACGGGCCGAACACGGCGATTCGCGCGCTGCCGAGTTCCACGGTCCGTACGTGTTCGGGCTGCCAGTCCCCGCAGACCCATAACGCCGGGTCGTGCCAGAGCAGACGTGCGCCCACGGGCATTGCGGTGGGTCGGCTGCCGGGTGAACTTCCGCCGTACCAGCGCGCTTTGTTTTCTTCCATCTCGTCACCTCTCCCGCCGCTGCCATAGGGGGCGGCCCCCGTTGGGATCTCTCCCGCGGGGGCCGCCCTAGGGTTCGCCTAGTCGTACGGCGTCTGCTTCGACTCGACTCCCGTGCTCTCACCGCCTCGTGTCAGCGCGGCAGCGTCGCCCAGAATGATGACCGGCGGAACGTCCAACTCTTCGGACGTGTTCGTGATGTGCTCCTGGTCCATGTGTCCTTTTCCTTTCGCGTGCGAGGTGGATATGGACTCCGCTGAGAGAGGGGCCGTCTGTCCTCGCGGTGGCGCTGTACTTGCGTGGGGGATACTCGGGTGCCCGTATCGGGGGTTCGTCGTGCGGCTCGTCTGCGGGCACGTCCACCGGCACGACCCACACCGTGTAGACACCCGTGTGGTCGGCGGCACTGAGCATGAACGGCCACCCGGCACGAAGCCGTTCGTGCGCCTCTTGGCGTCTCGCCTGGTCCGCGCACCATGCCCGCAGCTCTGTGGGCACGTCAGGAGCCGACTCCGGTAGGGGCAGCGCTCGAACAGCCTTCGGCTTCCGCTCAAGCCACCAGACCCCAGGTGCGGGGTCAAGGCCGTCGGCGATGCGGTGCGCTTGCGCGCCCACCCAACGCATCACGATGCCGAGATACGGGGTCTTGAGGGAGCCGAGCACGACGCGCACCGACTCACCGCCTCTGTGCCCCGCGGGCCCCGTACCGACCGCTTCAGCCTGATACTCGCGGCGGGTGGTGGGCGCGTGGGGGCTCGCCGTCGTCGCCGCGTCATCCGAAGCCACACCGGGGCCGTGCGGGGAGCCGTGCTGACCGTCAGTGAACTCGCCGCTAGACACGTCCGCTCCTCTCCGTAGTGCTATCACTACCGGGGAGGTCAGCGTGGCCCACGCCTGGGAACCATTCAAGCTGTCGAATGAGAACGAAAGGTTGGCGAACGGCCCTTGAATCGCAAGGAATTGAACCCCGACGCTTCGCCCCAAGCGGCGTATGGAGCGCGCCTCCGCAGCCTGCGGGAGACGCACGGCTGGACTCAAGATGATCTTGCCGATCGCCTGGGGTATTCCAGTGTGCATATTTCGGCGGTCGAAACTGGTCGGAAGCCTCCAACTCTCCGCTTCTCGCGTAGCGCGGACCGGACGTTCGGGCTTGAAGGCTCCGCCGATGCGTTCGAACGTGAGTACCGTCAGATTCGCCAAGGTGGCCTCTTGGAGGGGTTCCCGGAGTACGTCAAGTACGAGGCTCGGGCCGTGGAACTCCGGCTGTACAACATCGGCATCATCCCTGGCCTGTTGCAGACACCGCAGTACGCGCGGGTCCTGGCCGACAGTGCCGTGCGGCGGGGTGCCATCACGCCCGAACAGGCCGATGATCGCGTGACGTTCCTGGCAGAGCGCCAGGCCGCTCTGGTCCGCCCCCGCCCTCCCATGATGTTCGTGGCCATGGACGAAAGCTGTATCCGCCGTACCGTCGGTGGGGCGGCCGTCATGGACGCCCAGCTAGCGCGTCTGGTCGAGTTCGCCGAGTTGCCGAACACGCTCTTGCAGGTGGTGCCGTACGACGTCGGTGAGCGTCGCACGTTTGACCTGCCCGTTAACCTCCTGACGCTGCCGGATCGATCCGTGCTCTGCTACGCCGAGTCCCAGGCGCAGGGCAATCTAGACCGAGAGAGTGCGTCCGTGGAGCCCATGTTGACGGCCTACCATCAGCTACAGGCCGAATCGCTGTCGCAGGCGGCATCTGTGGCCATGATCGAGCAGGTACGAAAGGGCACATCGTGACGACCGAATCCCCTCGCTGGTTCAAGTCTTCGTACAGCAACAACGGTGGCGACTGCGTTGAGGTTGCCGCCAACCTTGTCGTCACGAGCGGTATCGTCCCCGTCCGTGACTCCAAGCGCCCGAACGGCCCGGCCCTGAACTTCCCGGCCGACGCTTACTCTTCGTTCGTGTCGGGCGTCAAGGCAGGTTGGTTCGACAACACCTGACCACTCGTCGAGACGCCGGACGGGCTGAAACCGGCAGGTTCCAGCCCGTCCGGCGTTTGAGGACGAGGCGCGGAGCGCCAATGTCTGTGAGCGGGGGAACGGGGGCAGCCGCACCCGGAAGCGGGAAGGGGTGGGCCTGGGGCGCACCGCGAGGTCACCCCGCCCGCAACGCCTTGGCCAGCGCCCCGTCCCCGCTCACGACGATCCGCCCGCCCCGCACCCCGTCGGCGACGCCCAACACCCCCCGCGCCACGCTGACGGCAGTCCCCGCGTCCAGCGACATCCGGGCATCGGGCACCGAGGGCGCGGGCCCGTCCCCGTACGAGACGCCCCCGTCCTCCCCCACCCGCACATGGAACTCGCCTTCCTCCAGGCGCACTTCGAGCACCCCGGCCTCCAGGGCGACCGCGTCGAGGAGCGGCAGCGCGAACCAGTGGGCGCGCACCGCGTCGGTGGGACGGCGCTCGGCGAGGCCGGGGGCGCCCCAGGCGGCGAGTGCCCGCAGGGCGGGGAGCAAGTCCCGGCCGCGCTCGGTGAGTTCGTAGACGTACGCGGCGGCGGGCGGCGGGAGCTTGCGGCGGGTGGTGAGGCCCGACTGCTCCATGTCCTTCAGGCGCGAGGCGAGCACATCGGTGCTGACGCCCGGCAGGTCGGCGTGCAGATCGGTGTAGCGGCGCGGCCCGAGGAGCAGTTCGCGGACGATCAGCAGGGTCCAGCGGTCGCCGACGGCGTCCAGGGCGCGGGCGGCGGCACAGAACTGGTCGTAGCCGCGGCGGGGTCGAGGTGGCATGCGTCGCAGTCTAGACAATGTGTTGGACTTTCCAAGCTCCCGCTTGGTAAAACCAAGTATCGCACGCCACGGGAGGCACACCGCATGGAGTTCCGGCAGTCCAGCAAGCTCAGCGAGGTCTGTTACGAGATCCGGGGCCCGGTCATCGAGCACGCCAACGCCCTGGAGGAGGCGGGCCACAGCGTGCTGCGCCTGAACACGGGCAACCCGGCGGCCTTCGGCTTCGAGGCGCCCGAGGAGATCGTCCAGGACATGATCCGGATGCTGCCGCAGGCGCACGGGTACACGGACTCGCGCGGCGTCCTCTCGGCCCGGCGCGCGGTGGTGCAGCGCTACCAGGACCTGGGCATCGACGACCTCTCCGTGGACGACGTCTTCCTCGGCAACGGCGTGTCCGAGCTGGTCACCATGGCCGTACAGGCCCTCTTGGAGGACGGCGACGAAGTCCTCATCCCCGCCCCGGACTTCCCCCTGTGGACGGCCGTGACCACCCTGTCCGGCGGCAAGGCCGTGCACTACCTGTGCGACGAGCAGGCCGACTGGTACCCCGACCTCGACGACATCGCCGCGAAGATCACCGACCGCACCAAGGCGCTCGTCATCATCAACCCGAACAACCCCACGGGCGCGGTCTATCCGCGCGAGGTCCTCCAGGGCATGCTCGACCTCGCCCGCCGCCACGGTCTGATGGTGTTCGCCGACGAGATCTACGACCAGATCCTGTACGACGACGCGGTGCACCACAGCGTCGCCGCGCTCGCCCCCGACCTGGTGGTCCTGACCTTCTGCGGCCTGTCCAAGACGTACCGCGTGGCGGGCTTCCGCTCCGGCTGGCTGGTGGTGACGGGACCCAAGCAGCACGCGCGGAACTACCTGGAGGGCCTGACGATGCTGGCCTCCATGCGGCTGTGCGCCAACGCCCCCGCCCAGTACGCGATCCAGGCCGCGCTCGGCGGCCGCCAGTCCATCCGGGAGCTCACCGCCCCCGGCGGCCGCCTGCACGAGCAGCGCGACCGCGCCTGGCGGAAGCTCAACGAGATCCCCGGGGTCAGCTGCGTGAAGCCGAAGGGGGCGCTGTACGCGTTCGCGCGCCTCGACCCCAAGGTGCACGCCATCCACGACGATGAGAAGTTCGTCCTGGACCTGCTGCTCCAGGAGAAGATCCAGGTGGTCCAGGGCACCGGCTTCAACTGGCCGCGCCCCGACCACTTCCGGGTCCTCACCCTCCCGTACGCTGACGATCTGGACGCGGCGATCAGCCGCATCGGCCGCTTCCTGAGCGGCTATCGCCAGTAGCCCGCGGCCGCCCAGGAGCCCACCGCCGCGACGACAAGGAGCGCGCCCGTGCCGGTCTGTCCCACCTGCCAGGTCCCGTCCCTGACCCAGTTCGCCTCGCCCGAGCTCGTCGGGAAGATCGTGTACGAGGGCCACGACCGGGCCGACGACCCCGCCTGGCGCACCTCGGGCGCGGCCACCGTCGAGGACTACGCGCGCTGGTGCGGCCACCTGTGCGGGCTGACCTGTCTGCGGATGGCCCTCGGCCCTGACGCGCCGTCGCTGTTCGAGCTGCGCGACGGCGCCCTGAAGTATGGCGCGTACACCGAGGACGCGGACGACGGCACCATCCGGGGCCTGATCTACGCGCCGCTCGCCGAATACGTCCGCGAGGAGCTCGGCCGCGAGGCCACCGTGCACCGCCACCTCACGCTCGACGAGATCGGCGGCCTCGTCGACGCCGGGCGCACGGTGATCGCGTCCGTGCACTACGAGATCCGCCGCCCCGAGCGGCCCGCGCCCGGGCGGGGCGGGCATCTGGTGCTCGTCACGGCGCGCACGGCGGACGGGGGCCTGCACTTCCACAACCCGTCGGGGATCGACGCGCCCACGCGCACGGCCTCGCTCCCCCGCGCGCGGTTCGAGCCGTTCTTCGCCGGACGCGGTGTGTCCTTGCGCTGACGGTCGGTCATGACAGGACGTCATCCGCCCTGTCAGGATGGCGCGATGATGCATTCAGGCAGGGTCGCCGTCGTCGGCGGCAGCGTCGCGGGGTGCGCGGCGGCGCTGGCCGCGCACCGGGGCGGCGCGGACGAGATCACCGTGTACGAGCGCGCGGCGGGCCGCCTAGAGGACCGGGGCGTCGGGCTCGCCGTCCACAACTCCCGTTACACGGAGCTGGAGTCGGCCGGCTATCTGGACGCGGACATGCCGTGGGTGCAGCTCGTCAGGCGCCGGTGGTACGTGCGCGACGAGGCGGCGCCGGGGCCGCTCGGGCATGAGATCGCCGTGATGCCGTTCCCGTTCCGCACCTACAACTGGGGTCCGTTGTGGGGGGAGTTGCGGCGCCGGGTGCCCGAGTCGGTGACGTTCCGCACCGACACGGCCGTCACGGGGGTGCGCCCCTGTCCGGGCGGTGCGGTGGTGGAGGCCGACGGGGGCACCGAGCGGTTCGACGTCGTCGTCGGCGCGGACGGCTACCGCTCCGTGGTCCGCGAGGCCGCCTTCCCCGGCGTCGGCGCGACGTACGCGGGCTATCTCGCCTGGCGGGGCGCCTATCCCGCCGCGCGCCTGCCGCACCCGGAGCTGTGGGCCGACGAGGACTGCGTGTACGCCGTCTTCGAGGGCGGGCACATCATCCTGTACCGCATCCCGGACGGCGCGGGCGGCCACCGCGTGAACTGGGTCCTGTACACCGCGCCGCCCCGGGACGTGGCCGCGGACCTCGGCTTCGCCCACCCGCGCAGCCTGCCGCCGGGCGGCCTGACGGACACCCTGAGCGCGCACCTGGCGTACGTGGCCGACGTGCTCCTTCCGCCCTACTGGGGCGCGGTGGTCCACGCCACCGCACCGGCGGAGCTGTCCCTCCAGCCGATGTACGACTTCACGGCGCCCCACTACGCCCAGGGCCGCGTGCTGCTCGCGGGCGACGCGGCGACGGTGGCGCGCCCGCACACCGGTGGCGGCGCGGTCAAGGCCCTGCAGGACGCGACGGTCCTGGAGGCCGCCATCACCACGGCCGTCACCTGGCCCGACGCCCTGGAGACCTATGACACGGACCGCACCGTCGTCGGCCGCACCATGGTCGACCTGGGCAGACGCCTAGGCCGGGCGTTCGTCCAAGAGACCCCCGACTGGCACGCCCTGGACCAGGCGGGCCTCGAGGCGTGGTGGAAACAGGCCGACGGCGCGGGCGCGTTCGGGGGGCGTGAGCTGCGGCGGCGCTGACGGCGGGCGGGTGTCCCGCGGTCAGGACCGGCGTGGCACCCTCGGTGGTGGCCGATCTTGGAATCGGCCGCCACCGAGGGTGCCACGCACCGAGAGGACGTATCCGCCATGGGTGACCTTCTGCTCGTACGGCACGGGGAGACCGCGTGGGCGCTGTCCGGCCAGCACACCAGCTGGACGGAGATCCCCCTCACGGACAACGGCCGCGCGCAGGCGCGTTCGCTCGCGCCGCTGCTCGGCAAGTACCGCGTGGACGCGGCCTTCACCAGCCCTCGCGCGCGGGCGCGGGAGACGGCGGACCTCGCGGGCTTCGCCGACGCGCGCGTGGACGAGGATCTCGCCGAGTGGGACTACGGCGCGTACGAGGGCGTCACGACGGTGGAGATCCACCACACCCGCCCCGACTGGTTCCTGTTCACGGACGGCGTGGCCCCCGGCCCGCCGGAGCACCCCGGTGAGACGCCCGAGCAGGTCGGCGAGCGCGCCGACCGCGTCCTCGCCAAGGTCGACGCGGCGCTCGCCAACACCGAGGGCAGTGTCCTGCTCGTCGCCCACGCCCACTTCCTGCGCGTCCTGACGGCCCGCCGCCTGGGCTTCGCCCCGTCGGCGGGCGCGCACTTCCAGCTGGCCACGGGCACGGTGAGCAGGCTCAGCTATGAGCATGGGCGGCCGGTGGTGGCTACGTGGAACGTGCGGCCCTAGGGGGGCTCAGTCGTCGCGGCTGCTGACGAAGTGGATGAGCCGGGCGGCCGCGGCGCAGGCCCCGGGGCCGAAGAGGATGGCGGTGATGACGGCCGACTCCGGGTCCCGCGCGCTGAACCAGAGGGTGAGGCCCGCCGCGGCGAGCAGCACGCCGACCAGCCAGCGGACGTGGGCCCTCGGGTCCGTTTCCCGGTCGAACGGGGGCAGCAGGCCCAGCGCCACGCCGATGAAGGGCACCGCGAGGGCGAGCGCGTACACGCTGGCGAGCGGCACGAGCAGCAGGGCGACGAAGACGCTGCCCGCGACGGCTCCGCCCAGCTTGGGCCAAGCGCCCTGGCCCGCCACGGCGACGATGAGCCCGACCAGGCCCAGCGCCGCGATGATGCCCGGCATGTGTGTCCTCCAGCGAGTGAGCGGCGGGTGGGCCCCGCGCGTTCCGTGCGGTCACGACGTATCCGCTCGCCCGGCGGGGGTCGGTCAACCCCCGCCGGGCGAGCGGGTGTCGCACCAGGCTAGCTACTGTGTTCGGGACTCCCTTCCAGGTCCTTGTCGGCGCAGAAGCGCGCCTTCTTGGGGTTCGTCCCAGGGTCGGACGGAGGGCTGATGGCCCACGGGTTGCCCGTGTGGCCGCTGTCGGGGGTGCACTGGCCGAAGGGGTTGGCCCAGCCGTCCCACGGAGGGTTGCCCCCGGGCGACGGAGCCCGGCTGAACTGCACGAACTCGCCCCTGGTCACGGGCTCCTTCGAGTCGCGGGCAGCGCCGTCCAGGTCCATGGCCTTGCCGTTGTGGTACAGGTACTGGCTGGGCATGTGGCTGGAGCGCAGCACGGGGCTGTCGCCGCGCTTCTTGACCGTGCCGTCGGCGCAGGCCTTGAAGTTCAACTCCTGCCAGATGGGCGGGGCCTGGCCGAAGATGGACCCCGTGAGCGGCCCGGTCGCGCCGCCCGTGTTGAACAGGGCCTGGAACTGTTCCGTGGCGATCTTCACGACCCAGGTGGAGAGCCGCTTGTCGTCGTAGACCCGCTGCTGCCAGCGGTCCACGGCCTTCGACGTGGACCCGGCACCGAGCATGGGCCGGTAGCCGATGGACCCGCCCGAGGTGTAGAGCGCGGCGACACAGGTGCCGTTGTCGGTGAGCTGCGCCGCCCGGCCCGCGTAGGCGTAGGCGCGGCCCGGCATGACGCCGGTCTTGTTGGGGTCGACCCTGGTGTCGCGGCCGTCGTGCTCGTTCATGTCCTTCGCCGTGTACGACAGGTCCGGCGGTTCGATGCCGTAGTCCTGGTGCAGCGCGGTGAAGAACTCCATCAGGTACTTCGGCAGATGGGTGTCGCCCGTGCGGTTGTCGTACTCGACGGCCTCGCTGCCGTCGACGATCTTCCCGTTCTCGCCCACGACGAAGGACACCTGCGCCTTGGAGCGGATCTTGTAGCGGCCGTCGTCGGTGTCGAAGAACGCGGGCTTGGACGCGCTGGTGGGCCGGTCCTTGTAGCTGTTGGCGAACCCGATCCAGCGGGCGAGGCTACTGCCGTCGGGGTGGTTGACCGGATCGGTGCCCGAGCGTTCGATCTCGTCCTTCCACCGCTGCATGGCGGCCTTGGTCTTGGGGGCCAGGCAGCCCGCGTCCAGTTGCGTGCCCTCGCAGGTCTTGAGGTCGACGGCGTCCGAGGCGAGCTTGTGCCCCCAGTCGTACAGCTTCTGCCGCGACTCGAAGGGCGAGCTGACGATCCACGAACTCTTCTCGTCGCCGTTCAGGTCCTGGTTCTCGTCGAAGAGACCCACCGCGTCCACCGTGTGCTCGGCGTACTTGCCCTTGATGGGGGCCACGGCGACCGCGTCGAAGGCGATGTCCTCGTCGCCGGTGCCGTCACGGGTGGTGGTGCTCAGCTTGACCTTGGGCGGGCCGTCGAACATGAAGGCGCCGAGGGTCACCCAGCGGTTCTTGCCGCCGCCGCCCGTGTTCCTCTGGTCGATGATCCGGGTGCGGGTGCCCTTGGCCGTCTCGATCTCGTACTTCGCGTACGCGGTGTGGGCGCCGTGGTCGGGCAGGTGCACCATGACCTTCGCGGGGCCCTTCACGTCCTTGGTGAACTTCCAGGTGCCGGTGAACTTGAGCCGGTTGCCCTTCTGGTCGTTCTGGCGGGTGTGGCCGAAGTAGAAGTGGCCGCCGAAGCCCGCGCCGAGCTGGTGGAGGTCGACCTTGGCGGGCCACACGGGAACGATGGTCGTCCCGTCGTGCCCGAGGCCCGCCTCGCCCGCGCCGAAGTCGAGGCTGAAGCTTCCGTCGTTGTCCAGCGGGGCCATGGCGCACCCCGCTCTGACCGGCGGTGTGCCCGCGGGCACGTCATCGACGACCAGGGCGTTGGCGGGCAGCCCGGTGGTGGTGCAGTTGGGCGGGTAGGCGGTGCCGTCGGGCTCCTCCGCCCAGTCGACGGGGAAGCGGGTGAAGTCGTTGCCGCAGGAGTAGTCGCACTTGTCCTTCCACTTCACCGACTTGCTCCACCAGCACTTGAAGTCGCCGCGCTTGCAGGGGCCCGCGCCGTCCTCGTTCTCCGCCCCGTCACCGATCTTGCCCGGGTCGCAGTCGTTGGCGGAGGTGCAGAACGTGTCCTCCGGCGGCTTGACCTTGGCGCGGTGGTACTTGGCCGAGCCCTCGACCTTGGCACCGCCCTCCGTTCCGTTCCACCACGCCGCGAGGAACGCGGGCACCACCTTGCCGGGAGACTCCAGGTACGCGGGCGGGTGCGCGGCGAAGCCGAGGACCTTCTCCTGGTAGGGCCAGTCCTGCGGGTGCGCGGCGTCCGAGGCGTCCTCGACGCCGTCGCTGTTCTCCATGAAGGGGTCGCGGCCGGCGTCCCACTCGGGGTTGGCGGGGTTGTTGGCCCAGCCCACGCCCCACGGCTTGCCGTCGTTCTTGTTCGGGTGGAATCCGGCGTTGTACGCCCACAGCGCGAAGGTCCAGTTCTCCAGCTTCGCCGGGTCGCCGTCGTTGACCTTGAGTCCCCCCTTCCTGGTGTCGTTCCACTTGGACGCCAGGATCTGCAGGCCCGCGGCGATGTTGGCGGTGTAGTCCAGGGCGACCGCCCGCTGCTTCTCGTACGGCCAGGCCTTGCCGCCCTTGCCGTTCTCGCGGCCCGCGAGGCGCATGTGGTCGGTGACCTGGGTGATGCCGTAGCCGCAGTCGGGCTCGTTCCAGTTCACGTCCCAGTCGTTGTCCGGCTTGCCGTCGTAGTAGTCGATGCCGTAGTAGTTGCCGATCAGCGGGTTGCCGGTGACTCCGGGCACCACGGAGCGGTTGGCCTGCCACATGTTGGACTCCTGCGCGGTGACGCCGAGCATCACCTGCGCGGGCACACCGCCGCCGCCCTCCAGTGTCGGCTTGGGGAAGAGCGTCTGGGGCGCGTAGGCGGGCATGCCCAGGTTCTTCCAGTTCGCCGCGCGCTTGACGTGCTTGTCGAGGTTGCCGCGGATGGCCTGGTTGACGGCCCATTCGACCTGGCGCGGCTTGGGCTGCGTCGCCTGGTTGCGCGGGTCGTTGCGGGGCACCGAGCAGACGCGCTCCGACTCCACGATCTCATTGCGGTCGGAGGCGGCGGCCCGGAAGCCCGCGCCCTTCGCCGCCTTCCCGGACGGCTGCGCGAAGCGCTTCGCGGCCTTGCCGTCACGCGGCTTGCCGCCGGGCAGCGCCGGAGTGCGTTCCCTGCCCTGGGCGCTGAAGAAGGCGCGCCGCTCGCCGGGGGCCACGGTGAACGTGGCCTTCTCGCCGCTGTCCAGCGCGGTGAGCTTGACGTTCACGGGGCGGGTGCCGTCCGCCGCCTCGGGGTGGATCAGGGCGCCCTGCCCGTCGGTCCACGCGGTCTCGGTGAGGACCGCCTCGCCGCGGGTGGAGACGAGGGCGTCCTTGGGTACCCCAGCCAACTTCTCCACGGTACGCGGTAGTTGTGCGCCCGGGGCCTTCTTGGCCTTGCCCGTCACGTAGACGGTTCCGGCGCCGCGGGTGAGCCCGGTGTCGGTCAGCGGGCCCGTGGCGAGGACCTTCGCCCTGGCCTTCGCCGGGCGGGCGGTACCGACCTGACCGGCGGTGATGCGCTTGACCCGGGTCGTGGCGGCCGTACCGGCGCTGCTCCCGTGTGCCCGCTGCCGGTCCAGGAAGACCACGCCGCCGTCAGCGTCGGGGGTCAGCCGGTACGGTACGGCGTCCGTGCGCACCAGCGGAGTCGTGCCGCCGTCACGCCGGACGCGGACCACCTGGGCGCCCGCGGCGGCCACGAGCGAGCCGTCCTTGGCGACGACGGCGGACGTCACCTGCCCCTTGGTCTCCACGGGCTTGGACAGCTTGCCCGTCACGGTGTTCAGCCGGGTGAGGCGGGTGGCCGGCTTGTCCTCGCCGCCGGACTGGGTGAGGACGGCGCTCTCGCCGACGCCGCAGCCCGGGTTGTAGTACGAGAGCGAGACCTGGAGCGGAAGCTTCTTCACCTGCCCCGTGTCCAGCTGGACGACGGCGGCGAACGCGCCCCGGGCCATGAGGTGGGGCTTGTTGGTGAACGTGCGCGGCGCGTACACCACCACGGCGCGCTTCCCGGAGCCGGTCACGCAGGCGTTGCCGATCCAGGCGTCCGTGTCGAAGCCCGGCTCGGACAGCGACGCCGTGGTCTTCCAGGCGTAGCCCTCCTTCTCACGGGCCGTCAGGAGGTGGAAGCCGTTGGCGTCGCTCGTCGTCGTCCAGACACGGTCCCCGGACTTCTTGTAGTCGCCGCCCAGCAGGGACTTCCGGTCGCCCGGCGGCACCTCGTCGGGCCGCTCCTCGGCCGGTTTCCCCACCGAGGGCTTCTTGCCGACCGGCGCGTTGGGCGGGTCGTCGGCCCAGGCCGCGCTCTGCAGCATTCCCCCCAGCACAGCCCCGGCGGCGATCGCCGCCAGCGGGGCCCGTGCTCTCCTGCCGATTCTCACGTCATCTCCTCGTGGTGGTGCGCCGTGCGGGCAGCACGGACCGGCCCCGCGGTGCCCTGTGGGGCGGTCCGGGGGCTTGAGACACAGAAAGTGCCGGGACACGGAAGGTGTCGAGACACGGAAATGCCCGGCCACGGCGGCCGAAGGTCCAACGGCGGCCGGTGCCGGGCATCTCGCGGCGGGGGTCTCCCCGCCGTCGTCGCGCGGGCGGGGGTTCCCCTCCCCCGCCCGCGCGGGCTCGCGGTGCGGCGCGGTGCGGTGCGGTGCGCCGCGGGTACGGCGGTGCCTCAGACCGCCTTGGCCTTGGCGACCGCGTCCTTCGTCGCCTTGGCGGCGTCGTTGAACTCCTTCAGGTGCTCCGCGATGGCGGTGCGCTGGATCTTCGACTCGGCGTCGAACCAGGTCCGTTCGACGTCGTACTCGTCGCGGCAGGCGACGTCCGCCTTCGCCGTGGCGATCTCCTCGGGCGTCACCTTCTCCGGGTCGCCGAAGGCGGGGTCGTCACTGGCGTCCAGCGGCTGCTTGTAGTCGTAGCCCTTCGCCTTCATGCAGGACGACCACTTCGCGAACACGTCGGCGACCTCGGGAGCCTCCTTGGACTTCTCGAAGGACTCACCGCTGATCTGCTGGACGATGTCGGGCGACACCGCGTCGGGCACCTGCCCGTCGACCTTCTGCACGCAGCCCTTCAGGACGGCCTCGTCGGCGTCCGACTCGTCGACGGCCCCGGCCTCCATCGCCTTGTCGTACGCCTCTTGTTCACCCTTGGCGGGGTGATAGCCACGCTCGGCTGCGAGTTCCCCGTCGTGGAGGCCGTAGCGCCAGTCGGTCAGGGTCTTCCCGCCGAGCTCGGGCAGGTCGGGGGCGGGCTTCCAGGCGTCGAACCCGGCGGCGCTCATGCACTGGTCGATCAGTTCGTCCCGGGACGTGGTGACCACGCTGATCTGGTTCTTGGTCGGCATGTACGACTCGACGGGCAGGCGCCAGGTCGCCGGGTCGTCCGGGTTGCCGACGTGGGCCCGGGCGACCTGCCCCAGGGCGGCGCCGCCGCGCGCTCCCGCCGTCTCACGACCCCCTCCTGACGCACCGTCATCCATCGTGACGTACACGCCGCCCGCCGCCGCGGCGACCGCGAGGACCGCGGCCGGGACGATCGCCTTCGCTGCCAGTCTCATGTTCTTCTTCCCCCCGCGCACCGTACGCACTAGCGGCTCCACTTGAACGACGCGTTGTTCTTGTAGACGTTCCGGAACCAGGCGATGGACTGGTACGGGTTCATCACGTCCTGGGCGCCCCGGTATCCGGCGTTGTAGTAGATGCGGGCCTTGTACTTGTAGTGCTCGTTCTCACCCGACGCGGCGTTGTTCTTGATCTTCTTGTTGGAGCCCGGCCAGGGGTTGCTCGCCCCCTGGGGGCAGAAGCGCAGCGCGGACGTGACCCCCACGACCCCGTCCGGCACGTCGCTGAAGTTGCTTACGCTGTGACCGATGTTCCGGTAGACGCCGTTCTGGCCGCGCTCGTACCACAGATGAAGCTTGAACTTGGAGCGTGAGGGGCTCTTGCACGCCTGCGGACTGTAGAGATTGTCCGTGTCGAGGGCGACGGCGGTGGGGCCGCCGACCCCGATGACGACGGCCGCGAGGCCCGACGCCACCACGAGGCCCTTCCCCAGCCTCCGCGCCCGTCCCCGTGTTCTCGTTTCCCTGCCCATAACGCTGTCCCCGTCCTTCCCCCAAAGCCAGTGGTCCGCACACGCTCAACATTTGCAGTAGAAACGAGTGCAACGATCACCCTAGGCATGGCGGGACACCGACAACAGGCCGGACGCCCGACTTGGCTCAATAGCGACACCGAGCCGCCGAGGGGCACCGACCGACGCCCCCGCCCACCACCCCGCCCCTCCCTTGCCGCCGCAAGGCTGCACATACCGTCGGGTCGAGTGAAGGAAGTGCGTACGGGGAGGCGAGTGGCGCCGAGTTGGCTGGAACCGAACGGAGGGCGCACCAGCGCCACGAGGTGCCATTTCCTCCGGGTGAGGGCGGCGGGACCGCGAGAACCAGCGACCGGAGACGCGCCCCTCGACGCCGCACACCCACCCCCGCCCTTCACAAGAGCGCACCACACCCCACCCGCCAACACGGCGCACCCCAGGCGCTTCCACTCCAACCCCCGCACACACCGTCACGGCGCGAGTGGGCACGACACTCGCCCGCACCCTCACCTCCCCCACCACTGGCGAAAGCAAATCGCGAGCCAGCGTTGAGGCGCGCCCTGGGGCGACTAGCGGCGCCGGGGCGACGCCAGCAGATACCGCCACCCCCGCCCCGCGCGCGCGTCCCCGTGCTCGCTGACGAGCCACCCCGCCCGCTCGAGGGCGGCCCCACAAGCCCGGACGCCGTCCGCTGACTCCTCCCGCACCTCCACCGCGTCCGGCTGCGCCGTGTCCGTCACGCGATAGCCCGCCCGCCCGGGGCCGGCGGGCACCCGGCCCGCCGCCTCCAGGGCTATCGCCACGGCCCGCACGCGGTGCGCCCGCTCCCAGGCGCACGGTGTCTCGCGGTCACCGTCCGCGTTCGTCATCCGCCGCATCTCGACGATGCCGAGCCAGGCCCCGCGCACGTCCCGCGCCCGCGCGGGCCCGTCGTCGGCGCCGGGCGGGTCCTGCTCCGTTCCGGTGCGCGCGACGAACACCCCCGGGCGCGCCTCCACCGGCGCCGCCTCGGGGACAGCGCCCACCGGCTCCTCGCGGACACGGTGCCCGGCGGGCGTCAGGAAGTACGCGTGCGGCGGCCGCGGATGCCGAAAGGCAAGCCGCAACCGCGCGAGCCCCGCAAGCTGCGCCTCGCTCCCCCGCAGCCGCCCCGTCACCGGGTCCGCCCCAGCAATGATCCGCCGCTGCACGGCGTTCACAGGCTTAGCCATACCTCGATGCTCCCGCACCCCACTGACAACGGCCCGGCCGCGGAGACCCGCCTTCACGCAGCCCCAGTCGGGGGATCCCTGATACCGCGGCCTCAGCCGCTTACCGGCGGAACGAACGTGGGCCTCAGCGCGGGCGGCAGGTCGGACATGGTCCCGAAGACCAATACGCGCTCAGGGTTCATGTCGTCGTTGTCCGGTGTCGCGATGATCCCCGACGTCAACAGGATCTGAATCAACGGATTCTGCATGTGGAGACCCACCACCCCGGGATACCGGACGACCGGCGTCTCAAGATTCTCAGCGGCGAGACTGTCGACAGCCGCCTGGACGACCTCGGGGTCACATCTCCACACCACCGATACGGCAGCCGAGGCCGTCTCACTGTCCGGTTCGACGTGGACCGCCGCCCCCGACCAGTCTTCCGTACCGGCCTCCCCCTCGCGGAAGGCGGGAAGACCAGCATGCCGGAGCGCCTGGACCGTCCGCGCGGCCAGCGCGTTCCGAACAGCGAGAACCTCTTCAGACGCACGAACAAACCCAAACTCGGACATGGACCCCTTCCTCGGCGATGGCCGCACGAACCCGCTAGCTCTCGGAGCGCACCTCGCCCCCAGGCTCCCCCACGAAGTACAGGTAACCGTGAGAGGCGATGGCGAACTGGGCCGCCGCGAGCAGCTTGCGCACCGTGCTGTTCTTCTTCTCTTCGGGGAGCCGTTCCAGCTCCGCCACGAACCGCTCCAGCTGGAGCTCGTTCAGCATGGTGTCCCCGTGACGCTGCACGAAGCCCAGCACGCTGCCCTCCGGCGCTGCCTCGCACAAGGACAGGAATGTCCCCTTCCGGTCTTCGTGTGTGCTGGCCATGCGCCTGCGGTTCCGGTCTTCCACGTACACGACGAGAGGCATGCGAGGCGCCTTTCCACGAGGTTGTTGTTCAGGCCCACGGAGCGCAGGCAACACGGAAGGCTTTCCTAGTCCCCGGAGACATACAGATAGCCGCCCCTGGACAGTGCTTGCCTCGCCATCTCCACCACGCGGCGGACGGCCTCCGTCTTCGACTCCTCGGGCAGCCAGTCCAGTTCCCCCACGAACCACTCCAGCTGGCGCTCATTCAGCATCGTGTCACCACAGCTCTGCACACCGCTCATGACCGTGCCTTCCGGCGCCGCCCGGCACGCCGCCATGAAGCTTTCCTCGGCGTCGTCGCCTACGGCCTCCGAAACGCGCTCGTGCAGCCGGTTCTCCCGGTAGATCTGCATGTCTCCCCACCTCTTCCACCTCCTCAGGTGGCCGATGACCGCTCACTCGGACGCATCGTACGTGCGCCTCCCGAGGCATCGGGCCCATGACCGCCCAGGGCGGCCGCCTCCAGTGCGTCACCGGTCATGTCGATCACGATGGCCTCTGCACGCATGTCGGCGGGTAGGTGTGGCCGCTCTTGCGCACGGCAGACGGCAACGCGCTTCGTCGGCTCCAGGACGGTTCGCACCACATCCAGCACGGTCGCATCCGTCCGTGAAGGAGACGGCGCCCCTGGCTGGAATGTTGGGAGGCAAGGGGCAGTTGAAGGTTCAGCAGACGTGTGCCGTGGCCGGGAATGGGTGCGGGCGGGTCGGGGTGGATCGGGCAGAACCGTATAGAAGAGGGACAACCGTGTCGCAGCAGGAGACTGGCTCCGGGCCGGAGGCCTACGTCGTGGGGATTTCCGTTCGGGGGTACGAGACCGACTCCCAGGGGCATTTGAACCAGGCCGTGTACCTCCAGTACGCGGAGCACGCTCGGTGGTCGATGTTGCAGGCCGCGGGGATTCGGCAGGCCGATTTGATCGCTAAGGGGGTCGGGCCGGTCGCGTTGGAGAACACGCTGCGGTATCGGAGTGAGTTGCGGGCGGGGGACGAGGTGAGTGTGTCGTGCCGGTTCGTCTGGGGAGAGCGGAAGGTGTTCTCGGTGGAGCAGGTCTTCACCAAGCCGGACGGCACCGTCGCCGCGACGCTTTCGGGGGTGGCGGGGCTGCTCGATCTGAGGGAGCGGCGCATGGTCGACGATCCGAAGGGGTACTTCCGGGCGCTGGCCTCGGACGCGCGGGTGCTCGGGCTTTAGGGCGGGGCTAGGTCGACAGGGACTTCAGGTCGGCTGTGTCTAGGTGTAGTGCTGCGGCTGCGATGTTTTCCTCTAGGTGTACGAGGGAGGAGGTGCCGGGGATGGCCAGGACCGCCGGGGAGAGGGAGAGGGACCAGGCCAGGGACACTTGGGCGGCCGTCGCCTCGTGTCGTGCCGCCACGCGGTCGAGTGCCGCCAGGTGCGGGGCGCCCGCGCCGCCCAGAGGGAAGAACGGTACGAAGGCAATGCTCTCGCGGGTGCACAGGTCGAGCATGGCGTCGGCGTCCGCGTCCCGGGACACCGGGCTGTACCTGTTCTGCACGGCGGCCACGGGCGCGATGGCGCGGGCCTCGGCGAGCTGCGCGGCGCTGGCGTTGCTGACGCCGAGGTGGCGGATGAGCCCCTGTTCGCGGAGTTCGGCGAGGGCCTCGAAGCGGCCGCCGCCGGGGCCGTCCGCGCTCAGGAAGCGCAGGTAGACCAGGTCCAGGTGGTCGCGGCCCAGCTGGCGCAGGTTGCGGTGGACGTCGGCCTTGAGCTTCGCCGGGCCCGCGGCGTCCAGCCAGTTGTGGCCGGGGTCGCGGTCGGGGCCGACCTTGGTGGCGATCACCAGGTCGTCGGCGTACGGGTGGAGGGCCGCGCGGATCAGGTCGTTGGCGGCGAGGTCCTCGAAGAAGTAGAAGGCTGCCGTGTCGATGTGGTTCACGCCCAGCTCCACGGCCCGGCGAAGGACCGCGACGGCGGTCTCCGGGTCGCCCGCCGGGCCCTCCCAGGTGCGGCCGGGCAGCCGCATGGCGCCGAAGCCCATGCGGTGTACGGGCCGGTCGCCGCCGATGGACCACCGTCCGGCCGCAGCGGCGGGTGGCAGCGGTCGCGTGGACTTCTCGGGGGCGGGCGTGTTCTCGTACGGGGTCGGGTTGGGGGTTGGGTTTGGGGTTGGGTTTGGGGTTGAGGTTGGCATGGGGTCATCTTGGGGTCGGTGCGGGTCCGGATGAGTGAGGTGGCAGGTTGTTGCCATCCAGGGCGGGGGCGAGGGCATGGACGGTGACGCGATCGTCACACTGCGCGGGGAGCGGGAGCTGGTGCTGCGCGCCGGGGACCTGTTCGCCTCCGCGCGCGAGGAGTTCCTGTGCGGGGCCGCCGACCTCGTCACCTGGTCCGGCGGTGTGAACGCCGTCTTCGCCGACGGCAAGCGC
This sequence comes from Streptomyces sp. NPDC043996, assembly GCF_056435225.1. Lineage (NCBI taxonomy): Bacteria > Bacillati > Actinomycetota > Actinomycetes > Kitasatosporales > Streptomycetaceae > Streptomyces > Streptomyces sp. NPDC043996. The sequence continues at coordinate 491,694 of NZ_JBWKEY010000005.1, read as the reverse complement.
CCGCCGCTGAAGCCCCAGCCGTGCGACGGCCTCGCCATGCGCAAGGTGTACACCCGCCGGGCCCTCGGCGACGCGTACTCCGAGCGGCGGCTCGCCGCGATCGCCGCGTCCGGTGCCGACGTGCGCATTTCGAGCGCCCCGCTCGCCCGCGAGGCCATCGTCATCGACCGGCGCGTCGCTGTCCTCGCCGGGTCCGAGTCCCGGGGGCCGCGCACGTACACGGTCGTGCGGGTGCCGGAGGTCGTTGAGGGCGTGTGGTCCCTGCTGTACGCGACCTGGGAGGCCGCCGAGCCGCTGGGCAGCGCGCTGGCGGCGGGGGCGCCGGTCCTGGACGAGGAAGCGCGTCTCGTCCTGCGGGCTCTGAGCGACGGGCTCACCGACGAGGCCGGGGCCAGGCGGCTCGGCATGTCCCTGCGGACGTACCGGCGGCGGGTCGCGGAGCTGCTGGCGGAGGTGGGGGCGACCTCGCGGTTCCAGGCGGGGACGCGGGTGCGGGTGCCGTAGGCCTCGGGCCCCGTGACGTGGGGGTGCATTGGCGCTTCGCGCCTCGTCCTCAAGCGCCGGACGGGCTTTAACTCCCGGGGCGGGCTTGAAGGTGCGGGACATCGGGGGTGTTCCGGTCGTCGTCGGGCGGGGCCCGTGCGCGGCATACCGGTGGGTGTGCCTGGTGCCGCTCACCGTCCGGCCCCTCAACCCCTCGCCCCACTCCGGCCTTTGGCGATATCCGTGCACTCATGGGGCTTTTTGGGGCCACTGGCCCCGATGGCCGCATTTCGCCTGCCTGGTACGGCGGGTCCGCCACGAGAGTGAGCCGGTGTACAGACCGGCGCCGTCCGTCGCCGGTCGGGCCTCGTCGACAGAACCGAAGGGACACGCATGTCCGACATCCAGCTCGCCAGCGGGATCTACATCATCGGCGCGCACATCGGTTTCCGTACGGTCCTCACCCCCACTCCCCACGCCGTCCAGCACGGCCGCCCCGTCATCGCCGCGCCCGAGCTGATCCCTCCGATAGTCCAGGAGTGGATCATCGAGCGCGCCACCGAGGACCTGCCTGGCCAGTACCACATCCGCGCCGCCCACGGCCCCGCCGACCAGTTCCTGAACTACACCGACGACCAGGTCTACGTCCGGAACGGCTCCCCCGTCGCCTGGCGCATCCAGCCCACCCCGTTCGGCATCCAGATCGTCTCCGACAAGGAACTCGTCGTGCGCGCGGAGCACGTGGGCGCCCACGTGCGCGTCGCCCCCGAGGACGACTCCCCCAACGAGGCCTGGACGCTCCACCGCATCCGGTAAGCGCCCCCTCGGCCCCGGTCACGCCCCCGCGCGCGGCCGGGGCCGCCCCGTGTCCCCATCCAGCCGTACGCTCGCCCACACCGTCTTGTCCCCGGACCGCCCCGCCACCACCCCCCACCGCGCCGCAAGCGCCGCCACCAGGGCCAGGCCCCGGCCCGACTCCTCCCCCGGCCCCGGCAGCCGCACCTCCCGGGGCAGGCCGCCGCCCTGGTACTCGTCCGTCACCTCGATCAGCACCTCGCCCTCCAGGAGCAGCAACCGCAGCCGGAAGTCCGGGCCCGCCTCCCGCGCGTGCGTGGCCGCGTTCGCCGCCAGCTCGGCCACGATCTGGGCGACCGCGTCGGAGGGTTCGGTGTCGTACGGGATGCCCCACCCGTCGAGGTGGAAGCGAGCGAGCCGCCGGGCCAACCGCGCGCCACGCGGGCTCGCGGTGACACACTGAGTGAACATATGTACGGGTGTGGGGGTTTGCGCCTGAGGAACCATGAAACCCAAGGTGACCGGGCCCCGCCTGGGTCGTAAGGGACTCGACTCGTACGGAAAGTAAGTGTACGAGCGCGAAGTGTGGACAGCGCGGGTAACTGACCGTGAGCATGGGCTTGTTGGCGGGGACGGTTAGCGAGCGTCAGGGGATACCCGTGATGTCGTCAAGTACGCCGGGCTCGAACGAGCCCGAACCGACCGATGGCCTCAAAGCCTTCGGTGCGGCCCTTAAGAGCTTCCGCAAGAGGGCGAGGTACACACAGGACTCACTAGCCAACGAGATCGGCTACTCAACACACTTCATCGCCTCCATCGAGCAGGGCAGGCGGTTCCCGCCGCCGAGGTTCGTGGACCAGGCGGAGGCCACGCTGGACGCCTTCGGGACCCTGCGGCTGATGGTGCATCAGCTCACCAGGCAGCGGGGGTTGGCCACTTGGTTCAGGCACTGGGCACGCTTGGAGCAGGAGGCCATCACCCTCTACACGTACGAATGCCGCTTGATTCCAGGGCTGCTGCAGACACCCGCGTACGCGCGGACGCTGTTCGCCAATCAGCTGCCACCGCTCGGCGACGACCAGGTCGAGGCTCAGCTCACGGCACGCGCGGAGCGACAGAAGCTGCTCACAGACCGCCCCAACACGGCCTACGGCTTCATCCTGGAAGAGCACCTGTTCCTCCGGAACGTGGGCGGGACCGAAGTCACACGCGGGTTGATCGACCACGTGCTCCAGCTCGCCGAGCGCCGAAACATCGAGCTCCAGATCATGCCGCTCGCGCAAGAGACTCATTCAGGACTCGATGGGCCCATGCAACTACTGGAGACTCCGGAGAACCGGTGGTTCGCCTACTGCGAAGGGCAGCGCTCCGGCCAGTTCATCTCCGAACCGAAAGAGATCAGCGTGCTCCAGATGCGGTATGCCAGGATGCGCTCACAGGCTCTCTCCTTCGAAAACTCGGTGAGCCTACTGGAGCGGATGCGAGGAGCATGATGAGCGCCCCCGAACTGGCCTGGTTCAAAAGCAGCTACAGCAGCGGCGGTGACGGCGACTGCGTTGAAGTCGCCCTCGCCTGGCACAAGTCCAGCTACAGCGGCGGCGATGGCGACGACTGCATAGAGGTAGCCACCTGCCCCACCACCATCCACATCCGCGACTCCAAGCACCCCCAAGGGCCCCAACTCGCCCTGAACCCGGCAACCTGGGCCCACTTCGTCACCCACACCGCCCGGCGCAGCCGCTAGCACCGACGCGCAGTTCCCGCTGCCGCCGTCGAGGATGCCAAGGGCCAGCGATCTGGCCAGCTCATGTCCGACACTGCGAGGAGCATCATGAGCACCACTGAACTGGTCTGGTTCAAAAGCAGCTACAGCAGCGGCAGCGGCGACGACTGCGTCGAAATCGCTCTCACCTGGCAGAAGTCCAGCTACAGCGGCGGGTCGGGCGACGATTGCATAGAGGTAGCCACCTGCCCCACCACCATCCACATCCGCGACTCCAAAGACCCCAAAGGGCCCCAACTCGCCCTAACTCCCGACGCCTGGGCCGACTTCGTCACCCATACCGCCCGGCGCAGCCGCTAATCCCCGACACGCAGTGAGCCTGCTGGAGCGGATGCGAGGAGCATGATGAGCACCCCCGAACTGGCCTGGTTCAAGAGCAGTTACAGCAGCCCCGACGGCGACGACTGCGTCGAAGTCGCCCTCTCTTGGCACAAGTCCAGCTACAGCAGCAGCCCGGACGGCGACTGCATAGAAGTAGCCACCTGCCCCACCACCATCCACATCCGCGACTCCAAGAACCCCGAAGGGCCCCAACTCGCCCTAACCCCCGGCACCTGGACCCACTTCATCACCCACACCGCCCGGCGCAGCCGCTAGGCCGTGTATCGAAAGTGGATCTTTACCTGTGAATCATCGTGTTTCATGGGGCGGGGAGATCTCACGGATGAACAGTGGGCTGCGTTGGAGCCGTGTCGAGGTATCCGCCAGTGGCTGTGACCAGCATGTTCGAGATACATCCTAGACCGCCGCCTCCCGCATCCCAGTCAGAAAGCCCCTCACCGCGGCAAGTTCCCGCTCGTCGTATCCCCGCAGCAGGTCCACCGCCCGATCGATGAGCGGTCCGAAGTAGGACCAGCCGAGGGTGACCGCCTGCTCGGCCACTTCGATGGTGACTTTTCGGCGGTCCCGCGCATCGCGCACCCGCCGCACATGCCCGGCCCGTTCCAGGCGGTCGACCAGTGCTGTGGTTCCTGCCGAGTTGAGCCCGAGAGCGGTGCCCAGGTGCCCTGCCGTGGTCTCCTCGCCAGCGCGGGCGGCGTCCATCAGGGCGATCAGCGCCCGCACGTCGGTGGGGTGCATGCCGTTGCGCTGTGCGAACCGGGTGCTGTGCCTGCCCAGGTCGACGGCCACCGCGCGCAGCAGGTGGACGATCTCCATCTCGGGCCCAGGCTCGGCTCGTTCGACGAGTTCCTCACCCTCCTGATCGGGCACGGACCACCTCCACGTATCATCGCGCTCAACAAGTATCTTGCTGAGCGAGATAATAGAGGAGTCGCCGTTCATGAACGCTCGCGATACGTACGACGCCGACAACTTCCTCATGGCCTACGACAAGGTCATGACCAAGTGGCCTGCCGCTCGCGAGACGGCGACCGTTCCCACGCCCTTCGGCATGACACACGTCAACGTATGCGGCCCGGCCGACGGGCCCTCGCTCGTCCTCCTGCCCGGCGGAGGGGGCGCCACCTCCGCGTCCTGGTACGCGCAGGCCGCCGAACTGTCCCGCACCCACCGGGTGTTCGCCGTCGACTTGATCGGCGCCCCCGGACGCAGCACTCCCGACGGCGACCGCCGCCCCCGTACGGTCGCCGACCTGTCGGCCTGGCTGGACGCGCTCCTCGACGGCCTCGGAGTGGCCGAGACCGACCTGGGCGGACACTCGTACGGCGCCTGGATCGCGCTGCATCACGCCATGCGCGCGCCCGACCGGATACGCCGCCTGGCCCTTCTGGACCCGACCCAGTGCTTCGCCGGGTTCAGCCCGGCCTACCTGCTGCACGCACTGCCCATGCTGCTGCGGAACACACCCCGCCGGGTCCGCGCCTTCCTGGAGTGGGAGACCAAAGGCTCCGCCCTCGATCCCGACTGGCTCGCCCTCCAAGAGGCGGCCGCCGGTTTCCCCTCTCTCCGGCCCGTAATCGGGCCGCGCCCGGCACCGGACGCCCTGCGCGGCCTGGACCTGCCGGTCCTGCTGCTCCTCGCCGGAAGCAGCAGGACCCATGACCCCGCCAAGGTGGCCGCCCGCGCCGAGGCGCTGCTGCCGCGCGTCGCAACGACCGTGCTGCCGGATGTGTCCCATCACGCGCTTCCGCACGCCATCCCGCCCGAGGCGAACCGTAGCCTCGCCGGCTTCCTGGAACGGTCCGGTGACTGAGTCCCGCTAGTACCCGACGACCAGGCCGGTGGCGCTGAGGATCGGCACCACCGGCTGGTAGTACGTCGAGCCGCCCGACGTGCAGTTCCCGCTGCCACCGACGAGGATGCCGAGGGCCGCGTCGCCGCTGAAGGCGGGGCCCCCGGTGTCGCCGGGCTCGGCGCAGACGCTGGTGCGGAAGAGTCCGTTCACGGTGCCCTGCGGGTAGGTGATCGAGACGTTCACGGCCTGGACGGTCCCGCAGTGCATGCCGGTCGTGGGGCCCACCCGGCACACCTGCTGGCCCGGGGTCGGCTGTGCGGCGCGGTTGATGCGGATGATGCGGCCCCCGCCGCCGTTGAGTTCCGAGGGATAGCTGATGCTGGTGTTGGTGTAGCGCACGATCGCGTAATGGCTGCCGGGGAAGACGACCCGCTCGGTGACGCCCACGGGGACGGTGCGCTGGGCGTCGGCGTACCACTGGGTGCCGGGGGTGCCGCAGTGGCCGCCCATGAGGGCGTAGTACGTACTCCCGCTCCTGGCGTTGAAGCCCACCACGCAGCGGCTGCCCGCGCCGTAGAGGAGGTCTCCCCCACGGATCACCGTGGGCGCGGCGGCGGCGGTGGACGCGGACGCGACGGCGGGGGCGGCCGCCAGCAGGCCGAAGGCCGCGAGCGCGGCGCACAGTAACTGGGCGATGAGTCGACGGAGCCTCATGATGCCTCCCGTGGGGTGAGGTTGACGGCGTGGGCATTGTCGCGAAGGCCGGGGTGCTCGTCACGGGGTGCGGCGCGGGGGGTCTCAGGGGTTTGTTTTGAAGCGCTCGCTTCAGAACATGCTAGGGTCCACCCGAGTTCTGGAGCATCCGCTTCAAAACACCTGATCCACACCCGGGAGGGACCCCATGCCGCTTGCGGTCTACGTGCTGGCGCTCGGCATCTTCACCCAAGGAACATCGGAGTTCATGCTGTCCGGACTCCTGCCGGACATGGCCGAAGAGCTGGGCGTCTCGATCCCCGACGCGGGCCTGCTCATCTCGGCCTTCGCGATCGGCATGGTCGTCGGCGCGCCCCTGCTTGCGGTGGCCACCCTGCGCTGGCCGCGCCGGACGGCGCTCGTGCTGCTCCAGGCGGTGTTCGTCGCCGGGCACGTCGTGGGGGCGCTCGCGCCGGGGTACGGGGTGCTGTTCGCGACGCGGATCGTCACCGCCCTTGCGTACGCCGGGTTCTGGGGCGTCGCCGTCGCCACGGCCGTCGCCCTGGTGCCGAGCGAGGCCAAGGGCAAGGCCGTGGCCCTGGTCGCGGGCGGCCTGACGCTCGCCACGATCGTCGGCGTCCCCGCCGGTACCGTCCTCAGCCAGTCCGCGAGCTGGCGGGCCGCGTTCTGGGCGGTGGCGGCGGCGACCGCCGTGAGCCTGGCCGCCACCGTGTTCGCGGTGCCGGGCGGCCGGGGCGCCCGGGAGACTCCGTCCGTGCGGGCCGAGCTGCGCGGGATGCGGCGGCCGCAGCTGTGGCTCTCGTACGCCGTCACCGGCTTCGCGTTCGGCGCGGTCATCGTGACCTTCAGCTATCTCGCGCCGCTCCTGACCGACGAGACCGGGCTCGGCGAGGGCTGGGTGCCCGCCGTGCTCGCCCTGTTCGGGGCGGGCGGCATGCTCGGCCTGCTGATCGGCGGGCGTACCGCACAGACGCACGCCACCACCACCCTGACCTGGGGTCTCGCGGCGCTCACCGCGATCTCGGCGGCGCTCGCGCTCACCGCGCGGAGCCCCCTCGCGGTCGTCGTCACGCTCGTGTTCCTGCTCGGCGGCGCCGGATACGTCACCAACCCCGCCCTCCAGTCCCGCGTCTTCACCCTCGCCCCGGGCGCGCCCACACTCGTCGGCGCCACCAACACCGCCGCGTTCAACGTCGGCAACACCCTCGCCCCGATGCTCGGCGGGCTCACCATCGACGCCGGGTACGGCTATACGTCCGTGGCCTGGGTCGGGGCGGGGCTCGCGGCCGCCGGGTGCGCCCTCGCGGCCTGGGCCGGGCGCCTGGAACGGGCCCGTCCGGAGACCCCCGCACGTTTTGAAAAGGTATTCCAAAACAGCTAGGCTGCGCCGCATGGCCAGGCCACGACAGTTCGACGAGGACCGCGTCATCACCGCGGCCATGGAAACCTTCTGGCGGCACGGGTACGAGGGCACGTCCACCCGGGACCTGTGCGACAGCACGGGCCTCGGCCCGTCCAGTCTCTACAACACCTTCGGCGGCAAGCGCGAGCTGTATCTGCGCGCCCTCGACCGCTACTACGAGACCGTCACCGCCGCCCAGATCGAGCGGCTCCAGGGGCCCGGCACCGCCAGGGAACGCCTGCGCGCCATGATGCTGACCTCCCTCGACAGCGACCTCGACGCGGACGACGGGCGCGGCTGCTTCGCCATCAACGCCGCCATCGAGCTCGCCGGCCTTGATCAGGACGTCAAGCGGGTCGTGCGGCGCAACTTCGCCCGCGTCGAGGACGAGGTGTGCGCCGTCGTCGCCTCGGGCCAGAGCGCGGGCGAGATCCCTAAGGACCGCGACGCCCGCGCCCTGGCCCGCCTCATCCAGAGCAGTTACTACGGGTTGCGGGTCCTCGGTCGCGTACAAGACGACCGCAACGTCCTCCTCGCCACCGTCGACCACACCCTCGCGGGGCTGTGACCGTCACGGGGTGCGCAGCTGGCTCGCCGGGATGACCTCCTGCGCCTGGTGGGGGCTGGACCACAGCAGCTTCAGGTGCGCCTCGCCCGTCTGCTCCGCGTAGTCGACGCGGATCGCGTGGCGCCTGCCCGCCGTCAGCGGCACGCGCGCTTTGTCGACCTTCGGCTCGTGCGGACTCCAGGAGTCGATGACCAGCTTGCCGTCGATCCACACCCGCACCATGTCGTCCGACACCGTCGTCAGCGTGTACGTCTCGCTGCGGCGCGGCTCGACCGTGCCCGTCCAGCGGACGCCGAAGCGGTCGGAGGGGATCGACGCGTGTGGTGAACCCGTGTACTTCCAGGAGTGGTTGACCGTCGGGTCGGTGCGGGTGACCTTCGGCGTCCCGGACAGCTCGGCGTTGTCGAAGACCTCCTGCCTGAGGCCCTTGCCGTCGCCGGGGCGTGCCGCGCGGCCCGGGTCGATCCGCAGCGCGATCACCGTGGCGTCGGGGTTCGTGGCCGCGCCGGACGGCGTGAGATCGTAGCCGTCGCCGGACTTGGTGACGGTGACCTGCTGGGAACTGCCCAGGACTCGGGCCGACTTGATGGCGAAGTCGGTGTTCGCCTTCAGGTGCAGGGGCTGTCCGGGCGCGGGCCAGCGTGTGACCGCCGCGTACAGGGTGTCGCCCTTGCGGCTCACCGCGCCCCAGCCGGGCTCCTCCACCAGGCCGCCGTAGCGGGCTCCGTACACCGCCTCTCCCTGGCCCGCCGTCCGCAGCCAGTCACCCATCCGCTTCAGCCGGTCCACGGACGGCTGAGGGACGCGGCCGCGCGCGTCGGGACCCACGTTCAGCAGGTAGTTGCCGCTGCGCGATGAGGTGGCGAGGAGATTGCGGATCAGGGTTCCCGGCGACTTCCAGTTCTGGTCGTATCGGGCGAAGCCCCAGTGGTCGTTGAGCGTCATGCACGACTCCCAGAGCTGGCCGTCCACCGGGGCGTCGGGGATCTCCTGCTCGGGCGTGCCGTAGTCGCCGTCGACGACGCGGCGCTTGCCGACGCGGTTGTTGACGACGAGGTCCGGGTTCAGGCCGCGCAGATACGACTCCAGGCGCTCGCCGTCGCGGGCCGTCCACGGGTTGTGCGGGTCCTCGGTGTCCCACTCGCCGTCGAACCACAGCAGCGCCGGGTCATAGGTGTCGATGAGCTCCTTGAGCTGGGCGTACATGCGCTTCTCGTACTTCGGGAAGGTCGCCGGGTCCGGGAAGTCGGGGTCGTGCCAGTCCCAGATGGAGTAGTAGAAACCGAGCTTGATGCCCGCCGCGTCGGCGGCCTCCTTGAGCTCTGCGAGGATGTCGCGGCGCTTGTCGAACGACGAATGGTCGCGCAGGTTCCAGGAGTTGACCTTCGTCGGCCACATCGCGTAGCCCTCGTGGTGCTTGGACGTGATGACGATGTACTTCATCCCGGCGTCCTTCGCCGCCCGCACGACGGCCTTCGCGTCGAAGTCGGCCGGGTCGAACGCCTTCGCCCGCTTCTCGTAGGCGTCCTTGGGGATCTTGCACTGGCGCTGGATCCACTCGGCGTTGCGGCACACCGTCCCGTCGGGGCGCGTGTACTCGCCCTCCAGGTTCGCGTACGCCCCGAAGTGGATGAACATGCCGAAGCGGTCCTGGCGGAACCAGTTCGTGCGGTCGGCGGTGAAGGGGTCGTCGACCGCGTGGTCGGTGCCGGGGCCCAAGGCCCGGCGGGCCTCGGGCGGCGGCTGCGGCACGGGCGCGGCGGCGGCCGCAGGCAGGGCCGAGGCCGCGAGCGCGGCGGTGAGGAGCAGGGCGAGTGCGGGGGCTCTGCGTCGCATGGGCGGCTCCTGTTCGTACGGGACGCTCGGAACGCTCGGGACGCTCGGGAACGTAGGAGCGGATACATCGGATGTCAATGGGGGGAAGTCTGGATTCCGCCGAGTGATTCGCGACGATCACTGTGTGCTGGTCCGATGAATCGTGAGGGCGCCCTTGGCGCCCGGGGAGGTGCCGCGCCTGACCGCCCGCAGAGACGCCGTACGCGGCGCGGCGCCTGACGGCGGGTTAGAAAGCGGGGTCGCCCGGGGCATTGTCACGTCGGTACGCGCCGCGCCCGCCCCGACCCACGGGAGCCCCCATGCCCCAGCTGCCCCGCCGCACCCTCCTCACCGCCCTCGCCGGAACCACGGGGGCCGCCATGGCCTGCTCGGGAGGGCGCGCCGCCGATGGCGCCCCCCTGCGGGCGGGCACCGCCGCCGGAGCGGAAGGCGCCGCCGCCGACGCGGCCCGCAGGCTGCTCCCCCGCCACGCCGACCAGCTCACCTTCCGCACCGGCGCGGACGCCGAGGACGCCGACACCTTCCGCGTGTCCGGGACGCGCGGCCGGATCACCGTGACGGGGCCGACCCCGGCCGTCCAGCTCAAGGGCCTGTACCACTACCTGAAGCACACCTGCCGCGCCAACGTCACCTGGGCGGGCCACCAGCTCGACCTGCCCGCACGCCTTCCGGGGCCCGCCGCGCCCCTCACCGGCCGGGCGAACGCCCCGCACCGCTTCGTCCTCAACGACACCAACGACGGCTACACCAACGCGTACCACGACTGGGCCTACTGGGAACGCGAGATCGACGTGCTCGCGCTGCACGGCTACAACGAAGTCCTGGTGTACCTCGGCGCCGACGCCGTCTACCACCGGGCCTTCCAGGAGTTCGGGTACGGCGATGCGGAGCTGCGGGCCTGGGTGCCGGGGCCCGCGCACCAGCCGTGGTGGCTGCTGCAGAACATGGCCGCCTTCCCGCACCCCGTGTCGCGGCAGCTCCTTCAGCGCCGGGCCCGGCTCGGGCGGCGCGTCACCGACCGGCTGCGCGCGCTCGGCATGACGCCGGTGCTCCCGGGGTACTTCGGCACCGTCCCGCCGGGCTTCGCGGCCCGCAACCCGGGCGCGAGGACCGTGCCGCAGGGCGACTGGGTGGGCTTCGCGCGGCCCGACTGGCTGGATCCGCGCACCCGCCACTTCGAGCGGGTCGCCGCCACCTTCTACCGTGTCCAGAACGACCTTCTCGGACCCTCCACGATGTACAAGATGGACCTGCTCCACGAAGGCGGGAAACCCGGCGACGTGCCCGTGGGCGACGCCGCCCGCGCCGTCGAGAAGGCCCTGCGGGCCGCGCGCCCGGGCGCCGTCTGGGTGATCCTCGGCTGGCAGCACAACCCGCCCAAGGCGCTCACCGACGCCGTCGACAAGGAGCGCATGCTCGTCGTCGACGGCCTCTCCGACCGCTTCCCCCACGTCACCGACCGCGAGGCCGACTGGGGCTCGACACCGTACGCGTTCGGCTCCATCTGGAACTTCGGCGGCCACACCTGCCTCGGCGCGAACACACTGGACTGGGTGAGCCTGTACGAGAAGTGGCGCACCAAGGACGGCAGCGCCCTGCGCGGCATCGCGCTGATGCCGGAGGCCGCCGACAACAACCCCGCCGCCTTCGAGCTCTTCTCCGAACTCGCTTGGCATCAGGGTGAGTTGGACCTGAAGGAATGGTTCGGGAGGTGGGCTGTCAGCCGCTACGGCGGCGCCGATCCGCACGCCGCGAAGGCCTGGGACGTGCTGCGCCGCACCTGCTACGGCACCACCCGCGCCGACTCCTGGGCCGAGGGCGCCGACGGTCTCTTCGGCGCACGGCCGGGGCTCGCGGTGCGCTCCGCCGCGTCCTGGTCACCGAAGCGGGCGCGCTACCGCCCCGAGGACTTCGAGCCCGCCCTCAGTGAACTCCTCGCCGTACGGCGGGAGTTGCGGGGCTCGGCCGCCTACCGGCGCGACCTGCTCGACGTGGCACGCCAGGCCCTCTCCAACCGCGGCCGGGTACTGCTGCCCCGGATCAAGGCGGCGTACGACGCCCGGGACCGCGCCCGCTTCGAGGCGCTCACCCGGACCTGGCTGCGCCTGATGGCGCTCCTGGAGCAGCTGGCGGCCACCGACGGGCGGCACCTCCTCGGGCGCTGGGTCGCCGACGCCCGCGCCTGGGGCGCCGACGCCCGCGAGCGGGACCAACTGGCCTATGACCAGCTGTCGTTGGTCACCGTTTGGGGCACCCACGCCGGGGCCGACGCGGGGCTGCGGGACTACGCCAACCGCGAGTGGTCGGGCCTGGTCGGCGGGTTGTACCGGCTGCGCTGGACGACGTACTTCACCGAGCTGCGGGCGGCGCTCGAGGAGGGCCGGGAGCCCCGGGCCACCGACTGGTTCGCGCTCGAGGACGGATGGATCCGCGACCCGGGAGCGATGCCCGTGCGGCCCACCGGGGACACGTACACGATCGCGAAGAAGGTACGGGACGCGCTCGCCAAGACCCGCTGACCGGGCCCTTGCGTCGCGCCCCCGGACGGCGTCCGCCGCGGCCGGGGGCGCGACCCCCTCACCAGGAACTACTGGTCAGCACCTCACCTGGCGTCAGGTCAGCTCGGGTTCGGGCACTCCTTCCACTTGACCCGGTAGATCGTGCTGATGGCCCCGTCGGTGGAGTCCATCGTCATGAAGCTGGTCTTGGTGCGGTCCGAGGTGCCAAGGTCCACCCGGAGCTCGGTGTTGATGTTGAAGTTGCGCTTCTTGCCACAGGGCGCCCACACCAGCTGGGTCACCTCGGTCTCGTCGGTGGCCTGCCAGTTGTCGGCGACCGGGCCGCTGAAGATGTGCGACTTGGCGCCCGTGTCCGGGGAGCCCTGGAAGTAGTACGAGGCCTTCTCGGTGCCCTTGGCGCCCCGCTCCAGCGAGGCGAAGCCACGGTAGTCGGCGCTCGCGATCGCGTAGGTGAAGCCCTGCGGGACGTGCACGATCAGGCTGAGCTGGCAGTTCTTGCGGAACGCGGTGGGCGCGGAGTTCCCGCCCGCCTGGGCGAGGTAGTCGCTGTAGGTGACCGTGAACGCCGTGTTGTCCTGCGAGACGGCGACGGCGGCCGTCCCTCTCGGGCAACCTGAGCCGTTCACGGTCGCTATCTCGATCACGATCTTGTCGGGCGGCGGGTCGCTGAACCCCGAGGGGTCCTGAGCGGGCAGACCCGCGGCGAGCAGGGCGGCCAGGGCGCCGCCCGCGAGCAGTGCAGCGGACATGTTCGTGCCTCTCCCATCGAGTGCTTCGGCTCTCGCGTCACACGCGCAGGGCGTACCGCGCGAGGTGGGGGATGGAGCGTGTGCTGGGAGGAACTGGCTCAGCCCTCGCACGGGTCCGGGACCGGCCTGCGTGCGATGAGCGGAGGCTGAGGGTGCTGGGATCGTACGGACCAGCGTGAGCAGCGACTAGGGCGATGTCCGGCCATGTACGAGCGCCGTCCTGGGTCCTCTGTGACGGGCACCCGTGCTTGACGGGTATACGTCACCTTCAATCTCTGGTAGGAAACCTTCCTAACAAAAGCGGTCAGCGCTCGGAACCATGAATTCCCCCCTCTGGAGGTCCCGTTGCACGCCCCTGCCACCCCCCACAAGGCCACCACGCGACGCACCGTCATCGGCCTGCTCGGCGCCGCTCTCCTCGCGGGCCCCCTGCTCACCACCCCGGCCGCGGGCGCCACGCCCGTCCGCCACGCCGGGGCTCCCGCGGCCGCGGCCGTCGGCCTGGACGACCCGGCGAAGAAGGAGATCGCCATGAAGCTGGTCTCCAGCGCGGAGAACTCCTCGCTCGACTGGAAGGCGCAGTACAAGTACATCGAGGACATCGGCGACAAGCGCGGTTACACCGCCGGGATCATCGGCTTCTGTTCCGGCACCGGCGACATGCTCGACCTCGTCGAGCTCTACGCCCAGCGCAAGCCCGGCAACGTCCTGGAGAAGTACCTGCCCGCGCTGCGCCGCGTGAACGGCTCCGACTCGCACGCGGGCCTCGACCCGAACTACACCAAGGACTGGGCGAAGGCCGCCAAGGACCCCGCCTTCCAGCAGGCCCAGAACGACGAGCGCGACCGCGTCTACTTCAACCCGGCGGTCAAGCGGGGCAAGGCCGACGGCATCGGCGTGCTCGGCCAGTTCGCGTACTACGACGCCATCGTCATGCACGGCGACGGCGGCGACAGCACCAGCTTCAGCAGCATACGCAAGCGCGCCCTGCGCACCGCCAAGCCCCCGGCGCAGGGCGGCGACGAGGTCACGTACCTGCACGCCTTCCTCGACGCCCGGGTGTGGGCGATGAAGCAGGAACCGGCCCACGAGGACACCAGCCGCGTCGACACCGCCCAGCGCGTCTTCCTGAACAAGAAGAACCTCAACCTCAACCCGCCGCTCGACTGGAAGGTCTACGGCGAGTCGTACCACATCAGCCGCTGACCGGCGGCGGGGGCGGGCCGTGGCCCGCCCCCGCACCGGCCGGTCAGTGGGCGGGTTCCTGCTTCGGGACCCGTGACTCGGAGATCTCCTCGCCCGGTTCCATGGGGGCGGTGACGTCGTCGTCCTCGCTGCCGCCGCCGATGTGGTTGAAGAGGAGGTTGAGGACGACGGCGGCGACGCAGCCCGTGGAGATGCCGGAGTCCAGGATGATCCGCGCGGTCTCCGGGAACGCGTGGTAGAACTCCGGTGCCGAGATCGGGATCAGGCCGACGGCCAGGGACACGGCGACGATCAGGACGTTGTTGTCCTTGTCCAGGCCCGCCTTGACCAGGGTCTGGATGCCGCTCGCCGCCACCGAGCCGAACAGGACGACGCCCGCGCCGCCGAGCACCGGGCGCGGCACGACCGCGATCAGGGAGGCGGCCACCGGGCACAGGCCCATCAGGACGAGGAAGCCGCCGCCGGTCGCCACGACGTACCTGCTGCGGATCTTCGTCATCGCGACCAGGCCGATGTTCTGCGCGAACGCGCTGCACATGAAGCCGTTGAACAGCGGGCTGACCGCCGAGCCGAGGGTGTCGGCGCGCAGGCCCGCGGCGATGGTCTTCTCGTCGGCGGGGCGGTCCACGATCTCACCGAGGGCGAGCATGTCGGCCGTCGACTCCGTCATCGAGACGACCATGACCACGCACAGCGAGACGATCGCGGCCGCCTGGAACTGCGGGGCACCGAAGTGGAAGGGGGTCGGGAAGCCGACGACGTCCGCGTCGGCGACCGGGCCGAAGTCCGTGACGCCGAAGGGGATCGCCACCAGCGTGCCGACGACCAGGCCGAGCAGCACCGCGATCTGCTTGACGAAGCCGCGCGTGAACCGGCGGAGGAGCAGCACGATCAGCAGGGTGATGCCCGCGAGCGCCAGGTTCTTCCGCGAGCCGTAGTCGTCGGCGCCCGGGTTCGGGCCCTGTGCCCAGCCGAAGGCCACCGGCATCAGCGAGATGCCGATCAGGGTGATGACGGTGCCGGTCACGACGGGCGGGAAGAAGCGGACCGCCTTGGAGAAGAACGGGGCCGCGACGAAGCCGAGGATGCCCGCGACGATCACCGCCCCGAAGATGACGGGCAGCGCGTCGTCCTTGTCCTTGGTGGAGTCGACGACGGCGATCATGGGCGCCACACCGGCGAAGGTGACGCCGTTGACGAACGGCAGACGGGCGCCGATGTTCCAGACGCCGAGCGTCTGGAGGAAGGTGGCGAGGCCCGCGGTGAACAGGCAGGCGCCGGTGAGGAAGGTCAGTTCGGTGGCGGACAGGCCGATGGCCGCGCCCACGATCAAGGGCGGGGCGACGACGCCCGCGTACATGGCGGCGACGTGCTGGAGGCCGGTGGTGGCCATCTTGAGCGCCGGGAGGCGCTCGTCAACGGGGTGCTGCGCAGCGGGAGTCGCTGCGTCCTTGGGGGAACTTGGCTTGGCGGCCACGGCGGACCCTCCGGTCGGTTACACGTCACCGGGTGACGAGGGTGTCAGGGAGGTGGTGCTGTGGAGCAGACAGGAGCAGACAGGAGCAGACAGGAGCAGGCAGGAGCTGGCAGGGCGTACGGGTCCGGGGGCGCACACGTGGTGCGCGCCCCCGGCCACGGTGACCGCGGACCCCGCTCGGGTCCGCGGGCGCCGGCCAAGGGCCGTCCCCCTCAGCCGGACATCTGCGGTCGCCCGCGCGGTCAGCGCTCGGCGGCGATCCGCGCGAGGCGCTGGGCCTCGTCCCGTGCTGCGCGGGCGACGGCGTCCTCGTCGACGCGCAGCAGGCGGCCGTGTTCGACCACCGGCTCGCCGTTCACGAGGGAGAGGGTCACCGGCGCCGCGGCGCCGAAGACGAGGGCGGTGACCGGGTCGGCGATCGTGGAGTGTCCGATGCCGTCGAGCTTCCACAGGACGAGGTCGGCGAGCTTGCCCGGCTCCAGGGAGCCGATCTGGCTCGCGCGGCCGAGGACCTGGGCGCCGCCGAAGGTGCCGAGGCGCAGGGCCTGACGGGCGTTCAGGGCGGCTTCCTTGTGGGCGCCCAGGCGGTTGATGAGCAGCGCGTTGCGCAGCTCGGTGTGGAGTTCGCCGGACTCGTTGGAGGCGGTGCCGTCGACGCCGAGGCCGACGGGGACGCCCGCGGCCAGCATGTCGGGCACCCGGGCGATGCCCGCGGCGAGGCGGGCGTTGGAGGACGGGCAGTGGGCGACGCCGGTGCCGGTGCGGGCGAAGGCGGCGATGTCGGAGTCGTTCATGTGGACGCAGTGCGCCATCCACACGTCCTCACCGAGCCAGCCCGTCGACGCGAAGTAGTCGGTGGGGCCCATGCCGAACAGCTCGTGGCAGAACTTCTCCTCCTCGACCGTCTCGCTGCCGTGGGTGTGCATCCTTACGCCGAGGCGGCGGGCCAACTCCGCGCCCTGGCGCATGAGTTCGGTGGAGACGGAGAAGGGCGAGCAGGGCGCCACGGCCACCTGTGTCATGGCGTCGAAGGACGCGTCGTGGTGCTCGGCGACGGTCGCCTCGGTCGCGGCGAGCGCCCCTTCGAGGGTCTCCACGGCGAAGTCCGGGGGCAGGCCGCCGTCCTTCTCGCTGCGGTCCATGGAGCCGCGCGCCAGGGTGAAGCGCACGCCCGTCTCGCGGGCCGCCCCGATGATCGCCCCGGACAGGTCGCCGGAGCCCTTGGGGTAGACGTAGTGGTGGTCCATGGCGGTGGTGACGCCGCCGCGGGCCATCATGGCGAGGGAGCCCCGCGCGGCGGCGCGGACCATGTCCTCGTCGATGCGCGCCCACGTCGGGTAGAGCGCGACCAGCCAGTTGAACAGGTTGTGGTCGGTGGCCAGGCCCCGGGTGATCCACTGGTAGAAGTGGTGGTGGGTGTTGACGAGGCCTGGCGTGGCGAGATGGCCGGTGCCGTCCACGCGGCGGACGACGTTCTCCAGGCCCTCGGGGGCCTTTCCGGCGCCGAGGGACTCGATCCGGTTCCCGGCGACGACGAGGTGGCCCGAGGCGTACTCGGTGTCCTTCGCGTCGACGGTCGCGAGGGCGACGTTCTCGATGACGGTGCGCTGCGGGGCTGCCGAAGGTGCCATGGTGCGTCCTTCTCGGGTGGGTGGCGAGGAATCGGGCACGGCAGGACCCTAGGGAGATTTGAGTGCCGCGGCGTGGCCGCCACGGGTGCCGAGATGGTGGAAGAACAGGTTGAGCGTGACCGCGACGAGCGCGCCCGCGCTGATGCCGGAGCCGAGCACGGTCTGCGCCCAGGCCGGGAAGTCGGCGTAGAAGGCGGGCGCGGCGAGCGGGATGATGCCCGCGCCGAGCGCCACCGCGACCAGGACGATGTTGGAGCTGTCGTCGAGGCCCGCTTCGGACAGGGTGCGGATGCCGCTGACCGCGATGGAGCCGAAGAGCACGATGCCCGCGCCGCCGAGCACCGGCATCGGGACGAGGCTGACGACCGCGCCGAGCACGGGGAAGGCGCCGAGCACGATCAGGGCGCCGCCCGCGACGGCGACGACATAGCGGCTGCGCACCCGCGTCAGCGAGACCACGCCGACGTTCTGCGCGAACGCCGAGGTCGGGAAGCCCCCGAAGACGGGTCCCACGAGCGTGGCGATGCCGTCGGTGCGCAGGCCCCGGGTGAGGGTGGCGCCGTCGGTGCGACGCTCGCAGATCTCGCCGAGCGCGAGCATGCCCGCGCTGGACTCGGTCATCAGGACGAGCATCACCAGGCACAGCGAGAGGATCGCGGCGGGGTGGAACTCGGGCGCGCCGGAGGCGAAGGGCGTGGGCAGGGCCGCGAGGGGCGCGGACCTCAGCGGTGAGAAGTCGGCGAGCCCGAACGGCACGGCCGCGAGCGTACCGATCAACAGGCCCATGAGCAGGGCCACTTGCTTGAAGAAACCGCGCGCGAACCGCTGGAAGAGCAGGATCACGACGAGCGTGAACGCGGCGAGCGCGAGGTAGCGCATGTCGCCGAAGTCGGCGGCGTCCTTGTCCCCGCCCTGCGCCCAGGCGACGGGCACGGGCATCAGCGTGACGCCGATGAGGGTGATGACGACGCCGGTGACCAGCGGCGGGAAGAACCGCAGGAGCCGCCCGAAGAAGGGACCGACGGCCAGGCAGAAGAGCCCGGCGACCAGCACCGCCCCATAGATGGCGGGGAGTTGGTGGCCCTTGGCGCTGTTCTCGGCGATGGCGAGCATCGGCGCGATGCCCGCGGAGGAGGCGGCGTTGACGAACGGAAGGCGGTTGCCGACGGCGTTCTTGACGCCGAGCGTCTGCAGGAGCGTGGCGAGTCCGGCGATGAGCAGGCTCGCCGCGATGAGCCGGGTCTGGGCGGCGGCGTCGAGGCCGACGGCCTGGCCGATGATGAGCGGAGGGGTGACGACGCCCGCGTACATGGCCGCGATGTGCTGGAGCGCGGCGGGGACGAGCCGCGCGGCGGGGAGCTTCTCATCCACCGGGTGGCATGCGTCCGGCGGGGTGGAACACGGGCCGTCGGTCGGCCCTTCGGCAGGCTGTGCCATGGCTGTCGTTCCCTCCGGTGTGGCGCGCCCCGGCCCCGCGGGCGGCGGGGCGCGCGTCCCGCGTCAGAGGTTGGTCATGTCGACCGGGATCCGGGCCTCGGTGCCTTCCCGCAGGATGGTGGCCTCGATGAGGCCGTAGGGGCGGTCGGCGGCGTAGTAGACCGCGCCGTCCTTGGCGTCGTTGTCGAGGCCGCAGAAGGAGAGGTCCTGGCGGAAGTGGTGCTTGTTGGGGGCCGAGAAGCGGATCTCGTCGATCTCGCTCCGGCTGTTGATGACCCGCGAGCCCATTTGGTAGAGCGTCTGCTGGAGCGAGAGGGAGTACGTCTCCACGAAGGCGTGCAGGATGTGCTTCCTGGCCTGCTCGTAGGACGTGTTCCAGCTCGGCGCGCGCTGCTCGTCGCTGGTCCAGTTGTACCGCCACCACGTGGACAGGGACGTGGCGAGGATGCGGTCGTAGTCCTCCTTGAGGGTCGTGTACTTGTCCTTGATGTAGCCCCAGAACTCCGAGTTGGTGGTGTTCATGACGGTCAGGTCCTTCAGACCGCTGAGCACCTCGAAGTCCTGGCCGTCATAGGTGATCTGGGCCAGGCGCGTCTCCTGGCCCTTGCGTACGAAGGAGTGCTTGACCTCGTCGGCGCCGATGAACTTGGAGTTGGCGTCCGAGGCGGCGATGCGCTCCCAGGCGTACTCCTCGATGCGGATGCGCGCCCGGTGGATGGTGGGCTGGCTCTCCACGAAGTGCCGGGCGAGGTGGATGCCGTACTGCTCCGCGGACTCGATGCCGTGTTCCTTGGCGAAGGCGAAGCAGGTGTTCTTGGTGGTGTCCGTCGGCAGGCAGTTGGCGTTCGAGCCGCTGTAGTGGACGTCGTCGAGGTCGCCGGAGAGGGCGACGGAGACGTTGAGGTCCTTGATGTGGTGCGTGTCGCCGTCCCGCGTGATCTTCACGACGCGGTTCTCGGCCTTGCCGTACTGGTTCTGCCCCAGGATCACCGGACGGGCGTGGCGGGATGAATCGGCCATCTGCTAGCTCCCTCGGTATACGGAGTAGCCGAACGGGTTGAGCAGCAGCGGTACGTGGTAGTGCTCGCCCGGCACGACGGCGAACGTGATCGCCACCTCCGGGAAGAACGCTCGGTCCGCACCGCTGTCCCGATTCGCGGGGGCGTCCTGCTGCGCCTCGGCTTGCTTGGCGTGCTTGGCTTGCTTGCTCAGGAAGTACGCCTCGGTCGCGAAGTCCAGGCGTACGTGGGTGGTGCCCTCCGGCAGTGCCGGGAGGTCCTTGCAGCGCCCGTCCGCGTCGGTGGCCGAGCCGCCGAGCGGGGTCCACTCGGCGGCGTCGCCGCGCGCGGCGAGCTGGACGGCGACGCCCGCGGCGGGGCGGCCGACGCTGGTGTCCAGGATGTGCGTGGACACGGACGCGGTGGTGGCGGTGCTCATGCGCGGTCCTCCTCCAGGAGACGGGTGAGACGGATGCGGTTGATCTTGCCCAGCTCGGTGCGGACGATCTCCCGCTCCCGCTCGGGCGTGTTGCCGATCCGTTCCCTGACCGCGTCCCGCATCTGCTCGCCGGTCCTGCCGGTGGCGCAGATCAGGAAGACATGGCCGAACTTCTCCTGGTAGGCGAGGTTCAGTTCGAGCATCTCGGCCTTGAGCTCGGTGGCGGCCCCGGCCATGCCCCGCTGTTCGCGGGACGAGGTGGGGTCCCCCGGCTTCGGGCGCCCGATCGGCGGGTGCCCCGCCATCGCCTCGGCCAGGTCGGCCGCGGTCAGCTCGGCCAGGGCGGCGTCGCTCGCGGCGTACAGGGCGTCGGTGGTGGCGAAGGGGCGCTGGGCGAGGAGTGCGCTCCCCCAGGCCGTCGAGGCGCAGACCTCGTGGAGCGCGGCGCGGGCCGCGGGCTCGTCGAGGGCGTTGAACCGGGCCGGGCCCGGTGTCGTGGTGCTCGAAGTCACGGGGGCCTCCGGGGCCTTTGTGCTGGACGGGCTGCGCATAGCTAACGCCGTCGGAAACACGGCGTCAACACTTTGTTGAAAACTTCAGGTAACAAAGGCCGCCGCCCGGTGAACGGACGACGGCCTGGTGTTCTCGCGGCGCACACCGCTGTGAGCTGGGGCTTCAGCTGGAGCGATTGAGATAGTTGTAGACGGTGAAGCGGCTGACGCCGAGCGCGGTCGCCACCGTCTCCACGCCGTGCCGTACGGAGAAGGCGCCGCGCGCCTCCAGTATCCGTACGACCTCCTGCTTGGTCTTGCGGTCCAGGTCCGCGAGGGGTCTGCCGTGCTTGCGCTCCAGGGCAAGCAGGATGTGGTCGAGGGAGTCGGCGAGCTGCGGCAGGCGCACCGCGAGCACGTCCCTGCCCTCCCAGGCGAGCACGACGTCGTCCTCGCCCGCCTCCTCGGGCGGCAGCATCCGCCCGCCCATGGCGTCCACGAGGGGCTTGACCGCGAGGGCGAAGGGGTCGTCGCCGAAGCCGGTCATCCGTCACCCCCGGCGACCACGTTCACCTGGAGGGAGACGCGGGTCGCGCCCGCGCCCAGGGTCTTGCGCAGCATCGCGTCGACCGCGGCGAGCACGGCGTCGGCGTCGCCCTCGGCGGTGTTGCCGAACGGGCCGACGTCCACGGCGTCGAGGTCGGCTCCCTGGAGGACCTCGCGGGCCACCACCGCGTGCGGTGGCGCCTCGTCCAGGTCGAAGGGCTCGGTCGTGAACTCCACTCTCAATCGCACGGGGTCAACCTACTGCGCCGCGTGGAAATCCCGTCAGCCCCTCTTGACAGCTTCCACGGACCGGAGGCAGTCTTCCGTTAAGCAGAAACAAACTTCCGCAATACGGAAGGAGCGCGGAAGCCCCATGGGATACTCCGACCAGCGCTTCAATGTGAACCTGTCGATCCTCTTCACCGAGCTCCCGCTCCTGGAGCGGCCCGCGGCGGCCGCGGCGGCCGGCTTCGAGGCCATCGAGCTGTGGTGGCCCTGGGTCGAATCGCCCACCCCCGAGCGGTCCGAGCTCGACGCCCTGAAGCAGGCGATCGAGGACGCGGGCGTGAAGCTGGTGGGCCTGAACTTCTACGCCGGGCGGCTGCCGGGCCCCGACCGCGGCGCCCTGTCGGTGCCCGGCGAGGAGAGCGAGCGGTTCCGCGCGAACGTCGACGTGGCGGCGGACTTCGCCCAGGAGCTCGGCTGCCGGGCGCTCAACGCGCTCTACGGCAACCGGGTGGACGGCGTCGACCCGGCCGTCCAGGACGCACTCGCCCTGGAGAACCTCCAGTTGGCGGCGCGCGCGGCCGACCGCGTGGGCGCGGTGCTGCTGATCGAGGCGCTCAACGCCGTGGAGTCGCCGCACTGCCCGATCGTCAGCGCCCCCAAGGCCATCGAGATCGTGGACAAGGTCAACGAGGCGACCGGGCTCGGCAACGCCAAGTTCCTGATGGACCTGTACCACCTCTCCATGAACGGGGAGGACCTGCCGCGGGTGATCGCCGCGTACGCCGACAAGACCGCGCACGTGCAGATCGCCGACAACCCCGGCCGCGGCGCCCCCGGCACCGGCTCGCTCCCGCTGGAGGACCTCCTCGACCAGCTCGGCAAGGCGGGCTACGAGGGCTGGGTCGGCCTGGAGTACAAGGCGGGCGACCGCCCGAGCCACGAGTCCTTCGGCTGGCTGCCCGCCGGGGCCCGCGGCTGACGCCCACCCAGCCAGGACCGCCCCGCCCCGCCCCGTACCGACGCAAGCAGAGAGGTTCCCCATGAGCACGCTCCCCAAGGTCGCCTGGATAGGCCTCGGCATCATGGGCTCGCCCATGTCCGAGAACCTGATCAAGGCCGGTTACGCCGTCACCGGTTACACCCTGGAGCAGGACAAGCTGGACCGCCTGGCCGCCGCGGGCGGCACCGCGGCCGCGTCGATCGCCGAGGCCGTGCGCGACGCCGACGTCATCGTCACGATGGTGCCCGCGTCGCCGCAGGTGGAGGCCATCGCGTACGGCCCCGAAGGCATCATCGAGAACGCGAGGTCCGGCGCGCTGCTCATCGACATGTCGTCGATCACCCCGCAGACCTCCATCGACCTGGCCAAGGCCGCGGGCGCCAAGGGCCTGCGAGTCCTGGACGCCCCGGTCTCCGGCGGCGAGGCGGGCGCCATCGAGGCCGTCCTGTCCATCATGGTCGGCGGCGCGCAGGCCGACTTCGACGCGGCCAGGCCGCTCCTCGAAGCGCTCGGCAAGACCATCGTGCTGTGCGGCCCGCACGGCTCGGGGCAGACGGTGAAGGCCGCCAACCAGCTCATCGTCGCGGTCAACATCCAGGCCTGCGCCGAGGCCGTGGTGTTCCTGGAGAAGTCCGGCGTGGACCTGAAGGCCGCGCTCGACGTCCTGAACGGCGGGCTCGCCGGGTCGACCGTCCTGACCCGCAAGAAGGACAACTTCCTGAACCGGGACTTCAAGCCCGGCTTCCGCATCGACCTGCACCACAAGGACATGGGCATCGTCACCGACGCCGCCCGCACCGTCGGCGCGGCCCTGCCCGTCGGCGCCGTGGTGGCCCAGCTCGTCGCCAGCCTGCGCGCGCAGGGCGACGGCGGCCTCGACCACTCCGCGCTCCTTCGCTCCGTCGAGCGCCTCTCCGGCGACCAGGTCGCCTAGCACCGAAGACTTCCGGGCCGCGGCGGCGCTGACACCTGTCCTGTCGCGCCCAGGCGCCGCCGCGGCCCGGAACCCCACCCCCTCTGATCAGTTTCAACAAACTGTTGACGTGGTCGATCGGGCGTCCTTACGCTCGCGTCACCTCACGCAGTCCCCGCAGTTCTGCACGGAAGGCCGACCTACCACCATGCCGAAGCGCGTGCTCACGACCGAGTCCGGCGCCCCCGTCGCCGACAACCAGAATTCCGCCACCGCAGGCGTAGGCGGCCCGCTCCTCCTCCAGGACCAGCACCTCCTGGAGAAGCTCGCCCGCTTCAACCGCGAGCGCATCCCGGAGCGCGTGGTGCACGCCCGCGGCTCGGGCGCGTACGGCTACTTCGAGGTGACCGACGACGTCACCGGGTTCACGCACGCCGACTTCCTCTCCGAGGTCGGCAAGCGCACCGACGTGTTCCTGCGCTTCTCGACCGTGGCCGACAGCCTCGGCGGCGCGGACGCGGTGCGCGACCCGCGCGGCTTCGCGGTGAAGTTCTATACGGCTGAGGGCAATTACGACCTCGTCGGCAACAACACCCCGGTCTTCTTCATCAAGGACCCGCTGAAGTTCCCGGACTTCATCCACTCGCAGAAGCGCGACCCGTTCACCGGCAAGCAGGAGCCCGACAACGTCTGGGACTTCTGGGCGCACGCCCCCGAGGCCACGCACCAGGTGACGTGGCTGATGGGCGACCGCGGCATCCCCGCCTCGTACCGCCACATGAACGGCTACGGCTCGCACACCTACCAGTGGACCAACGCCCAGGGCGAGGCCTTCTTCGTCAAGTACCACTTCAAGACGAACCAGGGCGTGCGCAGCCTGTCCAGCGAGCAGGCCGCGGAGCTCGCGGGCCAGGACCCCAACACGCACCAGACGGACCTGCTCCAGGCCATCGAGCGCGGTGTGAACCCGTCCTGGACCGTGCACGTGCAGCTCATGCCCGCGGCGGACGCGGCCGACTACCGCTTCAACCCGTTCGACCTCACCAAGGTGTGGCCGCACCGGGACTACCCGCTCCAGCGCGTGGGGCGCCTCGTCCTCGACCGCAACCCGGACAACGTCTTCGCCGAGGTGGAGCAGGCGGCCTTCTCCCCGAACAACTTCGTTCCGGGCATCGGCCCCTCGCCCGACAAGATGCTCCAGGGCCGCCTGTTCGCGTACGCGGACGCGCACCGCTACCGCCTGGGCGTCAACCACACCCAGCTCGCGGTGAACGCGCCGAAGGCCCTGCCCGGCGGCGTGGCGGACAACTACGGCCGCGACGGGCTCATGGCCACCAACGCCTACGGCCGCGACCGCAAGAACTACGAGCCCAACTCCTACGACGGGCCCGCCGAGACCGGCGGCGCGCTGTCCGCGCCGCTGGCCGTCTCGGGCCACACCGGTACGCACGCGGCGCCCGCCCACACCAAGGACGACGACTTCTTCCAGGCCGGTGAGCTGTACCGGCTGATGTCGCCGGAGGAGCGCGACCGCCTCGTCGCGAACATCGCGGGCGGGCTCTCCCAGGTGTCCCGCGACGACGTCATCGAGAAGAACCTCGCCCACTTCCACGCCGCCGACGCCGACTACGGCAAGCGGGTGGAGGACGCCGTGCGCGCGCTGCGCGGCGACTGAGGCTCCCTCACCTCACAGACTGCGCCGGGGACTTGACGGGAGGTCGGTCCCCGGCGCGAATCCGGGACCGCGGTGCGCCTGCGGCGGGCCAGTGCGGTGGCAACGGCCGCCGGCGCGCCGCGGTCCCGGTCCCTTTTTCCTCCCACCCGCCCACCCTTACACCTGCGGCTGCCCCCGCACCCCCCGACCTAGCGGCTCTCGGCTGGGTGGGTGGA
Organism: Streptomyces sp. NPDC043996; assembly: GCF_056435225.1. Lineage (NCBI taxonomy): Bacteria > Bacillati > Actinomycetota > Actinomycetes > Kitasatosporales > Streptomycetaceae > Streptomyces > Streptomyces sp. NPDC043996. The sequence continues at coordinate 466,452 of NZ_JBWKEY010000005.1, read as the reverse complement.
AATACCCGCGCTGGCGCGCTTGTCCTCAAACGCCGGACGGGCTGAATCTTCGCGCTTGCGCGGCTGTCTTCCCACCCACCCACGCGCGAGCCGCTAGGTCGGAGGGTGTGGGGGCAGCTGGGGATGTAAGGGTGGGCGGGTGGGAGATAGCCCGTCCGGCGATTGAGGACACGGCGCGGAGCGCCGAGGGCTACGCACGCCTGGCCGCGAGGCCTTCGGTGAGTACCGCCACGGAGAACGCGAACCGCGCGTCCGCGTCGTCGGGTGCGAGCGCCGCGACCCCCGCCAGGTGCGGCAGCGCGTCGGCGTCCGTCGCCTGGAGCCACGGCGGCGGATGGGCCGTCAGGTCGGCCGGGTCGAGATGGGCGGGCGGATGGTCCCGTACCGCGTCCTCGAACTCCACGAAGCCGACGACGAGCCGGATGGTCTCCATGCAGGCCCGGTAGGCATCCGCGGGGGCGAGCCCGACCGCCGCGTAGAAGCCGATAAGGGCGTCCACGTTGCGGAGCATCGCGGGGTGATGGGCCAGGGTGATGTTCTCGCGCAGGGCGAGGGTGGTCATGCCCGGATGGCGACGGTAGTGGGCCCGCAGGTCGTCGCAGAAGGCGCGCAGGCTCCGCCGCCAGGACTCGGGGCCCGCGTCGAGACGCGGCGGCCGCCAGGTGGCCTGGAAGATCTCGGCGGCGACCGTCACCAGGTCCCGCCGGTCGGTCACGTAGTGGTACAACGCCCGCGCGGACACGCCGAGTTCGGCGGCGAGGGCGCGCATGGTGAGGGCCTCGGCGCCGTGCTTCCCGAGGTAGGCGAGCGCGGCCTCCCCCACGCCTTCGCGGGTCAGAGTGGCCCGACCCTTGCGGTGGGTGGGCCTGCGCCGTGTCGTGCCGGTCATCCCCAGAGGCTAGCGGAGGCGCCCGGACCACTGGCGGCGCGGGGCGGCGCGGGCCGGGCGCTGAAGTTCACACGTGTTGACTTTAAGCGGCGCGCACTCCAAGGTGAGTCCGACTAAGGCTTGCCTCACCTTGCTTGGAGTCTCGATGCCCCGTCTCCCGGGCCTTGCCATGGACCTCCGGCCGCTGCGCGAAAGCCGCGACTTCCGGCTGCTCCACGCCGGTTTCCTGGGGGCCCTGATCGGCACCCTGATGACCTCGGTGGCCGTCGCGGTGCAGGTGTACGAGCTGACGGGGTCGTCGCTGCACATCGGCCTGGTGAGCCTGGCGCGGGCGCTTCCGCTGGTCGCCGGCGTCCTCGTCGGCGGGGTCCTCGCCGACCGGATGGACCGCAGGACGCTGATGATCGCCACGCGCCTGCCCCTGGTCCTCGTGGCCGCCGCGCTCGCCGTCAACGCCCTCGCCGCCGAGCCCCGGCTCTGGGTGATCTACGCGGCCACCGCCGCGACCGGGCTCCTCGCCGGGCTCGGCGGGCCCGCCATGCTGGCCGCGATCCCGGCGCTCGCGGGCCCCGAGCGGCTCGCCGCCGCGGGCGCCCTGCTCGCCGGCTCCACCCAACTGGCCGCCCTCGTCGGGCCCGCGGCGGGCGGCGCGCTCATCGCCGGGCCCGGGCTCGCCGCGTGCTACGCGGTGGACGCCGCCGGGTTCCTGGTGTTCACGGCGGCGCTGTTCTTCGTACGACCGCTGCCGGTGACGTCGGCTCCCGCGCCCGGCAAGGGCGTACGAAGGGCGTTCGGCTCCCTCGCCGACGGCCTGCGCTTCGTGCGGCGCCACCGCGTGGTGCTCGGCCTGCTGCTCGTGGACGCGGCGGCGATGGTGTTCACGATGCCGCAGGCCCTCTACCCGGCCCTGGCGGACGAGCGGTTCGGCGGCGGGGCGACCGCGGTCGGCCTGCTGTACGCGGCGCCCGCCTTCGGCGCCCTCGTCGGCGCGGCGACCAGCGGCTGGACGGCCCGCGCGGGCGGGCACGCGCTGGTCGGCGCGGTGCTCCTGTGGGGGGCCGCGCTCACCGGCGTCGGCCTCAGCTCCTGGCTGCCGCTGGCCCTGGTCCTGCTCGCGCTCGCCGGACTCGGCGACCTGGTCTCCGAGACGCTGCGCTCGGCGCTGCTCCAGCACACCACGCCGGACGAACTGCGCGGCCGCGTCAGCAGCCTGTGGATGGCGCAGGCGACCGTGTCGCCCGCCCTCGGCAACGCGGCCGTCGGCCTGCTCGCCGAACTGACCGGCGCCGCCGCCGCGGTGACGATCGGGGGCCTGGTCTGCGTGGGCGCGACCCTCGCGGTGGCGGCGGCGTTCCCGTCGCTGCGGCACGCGCGGCTCGCCGTCCCGCACGCAAAGGCGCCCGCTCCGGAGCCGGACTCCGGTGCGGGCGCCTCCGCCACGGCGCGGGCGGACGCGGACTCGGACGTCAGACCTTCAGCGTCTTGATCGCGCTCGGGGCGTGCCACGGTTCCGTGGCGATCTCCTCGAACTCGGTGACGTCGCTGATGTCGGCCGTGCGGCTCATCGCGATGTTCGTGATGCGCTCCAGGATCGCCTCGACGACGACCGGCACGCGGTACTCCTGGGCCAGCTTCTTGGCCTGCTCGAAGGCGGCCCCGAGTTCGTTCGGGTCGGTCACGCGGATCGCCTTGCAGCCGAGGCCCTCGGCGACCTTGACGTGGTCGACGCCGTAGACGCCGAGCTCCGGGGAGTTGACGTTCTCGAACTCCAGGTTGACCTGGAAGTTGATGTCCAGGCCCGCCTGGGCCTGGCGGATCAGGCCGAGGTAGGAGTTGTTCACCAGGACGTGGACGTACGGGATGCGGTGCTGGGCGCCGACGGCAAGCTCCTCGATGAGGAACTGGAAGTCGTAGTCCCCGGAGAGCGCCACGACCTGGCCCTCGGGGTCGGCCTTGGCGAGGCCGAGCGCGGCGGGGATGGTCCAGCCGAGCGGGCCCGCCTGGCCGCAGTTGATCCAGTGCCGGGGCTTGTAGACGTGCAGCATCTGGGCGCCCGCGATCTGCGAGAGGCCGATCGTGGACACGTACCGCGTCTCGGGGCCGAAGGCCTTGTTCATCTCCTCGTACACGCGCTGGGGTTTCATCGGGATGTCGTCGAAGTGCGTGCGCCGCAGGAGCGTGGCCTTGCGCTCCTGTCCGGCGGCGATCCACGCGGTGCGGTCGGGCAGCTTCCCCGCGGCCCTCAGCTCGCGCGCGACCTCCACGAAGAGCGCGAGGGCGGCCTTGGCGTCGGAGGCGATGCCGTAGTCCGGGGCGAAGATCTTGCCGATCTGGGTGGGCTCGATGTCGACGTGCACGAACGTGCGGCCCTCGCGGTACACGTCCAGCTTGTAGCCGGTGTGGCGGTTGGCCCAGCGGTTGCCGATGCCGAGGACGAAGTCGGACTCCAGGAACGTGGCGTTGCCGTAGCGGTGGGAGGTCTGCAGGCCGACCATGCCCGCGTTCAGCTCGTGGTCGTCGGGGATGACGCCCCAGCCCATCAGGGTGGGGACGACCGGAGTGCCCGTCAGTTCGGCGAACTCCACGAGGAGTTCGGCGGCGTCGGCGTTGATGACGCCGCCGCCCGCGACGATCAGCGGGCGCTCGGAGGCAAGCAGGAAGCCGATGGCCTTTTCGATCTGGGCGCGGGTCGCGACGGGCTTGTAGACCGGCAGCGGCTCGTACGTCTCAGGGTCGAACTCGATCTCGGTGAGCTGGACGTCGATGGGCAGGTCGATGAGGCAAGGTCCGGGGCGGCCCGAGCGCATCAGGTGGAACGCCTGCTGGAAGACGCCGGGGACCTGGGCGGCCTCCAGGACGGTGACGGCCATCTTCGTCACGGGCCCCGCGATCGAGGCGATGTCGACGGCCTGGAAGTCCTCTTTGTGGATCACGTGCGTGGGCGCCTGTCCCGTGACGCACAGGATCGGGATCGAGTCGCCGATGGCCGAGTAGAGCCCGGTGATCATGTCGGTGCCCGCCGGGCCCGAGGTGCCGACGCACACGCCGATGTTGCCCGCGGCCGCGCGCGTGTAGCCCTCGGCCATGTGTGAGGCGCCCTCGACGTGGCGGGCGAGCGTGTGGTCGATGCCGCCGCCCTCCTGCAGCGCCTTGTAGAAGGGGTTGATCGCGGCACCCGGCACCCCGAACGCGGCGGTGACGCCCTCGCGCTTGAGGATCTCGACTGCCGCGCGGGCAGCGGTCATACGAGCCATGGAGTTCTCCTGCTTCGGCTGGCGGACGCACCGCTCCCGTCGCGCCCCGCGGTGAGCTGTGCATCCGGTCCTGCGGTGGTCTCGCCTTGCGGCCTCGAACAAGCAACTTCCACATTGTGGAAACTATGTTCTGCTATATGGAAGCAATGTAGGAGGGTGGCGCCAGGCCCGTCAAGGGAGTTCGAACAGAACGGCCAGAAGCTCAAAATCGTGTATCGGCGTCGTCGCTTTCCGTACGACCATGGGCCCAGACCTGTGCGGCCTGGGGTGCCGGACGGACCAGGGGGCGGTGAGAGCGATGGCAGCGGACGGGGTCCCGGTGCGGTGCCCGGTGTGCCGCCACGAGCAGGCCTACGCGCCGCCCGCGTTCCCCTGCGCCTGCGGCGCGCCCGTCGTACCGCCCGTCGCGCACGGCGCCGCCGTCACCCCCGTCACCCAGCGGACGTGGGCGGACGACTGGGTGACCGTGCGCTGCGGGGCCTGCGGCCGCGCCGCGGACTGGCCGCAGCCCGAGCTGGGCTGCGCCTGCGGGGCCGTCCTGCGCATCCCCGTCGTCTCGGAGCGGCCGGTCCTGGCGGCGGAGCCGCTCCCCGAACCGCTCCCCGAACCGCGGCAGGCGCCGGGGCCCGGCCCCGCCCCGGCCCCGGTCCCGCCGCCGCGCACGGCGCCCGCGCCCCGGCCCGCGTTCCGGCCCGTGCCGGTCCGCAGCGCCCGGGACGCGGTGACCACCGCCGCGCTCTATCTGCGCTGGCTCGGCTACGCGGACGTGCGCGACGCCGAGACCGGGCGCGACGGGCGCCCGCCGTCGGGGGCGCGGCTCGCGGCGCGCGGCGTCCTCGCCCATGTGGAGCCGTCGGTGCGGCCCGTGTCGCTGCGGGACGTGGAGTGCGCCTGGCTCACCGCCCTCAGCCACGAGGCCGCCTGCGTGTGCTTCGCGCTGTGCGACTTCACCCCCGCCGCCCGGGGGCGGGCCGATGAGCTGGGGGTGCCGCTGTTCCGCATCGCGCTCACGGGGTGCCCAGCGGCGCTCAACGGGGTGGCGGCGGAGCTCGCGGCGCGGGGGCCCTCCGGGGGTGCGGGCTGAATCGCCCTTCGGGCTCGTCCTCAAACGCCGGACGGGCTTGAATCGTCGCCGTCGTGCTTCGCTCAGGCCGCTAGCTGTAGCGCTCCCTCAGTTCCACCTTGCGGACCTTCCCCGACACCGTCATGGGGAAGGCGTCCAGGAGCCGCAGATGCGCGGGGATCTTGTAGTGGGCCAGGCGGCCCTCGCAGAAGGTCCTGAGTTCCTCCAGGCTCAGCGCCTCCGCGTCCTCGCGGAGGATCACGCAGGCCAGCGGGACCTCCCCGTACCGCTCGTCCGGCACCCCGATCACCTGGACGTCGGCGATCTTCGGGTGGGCGTACAGGAACTCCTCGATCTCGCGCGGGTAGACGTTCTCGCCACCCCGGATGATCATGTCCTTGATGCGGCCGACGATCTGGACGTACCCGTCATCGCGCATGACCGCGAGGTCCCCGGTGTGCATCCAGCGCCCGGAGTCGATGACGTCGGCGGTCCGCTCGGGGTCCTGCCAGTAGCCGAGCATGACGCTGTAGCCGCGGGTGCACAGCTCGCCGGAGGTGCCGCGCGGGAGCGTCACGCCCGTCGCCGGGTCGACGACCTTCACCTCGACGTGCGGGAGCACCCGCCCCACGGTGGCGGTGCGGCGCTCCAGGTCGTCGGCCATGCGCGTCTGCGTGGACACCGGGGACGTCTCGGTCATGCCGTAGCAGATGGAGACCTGCTCCATGTGCATCTCCGCGACCACCCGCTTCATGACCTCGACGGGGCACGGCGATCCGGCCATGATGCCGGTCCTGAGCGACGACAGGTCGTAACGGGCGAAGTCGGCGAGGTTGAGCTGCGCGATGAACATCGTCGGCACGCCGTACAGCGAGGTGCACCGCTCCCGCTCGACCGCGTGCAGCGTGGCGACCGGGTCGAAGGACGGCGCCGGGATGACGACGCACGCGCCGTGCGAGGTGGCGCCGAGGTTGCCCATCACCATGCCGAAGCAGTGGTAGAAGGGCACGGGCAGGCAGACGCGGTCCTGTTCGGTGTAGCCGATGGTGCGGCCCACCCAGTACCCGTTGTTGAGGATGTTGTGGTGGGAGAGCGTGGCGCCCTTGGGGAAGCCCGTCGTGCCCGAGGTGTACTGGATGTTCACCGGGTCGTCGCAGCTCAGCCCGGCCTCGCGGGCGGCGAGTTCCTCGGGTGTGACCGCCCGGCCCGCGTCCAGGAGCGCGTCCCAGGAGCCGTGGCCGATGTAGTGCACCTGCCTGAGGCCGGGGCAGTCGCCGCGGACCTCGTCGACCATCGCGCGGTAGTCGCTGGTCTTGTGCGCCCGCGAGGCGACCAGCAGACAGATGCCCGCCTGCTTCAGGACGTACGCCAGCTCGTGCGAGCGGTAGGCCGGGTTGATGTTCACCATGATGGCGCCGACGCGCGCGGTGGCGTACTGCACGAGCACCCACTCCGCGCAGTTCACCGCCCAGATGCCGACCCGGTCGCCCTTGCCGACGCCCGCGCCCATCAGACCGCGCGCCACCCGCTCGACGGCGGCGCCGAACTCCGCGTACGTCCAGCGGACGCCCGCGGTGACGTCGACGAGCGCCTCCCGGTCGGGCCAGGCGGCGACGGCCCGGTCCAGGTTCTGCCCGATGGTGTCGCCGAGCAGCGGCGTGGTGCTGGTGCCGTGCGCGTACGACAGTGCCGCTCCGGGCTCCGTGCGCGCGGTCACCGGAAGTCCTCCTCGCGGTACTCGGCGTCGGAGCCCTTGGCCGTCGCCTCGCGCAGCTCGATGCGGCGGATCTTCCCCGACACCGTCTTGGGCAGCGCCCCGAACTCCAGGCGGCGCACCCGCTTATAGGGCGCGAGGACGGCCCGCGCGTGCTCGAAGAGCAGCTTGGCGGTGCCCGGCCCCGGCTCGTACCCCGCCGCGAGCACCACATACGCCTTGGGCACGGCCAGGCGCACCGGGTCGGGCGCGGGCACGACCGCGGCCTCCGCGACCGCCTCGTGTTCGAGCAGCGCGCTCTCCAGCTCGAAGGGCGAGATCTTGTAGTCGGAGGCCTTGAACACGTCGTCGGAGCGGCCGACGTAGGTGAGGTAGCCCTCGTCGTCGCGCGCGCCGATGTCACCCGTGCGGTAGTAGCCGCCCGCCATCACCTCGGCGGTGCGCTCGGGGTCGCCGTGGTAGCCCGTCATCAGGCCGACGGGGGCGGCGGACAGGTCGAGCGCGATCTCGCCCTCGGGCGCGCCGGGCTCGCCCGTGACCGGGTCGAGCAGGGTGACCGCGAAGCCGGGCGTGGGGCGGCCCATGGAGCCCGGCTTCAGGGGCTGGCCGGGGGTGTTGGCGACCTGCACGGCCGTCTCCGTCTGGCCGAAGCCGTCGCGGATCGTCACGCCCCAGTCGCGCCGCACCTGCTCGATGACCTCCGGGTTCAGCGGCTCCCCCGCCGCCACCACCTCGCGCGGCGGGGTCGCGAGCTGCGTCAGGTCGGCCTGGATGAGCATGCGCCACACCGTGGGCGGGGCGCAGAAGCTGGTGACCCCGGCGCGGTCCATCTCGCGCATCAGGCGAGCGGCGTCGAAGCGCGTGTAGTTGTGGATGAACACGGTCGCCTCCGCGTTCCACGGCGCGAACAGGTTCGACCAGGCGTGCTTGGCCCAGCCGGGCGAGGAGATGTTCAGATGCACGTCGCCGGGTTGCAGGCCGATCCAGTACATCGTCGCCAAGTGCCCCACGGGATACGACACATGGGTGTGCTCGACGAGCTTGGGCCGGGCGGTGGTGCCGGAGGTGAAGTACAGCATCAGCGGGTCGTCGGCGCGGGTGACGCCGTCGGGCACGAAGTCGGCGGACGCGGCCTGTGCTTCCTCGTACGCCACCCAGCCGGGCGCGGCGCCGCCGACCACGATCCGGGTGTACTCCCCCGGTACGTCCGCGAACTTGGCGGTGTCCTCGGCGCGCACCACCACGTGCCGGGCCCGCCCGCGCTCGATCCGGTCGCGCAGGTCGGCCGCGCCGAGCAGCGGCGTCGCCGGGATGACCACGGCGCGCAGCTTCATCGCGGCGAGCGCGACCTCCCACAACTCGGCCTGGTTGCCGAGCATGACGACCACGCGGTCCCCGGCGGCGACCCCGAGGCCCCGCAGCCAGTTGGCAGTGCGCGCCGAACGCCCGGCGAGCTCCGCGAAGGACAGCCGGACCTCGGAGCCGTCCTCCTCGACGATGTGCAGCGCCGTGCGGTCGTTGCCGTCGGCGATGGCGTCGAACCAGTCGAGGGCCCAGTTGAACCGCTCCGGGCGCGGCCACGCGAACCCTTCGTAGGCGGCCGCGTAGTCCTCGCGGTGGCGCAGCAGAAAGTCCCGCGCGGCCCGGAACCGCTCCGTGCCGCTGCCCGACCTGGTCACCGTCATGTACATCCCTCGTCTTCCGCCGTCGCCCGGCCGCCGCTCGGCTGTTCCTCAGCCGCCCCGGCATCCGTACCATCGTGGAGTTCGTGATGTGGGTCTCACCACCCCCGAACGGGGGTGCTGTGCGGTGAAGGGGCGGGCGCGTGACAGCTGCGAGCGCGGGTGAGACGGGGGACGTGCGGGCCGCGCTGCTGCGGCTGCGGCGCGCGACGGGCCTTCCAGTGGCCTTCGGCGGCCTCACCGAGGCGGTGGCGCCGGGCGCCGCCCCCGGCATCCGCATCGGCGAGCTCAGCGGCACCGGCACGGGGGTGCTCAGCGGGCTCGCCATCTCCTCGGGGCACGGCCTCGGCGGCAAGGCCCTCGCCCTGGCCCGGCCGTGCGCCGTCACCGACTACAGCTCCTCGCGGCACATCAGCCACGAGTACGACGCCGCCGTGCGGGCGGAGGGCCTGCGCTCCGTGCTCGTGGTGCCGCTCGTGGTCCGCCGCCGGGTGCGCGGCCTGCTGTACGGGGCGCTGCGCACCCCGCTGCCCCTTGGCGACCGCGCCGTCGCCGCGGCCGTCGCCGCCGCGCGCGACGTCGAGCAGGCCCTGGTCGTCCGCGACGAGGCCGACGCGCTGCTCGCGTCGGCGCGGGACATGGCCCAGGAGCCCGACGCGGGCGCCTGGGAGCGGGTGCGCGAGGCCCACGGGGCCCTGCGGGCTCTTGCCGCGAGGACCGCCGACCCGGTGCTGCGCCGCGAGCTGCTCGGCGTGTGCGCGACCCTGACGTCGGCGCCGCCGGTGCCCGGCGTCTCGCTGGCGCCGCGCGAGGTGGACGTGCTGACCTGCGTCGCCCTCGGCACCACCAACGCCACCGCGGCGGAGCGCCTCGGCGTCAGGCCGGAGACCGTGAAGGGGTATCTGCGCTCGGCGATGCGGAAGCTGGGGGTGCATACGCGGGGGGAGGCGGTGGTGGCGGCCCGGCGGGCGGGGGTGTTGCCGTAGGGACGGGGGCTGTCGTAGCGGCGGGTCGGCCCCGGCTTCGCGCGGCCCGCCGGGCCCCGCCCTAGGCGTCGATGACGGGCCCGAACCGTACGTCGTACGAACCCGCGGCCGGGGCCAGGACGCCCAGTGTGCGCACGGCCTCCTCCTCGACCTGCGCGCGCCGGGCCTTCGCCAGGTCCTCGAACAGCTCGACGGTGACGAAGGCGGAGGCCCGGCCCGGTCCTTGGCCTCGTCCTTGGCCCCACCCTTGGCCTCGTCCAAGCGCCAAACCCCCGCGACGAACCCGTCGACGAGGAGCACGCTGAAGGACTGGTTGGACTTCCAGGTGCGGCCCTTGAAGGCGGCGGGCAGGACGCGGGTGCGGTCGGCGTGCGAGAGCAGCAGGTTGTCGAACTCGGGCAGGAACCTCGGGGGCGCCGGGGTGTCCGGGTCGGGGCGGGGCGCGTCGGGCAGGTCGAACAGCTCCGTGCCGCGCTCGTCGCGGAAGACGCGCAGCTGGGGCCGCAGGCGTTCGAAGGAGTCCCGCAGGTGGGTCAGGCCCGCCCAGGCCTGCATGTCCTTGACGGAGGCGGGCCCGAAGGCGGCGAGGTAGCGCGGGACGAGGCCGTCGGCTGAGGGCGCCGGGTCGAGCGGGCGGCCGAGCCAGTGCTCGGCGGTGGTGAGCGCGACCTGCCCGCCGCGCCGCCACAGGCCGCGCGGGGTGACCTGGATCAGCGGGAGGAGGCAGCGGGCGGCGATGCCGAGGGACTGCGGGTCGGCGTCGGGCCAGTGCCGCAGCAGCTCGGCGCGGATCTGGGCGGGGGTGCGGGGCTCGTCCTCGACGAAGTCGCGGGCGAGCGCGGCGAGCCGGTCCAGGTCGACGCCGTCCAGGCCCTTGCGGAACGCCCGCAGCTCGCGGTCGATGGCCGCCTGGGTGAGCGGCCGCAGCGTGAGCACGTCGGCGGCGGTCAGGGTGTGGACGGTGGAGCGCATGGTGACGGCGCGCACCGCCGCGCGGTCGCTCATCAGGGCCGACAGGTCCAGCGGGTCGAAGCCGTCGAGGCGGGCGGCGAGGGCGTGGTACGGCGGCTTCACGTTCTGCGCCTGGAGGCCCACGAGGTGGGTCAGGGCGTCCTCGGCGGACATCGGGGCGCGGCGCAGCAGGAGCTGCCGGTCGAGGGTGGCGCGGTTCAGGGCGCGGCGGCCAAGGACCGGGGCCGGGGCCGGGGCCGGGGGGCCTGCCGGGGTCTTCGTCATGGTCCGCACGCTAACGCGGGTTGCGGACACCTATGGTCCGCAAGCGGCGGGAAGGGCGCCGCGCTCGCGCCATCTGCCGCATATATCCTGCTCCGGGGCGCCTGCCCAGGGGGTACGGGGGCGGGCGGCCCGGACGACCGCGACCGGCGGCGACCCGTCGGCGGCCCTCCAGGGCCCCCGGGCCCCTCGGCGGCCGGCGCGAGCCGGTGGCGCGGGCGACCAGACGAAGCGGCGACAGGAAGGGCCCCCGGTGACCCCGGAGCGACGAGCACACCGCCCACAGCAGGCGCGCAAGCACTCCTGGCGGCGCGCGCCCGAGCGGCCCGCCACCCCGTCGGCCGCCGACCCGGCCGCCCGGCACCGCTCCGAGAAGGCCCCGGCGCCCCAGGCCCCGAGCGTGGTGCAGGCGGCCCTCTACCGCGACGGCGTCCGCGTCTCGTCGCCCGCGACGCTCGCCGAGACCTACCGCGAGCTGCGGGCCCGCCCCGACGGCATGGCATGGATCGGCCTCGCCCGCCCCACGGAAGCCGAACTCCTCTCCCTGGCCGCCGAGTTCGACCTGCACGAGCTGGCCGTCGAGGACGCGATGGAGGCCCACCAGCGCCCCAAGCTGGAGCGCTACGGCGACACCCTGTTCGTCGTCCTGCGCGCGGCGCGCTACCTGGACGCGCCCGAGGAGGTCGACTTCGGCGAGCTGCACGTGTTCGTCGGCGCGGACTTCGTCATCACCGTCCGGCACGGCGCCGCCCCCGACCTGTCGGCGGTGCGCCACCGCATGGAGGAGGACCCCGAACTCCTGCGCCTGGGCCCCGAGGCGGTCCTCTACGCCATCCTGGACGCGGTCGTCGACGGCTACGCACCGGTCGTCTCCGGCGTCCAGAACGACATCGACGAAATCGAGACCGAGGTCTTCAGCGGCGCCCCCGAGGTCTCCCGCCGCATCTACGAACTGGCCCGCGAAATGGTCGAGTTCCAGCGAGCGACCCGCCCCCTGGTCGGCATGCTGCACGGCCTGATGGCGGGCTTCGCGAAGTACGGCACGGACGAGGAACTCCAGCGCTACCTGCGCGACGTCGCCGACCACGTCACCCACACCAGCGAACGCGTCGACGGCTTCCGCCAGGCCCTCGCGGACATCCTCACCGTCAACGCCACGCTGGTCACCCAACAACAGAACGCAGAAATGCGAGCCCTCGCGGAGGCGGGCTTCGAACAGAACGAGGAAATCAAGAAGATCTCCTCCTGGGCGGCCATCCTCTTCGCCCCCACCCTGGTAGGCACCATCTACGGCATGAACTTCGACACCATGCCGGAGCTGAGCTGGACCTTCGGGTACCCGTTCGCGATCGGGCTGATGGGTGTGGTGTGCGTGAGTCTGTACTTCATCTTCAAGCGGCGGGACTGGCTCTGATTCCCGCTTGCCAAGCTCAATCCCGTCCTCCGCCAAGCGTCTCGCCGGTGGCCGTTGTGCATCCGCAACGGACAGTGACATCGGCGCAAGGGACGGAGCTACGAGTCCCCAGCCCTGTGCAGCCGCCATAATGGGAGCATGGCCTCCCACCCGCAGCACACTGGACCCGGGCCGAGGAACCTCTCGGGCGCAGACGCCGAGGACCTCGCACTGTACCGGGAAAAATTCCGCCGTCGCCTGCCGGAGTCACTGGACGAGCTACACGGGCCGACCCACGGACTCGTGGAGCTGCCGCTGCACCTGGCCTGGTCCGGAATGACCGTGTACGACCTGGGTAAACCTCGTCAGCGCATGGGCCTCTACCGCACCGTCCTGCACGAGGGCCTGCACGACGACCTGCCCCGCTACCTCAACCAGGACCTGCTCCTCCAGCTGTGGCCCGCTCTGCGCACCCTCGTCGGTCGCACCGTGCGCACCGTGTGGGAGGACGCCTTCCCCGAGCTCGCCTCCCGCACCCGGGCAGCCGCGTGACGGACATGCCGGAGCTGCACACGCGGCTCCTGGCGGATGTGATCGCCCTCGGCTCGCCGTATCCCCTGGTCCTCACGGGCGGGTACGCCGTGCGGGCGCACCGCCTCGTGAACCGGCCCAGCCAGGACCTCGATGTCGCCACCGAGAACCCGGCGCCCATGGCCGACATCGCGGCCACACTCTGTAGCGGTCTAGCGGCCCGGGGCTGGACAGTACAGACGCTGGAAACCGCCCCGCTGTCCGCTCGCTTCACCGTGACCGACCCCGCCACCGGGCAGGAGTGCGAAGTCGACATCCTCAAAGAGATCTTCTGGCGGCCCATCGCCCAGAGCCCGTACGGGCCCGTCCTCGCCGAGGAGGACGTGATCGGGACCAAGGTTCGCGCCCTCGCCGATCGCGGGGCGCCCCGCGACCTGATCGATGTGTTCGCCGCGTCCCTCCGCTGGACGAATGCCGAGTTGGAAGAGTTCGGCCGACGTCACGCCCGCGGTCGCTTCGAGCGCGAGGACCTCCAGGCGAACCTGACCGGCGCCGAGTGGACTGACGACGAAGCCTTCACCGCCTACGGCCTCGACGATGCCACCATCTCCGCGCTGCGCACCTGGGCCATGGAGTGGGCCGACGACCTTGCGAGCCGCCTCCTCGAAGAAGCCGGTGGCCCCGACATCGACTGATCGCGCCCAGGCGAGACCGCACCTGCCAGGCCGTGAGTGTGCAAGCAGCCTGCGTGACACACAGGACCCGGGCCTCTGGAAGAGGTCCGGGTCCCTACAAGGCAGTGTCATGCGGCGGCAGTGCGCGCCAGCGCCCGGGCCTTCGTCGCCCACTCCCCCATCCTCGTGATGGCAGAGGTCAATTGCTTCACGGCGGCGGAGATCTCCTTTGCCGGCTTGTGGAGGTATCGGCTCACCCGAATCATGGCGCCTGCGGAGGTGCCGAAGGAGCCGATCTGCGCCAGACCGTCCTGCGCGGCCTCGTCCAGGGACATCAGCTGCTCCAGGAACTCCTCCGTTCCCTCGCCGCGTTCGTCGGGGGGTGTCATCTCGATCAGGCCCAGAGCAGCTCGCACGCCGCTGTCCATGGTCGCCATCCGTTCCGCGAACGCGACGGCGACGGTGTTCAGTTCACCCGCCGGAGCACTGATCGTCTCCGCGTACCGGGCGACGGCGGCGAGCCGTGCGCTCATCGGCGCGTTCGCCTGCGTCAGGTCGAGCATCTCGCTGCCGGATTGCTCGGTCAGCGCCCCAATCGTCTCGATCGTCTTTGTGATGGCCTCCATGTCGGCGGTCATCTCGTCCAGTCCGTCCTCGATGACGGCGAAGTCGTCGAGCAGACCGGGCGAGTCCTCGTCCTCCCCCTTCCCTCCGTCATCGGCCTCCGAGCCGGAGGCCGGCCCGTCACCGGCCTGGAGTCCGCGTAGCACCCGTGCCGGCGTGAGAAGTTCGAAGCCGTCCCGGAGCCCGGCCTCCAGCGTGCTCTCAATCTCCTTGCGGGCTCCCGCCAGCTGGCTGCGCGTCCGCTGGTATCGGATCGTCCTGATCGATGCGATGTCGAAGGGCAACTGCCCGGCCTCTCCGATGTGGATCGTCGGCTTGCCGGTGATGTGCCGCAGCCCCAGCTCGTACATCACGTTGGGGTTGCCGCCGCTGACGTCCGCGACGACCAGATCGGACTCAACAACGTGTCGGCAGATCTGCTCGTTGATGTCACCGGCGTGCGCGATGCCGTCCGCGCGCACGGCGTTGATGCCGTACTTCTCGCAGGCGGGGGCGATCACCTGCTCGAAGATTCCGAGGTGGTGCTCGTACGCCTCGCGCTCGGGGCTGCCGTGGGCGGCGTGCGGGTCACCGATAGGGCCGACGACAAAGCACCGCCGGGCCTGGTCGGACTCCTGTCGGAGCGCCTGTGATTTGATCATTCGGGAACCTCCGATGTATGAGCGTGGATCTCGTGGGGTCGGGCTGCGGGCGCCGTGTCGTCCTCCAGAGGGACGACGTACAGCGGCCGCTCCTCGATGCCGAGAGTGCGCAGCAGGTAGGCGGTAGGGATGCGGTAGCGTCCGCCGACCCGCAGCACAGGGCACGGGAAAGCACCGAGGCGGACCAGCTTGTACGCCGTCGCGGGGCAGACGCCGAAGGCGCGGGCCGCTGTGCGCAGGTCGACGCACAGGGGCAGGTCGAGGGCCTCCGCGAAGCCGAGCGGCGGGCCGGACCGCCCACTCACCGCCGGGCTCCCGCGGGGCGCAGGACCAGCGTGCCGATGAGGTCGGCCTCCTCGTGACGACGAGCCCGGAACACCAGGTCGGGCAGGCGGGTACCGGTCCGGCGGCCGTCTTGTGGAGGGTGCGACTCGGCGAATCGGAGTGTGGCGTACAGGCCGTCCCGGCGGGGCGGAGGCGTGATGTGCAGTTCCCACCCCTCGGGCGGGCGAGGCCGTTCCTCCGGCGGGGCGATGGCGTTGCGGCCATCAGCCATGGCACCGATGTCGACGACGGGAACCTCCCGCGTGATGCGCTTCGCGTAGGCCCACATCCGGTTCACCGCCTCCTTGATCAGGCGGCCGCCCGTGTCCGGGCTGTCCGGATCCGCCGCGTCAAGGGCGGCAAGCACGGCCAGAACGGCCTCCGACTCCAGATCAGCCCGGCCGACCCGCCGCCAGCGGCGCAAGATCCGGTGCAGGTTCCGGTACAGCCCGGGGAGGGCTAGCCAGACGACAAGCAGCCGTCCGGCGCCGTCGCCGTTCCGTGGCTCCGTCATGGCCTCGGTGACGGCCTGTCGCCAGACCGCCGCACCCAGCGCCGCGTCCCGTCGAGGGCCGTACAGCGCCCTCCTGCTCTCCTCCGGGGAGAGCAAGACCGCGCGGGAGTCGATGTGCACCGTGAGGGACGGCCGCGTGACGCCGGGCGGTCCGAGGACGCCCCGGTCGATCCAGGCGAAGACACTGCCGGGCACGATCGGTGTCATACCTCCTCCTTTCCGGCCTCGTCAGGCCGGAGATACGCCAGGGCGGCAGCGACTCGGCCGCAGGCCCGCGCGAGATCAGTCAGGGCCGACCGCAAGGCCGCGTACCGCGCCAGGCGGGCGGGGTGCGCCGTCCCCTTCCGGCGCCGGGACCGTGCGGTGGGCGAGGCAGGCGGGTGGAAGTGGATGCCGCCGTACACGGCGTGGCCGACGTTCACCCCGTAGTCCGCCCACTGGTTGTCGCCCCGCTCGCGCCAGGGCGAGGCCTTGTAGGGGGCCGTCACCGAGTGGGCCCGGAGCCGGCTGGCGGAGGGGGAATGGGCAAGCCGACGGTGAGCCCGCCGACGACGTCCCGGCCGACGGCGGCGCCCTGATGGACGTACTGGGACAGGGCCGTCCTGCTCGGGACGCCGACGGCCGACGCGGGCTTCGGCTCCGGCGCCTCCGCCACGGCTGACCGCACCTCGTGCGGCGCATGGCCCGGCACGTGGATCCAGCCGTATCCGCCGAACTCCTTCACCCGCACATGAACACGCACATACTGCGCGGGATCGAGGTCCCCCCGCCGGGACCGCACGACGTCCTGGTACAGCCGGTCCGACACGATGACAACGAGATCTGCCGTGGTGAGGGTGGCCAGCACGGCTCGGAGCTGAGGCGCGTTGATGTAGCGGGCCACGGCGACCGGGGCGGGACCGGCGTGCCCGAGGGCGGCGTCAGCGGCCACGCCCGTGTCCACGGCCAGCCGCAGCCTGACACGCTGAGCGGTAGGGCGAGTGTCGCGGTCCCCCAGGCAGACCGCGAGATGGTGGACGAAGGGGCCCAGGACTGCGTCCTCCGGCGTTGCCTCGGGGAGGACGGCGAACTCCAGGTCACCCTGCGGCTGACACGTCCAGGCTGCCCGGTCAAGGCCGGCCAGTGCCGCCGCCTTGTCCAGCGTCCAAACCAACTCGGACTGGACGGCCGACTGCGTCCGGGTGTCGAGCCGGCTGTACTGCTCCACGTCCGCGGCCAGACACAGCCGACGGCGTGTCAGATCGCCCGGCGGGCGGGAATGAGAACGCTCTTTCACAACAACTCGCCACCTTCCAGAAGGGGTTGGGTGCGGTGCACGCCAACTGTGGGAGGAAGGGGCGGGAGCGGCAAAGGATGCCGTATTAGTGCGGCTTACTTGCCATGCTGCCAGGTGACGGCACACTCAGCCGGGCTGCCTTGCGCAGGCGGGCCATGTCCTCAACGGAGGTCTGCCGGGAGCCGGTGGTGATGATCTTGCGCTTCCGCAGGTGAGCGAGAGCCTTGTGAACGGTGTCCGTGGTGGACGCGGTGAGGGCGGCGAACTCCGACTGGGACAGCTTCACCTCGATGCGCACCTTGTTCCAGTTGGGTCCCCTGAACGTCTCCGCGGGCCGCCCATGCGACTCGGCAAGTTCGACGAGGACACGCGCCAGCCGAACCAGGACCGGGTAGCCGCCGAGTTCGAGCCGCAGGCGGTCGGATCGGCGCAGCCGACCGCAGACCATCTGGAAGAGGGACAGCGCCATCTCTGGATGGGCAAGGAGAAAGGCCTCCAGCTCATGCCTCGGAACGACGGTGGCGACCACATCGCCGCAGGCGGTGACCGTGGCCGATCGCGGTCCGACACCCACCGCCGCCATCTCGCCCACGACATCCCCGGCGATCCAGATGTCCACGAGTGACACCCTGTCACGGTCCAGCCGGGCGGTCACCTTCACCAAGCCCTTTTGGAGGACCACCAACTCCTGTGTGTGGTCGCCCTCATGAATGAGTACGTCTCCCACGGCGTAGCGGCGTCGACTGCCGAGCCGGGCGAAGGCGGCGCGTGATTCGGGCGACAACGTTTCGAGGAAGACCACGCGACCGTTGGGGTTCGAGCCGTGCATCATGTGCACAGCACAGCACTCGGTCACCGCGACTGCGATCGGTTCCGGTCTGGCTGCCGGGGCGCCGGACGCACGCCGGGGCGCGTGGCGGCGCACACCTGGAGCATCCTGCGGGCCGGTCTCGCTAGCTCCGGTCGGAGTCGTTGATCGCCTCTGCCACACCATGGGACCCGGAGAGCAACAGCTGGTCAAGCAGATCGAGGATCTCAGACCGGCGCGCGGGTGAAGATGCCTGGACATACGCGCGGACCAACAGGCGGCCGATGTGGCGGGCGTCGGCCGCCGCACCGCGGGTGAGGTCGGCCGAAGCGGTTCCGAACACCGCGACAAAGCGCCGCACGCCGGTCAGAACCAGTTTGTCAACCCGGTCAGGAGCATCCTCGAACGTGATCAGCAACTGATGCAGTGCGGCCCCGAAGGCGTGGGAGTCGATCAGTGCGGTCAGTGTCCGTCGATAGGGTCCCAGACGTCTGCCGCGCAGCGCGGCAGCCACTGCGGCGGCGGCTTCCCGCACGTCCTCCTTGGGGTCATGGAAGAACCGCACGAGTGCGTGATGGGCGAGCGCCGCATCACCGGTGTTCAGGAGACGCTGGGCGCATACGTCGGCGGCTCCCTGCCGCTGTGCCGTGTCGTTACCGGCGAGCACATTGGCCAGCAGGCCGGGCGTCTCCCACTCCATCGCGGCCAGCGCGGCGATCTGGCCACCAACCCGACGCACCGGCGCCACCGGGGAGTGCAGCATGCGCTCCGTCAGTGGCCTGGCCGACGCCGGGTCCCCGTGCATCAGGGCAACGGCGAGGCGGCGAACATAGGGTGACGCCAGCAGGTGGTCGGGGGCCTGGACGAGGATCGCGAACGCAGCGGCCACCGCCGGGCGATCATGACGGATTGCTGCATGCAGCACATGGGCCACGCACGCCCGGACGTCGAGGGAGCGGTCGGCTGCCAGTCGGCTCAGGCGAGGGACAATCAGGGCGGCGCGGGACCCGTCCACGTCATGGACGAGTAGATCACCCAGACTCTCGGCCGCGCTGCCGCGTACGGTGTTGATCCCGGCGGTGAGCAGGTCACGCGCCACATCGCCCCCGCCCACGTCGAGCAGATCGGCGGCGCCGCCCGTCTCGCCCGAATCGAGTGCTCGGCTCAGGAGTGCCTCCACCAGGTCGAGCGGCGCATGGTCGAGGTACTTCCGCAGGGCGTGGCCCAGCCACCGGCCCTGCTCCGGCCCGCCCTCGACCGCGAAGTGCCGCACGGCCGCGAAGACGGTCTCCGGATCGTCGTACGGTTCGGCCTCACCAAGGCCGAGGAGCAGCGATGCGCCATAGGCCGGGTGCGCTCCCGCGTCGACCCGCACGGCGAGCCGCGCGAACCGACCGGGGTCCTTCACCGTCATGCTCCGCAGCACGTGGGACAGCTCGCGTGCCCCACCGGTATGGGTCGCCCAGTCCGTTCGGTCCCGGCTGTGCTTCCTCATGGCCCTCAGCCACTGGTCGTCACTCATATGCTGGGCCGCTTCCGCCGGGATGGGCGGTCCGACGAACCCACCCGTCACTCCCTCCGGTTCGCCTGGCTCCCGTCGGTCGCCGTGGAGTCGGCGGAGTTCTCCGAGCCGACGCGCCGCCCGCTCGGAGAGCCGCCTTTCGGGAAGCGCCGTAAATAGGGTGAACTCGTGCCAGGGAGAGAGTTCCTCGTCCGGGGGAAGGCGCAGGTGGAGCAGGGACTGTTCTACCTGCCCGAAGGCGTTGTCGGGCAGAGCGCCGCCGATGGCATGGAGGACCTCACGGGCGCCCCACACGACATTGGCAATGGAGCCGGACAACAGACGGTGTCTGCCCTGGAGCAGGATTTCGGCGGCCCACGGGGCGAGGTCGGAGCCCCCCGCGATCAGCGCCTGGTAGAGCAACCACTGCGCCGCATCGTATGGCTCGCTCGCCAGCTGTTCCACGAGCTGACGCGCTCGCGCGGCGTCCCGGCCTGCCGTACTCCGCAGAGCTTCGGCCGTGCCTTGCAGCAGGGCGTCAGTCAGGTCGTCGGGGTCCTCAAGGGGATGGCGGTACGAGAAGTGACGATCGTGGACGGGCCACCCCGTCTGTACCGGATAGGCGGTCAGGCTCATGACGGCCAGCAGGATCGGGAGCATCCGGACGCAGAACTCCTCCGGTGCGCCGGCAGCGGCGGCGGTCACCGTCTTGAGCGCCGCGTAGTCCCGGTTCAGCAGTACCGCCACCCTGCCTTGGTCGTCGAGCCGGAGTGCGTCTGGGTGTTCCGCCAGCAGTGCACCCAGCAACTCGACCGCCCAAAGGGGTTCTTGGGCCGCTAGGTCGCCCGCCGGGAACCAGAGGGCGTGTTCGGTGCCAGTGAAGAGGCCAGCTCGGACGCCGTCGAGCAGGAGGTCGAAGAGCGGTCGGCTGCCTGCGAGGCGGCCGTGGGGAACGATCTGGGTCAGCCACGCCCCGTACCCGGGGTCAGCGGCGTGCGGTTCGAGAAGGCGGGCCACCCTGTCGGGTAGGGCATCGGCGACTGCCACCAGCAGCCGTACCGCCGAGTCCTGTTCTCTCGTGTCGGCGCTGCCGAGCCAGTTCTCGAAGACCCCTTCGTCGTCCCCACGACAGAACCAGGCGGGCGTGCCGAGCATGTCGACGAGGCGGTCGCGGAACGGCGGACGCGTTTCCAGCACACGGGCGACAGCGCCCCACTCGCCGACGGTGGGAGCGTCCAGGCCGCGCAGCACGGCCAGGGTCAGGTGCTTGAGGTGGTAGCGGATGTCTGGACTCGTCAGCAGTGCCTCGACCTCGTCGACGAAGCGTTCCGGGTCGAGGTCCCGCAGGTGATCGAGCACCTGTCGAAGCTGTCCGCGGCGGAACAGCTCCTGCTCCCCGCCGGTGAGGAAGGCGACCAAGCTCTCTCCACGTCGGAGCCAGTCGCGGGCGAAGGCGTAGTCGAAGAAGCTCTCGTGGAAGAAGACCATCTGGTGCCCGTCGCGCACAAAGACAGACTCCGACTCCAATACCTTTCGGCTGGCGACGAGGTCGTCTGTGTCAAGCACGCTGTACGGCACGGACAGCCGCTGGCGCGCACTCATCGCGGCGACGACGGCCGAGACCGCGTCGTGAAAACGCACAGACGGACGCCGGGCACACTGCTCCTGCTTGGTGTCCCAGAAGGCGTCGAAGAGCTGCCGGGTGGTGTGGAAGAGGAGGGCTTCTGCCTTGTCCGCGACCTGCTCCAGGAGGACGAGATGCAACGGTGAGCACAGTAACGCCCGTTGTGGCGGGGCCAGTCGGGAAACGTCCAGGCCCATGACTGCAACCGCATTGTCGACCTGGCCATCGGAGAGCGACCCGACCGTGACGCGTGTGCAGTGGTCCGGAGCAGCGAGCCTGCGGATGCGGGCGTCGGCCTCGGTGTCGAACGCCCGGCAGGCCATGACCACCCGCATGCCGGGATGTGCCGCAGCCTCGTCCACCAGGTCGGCCACCGCGTCGAAAGCTTCCGGGATGCGCCCCGACGCCATGCTGACGGCGTCGAGCTGGTCCACAACGAGGACGCAGGGGCGCCCATCCGCCACGGCACCGAGTGCGCCGACCGGGGACGTGGGCAGGCCGACACGCTGGCCCAGTTCATGGGTTGAGCCGAAGGGATCCAGACGGTCGAGACGGAAGGCGAGAACCGGAATGGCCGCCTCGTTGAGGGCGGTGAAGGCTTGGTGCAGCACAACGCTCTTCCCGCCACCCGCGATTCCGGTCAGCAGGACGAGCCTCCGGGTGCCTTCGCTGGCCTCCGCGACGAGGCAAGTGGCCTCCTCCCGGGGGATTGCGGGCCGAAGCAACGTACGTTCGACGCTCGCCGCCCACCGGCGCGTCACCGTTCCCACAGCGTCGGACACCGCGACCACGTCGGCTCGCCCGACACCCCGCAATCCGTACGGCGCCAGCCGGGTGGTGAGGGCCGCCGCGTCGAGTGTGGTTCCTTGGCTGTCGAGCAGGACTTGCCCGAGGGCGTGCGCCGCCAAGCGGCCCGGTGCTCCGGACAGAACCTGTTCGGCCAAGACGGCGTTGGTGTGCACGAGGTCCCGTTCGTCGTGCCACTCCACCCGGAGCCCTCTCAACATCCTCCAGGCCGTCCCGGTGGAACCGTAGATGCCACCCGAGGCGAGGACATCGAAGGGACCCCGGAGTTCGTCCGTCAGCCACTCGGCTTCGAAGGAGGCGAGATCGTCGGAGCGGCGGGCGCGGTCGGCGAGTTCATCGATCGCGCGAGCGGGGACCACGGAGACAAAGTGGAACGTCCGGCCCGCCTCGACATGCGGACGCAGGCTCTCCCACACTCCCTTGGCGTGGAGAGAGGCCACATTCCAGTTGTTCGCGTTGCGGTTCTGCCGCTTGACCTGGTGCACCTCCGTCCCGTGGTCGTGCCGGTAGACGAACTCGACCCCGTCGCCCAGCAACCCACCCGGTTCGAGGCAGAGCGATGTGCCCGAGCCCAGCAGCACGTACAGGGCATGTCTGATCGTCCAGGCTCCCTCGTAGCGGTTGCCGAACTTGTCCGTCTCACCACCCAGCCGCGGTGCCACCGTGCCCCCTGCTCCTCCGGCCCGGCCAAATGGGCCGCGCGCGTGCGCGGACGCTACCGCATGTATGCGAGAACCACTGAGCAAGCCTCATGCAAAGCTGGCGGCCAGCCGTCTTCTACAGCAGCCGCGATGTGGGCCATCTCTGGGGAGGACTTGGGGAGTACGAACGCTACTGGGGGAGCGCGGGGGAGAGAGAATCGGATGCGCACCGCGACGTCAGCCTGAAAGGTGATGAAAGCAGCATCAGCGCTGGCCAGAGCCATTAGTGATCACATCAGCACAGGTCAACGCCACCCAGCAGGCAACTTCAAGAAGATCTCGTCTCGGGCCGCCATCCTCTTCACCCCGACGCTGGTCGGCACGATCCACGGCATGAACTTCGGCGCGATGCCAGAGCTGAACTGGGCCTTCGGCTATCCCTTCGCGATCCTGCTGATGGCGGTGGTGTGCGTGAGCCTGTACTTCATCTTCAAGAGGCGGGACTGGCTGTAAACAACACTCCCCGCCAGCCAGCTCGATTCACATTCAGCCACCGCCCCTCGAAGGTGAAGCCCAACTCCGCCCTCACTCCCTGACGTTGGCCCTCTCCTTCCAGCCGCGCGAGCGATTCCCTGGATAGGAGCGGCGAGGGGAGACCGGTAGTCCCTTCGGGCTCAGGCGCCCACTATCCCGTCGACGCCCTCGCGCAGAAGGTCCGCGTGCCCGTTGTGGCGGCCGTACTCCATGAGCACGTGCACCATCACCATCCGCAGCGATACCTTCTCGCGCCACCTCGGCTGATACCCGGCCTGGTCCAGGGACTCAGCCTCCCGCTCGATGCGGCGCGAGTTCTCCACCTCAGCCTCCCAGGCCCCGAACGCCTCGCCCCTGGTCGACGCGCTCGCGTCGTAGGCCGCCTGGAAGTCGATCTCGTCGGACCAGACCAAGGGCGCGTCGTTGTCCTCGAACACCCGACGGAACCAAGCGCGCTCCACCTCCGCCATGTGCCGCACCAGACCGAGCAGCGACAGCGTGGACGGCGGCATCGACTGCTGCCGCAATTCCTCGTCGGCAAGCCCTTCGCACTTCATGGCGAGGGTCGCGCGATGATAGTCGAGAAAGGCCCGCAGCGTGTCGCGTTCGCTTCCAAAGCTGGGCGGTCCTATGCGGTTGTCGCTGGTCACTGGCCGTACTCCTCATCCGCGCCGGTGTTCATGGCCAGAATCTACTCCCGTCAGCTGTCTCCATACGAGGCCCGTCGACCGGGGCCTGGCTGTCGCTACGAGGGGTGCCGTTCGCGGTCGGAGTGGCTGAGGGCGTTCGACACCATGCCAAGAGAGACTCCGACGCGACACACGGCGTCGCCTGTGTCTGCGGGTGCGTCGCCCAGCCAAGTGTCGGCGTAGTCACGGCGCCAGCTGGTGCACCAGGTAGGGCTGGCGCATCGACCTCGTCGCCGCAGCGCTCTGGGTCCAGATCGCGGAGGTGGTCAAGTACCTGTAGCACCTGTGCCCGGCCGAAGAGCCCTTGATCCCCGTCGGTGAGGAAAATGCCCAGGCTCTCGTCGCGCCGGAGTCAGTCGCGTGCGAAGGCGTATGCCGAATTTGTCCGCCTCACCTCCCGGCCACGGTGCCACCGTGCTCTCTACCGCCTCTCAGACGACCGCGTCAGCCACACGCGGCGCCGACAGTACGACACACGCCATGCGCACCCTCGCGCATTCTCCCCCTGACGCCCCAACAGAGTTCCAAGGTGCGACGGACACCCCTATCGATCCACACTGCCCAACCACAGCACGTCCCGGGCCCGGGTCATCGCCACGAAGAGCTGGCTGCGCAACAGCTCTTCGCGCTCGCGTGCTGTTTCGGATGGCTCTGGGGCGCCTGGATCGCCGGGCGGCGTCTCGTTCGGCAGGGCGGCTTGGTGCTGCGGCAGATGCACGCGCTTGAACTCCAAGCCCTTGGCCCTGCGATACGTCCCCAGTTTGACCGCGTCGATGGGGCTGCCGTCGTAGTGCTCCAGCAAGCACACCGGGATCTCCGCCTGGGTGAGCAGCCGCTGGTAGTGGCCGATGGCCCGCATGGACGGACACAACACGGCGACGTCAGCTCGCGCGCCGTTGGGCAGTGCTCGCAAGGCGTCCACAAGAGCGTGGTCGTGTTCGGCCAGCGCCGACTTCGTGAAGCGGACCACCTGCCCGTCGTGGTATGTGAGGTCGACGTCCCGGCGGCCGGATGTGCGCAGGCCGTCGATGTCGTCGAAGGTGTCGTCGGCGACGACAGCGAGGGCCGCGTCAAGGATCTGTTTGCTGTTGCGGTAGTTGGTGCGCAGCACTTGTCCGCGGTCGCCTCGGATGTCGATGCCGGCGTCAGCGAGGCGGAACCCTCCTGGGTAGACCGCCTGTTGACCATCGCCGACCAGCAACAACCCATTGGGGACATCGCCGACCAAGGCGTGCAGGAGGCGTACCCCGACGAGAGTGAGGTCCTGGACTTCGTCGACGATCACCGCCGCATAGCGCGGCTCGTCTGTGCGCCGCGTCGCCTCTGCCAGAGCGAGGGAGAGGACGTCATTGAAGTCGTGCACGCCGCGCTCGACGCGCAGGGACTCGTACTCCTCGTACAGCGCCCACACCGCCTGGCGATGCGGCTGGCGGAGCACCGCCCTGCGGCGGCGCCGAGGCACGGCCGCGTACTCCTCGAAGGCAGTGATGCCACGGCCCTTGATAACGTAGGCGATCTCGTCGCGCCAGTAGAGCGGAGCCGGGTCTATCTCCGCAAGCCGGCTGTCACGGCCGACGCGCTTCCAGGCGAGGCTGAAGGCGGTCTCGGCCTTGTCGCCATGCAGCCGGACCTGGACTCCGCGTTCCTGCAGGAACTCCTGCGCCCAGGAGTGCAGGCTGCGAAATTCTACCCGGCCAGCGACGGCCGGAGACATGGTCTTGAGGAAGGTGCTCTGCACCCTGGGCAGGTTGTTGGCGAACGTCACGTACAAGATCCGGCCGCTCGTGCGTCGTGCAAGGTGCGCCACACGGTGCAGGCCGACCACCGTCTTACCTGTTCCTGCCGGGCCGCTGATGCGCGCCGGTCCCGACCAGTTGCGGCGAACCAGCGCGACCTGGTCGGGGTGGAGGAACGTCATCCACTGCTCGATCGGGGCCCGTAACGCTTCCTCCAGGGCCGCGTCTCGCAGGCCGGACAGGTCGAAGAGACCCTCGGATTCCGCCAGGTGGGGATGGACAGGGCCGGATTGCTCCTGCTGGCCGACTCGCGATCCCTCGTAGTCGGGAAAAACACGCTCCAGATGGTCGGCGATCGCGCGGACCGATTCCGCACGCAGCCTGCCGCGCTCCGCCAGCAACGCGGGACCGACCTCTCGCTCCCCCAAGAGCCGAATCCTGTCGAGTACAGCGTCGACCTGTCGGCCCGCGAAGACCATGAGCGGCTGAACTGCCACTGGAGACAAGCCGAGAGACGCAACCGCGCCCTCAGCGACTTTCGTCACTGCCAGGAGCTTGGCCACATGCTCATTACGCTGCTCGCCTCCGGCACGGAGCTCGCCGCCTCCCACTGATGCGCCTGCCGACGCGCGGCCTGCCACTGTTCCCGCAGCAATCGCTCCTGGCGTCGCGCTTCCTGCGCCCGTCGCGACGCCGACCCACCTGCCCCCATACCCAGCCCCCCTCGTACGCGGAGTAGCGATCCTAAAACCATCCGCGAGCAGAAGGGCAGGGTGCACAATCGCCAAGTCAGAGTTTCCCCTCCGCCAACGACGCCCTGGTCGGCACCGTCTGCGGCATGAACTTCGAAGCGATGCCAGAGCTGAACTGGGCCTTCGGCTACCCCTTCGCGATCCTGCTGGTGGCCATGGTGTGCGTAAGCCTGTACTTCATCTACAAGCGGCGGGACTGGCTACAGCGGTAAGCCGACGAGGTCGACACTCTTTGTGTACGCGAACGATGCAGCACCTCTCTCCCGGTATGCCGGGGCGACCTCCCAGTGCAGCCACACCCGAACGCACCGCTGACCACCCCGGCCCCCCGCCTCCGCGCCGAGCGCGGAGGAGACGCCGAAGTCGAGCGCTAGCGGCAGTGCCACGATCGCGACGGTCAGCCCGGCGAGCTGGTCGCGGCGCGGTTCCCGGCGGGCGTCCGCCATGTCGCCGCGTGGCCCGCATCAAGTCCGCGACGTCCCTGCCCGCCAGCTCGTACACGGCCGTCGAGCCCTCACGTGTCGAGGTCACGATGCCCGACCGTGCCAACACCGCCAGCTATTGCGAGAGCGCGGCGGGCCCCACTCCGATCGCGGCCAACAGCTCCCGTACCGGCATTGGCCCGTCCCGCAACAGCTCAAGGACACGCATGCGCACCGGATGGCCGAGCATCCGGAGGTACTCGACCCTGCGGCGGGCGCTGCCCCGCACAGCCGCCCCGGCCGCCCCAACCGCCCCGCGGCCTGAAATACACTTCTGCGGTGACCGAGAACCTTCCCCCGTGCCCCCAGTGCTCCAGCGCGTACGCCTACGAGATGGGCGCGCTCCTGATCTGCCCGGAGTGCGGGCACGAGTGGTCCCCCGCCGCCGTCGAGGCCACGGACAGCGCCGAGGACGGGGTCATCAGGGATGCGGTGGGCAACGTGCTCGCCGATGGTGACACGGTCACCGTCGTCAAGGCCCTGAAGGTCAAGGGCAGCCCGTCCGGCATCAAGGCGGGCACCAAGGTGCGCAACATCCGCCTCGTCGACGGCGTCGACGGCCACGACATCGACTGCAAGATCGACGGGTTCGGGTCCATGCAGCTCAAGTCCAGCGTGGTCAAGAAGGCCTGACCCGCCCCGGCGGCGCGCCCGCGCGCAGGGACGCCGAGCGGCTCCGGTTCACCGGCGGTCGGTTCCGGTCACCGTACGGGTTCCTCACGGAGGTAGCCCTGGTCGATGAGCCACTGCACCGAGATGCCGTCCGGGAGCACGAACTGCGTTCCGCCGCCGGGCTGGTCGAACCAGGGAGCGACCTCGCCCGCCTGGATGAAGCCGTACTTCTCGGCGTCCTCCTGACTCCAGGGCCGGATCCAGGTGTACACGTGGTACCCGCACCCCACGTAGAGGGGAGGCAGGGAACGCCGGGCGAACGGCGTCCCCTCCGGGTGCGCGAACCTCCCCAGCGGACTACCGAACCGGTCCCACACCTCCGCTCCCCCGGCCGGCCGCTCCTGCGCCTGCTCCTGCTTTCGCCCGCGCCGCCACAGCCTCACGACCGCCCCCCGACCGGATAGGCGTCCACGTCCTCAAGGCGCACGCCCGGACACTGCCGCGGGATCCGCGCCCGGAACCTGTCGGACCACTCGGGCCTGACCAGCCTCAGCAGCTGGACCTGCCGGGCCAGCCACCCCACCCGGGTGTCGCCGCAGCCGGGCAGCAGACCGCGGTGTTCGAGCTCCCAGCGGGAGGCCGCGTCACGGGTGGTGTGCAGCGCCGCCCAGTACAGAAACTCGTCCAGGTCCCCGGCCGCGCGACGCTCCACCACCTTGCCGCGCTCCAGCACCACCCAGTGGACGGCGCCCTCGTGGACTTCGGCATGGGGAAAGCCCGCATCGCGCGGGCCGTCGCCGACGACGTCCGCGCCGTCGAGCCCTTCGATGCCCGACAGCGTGCTACGGACAGCCGCGTAGACACCCTCGACAGTTATCGTCATGCGGACGATTATCCCCTCCCGTGCGGGTACCCCCGGCGTGAACTCCGCCACACGACGGCCTCTCGCCAGTCAGCGTCCCCGCACCGCCGCGCCATCAGGACCCGTACCTGCCTCTCCGAAAAAAGCATTGGCCGCCGAGGCGAGCATGCGGCTAGGCTGGGGTTCGTACTTTTGATTGCATACCGGACGTACTCGCGTACCTCCAGTCACTGGGCCTCGTGCCTTTGAAAGGGTGTCTTGATGACCCGGCCCGCGCCGAGCGCGCCTCGCCGCACCGCGTAAGCGTCCGTCCGTTTCCGCCGCGCTGTCCGCGCGCGGCTGCCGGACGTGGGTTTCCGGTGTTCTCGTACGTCCACACCTCGCGCGCCTTCCTCGTGCAGGCCCGGCTTCCCCGTGAAGACCTGTGCGCCCGTGTGGGCTCCCACTCGTCGAGGCCGCTCGGCCTGCTCTTGCTGTCATGTCTGACCTCTCAGCAAGGAGCACCCGGGTGTCCACCCGCCATACCTCCCGCAACACCCCCACCCTCACCGTCGACACCTTCGCCTGCGCGTGGTGCGGCCTGACCGTGTCCGCGACCGTCGCCGACGGGACGCGTCGCAACCACTGTCCGTCCTGCCTGAATTCGCGGCACGTCACCGACCACGTCGAGGGCGGCCCCAGCGAGTGCCACGGCCGGATGTCACCGATCTCCATCGCCGTCCTTGGCACCGGTGACTGGATGGTCGTCCACCGCTGCGTGCGCTGCGACGAACTCACCTCCCACCCGGTCCACGCGGACGACAACCGGCTCGTCCTGATGCGCATGGCCGTGCGCCCGCTCGCCCAACCGCCGTTCCCGCTCGAAGCGTTCGGCGCCCTGTGACGGGCCGGAAGGAAGGAGGGGACGGTCATGCCTCGACGTAACACCGCCCGGCGACAGGCCTCCGTACGGCGGCGGCCGCAGCGGCACAAGGACGTGCTCCACGAGCACGGCGGGCACCGCGGACGCGACTTCACCTGCTCCGGATGCCGGCTCGCCGTGTCCCTCGACGCGCCGGGCACCGGGCACCGCAACCACTGCCCGAACTGCCTGGTCAGCCTGCACGTCGACGCCCGCGTGCCGGGCGACCGGGCCGCCACCTGCCGGGGCCGCATGGAGGCCCTTTCCATGTCCGCGCGCCCCGACGGCGAGTGGCTGCTCATCCACCAGTGCCTGAGCTGCGGCGAGTTGAGCGCCAACCGCATCGCGGGCGACGACAACCCGCTCGCCCTGGTGCGCCTGGCCCTCAGACCGCTCCAGGGCACGGGCACCGACATCGCCCGACACGCGCTGCTCGCCTTGTGACCGCGCCCCGGGCCACGGGAACCACCGGCACCACGCCGACCCCCGTGGCCCGCCCGCCACCGGCCGGACACCACCCCCAACTCGACGACACCACCACGACTGACGACACCACCACAGCTTTGGAAGGAACCCCTCACTACGAGGTCAGGACCGAGACCCCGGCCGACGCGGTCAGCGCCACCGGCCCGCTCCCATGCCGTACGTGATCAGCCGTACGTGATCAGCCGTCCGCGTTCCGGGCGCCCCCTCCCGGGGCGATCAGTCCGGTCTCGTAGGCGAAGACGACGGCCTGGACGCGGTCGCGCAGGTCCAGCTTCGACAGGATGCGGCCGACATGGCTCTTGATCGTGGTCGGGCTGAGGACCAGCCGGGAGGCGAGTTCGGCGTTGCTGAGGCCCGTCGCGAGCAGGCGGAGCACTTCCCGTTCGCGTGCGGTCAGGGCGGACAGGTCGCGGTGCGGGGCGTGGGGCTGTGGTGCGCTGTGCCCGGCGAAGCGTTCGATCAGGCGGCGGGTGATCGTGGGGGCGAGGAGGGCGTCGCCGGACCGCACCAGGCGCAGGGCGGCCGCGAGGTGCTCCGGGGAGACGTCCTTGAGCAGGAATCCGCTGGCGCCCGCCGTGAGCGCGGCGTACACGTAGTGGTCGAGGTCGTAGGTGGTGAGGATGATGACCCGGGTCTCCCGCGGTCCGTCGCCGCCGAGGATGCGCCGGGTGGCCTCGATGCCGTCCATCTCCGGCATCCGGATGTCCATGAGGACGACGTCGGGCCGCGTGCGGCGGACCGCCGCGACGGCCGCCGCCCCATCAGGCGCCTCGGCTGTCACCTCGATGCCCTCCGCGGCCAGGATCATCTTGAAGCCGGTGCGTACGAGAGCCTGGTCGTCCGCGATGACCACGCGCAGCGGCGCCCTGTCCGCCGTCATGGCGCGCTCCGCGGGATGCGGGCCGTGACCCGGTAGCCACCGGTGCAGGTCGGACCGGCCGTCAACTCGCCCTCGTAGACGGCAAGTCGCTCGCGCAGCCCCAGGTGGCCGCGGCCGTTGCTCTCCACCGGCGAGGAGCCCGTCGCGCCGCCCGTGTCCGTCACCTCGATGTGCAGGACGGTGTCGGTGTGGCCGATGGAGAGGGACGCCTCCGCGCCGCGCGCGTGTTTGACGGTGTTGGTCAGCGCTTCCTGCACGACGCGGTACGCCGCGAGGTCCACGCCCGGCGGCAGCGGCTCCGGCGGCAGCGACACTGCCACGCGCACGGGCGTCCCGGCGGCGCGCACCCGCGCGACCAGCGGGTCGAGCCGCGCGAGCCCGGGCTGGGGCTCGAGGCCTTCGGGCTTCTCGTGGTCCGAGGCCGCCAACAGGCCCATCACGTGCCGCAGTTCCGCCATGGCGGCCCGGCCGCCCGCCTCGACGGCCAGCAGGGCCTCCTTGGACTGCTCCGGCATCACGTCCATCACCTTGCGCGCCGCACCCGCCTGGATCACCATCACGCTCACATTGTGCGTGACGATGTCGTGCAGTTCGGCGGCGATGCGGGCGCGCTCCTCCTCGACGGCCCGGCGCGTGGCCTGCTCCTGAGCCGCCTGGAGTTCGGTGACCCGGTCCCGGCTGGCCGCGAGCCGCAGGTGCAGGAGGCGGACGAGGCTGGCCAGCATCCCGGCCACGAGCAGCACGAAACCCGGACTCGACCAGCCCGGTGCCACCGGGTCCGCGTGCCGGAAGGCGAAACCGGACAGTACGGCGGCGATCACCAGGACGGCGATCGCCAAGATCCGGTACCGGCTGTACACGACGGCGCTGTAGGCGGCGATGACACAGGCCAGGACGGTGATCCAGGTGGCGGAGCCGCCGATGGCCAGGCCCGCGCCCAGCACCGCCGCGAAGACGGCCAGCGGGGAGCGGCGCCGGAGCGCGAGCGGCAGCGTCGACAGGAGCACCAGGGCCCAGGGCACCGGAGGAAGGTCTTCCGCCACGGGTGCCTGAGCGGGGCCGGGCGGCGGCGGGGCCGGGACCCCGGTGCCGACGTCGATCGTGGGCGGATCGATGGTCACCGGCCCGTCGCCGGGGTAGCGCACCGCGACGAACAGGGCGACGACGGTCAGCACGACCGCAAGGGCCGCGTCGGCGCGCACCGCTCGCCTGGACAGCGGGGCGGCCTTCGCCTCGGGGCGGAGCGAGTCGATGAGCTGTCGCCGCCTGCCGCGCCGGTCTTCCGTCTCCATCCGCACATTGTGCTGAGCCCCGCGCCCGCCCCGCGTCCGCCTGTCCGGCCAGGGCGTCGTCCTCGGGTCCTCGTCCTCAGGGAGGAGTCCGCGGCCGGATCGTCCGCGGGGAGGGGGCGAGAGGGGTTTCGCGGTCGACGCGCCCCGCCCGTGGCCGCCCCTAGGTTCACGGGGCCAGCAGGCGGCAGGCGCCTGGCGCGATCGCAAGGACGGGCCTCTCGTATGACTCAGCTGATCGAACTACAGGGTGTGGCCAAGCGGTACGACAACTCCGGTGCGCCGGTGCTGGGACCGCTCACGCTCAGCGTCGCCGCGGGCGAGGCCCTCGCCGTGACGGGCCCTTCCGGCAGCGGCAAGTCCACGCTCCTGAACCTCGTCGCCGGTCTGGACAGGCCGGCCGACGGCGCCGTGATCGTGGCCGGGCGGCGGATCGACCAGTGGGGCGAGCGCGCCCGCGCCCGGTTCCGTCGCGAGCACATCGGCATGGCCTTCCAGTTCTTCCATCTCCTCGACGACCTCACCGTCACCGACAACATCCAGCTCCCCGCCCAGTTGACCGGGGTCAGCCGACGCGAGGCCGCGGCCCGCGCGGGTGAGCTCATGGAGGCGCTGGGAATCCAGCGGCACGCCCGCGCCTACCCGGGCCGGCTGTCCGGGGGCGAACGCCAGCGAGTCGGTGTCGCCCGGGCGTTGGTCAACCGGCCCGCGCTGCTGCTCGCCGACGAACCCACCGGCGCGCTGGACACCGCGTCGGGCCACGACGTCCGCGACCTGCTCCTCGATCTGCGCCGCGGCGGCCAGACCCTCGTCCTGGTGACACACGACGTGTCGCTGGCGGCGGCGGTCGCGAGCCGCACGGTCCACTTGGCCGACGGCCGCCTCGCCCACGACACGCACGCGCGGGCCGTCCGATGAGGCCGTACGGCAACGGCGCGCTGAGCCGGGTCGTGCGCTCCGGGGCGAGCCGACGGCGCGTACAGACGGTGGTGATCGCCATCGCCACGATGATGGCCGTGGCCTCGGCCGTGGTCGCCGGGTCGCTGATGGTCGCCGCGGCCGCGCCCTTCGACCGCGCCTTCGCCGGGCAGCGGGGCGCGCACCTCACCGCGCGGTTCGATCCGGACGAGGTGAGCGCGGAGCGGCTGGCGGAGACCGGCGTGACCGGCGGGCTGCTGGGCGTGCCCGTGGGACACGTCCTGCACGGCCTCGTCATGCCAGTGACGGCACGCGCCATCGGCACCACCATGCCGCCCTCGGTGCTCGATGTGTACGGGCCGACGCGGCTGGCCCTGCTGGGACTCGGCGGTGTCGTGCTCGCCGTGCTGGGGGCGCTGGTCCCGGCGGGCTTGGCGGCCATGTCCCGTACGGCCAGCGCACTGCGCGCCGAATAGCACCCGGGGCGCCGCTCATCCGGTCGCGCTTGACCCTCACGTGGCGTGATGCCGCATGGTCGGCGGCATGGAGGAACACCTGACCGTGGGGCGCGTGGCCGGGCTGGCCGGAGTGAGCGTCCGCACGCTGCACCACTACGACGAGATCGGCCTCGTGCGGCCGTCCGCGCGGACCGCCGCCGGGTACCGGGCCTACGCGGCGGGCGACGTGGAGCGGCTGCGGGACGTGCTCGGCTACCGGCGCCTCGGCTTCGGCCTGCGCGAGATCGCGGACCTGGTGGACGACCCGGCCACCGACGCGGTCGCGCGCCTGCGCCGACTGCGCGGCCTGCTGCGGGAACAGCGCGACCGCACCGCCGCCATGGTGGCGGCCATCGACGAGGAACTGGAGGCACGGGCCATGGGGATCAGGACGACGCCGGAGGATCAACTGAAGGTGTTCGGGGCCCAGTTGTACGAAACCATCGGGTCGGCCTACCCGGCGACGCGGCGCACCGAGCCGCGGATCGCCGCGCGGATCTGGGAGGCGCTCGGGGACGCCCGGACGGTACTGAACGTGGGCGCGGGCACGGGCTCCTACGAGCCCACCGACCGCGAGGTCACGGCGGTGGAACCGTCGGCGGTGATGCGCGCGCAGCGCCCCGCGGGCGCGGCGCCGTGCGTGGCCGCCAGCGCGGAGCGCCTGCCGTTCGCCGACCAGTCCTTCGACGCCGCGATGGCGGTCAGCACCGTGCACCACTGGCCGGACCCGGTCGCCGGGCTGCGCGAGATGCGGCGGGTGGCCCGCCGCGTGGTGGTGTTCACCTACGACGCCAGCACGACGGGCTGGCTCCAGCGGTTCTGGCTCACCCGCGACTATCTGCCGGAGTTCGCCGACCTGCTCACCGGCTGGCCTTCCCTGGCCGACATGACCCGCGCGATCGAGGGCCGCGCGGAGCCGCTGCTCATCCCGTGGGACTGCGCCGACGGCTTCTTCGAGGCCCACTGGCGCCGCCCCGAGGCGTACCTGGACGCACACGTGCGCCGCGCGGTCTCGGTATGGACCAGGGTCGGGCCGGTGGCCGAGCGGCGGGCGGTGGACACCCTCCGCGCCGACCTCTCCTCGGGCCGGTGGGCCGACCGCAACCGCGACCTCGTCGCCCTCGACGCGGCGGAGCTGGGGCTGCGCCTGCTGGTCGCCTGAACCAGCGCCCGCGAGGGCGGGCGCGGGCGCTGTCCTCAGCGGGGCAGGGACTGGGTGACCCGCCACAGGCGGCGGGGCAGCTCGCCCTCCTCGAAGGCGTGGACCTCGTCCAGGCGCCAGCCCTCGGCGAGCGCGTCGACCAGGGCGCGGGGGAAGAAGTGCACGGCGAAGCCGCCACGCTCATGGATGCCGTCGCCGTGGGCGATGCCGGTGCCGTAGTGCGCGTCGCCGGTGTGGCGGACGGTGTAGACGAAGGTTCCGCCCGGCCGCAGCACCCGGCGGACCTCGCCGACCAGCGCTTCGATCTCCGCCGTGGACAGCGCCATGCACAGCAGCATGTGCGCGAAGACCCCGTCCGCCGACGCGTCCGGCAGCGGCAGCGGCTCTCGTACGTCATGGACCGTCGTGCTCACCGAGGCGCCGAGGCCCTGCTGTCCGGCGCGGGCGCGGAGCTGCTCAAGACCGGTGGGGCTGAAGTCGGTGGCGTGGACGGTGAAGCCCTCGCGGGCGAAGTGCAGGGCGTCGCGGCCGTGCCCGGCGCCCAGTTCCAGCACGTCCTTCGCGCCCGTGGCATGGAAGGTCCCGGCCGCGTGGACGGCCGGTGCGGACGGCTCGTCGCCGTACATGCCCGGATGGTCGGCGTAGGTCCGCTGCCAGTGCGCCCGCTGGGCCGCCGCCAGGTCCTGGTCCCGCCGCCGCATCCGTACTCCCGTGGTCCGCGTCTCCCCGGGCCGGGGGCGCTGTCCAGCCGAAGATCTCCAGGACGCGGCCGTCGCACGCGTAGCGGTTCCCGCCGGCCGTGGCCGTGGTCTCGCCGTTCATGGAGGGACCCTACGGGTGGTGATCGGCCGGTGTCAGGCCCCTGTCCCGCAGCACTGCCATGACCGCGTCCGCCACCGCGCCCATGCGGCGCTTGCGGAGGTCCAGGACGGGGCTCGGGTTCGACAGGCCGTGGGACGCCAGCAGGTTCATCAGGGGCCAGAGGGCGTCGGAGCGTCTGGGGAGCGGGAACTCCCGGCCGTCGCGGGCGATGACCTTGGCCGTGGTGACGCCCGCGAGGAGGTTGGTGCGGTTCCAGTCGACCACGTATGACCTGCCGTTCGGGCTGATGGAGAGGACTGCCTCCGTGGTGTGGTGCAGGACCGCCAGGTAGTTCATCGGCACCGTCAGGCGGCGGGCGGCGAGGAAGGGGGGTGTGCCGTCCATCGAGGGGAGGCGCAGGACCGTGTCGAGTACGGGGCCGTGGTCCTGGAAGGTGGTCCGGCCGCGCATCTCCAGGAACCGGGCCCGCGCGAGGTGGCCGCCGCGCCGCGACCAGCTTCGGCCGACGGCGCCGAACTGGCCTTGCGCGCCCGGGAGATCATCCACCAGGAGGCGGGCCTCCTCGCCCGGCTCGGTCACCGGGGCCCGGTCCTCGGGGCAGGCGCGGGCCCGGTCGGCCAGGGCGCCGTACCGCGCCGCCGTCTCCGCGTCCAGGCGCCGGAGGTCGATCGTGTCGCCGTCCATGGTGACGCCTCCGGCCGCGCGCGAGATCCGCATCTGCGCCAGTTGGCGGCCGGGGCGCCGGGTCACCTCGGTCCACCGGCCTTCGAGGTCGATCACCCGGCAGGTCCGCGTGCCCGCCAGGAGCGCGCTGCGCGGCCAGTCGACGATGACCCTGCCGGGGCCCTCGGGGCCGACCGGGCCCACCAGGACGGCCAGGCGGCCCGCCGTGATCGCC
This sequence comes from Streptomyces sp. NPDC043996, assembly GCF_056435225.1. Classification (NCBI taxonomy): domain Bacteria; kingdom Bacillati; phylum Actinomycetota; class Actinomycetes; order Kitasatosporales; family Streptomycetaceae; genus Streptomyces; species Streptomyces sp. NPDC043996. The sequence continues at coordinate 430,753 of NZ_JBWKEY010000005.1, read as the reverse complement.
GACAGGCACAGGGACGGCACCCGCCACTCGTCCGTCACCTCGAACTCCCCGTGCCCGGCGTCGTGTTCGGCGTCGTGCCCGGCGTCGTGTTCGGCGTCGTGTTCGGCGTCGTGTGCGGGTTCGTCCGCCGCGCGCACCCGCAGTCGCAGCCTGACCGTCGGCGTGAACTCCGCGGGAGCGTAGTCGCCGTGGTACGTCGTGAACGTCGCCTCCCCTTCGGGGCTGTACCGCACGAGCGAGGCCTCGAGGACGTCCGCCCGCAGCAGCCGCGCGCCCGCCGGGCCCGGGGCGGACCGCGGCGCCCGCATCACGAACGTGTCGTCGCCGTAGGGGAAGCCGCCGCCCTTCGCCCGGTCCCCGCGCGTGAGCCGGGGAAACTCCTTCCGCGTGGCGGTGGCGGCCAGGACCGGGATCGCGGCGGTGCCTGCCGCGCTGAGCGCGGTCACCGCCCAGGCCCACTCGGCGCCGTCAAGCCAGGCGGCGGCCCCCAGGACAAGGCAGAACGGGAACACCGACAGGCAGAGCGCGGTGAACAGCAGGTTGCCGATGAACACTCCGGTACGGCTGGGCATGTGTCTCCCCTCTTCTCTTCTCTCGTGGGGCCGACGTCACGGGGCCACGCCGTCCCCGGCGTAGAGGTAGCCGCCGGGGCGGGCGGGGTCGGCGATCAGCAGGACCTGGTCGCCGGTGCGGGGGACGCGCAGCTTGGAGACCAGGGTCTGGAGGGTGATCCGGTCGGCGGTACCGGCCGGTTGGAGGACCAGGTCGACGACCGGGTCGACGTTGACGAGGCGGCCGGTGTCGCTGATCGACACGACGAGCGCGGGGGTGGTCGGCGCTCCCGCGGCGAGCAACTCCCTGACGTCGTGGCCGGACTGGTAGGCGCCGATCGACTCCTGGACCTTGGCGAAGTCCTCCGCGCCGAGGAACGCGCGCGTGGCCCGTCCGTAGAAGCCCTTGCCGCTCGCCACCTTGCCCGCGATCTCCGCGGCCCGCTCCTCGCGGTTCTTGCCGCGCCTTCCGAAGATTCCCATGACCGCTCCTCCTTGTGGTGATGACTTGTGGTGATGACTTGTGGTGATGACTTGTGGTGATGACCCGCGTTCGGCCGCCGGGGTCCGGTGCGGTGTGCGGTGGGGACGCTAGGCGGGCCCGGGCGCCTACCGATCCCAGGTTCGCCCGCCTGTTCGTGCGCGACGTACGCTCCCCTCATGTCACCCCCGGGCCCGACGGCCGCCGAGCGCCGACCGCGCGCCCTGGTCATCGACCGCGCCTGGCGCGGCCTCGGTCCTGGCCTTGAGTCACTGAGCGGGCCCGGCGGGGCACCGCTCACCCGGACGGTGAAACTGATCGTCCTCCCGCTGGTCGTCAGGCCCGCGCTGCGCCCCGAACTCGCGGCGGACTTCCTGGGACCGGACGAGGGCGCGCGGCTTGACGCGCTGATCCACGAGTGCGGTGCGCGGCTCGCGGCGACGGCACAGTGGTTCACGCTCCTCAAGAAGGCCCGCAGGGCGCTGGGCGTCGTGGCGGGCAACCCCCAGGACCTGTACTTCCAGCGCTGCTTCGAGCTGGCCACCGACCACGGCGCACCCGCGGCCGGGGCGGACGCGGTGGCCCGGGCCGTGGTCCAGGACGTGGCGGACGCGGGCGGCGGGCGCACCGTGGAGGCGCTGAAGACCCTGCTCGCGGACGCCGCCCTGCGCGCCCGGCTCGACGCGGAGCTGGCCGGCGCGTGGGAGAGCCGTCGGCCCGCCGGGGACGCGGCCGGGGCGGTGGCGCTGGCCGCCGAGGCCCTGGCAGCGTGCGGCACGCCGGAGCCGACGGCGGGCTCGGCGGCGTACGCCGCCATGGTCGGGGCGGCGCACGGCGGGCGGTTCGGCCGGGTCCTGTGGGCGCGCGCGAGCGGCGTCTGGGGCGGCGCGGACCCTCCGGCGCACCTGGGGCTCAGCGCGCGGCCGGTGCCGTCGCGGCCCGAGGTCGGCCGGGGCGCCTCGACGGCCACGCTGCCCGCGCCGCTGGACCGCACGCTCTTCGAGCGGCTCTTCGTGGTGCTCCAGTCGTCGGCGCGGCGCGAGGAGCTGCCGACGGTGCCGGAGCTCGTCACCTCCGAGGTCGGCCGCAGTTGCGCCCCTCTCGGCCTGTACGACGAGAGTTTGCGCGTCGCCGTCCTCCTCGGCGGATCGCTCGCGGTCGGCCTCGATCCGCTGGGCACCGGCGGCGCCTCCGCCGGGAGCACGGCCGCGCACCGCGCCGTCAACAGCCGGTGGCGGCGCGAGGCTTCGGTCCTGCGCGCCCGCAGGATGACCGTGTCCCCCCGCCCCGACCCGGACGGCGGCGCCCTGGACGCCCTCGCCCAGGACCTCCGTACCCCGTGGGCGGCGTACATGCGGCGGCTGTGGGTGCGGCTGCACGGGCGGGACGTCCACGGCGCGCCGCTGGGGGATCTCGCGGCGGCCTGGGCGGTGCTCGACGGGGTCGCCCGCTCGGTGATGATGGACCACCGCGCCAGGGTCCGGTCGGCGCTGCGCGCGCTCACGGCCACGGCCGTGGACCCGGCCGAGCGGAGGAGCGCGTGACGGCGGGGGCCGGGGCGGACGCCCACGTCGTGCGGGGCGAGGGCGGCGTGATCCGGGTCGCCACCGGTTCGGCCTACGACGACATGGCCGCCGGAGGCCCGGACTTCACGCGGTCCGTGCTCGACGTCGCGGGGGCGGTGCTGATGTGGCCGGTTCTCGCGGGTCCTGGACTGCCGGTGGCGGAGGTCCATGACGCGGGGCGGGCGCAGCAGTGGCTGTGGGCGGTCCACGGCGAGCGCGTCGCGGCCGCTGTGCACGCGGTCGCGGGGACGGGGGCGCTGGAGCCGGTTGAGCCGGTTGAGCCGCTGGTCGTACGGGAGTCGCCGGAGCGGCCCACGGCGCTCGCGGACGCCGCCGCGCGGCTCGCCTTCGGGCACTGGGCGGCCCGATGGTGGCCCGCGTCGTACACGGACGGGATCGCGATGCTCGAACCCGGAGTGCTTGGCCTTGAGCTGGCGGCGCTCACCCATCAGTGCCAGCAGCTCTTCGACGACACGGGCGGCGCACGTGACTTCGGGGACTCCGGCGACCAGCCCGATGACTGCGTGGCCGAGCTGGTCGAGGAGCACCGGGCCGCCCTCGATCCGCTGATCCAGTGGTGGCGTACGGCAGCCCAACCGGCACACACGGTGGGGCACTTGGAGTACGTACTGCGGCTGGTCGACGACGCGGCGGACTGCGCCGGTCTTGACGGTCCTGAGCTGCGCCGCCTGCGCTCGGCGCTCGGCCAGGAGCGGGGCCACGGCCGGGGCTCCGCCGCCGGTGTGCCGGTCGGCCCCGGCGCGCTGTTCGCGCGGCAGGACGGCTACGCCCTCGCGGCGGGCGCCCCGCCCGGCGGCGGGGGCCGGGTGATCGCGCGGGGTTCCGGGGTCAACGACTGGCGCCGCTGTCCGCCGGGGTTCGTCGACGCCGCCGAGGACGCCGTGTCCTGGACCGCCCGGGCGCTCGGTGCGCGGCGGCGGTTCGAGGTCGAGGCCGTCGCGCACGGCACGGCGCCCGCAGCCGTCGACGTGCCGCTGGTCGCGGAGGTCCGGGTGAACGGCGGCCGCCCGACCCGGGTGCCCCTCGCCCGGCGGGACGACGTGTGGGCGGGCCGGGCGGACGTGGAGCAGGCCGCGTACGCGCAGCTGTCGTCCGCGACGACGCCGCCGCGCATCGAAGCCGCCGTCCTGCTGCCGGGCTTCGACCCGGGCCCCGGGCCCGACGGCCGCGCCGACCGTGACGCGGTCCGTGCCCTGGCCCGGCGGCGGCTGACCGACGCGGCGCGGCCGACGCCGTACGACGGGTCCGGTTCCCCCTACGGCGGGTCCCCCTCGGGACCGTTCCTCGCCGAGGTCCTCGCCGCCCACGCCACCAGTGAGGACTACTGACGGATGCCGGACGAGAACAGCGGCCCGTACGAGACCGACAGCGGGCGCGAGACCCGTGGCGAGCCGGAGGCCACCGCGCCGGTCCCGCTGTACGGAGAGCCCTTCGACAGCGGCTTCGCCCGGGCCCACGAGCACCACAGGGACGCCGAGTTCGAGGCCGCGTCCGCCGTGTACGACGAGTTGCTCGGCCTGGCCGGGTCCCTGGAGGACTCCCCCGACGTACGGTTCCTGCGCGCGCACGTCCTCGCCGACCTCGGGGCCGTCCTCCTCGGGGCCTCGGACCTGCCCCGGGCCGAGGACGCCGTGGACCGCTCCCGGGCCCTCCTCGACGGCATCGCGGCGGCGCCGATGGGGCCCCGGGGCCGCCAGCTGTGGCTGGAGACACTCCTGAAGACGCTGGTCGCGCGGGCCGACCTGCTGCGCAGGACGGGGCGTCTGGACGAGGCGCTCGCCTGTCTCGACGAGGCGGCGGCCCGGCTGCCCGAGTTCGACGACCCCGACGGGCTGCGCGGCGCGGAACTCGGCCTGAACCGGGTGCTCCTGCTGATGGACCGGGGCGCGTGGGGAACGGCCGAGGAGCAGGCCGCGCTCCTGCTGTCCAGCACCCCGGCGGGGGCGGCGGAGGCCGTGCCCCGCCTGCTCTGCGCGCTCGGCGTGATCTGTTTCTCGACCGGACGGTACGACGCCGCCGAGGACCACTTCGCCCGCGCCGAGGACGCCTTCCGGGCGCTGGGGGACACCGGTGAGCGGCAGACGCTGCTCGCGCACCGGGCGTCCCTCGCCCTGCTGCGCGGCGAACCCGACCGCGCGGAGCGGCTGTTCACCGAGGCCTCCGCGCTCTTCGAGCGGCAGCGGCGGTTCGGCGAACTCGCCGTCTGCGAGCAGGCCCGGAGCTTCCTCGCCGACCGGCGCGGCGACGCCACGGGCGCGCGCGACCTGCTGGCGGCGAGCCTGGACCGGTTCGGGCGGCTCGGCGCCGCGGTCGCCGCCGCCGACTCCCAGCTCCTTGGCGCCCAGCAGGCGTACGACCGGGGCGACATCGAGGAGATGAAGCGGCTTGCCCAGGCGGCCCGCGACGTCTACCAGGAACGGGAGATCTTCGAGCGGTGCGCGCAGGTCGACCTCCTGCTCGCGCGGACCCTTGAGGACAACCTGAACCGGACGGACCACGGCGAGCACGAGACGCGTTCCGTCGACACCGCGCTCTCCCTCGCCGTCCCCGCCGCCCTGGCGCTTGCCGCCGCACGCCATGACTTCGTCACCGCCCACGCGCGCGGCCAGTGGCTCGAACTCGCCGACGACGCCCTGCGGTTGGCGTTCCGGCTCGCCGTGCGCCGCCAGGACCAAGGGCTCCTCTTCGAACTGGTGGAACACCGCTGCGCGGGTGCGGCACTGGCCCTGGGCGGTGGGTCAGGGCCCGCGCCAGTGTCGCCTTCCTCCGCGCCGGTCTTCCCGGACGCGGCGATGAAGACGTACGGGGACAGAGACCGAGACGGAGACGGGGGCGAGGGCGGAGACGCCGACAACGGCGTGACGGCGCTCGGTGGCGTGGCCGCCGAGGCCGCCGCCTCCGCCGGGCTGCGCGTCGCGCCGCCGCCGAAGGTGCGGATGTCGGCGGACACCGGCCGGATCGCGCTCCAGGAGTTCATCGCGGCGGCCGAGTTCCGCTACCGCCGACGGATCGTGGACGAGGAGGAGGTCCCGTTCTGGCACACCGACGACCTGGCGGACCGCCCGGTGGTCCAGATCCGCCTCGCCGACGCGGGCGACCTGTTCATGACGTGGACGTGGGCCGGTGGCGCCCGCGGGTTCGGCACCGGGCGGGCGCCCGCCGCCGACGTGGACCGGGCGGTGGGCGAGCTGGCCGCCGCGCTGCCCGGGGCGGACGAGGGAGCCGCGGGCCTGCGGCGGGCGTTCGCACCGGGCGCCCTCGCCGACCCCCGCGCCGAGCGCCGACTCGCCCGCACGCTGGCCGACGCGCTGTGGCCCGAGGGGCTCACGGCCCAGATACGCCAGGTGTCGCAGCGCCTGGGCCGCCCGCTGCTGCGCGTCCAGCCGTCGCCCCGAGTCGCCCAGGTCCCCTGGGAACTCCTGGCCGTCGACGACGCGGACGCGTCCGACGTGCGGCTCATCGACCTCGCGGACGTGGTGACCACCACGGCGACGTCGCTGCGAAGGCGGCAGCACGCCTCAGTACCTCCGGTGCGGGACGGCCGCCCCGTCGTCCTCGTCCTCGACCCCCGGGTGCCGGGCTTTCGGGCCGAATCGGCGCTCGGCTCGGTCCTGGGGCCGCCCGGCGCGGACGAGGACCTCATGTCGCTGGTCCGGGCGCGGCTCGACGCGGGGGCCGTCGAGCCGCCCCTCGCCGCCCCCGCCGAGGCCTTCCGCCGCACCGACCTGGACCGGGACTGGCTGAGCGGGGTGCTCCGGAAGGGGGCGCGCAGGCTCCTGTACGTCGGGCACGTCAGCGGCGCGCCGGTCGAGGGCGGGCAGAGCGAGGACGGCTCCCTGCACCTGTGCTGCGGTACGCGGAGCACGGGCCTGGCCGACGCGGTCCGCGCTCATCGGCCGCTGACGGCCAAGGACCTCCTCCTTGGCACGCTGCCCCTGCGGCCGGACGGGGAGGCGGGCGCGCGGATCTGGCCCGCGCCGCCGCGGGTCGCCCTGATCGGCTGCGAGAGCGGCGGCGACCTGCGGTTCGCCGAGTCGTTCGGGCTTGCCACCGCGATGATCCACAACGGCGCCGAGCTGGTCACCGCGACCCGCTGGGCCCTGCCGACCAGCTTCGCCTTCCACCGGTTCGCCGGGCTGCCCGCGTCCGTGCGCCCGCTGTCGGAGGCGATCGTCGCCGTCGACGCCGCGCACGAGGACCCCGACCCCGTGCGGCGGCTCGGCGCCTGGCAGCGCGAGCGGCTCGACCGCTGGCGCGCCGACGGCCGGATCGAGCACGCGCCGCTGTTGTGGGCGGCCCTGACGAACATCGTCACCTGACCGTTCAGGTACGGGACTCCGTCACCGGGTACGGGACGAACGTGCTGGTGTTCTCGTCGATGCGCAGGGCGTGGCCCAGGGGCGGTGCCGCGCGCTGGGGGCAGTCGAGGCGTTCGCAGACGCGGCAGCCCATGCCGATGGGGGTGGCCGCGGCGGTCCTGGCGAGGTCGAGGCCGTCGGAGTAGACGAGCCTGTGGGCGTGGCGGATCTCGCAGCCGAGGCCGACCGCGAAGGTCTTGCCGGGCTCGCCCCAGCCGCCGCGGTGGCGGGTGAGGGCGCGGGCGGTCCACAAGTAGCGCTGTCCGTCGGGCATTTCGGCGATCTGGACGTGGATGCGGCCGGGCGCGGCGAACGCCTCGTACACGTTCCACAGCGGGCAGGTGCCGCCCGCCCGGGAGAAGTGGAAGCCGGTCGCCGACTGGCGTTTGGACATGTTGCCCGCGCGGTCGACGCGCACGAAGGAGAACGGCACGCCGCGCAGGCGCGGGCGCTGGAGCGTGGACAGGCGGTGGCAGACGGTCTCGTAGCCGAGGCCGTAGTGGTCGGTGAGGCGCTCGATGTCGTAGCGCGCCTCCTCGGCCGTCGCGTGGAAGGCGCGGTACGGCAGGATCAGCGCGGCGGCGAAGTAGTGCGCGATGCCGATGCGCGCCAGGGCGTGGGCGGGCGCGCCGGGGGTGAAGTCCTCGGCGGCGTGCCGGTCCAGGTCGTCGGCGTGCTCCAGGAGGGCCAGCTGCGTGGCCATGCGGAAGGCCCGCTGGCCCGGGCGCAGGCGCGTCGACAGGTGCAGCGTCGCGGAGGCGGCGTCGTAGCGGTGCAGGCGCTCCCCCGCCTCCGTGCCCAGGCGCACGCCGTGCCGGGCCGCGAGCCGGGCCGTCAGCGCGCTCAGGACCTCGCCGGGGCGGATGCCGATCGCCGTGGCGAGGTCCTCCGCCGCCAGGTCGATCTCGTGGAGGTAGTTCTGGCGGCGGTAGAAGTAGTCGCGGATCTGCCCGTGCGGCGAGTGCGGCGCGGCGTCGCCGTGCGGGGAGCCGCGGCCCCCGGCGTCGCGGTCCCCGGCGTCCCCGACGAGTTCCGCCAGGCGCTGGTTGCGGCGGCCCAGGTCAAGCAGCACGGAGGCGACCGCGGGCATCCGCGAGGCCAGTTCGCCCAGGTCGGCCGGGGACACCCGGGCCGCGTCGAGCTCACCGGCCAGGGCCTCGCGCAGATCCGCCACCAGGCGGCTGGTGTCCCGCTCGGAGAAGAACCCCGGGTCGACGCCGAAGACCTCGGTCAGACGCAGGAGCACCGGGACCGTGAGAGGGCGCGAGTCGTGCTCCATCTGGTTCAGATAGCTCGGCGAGATGGCGAGCGCCCGGGCCAGCGCGGCCTGGCTCAGGCCGCGTTCCTCGCGCAGCCTGCGCAGTCGCGCCCCCGCGTACGTCTTGGCCATGCCCCTCCCCCTCCGAAGGCCCTCACCCTACGGGAGCGGGGGGTGTCACGAGGCTTGGCAACCTTGGCAGTCCGGGGCCGGAAGATTCACAGAAGTTGGCATGAAGCCATGGTTGTTGGCACTCAGTGCCAGTGCCAGAGTTCCTGTGCGGCCCACCGGTCCTCCGGGCGGGAGCCCACCGGATCCGGGGCACGACTCAGGCCCTGACGTCGGAGATCCCGGCGACGGTCGGCCCCGCGTCGGCAGCGTTGCTCAGCTCGGCCGCACGGCGGGCCGCTGGGCCGCGGCTTCACTTCCAGCCCCACTAGGACACGTAGTGCCACCCTCCCGCCGACATGCGGCGGGCGTCACTCACTTCGCAGCCCCGCAAGGAGACGTGCACCCCATGACACAGAAGCAGACACAGCACCAGACGCAGCCGCAGACAGCCGCCGACCTCGCGCGCCGCTGGGCCACGGACCCCCGCTGGCAGGGCATCGAGCGCACCTACAGCGCCGAGGACGTGCTGCGGCTCTCCGGCAGCGTCCGCGAGGAGCACACCCTGGCCCGCCGCGGCGCGGAGCGCCTGTGGCGGCAGCTGCACGAGAGCGACTACGTGCACGCGCTCGGCGCGCTGACAGGGGGCCAGGCCGTGCAGCAGGTCAAGGCCGGGCTCCAGGCCGTCTACCTGTCCGGCTGGCAGGTCGCCGCCGACGCCAACCTCGCCGGGCACACCTACCCCGACCAGAGCCTGTACCCCGCCAACTCCGTTCCCCAGGTGGTGCGCCGCATCAACAACGCGCTGCTGCGGGCCGACCAGATCGCCACCGCCGAGGGCGCCGACGACACCAGGGACTGGCTGGCGCCGATCGTCGCCGACGCTGAGGCCGGGTTCGGCGGTCCCCTCAACACCTTCGAGCTGACCAAGGCGATGATCGCCGCGGGCGCGGCGGGCATCCACTACGAGGACCAGCTCGCCTCGGAGAAGAAGTGCGGCCACCTCGGCGGCAAGGTCCTCGTGCCGACCTCCCAGCACATCCGCACCCTCAACGCGGCCCGCCTCGCCGCCGACATCGCCGACGTGCCGACCCTCGTCGTGGCCCGCACCGACGCGCTCGCCGCGAACCTGCTCACCAGCGACGTCGACGAGCGCGACGCGGAGTTCGTGACCGGCGAGCGCACCGCGGAGGGCTTCTACCGGGTGCGCCAGGGCATGGCCCCCGCCATCGCCCGCGGCCTCGCCTACGCCCCGTACGCCGACCTGCTCTGGATGGAGACGGGCACGCCGGACCTGGCGCAGGCCCGGGAGTTCGCCGAGGCGATCCACGCCCGCTTCCCCGACCGGATGCTGGCCTACAACTGCTCGCCGTCCTTCAACTGGAAGGCGGCGCTCGACGACGACCAGATCGCCAAGTTCCAGCGGGAGCTCGGCGCGATGGGGTACCGCTTCCAGTTCATCACCCTGGCGGGCTTCCACTCCCTCAACCACGGCATGTTCGACCTGGCCCGCGGCTACGCCGAGCACGGCATGACCGCCTACGTCGACCTCCAGGAGCGGGAGTTCGCCGCGCAGGCCCACGGCTTCACCGCGGTCAGGCACCAGCGCGAGGTCGGCACCGGCTACTTCGACCTGGTCTCCACGGCCGTCAACCCGGCCTCCTCCACCACGGCCCTCGCCGGGTCCACCGAGGAGGAGCAGTTCCACTAGGCCCCCTGGGACCCCTGGGACCCCCTGGACCGCTAGGACCCCTGGGGCCCTAGCCCCGTCGCCCGCCGACCGCCACCCCGCCCGCCCGCCCGCCAGGAGATCCGATGCCGCAGCTCCTCACGCACCGCGTCCGCGTCCTCGCCGCCCCCGGCGACCGCCACGACGAGATCCTCACCCCCGCCGCCCTCGACTTCGTCGGCGCGCTCGCCTCGGCCTTCCGCGAGCGCCGCCGGGACCTGTTCAAGGAGCGCGGCCGCCAGGCGATCCGGCTCGCCGCCGGGTCCCCGCTCGACTTCCCGGCGGTGACGCGCCGGGTGCGCGAGGACCCCCACTGGCGCGTCGCCCCGCCGGGCCCCGGGCTCCTCGACCGGCGGGTGGAGATCGCGGGGCCGCCCGAGCGCCGCGCGGCGGCGGCCGCCCTCGCCTCCGGCGCGCGGGTGTGGGTGGCGGACTTCGAGGACGCCACGGCGCCGACCTGGGCGAACGTGATCGACGGGCAGGTCGTGCTCCTTGACGCCGTCGAGCGGCGCATCGGCCACCCGACTCCCGTGGGCGCGGAGCACAGGCCCCCGGCCACGATCACGGTCCGGCCGCGCGGCTGGCACCTCGACGAGGAGCACCTGGAGTACGAGGGGAGCGCCGTGCCCGCCGCGCTCGTCGACTTCGGCCTGTACTTCTTCCACTGCGCCCAGCGGCAGCTCGACGCCGGGCACGGCCCGTACTTCAGCCTGCCCAAGCTGGAGAACCGCTACGAGGCCCGCCTGTGGAACGACGTGTTCGTCCTGGCGCAGGAGCTCCTCGGCATCCCGCGGGGCACGATCCGGGCGACCGCGCTCATCGAGACGGTCACGGCGGCCTTCGAGATGGAGGAGATCCTCTACGAACTCCGCGAGCACGCCGCCGGGCTGACCGCGGGCCGCTGGGACTACCTCTTCAGCGTCATCAAGACCTTCGGGCACCGCACGGACTTCCTGCTCCCCGACCGCGCCAGGATCACCATGACCGCCCCGTTCCTGCACGCGTACACCGACCTCATGGTCAGCACCTGCCACCGGCGCGGCGCGCACGCCATCGGCGCCATGGCCGCCCAGGTCCCGGACGGGGAGCCGGAAGCCGCCGCGGCCGCGCTCGCCGCGGTGCGCCTGGACAAGGAGCGCGAGGCCGAGGACGGCTTCGACGGCTCCTGGGTCGCCAACGCGGCGCTCGTCCCCGCGTGCCGGGAGGCGTTCGACGGCGTGCTCGGCGACGCGCCGCACCAGCTGGACCGGGCCCGCGGCGACGTGGACGTGACGCCCGCGCGACTCCTGGCCGTGCGGCGCGTCAGCGGGCCGCCGACGCCCGAGGGCGTGCGCGTCAACGTCTTGGTCGCGGTGCGCTACTTCGCCGCCTGGCTGCGCGGACAAGGCACCGTCGTCGTGGACGGGGTGACGCAGGACGCCTCGACCGCCGAGATCGCACGGGTGCAGATCTGGCAGTGGCTGCGCCACGGGGCCGTCGCACGGGAGGAGGTGCTGCGGGTCCTCGACGAGGAACTCGACGCGCTGGTGGCCGCGTTCCCCTTCGCTCCCCTGGCCGAGGTCCGCGGCCTCTTCGAGCGCTGCGCCCTCGCCGCCGAACTCCCCCGGTTCTTCACGCCCGACGCCTACAGCCGCCACCTCGTGCGCACCACGGAGCCCCGGTCATGAGCGCCGCCATCCAGCGCGTCGGAGTCGTCGGCGGCGGCCAGATGGGCGCGGGCATCGCCGAGGTGTGCGCGCGGGCGGGGCTCGACACGCTCGTGTGCGAGGCGGATGCCACCGCCGCGCACGGCGCCCGCGCACGCGTCGCCGCCTCCCTCGACAAGGCCGTACGGCACGGCAAGTCGACGCCCCGCGAGGCCGAGGCCGCCCTGGAGCGGCTCACCTTCACCGGGCAGCTCGACGACCTGGCCGACCGGCAGCTCGTCATCGAGGCCATCGTCGAGAACCCCGACGCCAAGACCGAGGTGTTCGCCGCCCTGGACAAGGTCGTCGAGGACCCCGAGGCGATCCTCGCCACCAACACCTCCTCGATCCCGGTCATGCGGCTCGGCATGGCGACCCAGCGCGCCGACCGCGTGGTGGGCCTGCACTTCTTCAACCCCGTGCCGGTGCTGCCGCTGGTGGAGGTCGTCACCTCGCTGCACACCTCGGCGCGGACCACGGACCGCGTACGGCACTTCGCCACGGCGACGCTCGGCAAGACCGTCGTGCACTCCCGCGACCGGGCCGGGTTCATCGTGAACGCGCTCCTCATCCCGTACCTCCTGGCGGCGATCCGGATGACCGAGTCCGGCTTCGCCACCGCGGCCGACGTGGACCACGGCATGGAGCTCGGCTGCGCCCACCCCATGGGCCCGCTGCGCCTCGCGGACCTGATCGGCCTCGACACCGTCGCGGCCATCGCGAACTCGCTGTACGAGGAGTTCAAGGAACCGCTGTACGCGCCGCCGCCGCTGCTCCAGCGCATGGTCGAGGCGGGCCTCCTTGGCCAGAAGTCCGGGCGCGGCTTCCACGTCTACGACCGGCGCCAGCGGGGCTGAGGCGGCCCAGGGCCCGCGCTGTCCGCATCATGGACAGCGCGTCCCCACGGCGGCGCGTTCCCGCCTAAGCTGACCCACGCAGCTGGTTCGCCCCGTCCGCCAGGCGGGAGCGTCGCAAGAGGGAACCCGGTGGGAATCCGGGACTGCCCCGCAGCGGTGAGCGGGAACGACCGCCGTCACACGCACTGGGCCCGACGAACGGGGCCTGGGAAGCGACGGCCAGTAGGAGTCCTCCGTCAAGGAAGGGCGTGCCCGCGAGTCCGAAGACCTGCCAACTGCCCGTGCGCGGACCCCTTCGCGCGCGGACATCCCGGTGACCTCGAGGGCGGGTCGGCGTACAGAGCGAACGGACGACCGCGCGGATATCGCGCCAGGTCGTATCCCTCCGTCCGCTCCGTCACCCTTCGCGCCCCCGTCCCGTCGCCGGGACCTCAGGGACTCATCTCGCGAAGGAGATCTCCGTGACCAGCAAGCCCGCAGCCGCGGCAGCACGGGCCACCGTGTACGGCTACCCCCGCCAGGGCAAGGACCGGCAGCTGAAGAAGGCCATCGAGGGCTACTGGAAGGGCCGCGGCACCGCCGACGCCCTCCACGCCACCGCCGCCGAACTGCGCAGCACCCACTGGCGCCAGCTCGCGGAGGCGGGCATCCACGAGGTCCCCACCGGCGACTTCTCGTACTACGACCACGTCCTGGACACCACCGTCATGGTCGGCGCCATTCCCGCGCGCCACCGCGACGCCGTCGCCGCCGACGCCCTGGACGGCTACTTCGCCATGGCGCGCGGCACCCAGGACGTCGCCCCGCTGGAGATGACCAAGTGGTTCGACACCAACTACCACTACCTCGTCCCCGAACTGGGCCCCGACACCGTCTTCACCGCGAACTCCGTGAAGCAGGTGGCCGAGCTGAAGGAGGCGCTCGCGCTCGGCCTCGACGCCCGCCCGGTCCTGGTCGGCCCCGTCACGTATCTGCTGCTCGCCAAGCCCGCGCCCGGCGTCGCCGCCGACTTCGAGCCGCTGACGCTCCTGGACCGGCTGCTCCCGGTGTACGCCGAGGTCCTCGCCGACCTGCGCGCGGCGGGCGCCGCGTGGGCGCAGCTCGACGAGCCCGCCCTGGTCCAGGACCGCACCCCGGCCGAACTCAACGCCGCCGCCCGCGCCTACCGCGACCTCGGCGCCCTCACCGACCGGCCGAAGCTGCTCGCCGCCTCCTACTTCGGCCGCCTCGGCGAGGCCCTGCCCGTCCTGGCGAAGGCCCCGGTCGAGGGCCTGGCCCTGGACTTCACCGAGTCCGCCACCGCGAACCTCGACGCGCTCGCCGCCGTCGGCGGGCTGCCCGGCAAGCGCCTGGTCGCCGGGGTCGTCAACGGCCGCAACATCTGGATCAACGACCTGGAGAAGTCCCTGGCGACCCTGGGCACCCTCCTGGGCCTCGCCGAGCGGGTCGACGTGTCGGCCTCCTGCTCGCTCCTGCACGTCCCCCTGGACGCCGCGGCCGAGCGCGACATCGACCCGCAGATCCTGCGCTGGCTGGCCTTCGCCCGGCAGAAGACCACCGAGATCGTCACCCTCGCCAAGGGCCTGTCGCAGGGCACCGGCGCCATCACCGCCGAACTCGCCGCCAACCGCGCCGACCTGGCGTCGCGCGCCGGGTCCGCGCTCACCCACGACCCGGCCGTACGCGCCCGCGCCGCCGCCGTCACCGACGCCGACGGGCGCCGCTCCCAGCCGTACGCCGAGCGGGCCGCGGCCCAGCGCGCCCACCTCGGCCTGCCGCTGCTCCCCACCACCACCATCGGCTCCTTCCCGCAGACGGGCGACCTGCGGGCCGCCCGCGCCGACCTGCGCGCGGGCCGCATCGACACCCTCGGCTACGAGGAGCGCATCAAGGCCGAGATCCAGGAGGTCGTCGCCTTCCAGGAGAAGACCGGCATCGACGTCCTGGTGCACGGCGAGCCCGAACGCAACGACATGGTCCAGTACTTCGCCGAGCAGCTGACGGGGTATCTGGCCACGCAGCACGGCTGGGTCCAGTCGTACGGCACGCGCTATGTGCGCCCGCCGGTCCTCGCGGGCGACATCTCACGCCCCGTGCCGATGACGGTGCGCTGGACCACGTACGCCCAGTCGCTCACGAGCCGCCCGGTCAAGGGCATGCTGACCGGCCCCGTCACCATGCTCGCCTGGTCGTTCGTCCGCGACGACCAGCCGCTCGGCGACACCGCCCGCCAGGTCGCGCTCGCCCTGCGCGACGAGGTCGGCGACCTGGAGGCCGCGGGCACCTCCGTCATCCAGGTCGACGAGCCCGCCCTGCGCGAGACGCTGCCGCTGCGCGCCGCCGACCACGAGGGCTATCTGGCCTGGGCCACGGAGGCGTTCCGGCTCACCACCAGCGGGGTGCGCCCGGACACCCAGATCCACACGCACATGTGCTACGCCGAGTTCGGCGACATCGTGGCCGCCATCGACGACCTCGACGCCGACGTCATCAGCCTGGAGGCGGCCCGCTCCCACATGCAGGTCGCCCGTGAACTCGCCGCCCACGGCTATCCGAGGGAGGCGGGGCCCGGCGTGTACGACATCCACTCCCCCCGCGTCCCCAGCGCCCAGGAGGCGGCGGCGCTCCTGCGCACCGGCCTGGAGGCGATCCCCGCCGAACGCCTGTGGGTCAACCCCGACTGCGGCCTGAAGACCCGCGGCTGGCCGGAGACCCGCACCTCCCTGGAGAACCTGGTCGCCGCCGCCCGTGCGGTGCGCGGGGAGCTGTCGGCCCCCTGACCGCAGGTGGCCGATCGCCCCGTTTCCCGTCTCCGCCCGCCGTGCTACACACGACTCACCCGGCGCGGCCACGAGGTGAGCGCGTGAGGGGGAGCGGGGAGGAGGCGGGGGTCGCGTGCGCGAGGGCCGGAGGCCGAGGGGCCCGCGCGGCAGAGCCGCCGGGGTCTGCCTACTCGTGAGCGCGGGCGCGGTCGTGGCGTCCCTGCTCGCCGTGGACTCCGGGGGCGCCGCCCGCGCGGCCCCGCCGGACGTGCTGCGGGCCGAACGGTCCTTCGCCCGGGCCTGTTTCGCCCGGCCGCTGGCCGCCGGGGCCGCGGGCGCCGACCGGCGCGAGGTGACCGCCACGGCCGACGGCCTCGTGCGGGCGCGGCTGTCCCCCGTGGCCCGGACGTCGCCCGGCGGCGCGCGGGGCGACTGGGACGTGGCCGTGTTCGACCGCGCCACCGGCGATGTCGTCGCCGCCTCGGCGGGCCCCCGGTCCCGGGAGCTCGCCGAGGGGTTCGTCGAGCGCGGGCAGCGGCTCGTGGTGCAGGGGTGCCGCTACGGCGGGCCCGCCGCAGCGGCACGGCTCGGCCTCGACTTCCTGGCGACGCCGCCGAGCGCGACCGGCGCCGCGCGGACGGGCACGCCCCGCGGCGCCCCGTCCGCCGCCGCGCCGCCGCCCCAGCTCGTCCGCGTGCGCGCCCCCGCCCGCGCCGACCGCGACCGGCTCGTAGGGCTCGGCTTCGACGTCACCGGCAAGGGCGACGGCGAAGGACTCGACGTCGTGCTCGCCGACGGCGGCGACCGGGCCGCCCTCGCCCGCCACGGCTTTAGGTGGCGGGTGGTGGAGCGCGACCTGGCCGCGCGGTCCGTGCGCGACGCCCGCGCCGACCGGGCCTACGCGGCGCGCACCGCCCGCTCGCCGCTGCCGTCGGGGCGGACCGGCTACCGGCATCTGTACGACTACGAGTACGAGTTGAAGGAGCTGGCCCGTAAGCACCCCCGTCTGGTGCGGGTGTTCACACTGCCCGAGCCGACCTGGGAGGGCCGGGACGTCGTCGGCGTGGAGATCACCGACGGCGTGCGGCACGCGGGCGACGGCAAGCCCGTCGACCTGACGATGGGGGTGCACCACGCCCGCGAGTGGCCGAGCGGCGAGGTCGCCATGGAGTGGGCGCACGAGCTGGTGCGGGGGTACGCGCTCCATCGCCCCCTGCGCCCGCTCGTCGCGCGCACCCGGAGCGTGGTGGTGCCCGTCGTCAGCCCGGACGGGTTCGCCGTGTCCCGCGAGGCCGCGCCCAAGGGCGACCAGTCCCGCTTCGACTACGAGTCGAAGCGGAAGAACTGCGCTGTGCGGGACGCGCCACCGCCGTACGCGACGGGCGTGTGCGCGGCCAACCCCGCGGGCCGCCTTCGCGGCACCGACCCCAACCGGAACTACGGCGGCTTCTGGGGCGGCCCGGGCGCCGGGCCCACCTGGAACGGCGACGCCTACCGGGGACCGGAGCCCTTCAGCGAGCCGGAGGCGCGCAACGTCCGCGCCCTGGTGTCCTCGCGCCAGGTGACCCATCTGACCACGCTGCACACGCCCGCCGCGCTCGTCCTGCGCCCGCCAGGACTCGCCGACACCCGGCCGCCGCTCGACGAGCCCCGCTACCGCGCGCTCGCCGAGAAGGTGGCCGCCCGCACCGGCTACCCGTCCCGGCCGAGCTGGCAGCTGTACGACAACACCGGCGCCACCGAGGACTGGTCGTACTGGGCGACCGGCGGCTGGGGCCTGACCGTGGAGCTCGCGGGCGGCGGCTTCCACGGGCCCTACGCCGAGGCCGTGGTCGCCGAGTACGCGGGTCTTCCCCCCTCGCCCGGCGCGGGCCGGGGCGGCAACCGCGGGGCGCTGCTCGCCGTGCTCAAGGACACCGCGGACCCGGCCGCGCACGCGACGCTGACCGGGCGGGCGCCCAAGGGGCACGTCCTGCGGCTGCGCAAGACGTTCCGCACGCCGACGTCGCCGGTGCTGCAGCCGGACGGCTCGACGAAGCCGCCGCTCCAGGTGACGGACCGCCTCGAGTCGGTGCTCGAGGCGCGCGGGGGCCGGTTCCGGTGGGCGGTGAACCCCTCGACGCGGCCGTACGTCGCCGGGCGGTACGGGCGCGACCCGCAGGGCCCGCCGCAGGACGGCCTCGCGGTGACCAATCCGCCGGGCGTGCCCCCGGTCAACGACGGCTACCCGGGCGACCCGGCGGCGGAGAGCTCCACGTTCCGCGTCGGCGGGCCGCCGGACGTCGACAACGGCAAGCTGACGGTGGGCGTCTCCTGGTCGTCGCCGCGCACGCACTGGGACCTGTACCTGTACGACGCGTCCGGGGCGCCCGTCGCCTCCGACACCAGCGGGGAGACGTCCGCGCGCGCCGTCCTCCTCGATCCGCCGCCGGGCACCTACCGGGCGGTCCTGGTGAACTACGCGCAGGCCGACCCGGCCGCCGTCGACGACTGGAGCGGGCGCGTCGACTTCGCCCCGCCGCTCCCGGCGACGTACGGCGAGAAGGAGGCGTACCAGCTGTCCTGTACGTCGCCGACGGGCCGGGTGGTCGGGCTGACGGACGTCTACGCCGAGCGCGGCGAGAGCGTCGACGTCGGTGACATCTGCGCGGTGCACAGCGTGAGCAGCAGGAGCAGGCCGCCGAAGGCGAGGTAGGAGACGGCGTCCGGGAACCATTGGAGCAGCGCGCCCGCGAGGGTCGCGCCGAGCGGCGGCGCCGCGAGCAGCAGCAGCCCGACCCCGCTGTGGACGCGGCCCTGCAACGCGTCGGGCGTGCGCGCGACTTGGGCGTACGTCATCAAGGAAGCGGACAGCGAGACGGCGGCCGCGCACGCGCACAGCAGCGGTGCGAGGAGCACCGGCGCGGCGCTGAGCGCCATCAGGGGCACGGCGAGCGAGCAGGCGGCTCCGCAGGCCAGGAGCACCGCACGGGCGGGCACCCGGTCGATCAGGCGCGGCGCGAGGAGGGCGCCGGCGAGCGCTCCGGCCGCCCAGACGTCGTACAGCACACCGATGGTGAGGCTGGAGGTGCCGTGCCGCCCGCTGACCACGACGACGGTGAGGGCGACGCCGTCGACGGCGAAGTTCTGCGCGGAGGCGACGAGGGTGAGGCGGCGCAGCACGCGGTCGCGCCACAGGAAGCGGACGCCTTCGGTGAACGCGGCCCACCAGCGGGCCAGGGTGCGCTCGGCGGCGTCCAGAGGGGTGCGCAGGGCGTGCACGGTCGCGGCGGAGACCAGGAAGGAGGCCGCGTTCAGCCAGAACGGCAGGCTGTGGCCGCCGGTGAACAGGGCGCCGCCCACGAGCGGGCCGAGCAGGGCGGCGACCTGGCCGCGGACGCGGCTGGCGGCGAGGGCCGTGGCGAGCCGGTCGGCGGGGACGATCCGTTGGAGGGAGGCGAGTCCGGCGGTGCCGAAGGGCGCGGCGAGCAGACCGAGGAGGACCCCGGCGCCGCACAGGACGGGCAGCGAGGCGTGGCCGAGGGCGATGGCGGTGGCGAAGGCGGCGCTGACGGCGGCGCGGCCGTACTCGCACCCCAGCATGACCGCGCGCCGGTCGCAGCGGTCGGTGACGGGTCCCGCGGCGAGGCAGGCGAGCGCGACCGCGCCCGTCCAGACGGCCTCCACCAGGCCGACCCGCAGCGGCGATCCGGTCTCGGCGAGGACGAGCAGCGGCAGGGTGAGGGCGGCCGCGCCGGAGCCGAGGACGGACAGGCCCTGGCCCCACAGCAGGAGCTGGAAGTCGCGGTTGCGGCGCAGCCGGTGCGGCGGCGTCGCGCGTTCGCTGCCCGGAGCGGTCACGGGTCACGGACCGGTGGTCGTCAGGAACGGCAGCGCGCCCGGGGCGACGCCGAAGCGCGCGGCGTGGACGGCGAGCAGGACGCCCGCGGTGCCGGTGGCGAGGTCCATCGACAGGCGCAGGCGGCCGTCGAGGGCGAAGGCGGTGCGGCCCTGGTGGCGCACGGCGTGCAGGCCGAGGGACCTCAGGTGCGGCGCGGTGGGCGCGCCGAGGTGGGCGCTGGCGTACAGGACGCCCGCCTGGCCGCTGAACAGGCCGCTGTTGAGGAGGAGTTCGGTGTCCAGGCCGTCGCGGACGCGGTCGCGCGCGTGGGCCAGGTGGGCGTCGTCGCGGACGCGCAGATAGGCGTCGAGGGCGAGGCCGATCCCGGCGCTCCCGGCGTCGAGCCCGCAGCGCCACAGCGGCCCGGAGCGGACCTGGAGGCGGCGGCCGCTGGGGACGCCCAGGTGGCCGAGGTCCCGGGCCAGGGCGGTGCCCGCGTACCGCAGCCACGAGGAGTCGCCGGTGGCCTCGTACAGGCGCGTGAACAGCAGGGCCGGTCCCGACCAGCCGCGCATCAGGCCGGTCGCGCCGGACTCGGCGGCGAGCCTGCGGGCGAGCGCGCGGCCGATGGCGGGCGCTCCCCCGGCGCTGCCGCGCCCTGCGGCCGTGGCCGCTTCGGGGCCGAACCGCAGCAGTGCGAGGCCGATGCCCGCGAGCCCGCCGAACAGCGATGACCCGCACCGCTGAAGGTCGAACTCCCGTAGCCGGGCGAGGACTTCGAGGGCTTCGGCGCGCAGGCCGAGGTCGTCGAGTACGCACGCGACGCCCGCCACGCCGTCGTACAGGCCCGGCCGCGGCCAGCGCTCGGCGCGGGCGGCGCGGACGAGCCAGTCGGCGTGTTCCGCGGCGCCGGGGTGCGGGGCGCGGCCCGTGACGCGCAGCGCGTGCAGGACCCCGGCGGCGCCGAACGCGAGGGACGCGCCCTGGTGCTCCAGCTGCCGGACGTCGCCGGGGAAGAGCCGGTCGTGGCGGTCGGGGGTGGCGCTGGCGAGGACGGCGGCGCGCAGGTCGTCGACGAGGGCCTGCCAGGCGGCGTCGTCGTCGCCGTCGGGCCAGGTCGCGCGTGGCGCGTCCGGCTCGTGCGGGGGCGCGAGGCGGCGGCGCAGCGACGGGCCGAAGTCGTCCGGCACCGCGAAGCGGTCCTCGGCGGCGGCGATGAGCTCGCGGTGCTTGCCGGGCGCGAACCGCAGCAGTTCGGTGAGCGGCAGGTACAGGGCGAGGCGCAGGCAGGCGAGGGCGTGCTCGTCCGCGGCGCGGCCGCTCCGCGCCCAGGGCGCGCTGAAGCCCTCGGTGGCCAGGGCGCTCGCGCCCTCCGCGCCGCTGTCGCGGTCGGCCTCGCGTGCGGTCTCGAAGTCGACGAGGCAGACGGAGCCGTCGGGGCGGACCATGACGTTGCCGGGCTTCAGGTCGCCGAACACGAGGCCGCGCTCGTGCAGCGCGGTGAGCGCCCGCTCGATCCTGGTGTACGTGGTGTGCGCCCACGCGGCGTAGGCGTCGCGCTCGGCGGCGGTGGCGCCGGGCCGCAGCAGCGGGTGGCGGCGTCCGATGGCCTCGTGGAGGGGCTCGCCCTCAATGAACTCCTCGACGAGGAAGTGGTGTTCCCAGTGCCGGACGCGGCCGTACGTCCTGGGCGCCTGCCCGTCCAGGCCGTCGAGGGCCTCCAGCACCGCGTGTTCGTGGGCGAGCCGGGCCACGGCGTCCGTGCCGCGCAGGTCGAGCCCGGCGTGCGGGCGGGCCTCGCGCAGCACGACGGGCCGCCCGGTGGCGGTCTCGACGGCGCGGTAGACGCCGCCGCCGTTGCTGAACAGGAGTGCCTTCTCCACGCGGTAGGGGAACGTGCCCGCGCGCCGCTCCCGCGCGGCGGTGGCGATCTGCTCCTGGACGAAGGCGGGCACCTCGGCCCACTCGGGCACCTTGAACGAGGCGCCGCGCGTGTCCGGGACGAGGACGCCGTCGGGCCGCTCGACCGCCGCGACGTAGGCGCCGTCCGGGGCGAAGCAGTAGCGCTCCTGGAACGCGCCGTAGCGCACGTACAGCGGTCCTGGGCCCCAGCGCAGGTCGTTGAGGACGTAGGGTCCCGCGACGCCGTGCAGGAGCGACGTCAGTTCCTTCAGGGTGAGTTCGAGGACCGCGTCGTCGGCGGGGTAGAGGGTGACGAGCTTGCCGCCCGACGAGCGGGGCGCCGGCTTTCCGTTGATCTGCTTCAGGAGGGCGCCGCCGCGCAGGAACTTGAAGGCGATGTCGCGGGCGACGCAGTAGTCCCAGACGGTGTCGACGACCCGCTCGGCGTCGGCGGCCCTCGCCGAGGCGTGCGCCTTCCAGCCCTGCCGGGGCAGGAGGGCGCCCTGGGGCCGCAGATTGACCCAGATGCCCTGGTCGGCGCGCTCCCAGCCGTCGGGCACGGGGGCACGGCCGCGGGCGAACCAGGTCGCCTCGTCGTCGAAGTGCTCAAGGCCGTCGGTGAACAGGGGGGCGTCGCCGGGGTAGCTCATGACGGGTGCGTCCTTCCGTTGCCGGGGCCGGTCGGGCGGCAGGGAGTGCGCGGAGAAAGCGGAAAAAGGGGCGGAAAAAGGGGTCGAGCGGCCGCGACCAGGGCGTCGCCGTCGGCCGCTCGACCGTCATGTGCTCCGTGGGCTTCAGAGGAACGCGAAACCGCTCTGGCTGCTGCCGGTGTTGCACGGCCACAGCGACGCGCTCTCCTCTTCGAGGTCCTGGAGTTCGAGGATGTCCGTCATGACTTCACCTCCTTCCGAGCGTCCGGGCGGACGGCTGGCCGGGGCGGCAGCAGGGGCAAGGCGGTGACCCCTTCGTACGCCGCGGCCAGGGCGAGCAGGACACCGGCGGAACCGGTGGCCAGGTCCATGGAGAGGCGCGGCATCCGCAGGCCCGGGAAGGCGAGGGCGCCCTTCCAGGTGCGGGCGTGCCAGGCGAGCAGCCGGATCTGCTGCTCCAGGGGCGCCCGGTGCGCGGCGTCGCGCGCCGCCGCGAGGGTGGCGATCGCCCCGGCGCGGCCGCGCAGCAGGCCGGGGAAGCGGACGTACAGGACGCCGCAGGCGCGGTAGACCCCGGCGAGGAGCGCGGCGCGGGTGTCGTCGGGGCGGTGGCGCAGCAGGTACGGCAGGACGGCGGCGAGGCCGCTGCTGCCGCCGTGCAGATACGGCAGCGTGGTGGTCGCGTGCCGCAGCTGGACGCCGCCGTCGGGCGCGGTCACGCAGCGGGCGAGGTCGTGCGCGAGGGCCCGCTCGGCCAGGTCGAGGTAGCGCTCCGCGCCGGTGTGCTCGTGCAGGCGGCAGAACAGGGCGGCCGCGCCGGTCGGGCCGTGCAGCAGCCCGATGGGTTCGTAGGCGTCGGGGCGCCCGGGCGCGGGGGCCTCGTCGGCGAGGGTCTCGGCGATGCGCAGGGCCTCGTCCTCGTGGCGCCGCTCGCCGGTGACGGCGGCGAAGTGCAGCAGGTTCAGGGCGATGCCCGCGCGCCCGGAGAACAGGTCGGCGCCGACCCGCCCGGTGGCGGAGGCACACCGGCCGAGCAGGTCGAGCGCCGCCTCGCGGTGGCCGAGGACGTCGAGGGTGTACGCGACGCCGTGCAGCCCGTCGTACAGGCCCGGCGGCGGGTCGCTCGCCGCGCGGGCGGTCGCGGCCAGCCAGCGCGGATAGGCGTCGGGGAGTTCGGCGCCCGCCTGGTGCAGGGCGTAGAGGACTCCGGCGGCGCCATAGCCGAAGGCGGCCCCGCCGAGCCGCCGGGGCCCGGTGGGGGTCCCGGGGAACAGCCGGTCGGCGCGTTCCGGCGTGGCCGCCTGGTGGATGCCGCGCACCAGGGCGTCGCGGACGCGCGGCCAGTCCAGGGGCGTCTCGGTGAACAACTCCCCTGCGGTGTCGGCCCTTTCGGGCCCGCCCTGGGGCAGGAGCGCGGTGAGCATCCGCTCGCCGTGGCCGGGCGGCACCGGGTGGTGGCGGCCGATCTCGGCGACCAGGGTGGGCACCTTCACCGGGTCGCCGTGGTCGACGGGCAGCAGCAGCGCCATGCGCACGCAGTTCAGGAGGTACGCGTGCGCCTGGGCGCCGGTCAGGCCCGGGGGCACGGTGAAGCCGGGGTCGCCGTGGGCGGGCGGCCGGTCGTCGTCGAGGGCGGTCGCCGACGCCAGGTCGATCAGAACGATGTCGCCGTCGCCGCCGGGCCGCAGCACGACGTTGTGCGGCCGCAGTTCGCCGAGCCTGAGGCCCCGTGCGCGCACCGCGTCGAGGGCCCGCTCCAGGCGGTCGAGGACGCCGAGCGCCCAGCGGGTGTAGCCGGGAATCTCGCGGCGGGCGTACGCGCTCGTGCCGAGCGGCAGGCGCAGGCTCTCGGCGAACAGGTTGGTGCCCTCGACGTGCTCGCGTTCGAGGAAGTGGTGCCCGCCGACGGTGCGGTAGGGGCCGGGCGCGGGTACGCAGCCGAGGCCCGCGAGGCGGGTCAGGTTGTGGTGCTCGCGGGCGAGCCGGGTGGCGGCGTCGTCGCCCCGGGCGTCGAGACCGGCGCCGGGGCGGGCCTCCTTCAGGACGACGGTCCGTCCGGCGCTGGTGCCGGTGCTGGGGGCGGCGGGCTCGGTGGCGGCGAGGTAGGTGCCGCCGCCGCAGCCGAGGCGCAGGGCGCTCTGGACGCGGTACGGGAAGTCGGCCGCGGGCCGGGTGCGCCGGGCCGCCAGGTCATCGGCGAGGACCGGGGGCAGCGGCCGGTCCTGGGGCGGCGCGAAGACGGCGCTCGGGGGCCCGGCGCGGGTGCCGGGCGGGGCGTAGGCGTCGTACCGCACGTGCAGCGGTCCCTCGCCGTGGGTGAGGGCGCCGAGGACGCGCGGTCCGCTCATGCCGTGCAGGAGCACGCCGAGGTGGTGGAGCGTCTCGGTCAAGGCGGTGTCGTCGACGGCGTAGACGGTGATGAGCTTGCCGCAGCCGAAGCGGTCCGCGCGGTCGCCGTTGACCTCGCGGGCGGTGGTGGTGCTGCGGATGAAGTCGAAGGGGACGCCCCGGTCGAGGCAGTGGCCCCGGACGATCTCGACGGCCTTCTCGACCTCCGTCAGGCCGACGGAGACGTGCACGAGCCAGCCCTTCTCGGGCAGGGCGGGGCGCGCGGGGCGCAGCTGTATCCACCAGTCCGACGCGGTGCGCCGCCAGCCCGGGGGCGCCGGGACGTCGCAGGCCGCGAACCGCTCGGCGGTGTCGTCGAGCAGTTCGGGGCGTTCGAAGAAGTCGGGGTCGGCGAGGCTGAACCGGTGGAAGTCCTCCGGTGTCATCATCGGGCGGGCCTGGCGGTCAGCGCGACCGGCACCGGACCCTTCCGCCGTTCGAGCCGCTCCCGGTCCGCCTCCGCGGCGAAGCGGTCGTTGAGCTGCCGGGCCGCCGCGGCCCACTCGCGGACGGTGCGCACCGGCCGCAGCGTCCGCAGGACGTACGGGTCGCCCCAGCGCTCCTTGGCCCGGGCCCAGACGGCGTAGGGGTCGTCGCGCAGGAGGTTGCCGACGGAGCCCTCGTACACGGGCATCCAGCGGACCTCGCCGTCGGGTTCGACCTGCATCACGTGGGAGCCGTCGCGGGGCGAGCGCGGGTCCGGCGGCATGATGAGGCCGAGGTTGTCGGTCGTGAAGACGCGGGTGTGCTCGCTCGCCAGGGACCCGAGGCTCTCCTGGAATTCCTTGGTGACGAGCCACTCCATCTGTTCGTCGAACAAAAGCTCGGTTTCGCCGAATTCGACGCCGCTGCCGAGTCCGGAGGGCGCGGCGGCGTTGAAGGTGATGCTGGCGAGATGCGGAAAACGGTCGGCCATGAGGCGGACGAAATCCTCGAGTTCGTCGAGGTTGCCGCGCATCACCACGTATTCGACGGTGTAATTGAGCTGTCCGAGGCCGGCGGCGGCGCGGCGCACAGCCGTCCGCTCAAGATGGCCCAGTGCCGTCATGGCCCGGTCGAAGGAGCCGGCCCGGCCGCGGACGCGGTCGTGGGTGGCGGCGCGGGCCCCGTCGACGCTGACCGTGATCTGGCTGAACACCTCGGCGAGGCGGTCGGGCAGCGTCTCGTCGAACAGCCAGCCGCTGGTGTACAGGCAGGTGGCGATGGACGCGTCGGTGAGCTTGCGGGCGATGTCGAGGACGTTTTTGATCAGCAGCGGCTCGCCGCCCGCGATCGAGACCACGCGCGGCTTGAGGGCGAGGAAGGCGTCGGTGACGCGCATGCCGTCCTCGGCGGAGCGCAGCTGCCGCGAGGGCCTGCGGCCGGATTCGGAATAGCAGTGGACGCACCGGAGCGGACACGCGTACGTGATGTCCCAGATGATGATCTCCGGACCTTCGGCATCGTGCATGAATTCCCCCAGAATCGTCTCGCATGCGCGCGTCCGGCAGCCTGCGGCGGTCCGCCCGGTTTCCGTCCCCGAATCCGGCTGGCATTCCTCCGGAGCGGGTGACCTCACGATGGCCAAAGGCGCGGGGGCCGCGCCACAACTGTTCCGCTCACCGGAACAACGGCGCGGCCCCCGCACGGGACGGAAGCGGGAATTCAGTACCGCAGCAGGGAGGCCGCCGCGGCCGTGCTCCTGGGCGGCATCCGGGCCAGGCGGGCCTCGATGGCCGCGGCCGCGGCGGCCGCCGCGGCCGACACCGCGGCCAGCTTCGCCGCCGCGGGCACCACCGCGGCGAGCGCGGCGACGGTCCGCCCGTCCGGTGCCCGCACGGGCATCGCGACGCAGGACACTCCCTCCTGGACCTGCTCGCGGTCGAGGACGGGCCCGCGCGGGCCGTCGGTGAAGACGCGGCCCGCGGCGGTGTCCAGCGGGAAGCTCATCCCGTTGTGCACGGGCACGAGCCCCTCGACCCTGCCGGGCACCGAGGCCACGGTCAGGGCGAGTTCGTCGCGCAGCACGGTGAGCACGACGCTGGCACCGGTGGAGGCGCGAAGGCGGTGCAGCGGGATGCGGGCGGCGGGGCGCAGGCCCGGGTAGGGCTGCCAGGCCTGGCCGAGCCGGAAGAGCTGCGGCCCGACGACGTAGCGGCTGCCTCTGCGTTCCACGGCGCCGACGAGGCCGAGCTGGTCGAGGAGGCGGTGGGCGCTGCCCTTGGGCACCGAGCAGGCGAGCGCGAGTTCCGTGAGGCTCGCCTCGCCGCCGCGCCGGCGCAACGCCTCGAGCAGGGCGAAGGCTCCGACGAGCACCCCTCGGCCCTGCTGGAGGGATGCCCCGCGGTCGTCCGGTGGCTCCGCCTCCGCCGCGGGCCGCAGTCGCGCCCGTCCCGTACCGTTGCGCCCGCGTGCGGGCATGGCTGATGACAGTTGGGTCCCTGGCATGGTCGTTCTCCCCCGTTCGCACACCCGCGTCCCCCCTGACGAGGCCGCGGGCAACTGGCCATGCTGCGCGGGTTCGTGGCATTACCGCCAGACGAGAATGCGCCGACTCACGGCCACCACGGGGCGCTCCCCCCAGCGCCTCTGTCAGCCCACCCGCCCCTGGCACCTCTGCCCTCACACGCACCGGGCGCCACCCGCACCCGGGTGCGGCACACGCGGACCACCCGGCGCTCGGGGGCGCGCAGGGCTCATTTGCGGGGCGGGGCCCGGCGGGGGCGCTATGAACTACACGTATACACCCCATGTATAGTTCCGGCATGCGTCCGATAGTCAAGATGAAGAACCCGGGGAAGGGGTTGCGTTCGCGCACGCCCGTCCTCGGCGCCGCCGCGCTCGCGGCGAGCGTGGCGGCGAGCCTCGCCCTCACCGGCTGCACCCAGCTGGACACCGTCTCCCCGAGCGCCGTCCGCAAGGGCGCCGCGGACGCGAAGGGCAAGGACCAGGCGGGCTTCGGCAGCGTCGACTGCCGCAAGGCCAAGTGCATCGCGCTGACCTTCGACGCGGGCCCCAGCGAGAACACCCCGCGCCTGCTGAAGATCCTGAAGAAGGAGAAGGTGCCCGCGACCTTCTTCACACTCGGCAAGAACCACATCGAGAAGTACCCCGAGCTGGTCAAGCAGATGGACGCCGAGGGGCACGAGGTCGCGAGCCACACCTGGTCGCACAAGATCCTCACCAAGATCAAGCCCGCGGAGGCGCGCGCGGAGCTCGAGCGTCCGAACAAGGCGATCGAGAAGCTCATCGGCAAAAAGCCGACGCTGATGCGCCCGCCGCAGGGCCGCACGAACGACGCGGTCAACAAGCTCTCCCGCGAGCTCGGCCTGTCGGAGATCCTCTGGACGGTGACGGCCAAGGACTACACGACCAACGACTCCGCCCTGATCACCAAGCGGGTCCTCGAGCAGTCGAGCCGCGACGGCATCATCCTGCTGCACGACATCTACAAGGGCACGGTGCCCGCGGTGCCCGGCGTCATCGACGGGCTCAAGAAGCGCGGCTATGTGTTCGTGACCGTGCCCCAGCTGCTCGCACCGGGCAAGGCGGAGCCTGGCAAGGTCTACCGCTAGGGCTGTCGCCCCCGTCCGCCGCGACTCGCGCCCCGTCCGCCGCCACAGGCCCCGCGCTCACCAGGTGACGTGCAGGGCCTCCGGCGCGCGGTGGATGAGCGTGGGCCGCATCGTGACCGGGCCCCCGTCCTCGTCGAGCCGCAGCCCCGGGAACCGCCGCGTGAACAGCTCCAGCGTCACCCGCAGCTGCTCCCGGGCCAGCTGCGCCCCCGGGCACGCGTGCGCGCCGAGGCCGAATGCCACGTGCCGGGCGGCGGTGGGCCGCGTGAGGTCGAACACATCGGGCCGGGGGTGGCGCGCGTCGTCGCGCCCCGCCGCGCCGAACCCCACCAGGAGTTCGGCGCCCGGCGGCAGCTCGGTGCCCGCGAGGGTCACCGCGCGCGTGGTCACCCGGCGGAACCCCTGCAACGCGGTGTCGTACCGCGCGGCCTCCTCGATGGCGGCCGGAATCCGCTCCGGCTCCGCGCAGATGAGGCGCCACTGCTCGGGGTGGCGCAGCAGGTGCAGGAACGTGGTGCCGATGAGGGCGGTCGTGGTGAGGTGCCCGGCCAGCAGGAAGTTGTTCAGGTGGGACACCAGCTCGGCGCGCTGAACGAGCGTCAGCACCCGCCCCTCGCCCCGGACTTGCAGGTCCCCCCGCTCTCCCTGCTCCCCCCGGTCCTCGGCCTCCCTGAGCTCCTCCCCGTACCCGTCCCCCTCGTCCGGTACGAGCGAGGTGACCATCTCGCTGCACAGGTCGTCGCGCGGGGCCGCGTACCGGTCGCGCACATAGCCGTCCAGGAGGCGGCGCAGGGCGACCATGTCGTGGGCGGCGGCGATCTGCTCGTCCTCGCCGAGCGGGCGGAACAGCAGTTGCTCGGTGCTGTGGCCGCCCCGCACCACGGCGGGCACGTCCGCCGGGTCGAAGCCGAGGACGTGCCCGATCACCTGCCCCGGCAGCCGCAGGGCGTACGCGCTCATCAGCTCCGCGCGACCCTCGCCCGCGAGCGCGTCCACCAGCGCCTGGGCCCGCTCGGTCACGTACGGCAGCGCGGCGGCGACCCGGGCCGGGCTCAGGCCGCGGCTGATCGGCGCGCGCAGCCGCTGGTGGGCGGGGCCGTCGGAGGTGACCACGACGCGGCTGCGGCCGCCGTCGCCCGCTCCGGAGCCCGCGAGCACGGCCAGGGCGGCCGGTGAGGGGACCACGTCCCCGCGGACCGCATTCGCCGACGAGAACACGTCCGGGCGGCGCAGGACCTCCCGCACGTCCGCGTCCCTGGCGACGAGCCAGGCCCGCATCTCGGGCACGTACGTGAGGCCCCGGGCGCGCCGGGCGCGCGCGTACAGCGGATAGGGGTCACGCATCAACTCATCGAGCCTGGCGTGCTGTTCGCGATCCATGAGCTCCATGGTGGCGACGCCGCACGCCCTGCGAAACCCTGCGAACACGCTCCGCTTTCGTGCCTCAGGCCACCGAGTCGACGCGGCGGGGACGCGGGCCCTCGTGGTGGATCGGGGTGTGGGCGCCGGTGAGGGAGCGGCCGGAGCCGCCGCGGCGGCTCGCCACGACCTCCGCGGCGATCGAGAGGGCCGTCTCCTCCGGTGTCCGCGCCCCGAGGTCGAGGCCGATCGGGGAGCGCAGGCGGGCCAGTTCGAGCTCGGTGACGCCGACCGCGCGGAGCCGGTCGTTGCGCTCCAGGTGGGTGCGGCGCGAGCCCATCGCGCCCACGTAGGCGACGGGCAGGCGCAGGGCGAGCCGCAGCAGCGGTACGTCGAACTTGGCGTCGTGGGTGAGGACGCACAGGACGGTGCGGGCGTCGACGTGGGTGTCCGCGAGGTACTCGTGCGGCCAGCGCACGACGATGTCGTCGGCGTCGGGGAAGCGGGCCGCCGTCGCGAAGACGGGCCGCGCGTCGCAGACGGTGACGTGGTAGCCGAGGAACTTCCCGGCCCGTACCAGCGCCGACGCGAAGTCGATCGCGCCGAAGACGATCATCCGGGGCGGCGGCACTGAGGACTCGACCAGGACGGTCAGGGGCCGCCCGCAGCGGGAGCCGTCCGCGCCGATCTCCACGGTCCCGGTGCGCCCGGCGTCGAGCAGCGCGCGGGCCTCGGCCGCCACCGCGCGGTCGAGCTCGGGGTGGCCGCCGAAGCCGCCCTCGTGTCCTGCGCCCTCGCGCACCAGCAGGGCCCGGCCGAGCAGCTCGTCGGGTCCTGAGGTGACGCGCGCGACCGCCGCCGCCTCGCCGCGCGCGGCGGCGAGGACGGCGGCGGCGAACACCGGCCGCGCGGGACCGTCCGCGCGGACCGGTGTGACCAGGATGTCGATGACGCCGCCGCAGGTCAGGCCCACGGCGAAGGCGTCGTCGTCGCTGTAGCCGAAGGTTTCGAGAACGGTCGCGCCGTCCTGGAGGACCTGCTGGCACAGCTCGTACACCGCGCCCTCGACACAGCCGCCGGAGACCGAGCCGATCGCCGTGCCGTCGCGGTCGACGGCGAGCGCGGCGCCCGGCTGGCGCGGGGCGCTGCCGCCGACGGCCACCACCGTGGCGACGGCGAAGTCGCGTCCCTGCTCGACCCACCGGTGCAGCTCTTCGGCGATGTCCAGCATTGTCGGCCTCCTGTTTCCAGTAAACGGTAGAAACGGCGGAGCGGGGCGGGTGCGCTTAGTGCACGCCGAGCCAGCTCTCGATGGGGTTGAGCGCGAAGTACACGAAGAAGATCACGGTCAGGCCCCACATGAAGGCCCCGATCTCCCGCGCCTTGCCCTGGGCGGTCTTGATGGCGACCCAGGAGATGACCCCGGCGGCGACGCCGGTGGTGATGGTGTACGTGAAGGGCATCAGGACCACGGTCAGGAACACCGGGATCGCGGTGGCGCGGTCGGCCCAGTCGACGTGCCGGGCGTTCATCATCATCATCGCGCCGATGACGACGAGCGCGGCGGACGCGACCTCCTGCGGGACGATCGCGGTCACCGGCGTGAAGAACAGGCACGCGGCGAAGAACAGGCCGGTGACGACCGAGGCGAGACCCGTGCGGGCGCCCTCGCCGACGCCCGTCGCGGACTCGACGAACACCGTCTGCCCCGAGCCGCCCGCGACGCCGCCGATGGCTCCGCCCGCGCCGTCGATGAACAGGGCCTTGGACAGGCCGGGCATGCGGCCCTTGTCGTCGGCCAGGTTGGCCTCGGTGCCGACGCCGATGATCGTGGCCATGGCGTCGAAGAAGCCCGCGAGGACCAGGGTGAAGACGATCATGCCGACCGTCATCGCGCCGACCTCGCCCCAGCCGCCGAACTCCACGTCGCCGAAGAGCGAGAAGTCGGGCGACGACACCGCGCCGCCGTGCAGCTCGGGGGCGCCGTTGGCCCACTGCTTGGGGTCGATGACGTTCATCGCGTTCAGGGCGACGGCGACGAGCGTGCCGGTGACGATGCCGATGAGGATCGCGCCGGGGGTCTCCCGGGCCTGCAGCATGAAGATCAGCAGCAGGGTGCCCGCGAAGAGCAGCACGGGCCAGCCCGTGAGCTCACCGGCGGGGCCGAGCGTGAGTGGGGTGGCCTTGCCCTGGTGCACGAAGCCGCCCTTGACCAGGCCGATGATGGCGATGAACAGACCGATCCCCATGGTGATGCCGTGTTTCAGGGCGAGCGGGATCGCGTTCATGATCATCTCACGCAGCCCGGTGACCACCAGAAGCATGATCACCACGCCGTACAGCACGCACATGCCCATGGCCTGCGGCCAGGTCATCTCGGGCGCCACCTGCGAGGCGATCACCCCGGACACGGAGAGCCCGGCGGCGAGCGCGAGCGGCACCTTGCCGACGAAGCCCATCAGCAGGGTGGTGACGGCCGCGGCGAAGGCGGTCGCGGTGATGAGGGCCTTCTGCCCCATCGTGTCGCCCGCGGCGTCCTTGCCGGACAGGATCAGCGGGTTGAGCAGGACGATGTACGCCATCGCCATGAAGGTGGTGATGCCGCCGCGCACCTCTCGCGCGACCGTCGATCCCCGGTGGGATATGTGGAAGTACCGGTCGAGCCAAGACCGCCCGGCGGGGACGCGCGAGCCGCGGCCCGCGTCCTCCGCGGTGGTCTTGGGCTCCAGGGACTGCTGGGTCATGGTGCCTACTCCCAAGGTTCACAGGGGCACCCGCGCGACGGCGCGGGATTTGGGATGGTGACTGGCTGCACGACCCGGGGGACGGCCCGAGACGAACGGGGGCTCACAAGGAGCGTGACGACCGCGAGCGGCGCGGTACTGGGGGGCTCCGGGCGGTGTGGGCTTGAGGGAAGTGTGACGTTCCTGGGAGGCGCACACCGCCCGGAGAGCGCGGGGTGGTGGAGCGGTCAGGTTCCGGTGAGGTGCTCCGGGCGGACCGGCGTCCTGTTCAGTTCGAGACCCGTCGCGTTCCGGATGGCGGCGAGGACCGCCGGAGTCGACGACAGGGTCGGGGCCTCGCCGATGCCGCGCAGCCCGTACGGGGCGTGCTCGTCGGCGAGTTCGAGGACGTCGACCGGGATGGTCGGCGTGTCGAGGATGGTCGGGAGCAGATAGTCCGTGAAGGACGGGTTCCTGACCTTCGCGGTCTTGGGGTCGACGACGATCTCCTCCATCACCGCGACGCCCATGCCCTGGATGGTGCCGCCCTGGATCTGGCCGAGGACGGAGAGCGGGTTGAGCGCCTTGCCGACGTCCTGCGCGCAGGCCAGCTCGATGACCTTGACCAGGCCGAGTTCGGTGTCGACCTCGACGACGGCGCGGTGCGCGGCGAAGGAGTACTGGACGTGGCCGTTGCCCTGGCCGGTGCGCAGGTCGAAGGCCTCGGTGGGCCGGTGGCGCCACTCCAGCTCGATGTCGACGGCCTCGCCCTCCAGGACGTCCACGAGGTCGGCGAGGACCTCGCCGCCGTCGGTGACGACCTTGCCGCCCTCCAGGAGGAGTTCGGCGGTGGCCCACGCCGGGTGGTACGTGCCGAACTTCTCCCGGCCGAGCTGAAGGACCTTCTCGCGCACGGCCTCGCAGGAGTTCTTGACGGCGCCGCCGGTGACGTACGTCTGGCGCGACGCGGACGTCGACCCCGCGCTGCCGACCTGGGTGTCGGCCGGGTGGATGGTCACCTGGGTGACGCCGAGCTCGGTGCGGGCGATCTGCGCGTGCACGGTGACGCCGCCCTGGCCGACCTCCGCCATCGCGGTGTGCACGGTCGCGACCGGCTCGCCGCCGACGACCTCCATGCGGACCCGGGCGGTCGAGTAGTCGTCGAAGCCCTCGGAGAAGCCGACGTTCTTGATGCCGACGGCGTACCCGACGCCCCGGACGACGCCCTCGCCGTGCGTGGTGTTGGACAGGCCGCCGGGCAGCTGGCGCACGTCCGAGCCCTCGGTGGTCTCCCACTGGCGCTCGGGCGGCAGCGGCATCGCCTTGACCCGGCGCAGGAGTTCGGCGACCGGGGCCGGGGAGTCGACCGGCTGCCCCGTCGGCATGATCGTGCCCTGTTCCATAGCGTTGAGCTGCCGGAACGCGACGGGGTCAAGGCCCAGCTTCGCGGCCAGCTTGTCCATCTGCGCCTCGTAGGCGAAGCACGCCTGGACCGCGCCGAAGCCGCGCATGGCGCCGCAGGGCGGGTTGTTGGTGTAGAGCGCGATGGCCTCGATGTCCACGTCGTCGACGACGTACGGGCCGACGCTCAGCGAGGAGGCGTTGCCGACCACGGCCGGGGACGCGGAGGCGTACGCGCCGCCGTCCAGGACGATCCGGCACTTCATGTGCGTGAGCTTGCCGTCCTTGGTGGCCCCGTGCTCGTAGTGGA
Source organism: Streptomyces sp. NPDC043996 (assembly GCF_056435225.1). Taxonomy (NCBI): domain Bacteria; kingdom Bacillati; phylum Actinomycetota; class Actinomycetes; order Kitasatosporales; family Streptomycetaceae; genus Streptomyces; species Streptomyces sp. NPDC043996. Next base: position 397,271 of record NZ_JBWKEY010000005.1, on the reverse strand, counting down.
GCTTGGCGGGGTGGCGGTGGACGTGCCCGAAGAAGGATTCGAAGCGGTTGTAGACGATCTTGACGGGCTTGCCGGTGCGCAGCGCCAGGAGGCAGGCGTGGATCTGCATCGACAGGTCCTCGCGGCCGCCGAACGCGCCGCCGACGCCGGCGAGCGTCATCCGGACCTTCTCCTCGGGCAGGCCGAGGACGGGGGCGATCTGCTTGAGGTCCGAGTGCAGCCACTGGGTGGCGACGTACAGGTCGACGCCGCCGTCCTCGCCCGGTACGGCGAGGCCGGACTCGGGGCCGAGGAAGGCCTGGTCCTGCATGCCGAAGGTGTAGTCGCCCGTGACGATCACGTCGGCCCGCTTCGCGGCCTCGTCCGCGTCGCCGCGGATGATGGGCTGGCGGTGCACGATGTTCGGGTGCGCGACGTGGCCCGCGTGGTGGTCGTCGCGGCCCTCGTGGACGAGGATCGCGTCCGGCGCCGTCGCGCTGGCCTCGTCGGTGATGACGGGCAGCTCGCGGTACTCGACCTTGATCTTGGCGGCGGCGCGGCGCGCGGTCTCCGGGTGGTCGGCGGCCACCAGGGCCACCGGCTCGCCGTGGTGGCGCACCTTGCCGTGGGCGAGGACCGGGGTGTCCTGGATCTCCAGGCCGTAGTTCTTCACGTCCGTCGGCAGGTCGTCGTACGTGAGGACCGCGTAGACCCCGGAGGTCGCGAGCGCCTCGCCGGTGTCGATGGAGACGATCTCGGCGTGCGCGACCGGGGAGCGCAGGATCTGGCCCCACAGCATGTCCTCGTGCCACATGTCGGACGAGTACGCGAACTCGCCGGTGACCTTGAGGGTGCCGTCCGGGCGCAGCGTGGACTCGCCGATGCCGCCCTTGGTCCGCGACCCCTGGGTGACGTTGCCGGGAATGCCCGTCGTGCGGGTGTCGGCCATGACCTCAGACCTCCTCGGTCTGGCGCGCGGCGGCGAGGCGGACCGCGTCCAGGATCTTCTCGTAGCCCGTGCAGCGGCACAGGTTGCCGGAGAGGGCCTCACGGATGTCGGCGTCGGACGGGTCCGGGTTGCGCTCCAGCATCTCGTCGGCGGCGACGAGCAGGCCCGGCGTGCAGAAGCCGCACTGCACGGCGCCCGCGTCGATGAACGCCTGCTGGACGGGCGAGAGTTCGGCGCCCTCGCCGGTCTGGGAGTCGCCCGGGGCGGCCTGCCAGCGCTTGGCCTGGTCCAGCGGAACCCCGCAGGCGCCCGCGGCTTCGGACGCGCAACCGGCGTGCTCCGCCCGCTGCTTGGCGTAGTCGGCGAGGCCCTCGACGGTCACGACCTCGCGGCCCTCGACCTGTCCGGCCGCGACCAGGCAGGCACATACGGGCACGCCGTCGAGGCGTACGGTGCAGGAGCCGCACTCGCCCTGCTCGCAGGCGTTCTTGGAGCCCGGCAGGCCCATGCGCTCGCGCAGCACGTACAGCAGGGACTCGCCCTCCCACACGTCGTCGGCTTCCTGCGGACGGCCGTTGACCGTGAAGTTGACACGCATTACGCGACTCCCTCCGTGCCGCGGCCGGTGCCGCGATAGGACTCCCAGGTCCAGCCGAGCGTGCGGCGGGCCATGATGCCGACGGCGTGGCGGCGGTAGCTCGCGGTGCCGCGGACGTCGTCGATGGGGTTGGCGGCCCCGGCGGCGAGCTCCGCGAACTGCTTGGCGACCGACGGGGTGATGATCTTCTTGCTTTCCCAGAAGCCGCCCTCCTCCAGGGCCGCGTTCAGGAATTCCTCGGCGGCCTTCGCCCGGATCGGTGTGGGGGCCGCGGAGCCGATGCCGGTGCGCACGGTGCGGGTCTTTGGGTGCAGCGCGATGCCGAAGGCGCACACGGCGATGACCATGGCGTTGCGGGTGCCGACCTTGGAGTACTGCTGCGGTCCGTCCGCCTTCTTGATGTGCACGGCGCTGATCAGCTCGTCCGGGGCGAGCGCGTTGCGCTTCACGCCGGTGTAGAAGTCGTCGATCGGGATCCGCCGGGTGCCGCGCACGGACTCCACCTCGACCTCGGCGCCCGCGGCGAGCAGCGCCGGGTGGGCGTCCCCGGCCGGGGACGCGGTGCCCAGGTTGCCGCCGACGCCGCCGCGGTTGCGGATCTGCGGCGAGGCCACGGTGTGCGAGGCGAGCGCCAGACCGGGCAGCTCGGCGCGCAGGTGCTCCATGATGTCGGTGTACGGAACGGAGGCGCCGAGCCGGACGGTGTCCTCGCCGACCTCCCACTCCCGCAGCGCACCGACGCGGTTCAGGTCCAGGAGGTACTCCGGCCGACGGTGGTCGAAGTTGATCTCGACCATGACGTCGGTGCCACCCGCGATCGGCACAGCCGTGGGGTGCTCGGCCTTCGCGGCGAGCGCCTCCTCCCAGCTGGCGGGGCGAAGGAAGTCCATGAGTGGCTCTCTCTTCGTAATCGTGCTCTTGGTGATCGTGCTCTGCGTAGTGGTGCTCGGTTCTCGGTGATCGGTGATCGTGTTCGGCGTCGCTCGGTGATCGTGTGCTGTGATCGTGTCCAGCGCTGTCCGGTGATCGCGTTCCACGGCCGCGGCCGCGGCCGTCCGGGGGAAGCCGCCGTACGCCGTCCGGGTGGCGGCGGAGGTCCGGCTTCCGAGGGGAGGCGATCGATCCGGCCATGTGGGCCGTTCGCCTCTCGACTGCTCGTTCATGTGCTGTTAACGCGGAGTGGGGTCAGTACACCGTCCCGTCCTCCGATGGGGTCAGTCACCGAAACCATGAAGGAGTTGGCTGGCCAAGCCAGGAGTCTTGTAGATTCGTATGAAGAACGGGTCCCAGTAACCTCGCGGATTCCCCCGGGAAACCGAATGGCCTTCCAGGCCCCGCGGCCTCCGGTACCTCCGGGACGGCCGGGTACACACGAAATCGAGACAGATCGGCGGCGACACCATCATGCGGCTGCGCGCACTCCTTGACACCGACGTCCTGGGCCTCAGGCTGCTCGGCGGCGAGGACGAGCTCGACCGCACCGTCCGCGGCGTGATGACCACGGACCTGCGCGACCCCAGCCGGTACCTGGCAGGCGGCGAGCTGGTCCTCACGGGCCTCGCCTGGCGCCGGGACGCGGCCGACACCGAGCCCTTCGTCCGCATCCTCGCCACCGCCGGGGTCGCGGCCCTCGCGGCCGGGGAGGCGGAGCTCGGCGACATCCCCGAGGACCTGGTGGAGGCCTGCGCCCGGCACCGGCTTCCGCTGTTCGCCGTGAACGAGTCGGTGGCGTTCGCGACGATCACCGAGCACGTGGTGCGGCAGGTGTCCGGCGAGCGCGCCGGGGACCTCGCGGCCGTCGTGGACCGCCACCGCCGCCTGATGACCTCGGGTCCCGCGGGCGGCGGCCCGGACGTGGTGCTCGACCTGCTCGGCTCCGACCTGGACCTGCGCGCATGGGTGCTCTCCCCCGCGGGCCGCGCCATCGCCGGGGCGGCGGCGGGCGCGCCCGCCCTGTCCGCGGCGGTGCGCGCGCGCCTCGCGGGCGAGCACCTGGCCGCGGCGCGCACCGGGCGGCGCGGCCCGCACCGGGTGGGCGTGGACGGCGTCACCTACTCCCTGTTCCCCATCCGCTCCAGCGGCCGGGGCGCGGCGGGCGCCTCCCGGGACGTGCGCGAGACGGTCCTTTCGGACTGGCTCCTCGCCGTCGAGGCCGACGCGGGCGACTGGCCGGAGGAGCGGCTCGACCTGCTGCAGGGCGTCACCCAGCTGATCGCCGTGGAGCGCGACCGCAGGGACGCGGCGCGCACGGTGCGCCGCCGCCTCGCGCAGGAGGTCCTGGAACTGGTCCAGACGGGGGCCGCCCCCGCCGAGATCGCCGCCCGCCTGCGGGTCGCGGCGCCGGTGCTGCTGCCCGGGCTCGGCGCGGCGCCGCACTGGCAGGTCGTCGTGGCCCGCGTGGAGTGGCAGGACGTGCAGGGCGGTCCCGCGGGCGCCGACGGCGGGCGCGGGGCCGGAAGCGTCGCGGGCGGCCCGGTCGCGCAGGCGCTCCTGGAGGAGATCCTCGTCGACCCGGCGACGGCGGGCCCCGACCCCTCCGACCGGATCGCGGTCGCCCACACCGGCGACGAGGCCGTCGCCCTGGTGCCGCTGCCCGCGATGTCCCCCGACGGCGAGGCCACCGAGTCGGGCCTGCTCGCCGACGCCCTGCTTGCCGCCGTGCGCGAGCCCCTGACGGCGGGCCTCGCCGACGACGGCCGCCTCACGCTCGGCGTCAGCGCGGCCGTGCACTCCGCCGAGGGGCTGCGGGGCGCCCTGGAGGAGGCCCGGCACGCCCGCCGCGTCGCGGCCGCCCGCCCCGGCCGGGTGTGCGCCGCGGGCCATCAGGAGCTGGCCTCGCACGTCCTGCTGCTGCCGTTCGTGCCCGACGACGTGCGCCGCGCGTTCACGGCCCGTCTCCTGGACCCGCTGCGCGAGTACGACCGCCGCCACCGCGCGGAGCTCATCCCGACCCTGGAGGCGTTCCTCGACTGCGACGGCTCCTGGACGCGCTGCGCGACCCGGCTGCACCTGCACGTCAACACACTGCGCTACCGCGTGGGCAGAATCGAGCAGTTGACGGGCCGTGACCTCGCGCGCCTGGAGGACAAGCTGGATTTCTTCTTGGCATTGCGGATGAGCTGAAGTCCTGGCGCCCGTCCGCGTCCGCGCGACGGACGCCAAGAGTCCGTCTCGGCCTCCCCCAACTTTGTGAAATCCTTCACCCGCCCCCTTGGCCCCGCGCGCCGATCCGTGCTGAGATTCGCCCACGACTCAACAGCTCAATGGTGCGCTAGGGGAGGGCAACGTGGCGCATACCGCCATGTCTGGTACCGGAACGGACTCAGGGCACGATCCACTCCAGACCGCGGTATGGCGGCTGCGCTCGCGCGGCTGCTGGACCGACGCCGCAGCGCTGCTCGCGACACGGGAGGGCGCGGCGCACGCGCTGCAGAGAACGTCACTGCTCGTGGAGCGCTGCCTGTTCACCGGTGAGGGCTGGGGCGAGGCCGAGGACAGCCTGCGCACGGCCGAGGCGGTCGCCGACGATGACGACGCGCGCGGGGCCGCGGCCTGCGAGCGCGGCCAACTGGCCTACGCGGCCACCGTGTTGGGGGTACGCGACCGGGCCGACGAGGCCCGCACCGCGCTCGGCCGCGCCGCCGCCCTGTTCCCGCCCGGTGCCGCCGGGCGGGCCCTGCTCGACTTCCGCCGGGGCCTGGTCGCGGAGCACCTCGCCGACTCGCCGCAGGCCGCGCGGGCGGCGTACCGGCGGGCCCACGCCGGGGCCACCGCGCACGGGGACTCGCTGCTCCTCTCCTTCACCTGGCGGCACCTCGCCGGACTCGCCCTGCGGGAAGGGGAGTTGGCGGACGCGCGGCACGGCTTCGCCGAATCCCTGCGGCTGCGGGAGGAGTTGGGGTTCCTGGTCGGTACGGCTCCGGCGCTCGCCGCGCTTGCCGACGCCGAGCCCGAGCCGGAAGCCTCCCGGCTGCGGGCCGAGGCCGGGCGCCTGTTTCGCCTCCTGGGCGGAGTGCCCTCCTGGCTGGCGGCCCAACTCACCCCACCGGCCCCGGCGGCCTAGTCGGCCCCGTGTCCTCAATCGCCGGACGGGCTATCCCCCACCCGCCCACCCTTACACCTGCGGCTGCCCTCGCACCCCCCGACCTAGCGGCTCGCGGGTGGGTGGGTGGGTGGGAAACCACCCGTGCAAGCGCGGTGATTCAGCCCGTCCGGCGTTCGAGGACGAGCGCGTCAGCGCGAAGATCCAGCCCGTCCGGCGCTTGAGGACAAGCGCGCAGCGCGGGCATTTCAGCCCGTCCGGCGCTTGAGGACGAGGCGCGAAGCGCCAATGCTTGTGAGCGGGGGAACGGGGGCAGCCGCACCCGGAGCGGGAAGGGGCGGGCCTGGGGCGCCCCGCGAGGGCTAAGGCGCGGCCGGGAAGTGGGCCCGCACCACGGCCGCCACCCGCACCAGATCCCCGGCGACCACCGCGTCCAGCAGAGCGACATGCTCCACCGCGTCCGCGACGAGCTCGGCCCGCCGAGCCCCCCGCCCGCTCCCGCTCCCGCCCCCACTCCCACCCCCACCGACGACCGGCCACTGCACCCGCCGATGAAGATCGTCAGCGACCTCGACCAACTGCTCGTTTCCGGACAGGCCAAGCACCCCCCGGTGAAAGGCCCGGTCCGCCTCCGCGTACCGCGCCAGGTCCCCGGTCCGCGCCGCCCCCACGGCCGCATCGGCCAGCGGCCGCAGCGACGCCCACCGCCCCGGCGAAACGCTCCGCGCGAGCCGCAGCAGCACCGGCACCTCCAGGAGCGCCCGCACCTCGGCCAGCTCCCCCAGTTCCCGCGCGCTGCGCCGGGCGACCCTGAAGCCCCGGTTCGGCACGACCTCCACCGCCCCCTCGGCGGCGAGCCGCTGCATCGCCTCGCGCACCGGCGTCGCGGACACCCCGAAGCGCTCGCCGAGCGCGGGCGCCGAGTACACCTCGCCGGGCGTCAGCTCACCGCCGACGAGCGCGGCGCGCAGGGCGTCGAGGACCTGCCCGCGCACGGAGTCACGCCGGACCGCGCCGCGCGCCGGCGGCGCCGTGTGCGTGTGCTCGCCGCGCGCCGCCCGGTCACCGGGCCCGGCGCCCGGCTGCTCCGGCACCCTCGCGGTGGCGCACCAGGCGGACCCCTCCGCCGCGTGCGCTCTGGCCCGCTCCACTCACGCCTCCCGCATCCCGCGTCCCACCCGGCAACGTCCGCCACCCGGCGTTCCGGTGCGCAGGGGCGGGCCGGACACGGATCGGATGCGGATCAGTCGGATGGTTCGGATGGTCCGGATCAGAGTCGGATCGGATGCGGATCGGATGCGGATCAGAAACGTACGATCCGAACCATCCGAACCATACGAGAAGCACGATAGGCGGACCGGGCTCCAGTTGAAACCTCGATCATGTTGGGTAAGGTTAGGCTAACCTGCAATCGATCGTGATTCGGCGGTCCCCGCATGTCCGTTCCCACCCTGGAACCCGGCGCCCGGTACACGGAGCGCACCCACAGCCCGGTCACGGGTGCCTACGCCCGTCTGACCGAGGTATACCCCGGACTGCGGATCCAGGAGCTCGCCGAGGACGAGAAGGCCCCCCAGGGCGGCGGCTGGGTCTCGGTCGCGCGGCTCGCGGAGGCCGGGGCGGAGTTCGATGAGTTCCTCGCCTGGGACGAGGCGCAGGTCCTCAAGGACTACGGCCAGCGGGCCAGGCCCGACGTCGTGGCCAGCTTCGCCCTGCACCGCTACGCCTGGCCCGCCTGTCTGCTCTTCACCGTGCCGTGGTTCCTGCACCGGCGCGTCCCGCGCTATCCGGTGGAGCACGTCTCCTTCCAGCGCGCGCTCGGCAAGATGGCCGTGCGGACCACCGCCTTCGCCTGCCTGCCGGACGACCCGGCGGCCGCCCTGCCCGGCGCCCGCGTGGTGGCGGACGAGGAGGCGCTGCGCGCCGAGCTGCGGGCCGCCGTGGCCGAGCACCTGGGCCCGCTGCTCGACGGCTTCGGGCCGCGCATGCGACGCCGCGGGCGCGCGCTGTGGGCCGTCGCCACGGACGAGATCGTCGAGGGCATCTGGTACGTCGCCCACCTGCTCGGCGAGGAGGAGCGCGCCACGGCCGAGCTCGAGCGGCTGCTGCCCGGCGCCACCAAGCCGTACGTGGGCACGGCCGCCTTCCGCGAGCTGACCGGGCCGAGCGGCGAGAAGCTGCCCACCCGCGACCGCGCCAGCTGCTGCATGTTCTACACGCTGCGGCCCGAGGACACCTGCGTCACCTGCCCCCGCATGTGCGACGCGGACCGCGCCGCCAAGCTCGCCGCCGCGGCCGCCGCCTGAGCCTACGGGCGCCACCTCCGCGCCCCCACCCGCAACCCCTTCACCCCGAACCACCCCTTCGTGTCCGCGGAATCGAACTCAACTCCGGGATTTCTCCCAGCAGTTCGAGCGATTCGGCGCCTGGCTCCCCCCTTGCCACCCACTTGGCGTCCTCTTGCCGGAAAACCCCTTGAGCGCCGTCGGGCGTGGGTCACTATGGCGCCCGAAACGCCCCACCGCGACGCAAGGGACCCCAGATGAGACTGACCGACATATCGCTGGACTGGCTGCTGCCCGCCGGCGTGCTGCTCTTGGGCTTGGCCGTGGCGGTGGCGGTGCTCGCGCGGGGCAAGAAGGCCCAGGCGAAGGCGGCCACCTCCGAGGACTCCTGGGAACGCAGCGAGGACCGCCGACGGCGCAAGGAGGCCGTCTACGGCACCGCCTCCTATCTGCTGCTCTTCTGCTGTGCGGCCGTCGCCGCCGCGCTCTCCTTCCACGGCCTGGTGGGCTTCGGCCGACAGAACCTGAACCTCTCCGGCGGCTGGGAGTACCTGGTGCCGTTCGGGCTCGACGGGGCCGCGATGTTCTGCTCCGTCCTCGCGGTGCGCGAGGCCAGCCACGGCGACGCGGCCCTCGGCTCGCGCCTGCTGGTGTGGACGTTCGCGGGGGCCGCCGCCTGGTTCAACTGGGTGCACGCGCCGCGCGGCCTGGGCCACGCGGGCGCCCCGCAGTTCTTCGCCGGGATGTCCCTGTCGGCCGCGGTCCTCTTCGACCGCGCGCTGAAGCAGACCCGCCGCGCCGCCCTGCGCGAGCAGGGCCTGGTGCCGCGGCCGCTGCCGCAGATCCGGATCGTACGGTGGCTGCGCGCGCCCCGGGAGACCTTCGGCGCCTGGTCGCTGATGCTCCTGGAGGGCGTGCGCACCCTGGACGAGGCCGTCGAGGAGGTCCGCGAGGACCGGCGCGAGAAGGAGCAGACGCGCACGCGCAGGCGCGACAAGGAGAAGCTGGAGCGGGCCCAGCTGAAGGCCATCAGCCGGGGGCGCGGGTTCCACGCGCGCGGCGGCCGTCAGGTGGACGTGCAGGCCATGACGCAGTCCGTGGGGTCCGGGCAGGTCGGTGCGGACCCTGCCATAGCGGCTTCGCCGCATCCCTCGCAGGACCAGCTGCCCGTGCGCTCCCGTCCCTCCCTCCAGGCCGTCAAGAGCTCCCGTGACGCCGAGACCGTGACCGTCGATCTCACCGCCGAGGACGATACGCAGACGATTCCGCGGCTCGACTCCCTGGAGCAGAAACTGAAGGACCTGGAACAGCAGTTCGGCTAGCCCTCGCGGTGCGCCCCAGGCCCGCCCCTTCCCGAACCAGGGGGCGCCGCCCCCTGACACCCCCGAAAAGCATCGGCGCTCCGCGCCTCGTCCTCAAACGCCGGACGGGCTGAATCTCTGCCGGTTGCGGCGGTCTTTTAGCCCCTCCGGCGTTTGAGGAGCGGGGTCTGGGGCGGAGCCCCAGTTCGGGAAGGGGCGGGTCTGGGGCGTCCCACGCGGGCCAGGCTTCAGCGGACGCCGGCGTCCAGCTCGAACCACACCGCCTTGCCCACGCCGTGCGCCCGTACTCCCCACGCGTCCGCGAGCGACTGCACGAGGACGAGCCCACGCCCGTGCGTGGCGTCCCCCGCCTCCGCCGCCCCCCGCACCCGCGGCCGCCGCCCCACGAAGTCCCGCACCTCGACCCGCAGCCGCCGCGGCCCTACCGTCGCGGTCAGGATCGCGTCGTGGTCCGTGTGCACAAGGGCGTTGGTGACCAGCTCGCTGGTGAGCAGTTCGGCCACGTCCGTCGCCCCGGGCCGCCCCCAGTGCCGCAGGAGGTCCCGCAGCGCCTGGCGCGCCTCGGACACCCCCCGCAGGTCGGCGCGGCCGAGGCGGCGCCGCAGTTGCACTCTGCCGTCGTTCGTCGCCCTTTCGACCGGATCGTCCTCTCGTCTCGATGAGGCCGCCCCCCAGCCGATGGCGCCGCCTCCGCGTACGTCTCTGCGCATGACCCCCGCCCACCCGTGGACGACCGGACCCCCCGCCCGGTCTGTGCTCGGTGTTCGCCTTGCGTCCGTCGAACACGCTCACGGGATGCATGCCCGTCCCTCTGGGAGCCACTCATGTCCATTCGTCAACCAACGAGAAGGATGCGCCGATGGGTTGAGGGGAAGTGAAGCCGAGGACCACCTCGGATCGACCAAGTGGAGGAGCCGCCGTGCACGACGACCGACAGCTGGTGGAGGAGCGCCTGGAACGCGCGCTGCGGCAGTTCATCCGGCCCGCCCAGTACGCGGACCGGGTGCCGCTCGCGCTGTCCGTGTGGCACGCGCCGGGCGAGCCGGTGCCGGTGGCCGAGGCGCTGCGCGCGGCGTACGAGCCCTTCGAGCCGGGCACCGCCTGGGGAAAGCCCTGGTCGACGAGTTGGTTCCGGCTCCAGGGCGAGGTGCCCGCGCGATGGGCCGGGCGGCAGGTGGAAGTGGTGATCGACCCGGGGTTCACCGGCGAGGGTCCGGGCTTCCAGGCGGAGGGGCTGGTGTACGACGCGGCGGGCGTCCCCGTGAAGGGCGTTCACCCCCGCAACCGTCACGTGCCGGTCGCGGCCCGGGCGCGGGGCGGGGAGCCGGTGAGCCTGTTGCTTGAGGCCGCGGCCAACCCGGCGGTCCTGCACGACTTCGTGCCGACGCCGCTGGGGGACGTCCTGACCGCCGGCGATCGGCCGATCTACCGATTCGCGGCTGCCGATCTGGCCGTACTTGACGAGACCGTGTGGCATCTGGTCCTGGACATCGAAGTCCTCTCCGAGCTGATGGGCGAGCTGGACCCGGACCGGCCGCGCCGCCACGAGATCCTGCGGGCCCTGGAGGACATGCTGGACGCGCTCGATCTGCACGACGTGGCGGGGACCGCCGCCGCGGGCCGGGCCGCGCTCGCCGAGGTGCTCGCGCGGCCCGCCGCCGCCAGCGCCCACCGCGTATCGGCTGCCGGGCACGCGCATATCGACTCGGCGTGGCTGTGGCCGCTGCGCGAGACGGTACGGAAGGCGTCCCGGACGTTCGCCAATGTGACGGCCCTTGCGCGTGACTATCCGGAGCTGGTCTTCGCGTGCTCGCAGGCGCAGCAGTACGCGTGGGTGAAGGAGCACCAGCCGCACATCTGGGAGCGGATCAAGAAGGCGGTGGCGGACGGCACCTGGGCGCCGGTGGGCTCGATGTGGGTGGAGTCGGACGCCAACCTGCCCGGCGGCGAGGCCCTCGCACGCCAGATCGTGCACGGAAAGCGGTTCTTCCAGGAGGAGTTCGGCATCGACACCGAGGAGATCTGGCTGCCGGACTCCTTCGGCTACACCGCCGCCTTCCCGCAGCTCGCGCGGCTCGCGGGGGTGCGCTGGTTCCTCACCCAGAAGCTCAGCTGGAACCAGACCAACAAGATGCCGCACCACACGTTCTGGTGGGAGGGCATCGACGGCACCCGCGTGTTCACGCACTTCCCGCCGGTGGACACGTACAACTCCCAGTTCCTCGGCTCCGAACTGGCCCACGCCGAGCGGAACTTCGCCGAGAAGGGGCGGGCGAGCCGCTCCCTGGTGCCGTTCGGCTGGGGTGACGGCGGCGGCGGCCCGACCCGCGAGATGCTGGAGCGGGCGCGCAGGCTGCGCTCCCTGGAGGGCTCGCCGCGCGTCGAGATCGAGAAGCCGTCGGCGTTCTTCGCGGCCGCCGAGGAGGAGTACGGCGAGCGGGCGCCGGTGTGGTCGGGCGAGCTGTATCTGGAGCTGCACCGGGCGACGTACACGACGCAGGCGGCGACCAAGCGCGGCAATCGGCGCAGTGAACACGCGCTCAGGGAGGCCGAGTTGTGGTGCACGGTGGCAGCGCTGAAGGACCCGGCGTACGCCTATCCGTATGACGCGCTCGACCGGCTGTGGAAGACGGTCCTGCTGCACCAGTTCCACGACATCCTGCCGGGTTCCTCGATCGCGTGGGTGCACCGGGAGGCCCGGGAGACGTACGCGCGCGTCCTTGCCGAGCTGGACGGGATCACCGAGGAGGCGGTGCGTCACCTGGGTGGCGGGGGGCCTGCCGTCCTGAACGCCTCGCCGTACCCGCGCGGCGAGGTCGTCGAGCACGACGGGGCGCTGACGCATGTCACGGTCGGCGCGTTCGGCAGCCGGAGCCTCGCCGCCGCCGCCCGCGAGGCCGCTCCCGGCGCGGTGACCTCGGCGACGCGGACCGGCACCGAGATCATCCTGACGAACGAGCATCTGCGCGTCACCGTCGACGCCGACGGGCTGCTCGCCTCCGTGCGGGACCTGGACCACGACCGCGAGGTCCTCTCCCCCGACGCCCGCGGCAACCTCCTCCAGCTCCACCCGGACCACCCCACCCGCTACGACGCCTGGGACCTGGACCAGCACTACCGCCACCGGCACACCGACCTGACGGACGCCGAGTCCGTGGAACTGGTCGAGGACGGGCCGCTGCGGGCGTCGGTGCGGGTGGTGCGCGCCTTCGGGGACGGCTCGCGGATCACGCAGGAGCTGCGCCTGGCCTCCGGCAGCCGTCGGCTCGACGTGGTCACGGACGTGGACTGGCGCGAGTCCGAGAAGGTCCTGAAGGCGGCGTTCCCGCTGGACGTGCACGCCGAACGGTCCACGGCCGAGATCCAGTTCGGGCATGTGCACCGGCCGACGCACACCAACACCGGCTGGGACGCGGCCCGCTTCGAGATCTGCGCGCACCGGTGGCTGCGGGTCGCCGAGGAGGGGTACGGGGTCGCCGTGCTCAACGACGCGACGTACGGGTACGACGTGTCGCGCGCCGAACACGCCGAGGGGCTCGGCACCAGCGTGCGCCTCACCCTCCTGCGCGCGCCGCACAGCCCCGACCCCGTCACGGACGTGGGCACGCACCGCTTCACGTACGCGCTCCTCGTGGGCGCTTCGGTCGGGGACGCGGTGGCCGAGGGGCTGGCGCTGAACCTGCCGGTGCGGGTGGCGGGTGCGGGTGAGGTGGCGCCGGTGGTGCGGGTCGGTCATCCGGGGGTGACGGTGGAGTCGGTGAAGCTGGCGGAGGATCGGAGCGGGGATGTGGTGGTGCGGGTGTATGAGTCGCGCGGGGCGCGGGTGCGGGGCGTGTTGACGGCCTCGTTCCCCGTCGCCAGGGCCGACGTCACTGACCTCCTGGAGCGGCCCCTGCACCCCGCGCCCACCTCCCCCGCGGGGCTTGCCCTGACCTTGCGCCCCTTCCAGATCGTGACCCTCCGCCTCCGCCCGGCCTAATCCCTCGCGGGGCGCCCCAGGCCCGCCCCTTCCCACTCCGGGTGCGGCTGCCCCCGTCCCCCCGCTCACCGATATCGGCGCTCCGCGCCTCGTCCTCAAACGCCGGACGGGCTGAATACCCCTGGGCCAGAGGTTTCAGCCCGTCCGGCGTTTGAGGACGAGGCGCGGAGCGCCAATGCTTTTCGGGGGTCCAGGGGGCGGAGCCCCATGGTTTCGGGAAGGGGCGGGGTGGGGGAGGCCCCCGGCAGGGTCAAGGACGGGGGACGTTGCGGAGGTTGGCGCGGGCCAGTTGGACCATGCGGCCCACCCCGCCGTCGAGGACGATCTTGCTGGCGGAGAGGGCGAACCCGGTGACCATCTCGGAGCTGATCTTGGGCGGGATGGACAGCGCGTTGGGGTCGGTGACGACGTCGACCAGGGCGGGCCCCTTGTGCGCGAAGGCGTCCCTGAGCGCCCCCGCGAGCTGCTTGGGCTTCTCGACGCGGACGCCGTAGGCACCCGCGGCCCGGGCCACGGCGGCGAAGTCGGGGTTGTGGTTGGTGGTGCCGTACGAGGGAAGGCCCGCGACCAGCATCTCCAACTCCACCATGCCGAGCGAGGAGTTGTTGAACAGGACCACCTTGACCGGCAGGTCGTACTGCACGAGCGTGAGGAAGTCGCCCATCAGCATGGTGAAGCCGCCGTCGCCCGACATCGACACGACCTGGCGCCCGCGGTCGGTGAACTGGGCGCCGATGGCCTGCGGCAGCGCGTTGGCCATGGAGCCGTGGCTGAACGAGCCGATGATGCGGCGCTTGCCGTTGGGCGAGAGGTAGCGGGCCGCCCACACGTTGCACATGCCGGTGTCGACGGTGAAGACCGCGTCGTCGGCGGCGAGGTCGTCGAGGACGGACGCCACGTACTCGGGGTGGATCGGGAGGTGCTTGTCGACCTTGCGGGTGTACGCCTTGATCACGCCTTCGAGCGCGTCGGCGTGTTTCTTGAGCATCTTGTCGAGGAACTTGCGGCTGGACTTGGGGCTGACGCGCGGCGTCAGACAGCGCAGCGTCTCGCGCACGTCGCCCCACACGGCCAGGTCCAGCTTCGAGCGGCGGCCGAGGCGTTCGGGGCGCACGTCGACCTGCGCGATCTTCACGTCGTCGGGCAGGAAGGCGTTGTACGGGAAGTCCGTGCCGAGGAGGATGAGGAGGTCGCACTCGTGGGTGGCCTCGTAGGCGGCGCCGTAGCCGAGCAGTCCGCTCATGCCGACGTCGTACGGGTTGTCGTACTGGATCCACTCCTTGCCCCGCAGGGCGTGGCCCACGGGCGACTTGACCTTCTCGGCGAACGCCATCACCTCGGCGTGCGCGCCCGCCGTGCCGCTGCCGCAGAACAGCGTGACCCGGTCGGCCTCGTCGATCATCGCGGCGAGCCTGTCGATCTCCGCGTCGCCGGGGCGCACGGAAGGACGTGAGGTGACGAGGGCGCTCTCGGCGGCCTTCTCCGGCGCCGGTTCGGAGGCGATGTCGCCGGGCAGCGAGACGACGCTGACGCCGGACTGGCCCACGGCGTGCTGGATGGCCGTCTGGAGCAGCCGGGGCATCTGCCGCGGGTTGGAGATCAGTTCGCTGTAATGGCTGCACTCGCGGAACAGCTGGTCGGGGTGGGTCTCCTGGAAGTAGCCGAGGCCGATCTCGGAGGACGGGATGTGGGAGGCCAGGGCGAGGACGGGGGCCATGGAGCGGTGCGCGTCGTACAGGCCGTTGATGAGGTGGAGGTTGCCGGGGCCGCAGGAGCCCGCGCAGGCGGCGAGGGTGCCGGTGATCTGGGCCTCGGCGCCGGCGGCGAAGGCGGCGGTCTCCTCGTGCCGGACCTGGATCCAGTCGATGGCCCGGGTGCGCCGGATCGCGTCCACGACGGGATTGAGGCTGTCGCCGACGACTCCGTAGAGCCGTTTGACCCCGGCGCGGACGAGGATGTCGACGAACTGCTCGGCGACGTTCTGTTTGGCCATGTCTTTCACGCACCCCTTCGGTCGCTATGGGTCCATGAATTCACAGGGCGGGCGCTCACGCCTCCCACACGGCGGCGGCCGTCCGGTCGTCGGCGTATCCCTTGACCCGCACCTGGGTGTCGGCGAGGAACGCGGCGAGTCCGGGCGGGCCGCCCTCCGCCCACCGGCGGGTGAGGTGCCGGGCCAGCTCGGGTTCGCCGCGCAGGGGCTCGGCGAGGCCGCCCGTGCACAGCAGGAGCGTGTCACCCGGGCGGGCGACGGAGGCACGGAACCGGAAGGGGTCGCGGGGCGGCGCGGGCGCGGGCTCGTACGGGCTCGGGGGCGTGGTGATGCCGAGGTCCATGGTGAGCCGGTCGCCGTCCGGGGTCTCAGAGGGAGGGGCGGGAGGGGCGGACGGGGAGCCGAAGCCGACGACGGCGGCGCCCGTGGTGGTCGCGACGCGCGGTTCGATGTCCTGCCACTCGCCGCCGCGCAGCCGGAAGAGGCCGCCGCCGCCCACGCCGAAGAACACCCGGGTGCGGCACCGGGGGTCGGCGGGCAGCAGCAGGCAGCGCAGCGACGCCGTGTACTCCTCCGGCTCCAGGCCCAGTTCGGCGGCGCGGGCCCGGAGCTTGCCGAGGCTGCGGTCGGTGAGCCGGTGCAGGCCTGACTTGAGGTCGCCGCGCCGTGCGGCCCGGATGTCCTGCGCGAGCCGCGCGTGGCTGCGGCCCACGGCCCGGCCGATCCAGCCGCAGGCGTCGGCGGCCGCGCGGTGCGCCCCCGCCGTGGCGCGGGCGCCGGTGGCCATGGCGACCAGGACGAGCGCGTCGTCCCCGGCGCCGAAGCGGGCGGTGAGCAGGGCGTCGCGGCGGGGTTCGCCCCGGTAGCGGGCGGAGTCGCCGCGCAGGGATGCGGCCCGCAGGGTGCTGGAGCCGTAGCGGGCGCCGTCGAGCACGGTGTCGGCGACGAGGCTGCCCAGGTCGTCCGGGTCGGCGGCGGGCAGTCCGGTGGGTTCGGCCTCGTACGTCGGGGGGCCGTCGCCGACGTACGCGAGCGCCTGCGGCACGGCGGCCGCCACGGGGCCGCCGCCCGCTTCCGGCACCGCCGACGGCTTGTCGGACGCGGACACCGTGGCGGTGCTGCTCTCCGTGGACGCCCGGGCGCCGGAAGGACCGGCCTCCGGCGGCTTGGGCGCCGAGGGGAAGGTGACCGGGCCGGAGGGCGCCGCGAGGGGCGCCCAGGGGGCGGGCGCGCGGTAGGCGGGGGGCTCGGTACGTGGCGCCGGGGGCGTCGGGGGCGGGGAGTCACCTGGGCGGGGGGTCGGGGGCGCGGAGTCACCCTGGTGGGGTGCCGGGGGCACGGAGTCACCCTGGCGGGGCGCCGGGAGCGCAGAGTCGCCCTGGCGGGGCGTCGGCGTCGGGGATTCCCCGGGCCGGGGCGGAACGGACGGCGGCGCGGCGGCCGACGCGGGTTGCCTGGGCGGCGCCGATTCGCGGTCTCGGGGCGGGGGCGCGGTGGGGGGCTCTGGGACGCGGGGCGCGGAAGCAGGCGGCGGTGCGGAATCCCGTGCGGCGGGTGGCGGCGCGGAGGGGGATGCCGGATAGCCGCCGACACGGGCCCGGGGCGACGGAGGCGCCGGGGGCGGAGGCGGCTCAGCGCCGCGAGCCGGGGGCGGAGTCCCGGCGGGAGACTCCGGGAACCCGGAGCCACGGGCCCGGGACGACCCGGACGACGAAGACCCCGAAGCCGGGGGCGAAGGCGGCTCGGAACCGCGAGCCCGGGACGGGGGCACGGCCGGAGACTCCGGGAACCCCGAGCCACGCCCCCGGGACGACCCGGACGACGAAGACGACCCCGCAGCCGAATCCGAACCGCGAGCCGGACGCGGAGGCACCGAAGGCGACTCCGGGACCCCGGAACCACGCGCCCGGGACGACCTAGGCGACGAAGACCCCGAAGCCGGAGGCGGCTCGGAACCACGAGCCGGACGCGGCGGCGGAGGCGGAGGCGGTTCTGAACCGCCAGCCCGGGACGGCGGCACCGCCGGAGACTCCGGGAACCCCGAGCCACGCCCCCGGGACGACCCAGACGACGAAGACGACCCCGCAGCCGAATCCGAACCGCGAGCCGGACGCGGAGGCACCGAAGGCGACTCCGGGACCCCGGAACCACGCGCCCGGGACG
>NZ_JBWKEY010000005.1:0-379866 GCF_056435225.1 Streptomyces sp. NPDC043996 | reverse complement strand
GGACGACCTAGGCGACGAAGACCCCGAAGCCGGAGGCGGCTCGGAACCACGAGCCGGACGCGGCGGCGGAGGCGGAGGCGGCTCGGAACCACGAGCCGGACGCGGCGGCACCGCCGGGGTCCCCGGGAAGCCGGAGCCCCGAGCCCGGGGCGTGGAAGTCGGCGGTGGTGTGGAGCCCCGGCCCCGGCGCGGCGGCGCGGAGGGGGACGCCGGGTAGTCGCCGTCACGGGCCCGGGGTGCCCCGGACGGTGGGGGCTGCGCGGGGCCACGGGCCCCGGGCCCGGGTGGAGGCGCGGCGGGCGGCTCCGGGCGCCCGGATGCGCGGGCCAGCGGCGGGCCGGACGGTCGTCGTTCCCCGGGCCCGGCGGGCCTCGGGGGCCTGGGGGCCTCGGCGGCCGAGGGGGGCGGTGCGGCGGGTTCCGGCGGCGGCCCGTCCCCGGGCGCCCGCCGTTGCCCGGGCAGGTCGTACGCCCCCGCGCCGAACGCCTCGCCCTCGTACCCGTCCTCGTACGCCTCCGCCTCGTACCGCCCAGCGGCATCCGGACCGTGCCGCCCGGCGGCCTCGGCGTCGTACCGCCCAGCGTCATCCGGCCCGCGCCGCCCGACGGCCTCAGCGTCGTACCGCCCGACGGCGTCCGCCCCGTACCGCCCAGACGCCTCCGCGTCATACCGCCCCGCGGCCTCTGCCTCAGCAGAGCCAGCAGCCTCCGCCCCATACCGCCCGGACACCTCCGCCCCATAAGACCCGGCGGCCTCCGCGTCATACCGCCCCGCGGCCTCCGCCCCAGCAGAGCCAGCAGCCTCCGCCCCATACCCCCCAGACACCTCCGCCCCATAAGCCCCAGAGGCACCCACCCCATAAGCCCCGGCGGCGTCCGTCCCGTAAGCCTCAGACGCACCTGCCCCATAGGCCTCAGACGCACCCACCCCATAAGCCTCAGGGGCACCCGCCCCATAAGCCCCAGCGGCCTCCGCCCCATCAGACCCGGCGGCCTCCGCCCCGTACCGCCCGGCGGCGGTCTCCGCCCCGTCCCGCTCGGATTCCGGTGGCGTGGGTGCCCCGCCCGGTGGACGGCCCACCGTCCCCGCGGCTGAGGCGAAGCGGTCGTCCAGGGAGTCGGCGGCGGCCGCGGGTCCCGTGTCGTCCTTCTCCTCGTCGTACAACTGCGCCCACCAGTCGGCCTCCTGACGGGCGGGCCTCTCCCCCTGCTGGCTCATGCCCCTATTGTCCACCGCACAGGCCGTACGAAAACGGTGCATCCGGAAATTCCGCAGGAGCGGCGCGCGGAGGGCCGGGCGGTCCCACCCCCCACGGGAGGACCGCCCGGTGGGGGGCCACCCTGGCAGACGGACCTGTGCTGCGGTGATGATGTTCGCGGCGGGTTTACGCCGTGGCCGGTTTCCGCCAGCCGGAACGGAACGCGCCATGACCATCGGGGAGGGAGCCGCCGGATGCTGGCCGCTATTGGTCTGGACGAGACGCACGAGGCGGCGTACCGCGCACTGGTGTCGGTGGGCGCCGCCGACATACCGGACCTCGCGCGCCGCCTCACGCTGGGCGAGCCGGACACGGAGCGGGCGCTGCGCCGCCTGGAGCGGCACGGGCTCGCCGCGCGCGCGTCGGGCCGGGCCGGACGCTGGGTGGCGGCGCCGCCGGGCGTGGCCCTCGGCGCGCTGCTCACCCAGCGGCGGCACGAGCTGGAGCGGGCGGAGCTCGCGGCGACGCTGCTGGCCGAGGAGTACCGCTCCCGGGACGCCGAGCCGACCGTGCACGACCTGGTGGAGGTGGTGACCGGCGCCGCCGCCGTCTCGCAGCGCTTCCTCCAGCTCCAGCTCGGCGCGGTCCGCGAGGTGTGCGCCCTGGTGACGGGCAGGCCGGTCGCGGTCACGGGCCTGGAGAACGACGCGGAGGAACAGGCCGCGAACCGGGGCGTCGGCTACCGCGTGGTCGTCGAGCGCGAGGTGCTCGCCGCGCCCACCGGCGTGACCGAGATCGCGGAGGCCCTCGGCCGGTCCGAGCGGGTGCGGGTCGTGGACCGCGTGCCGACGAAGCTGGTCATCGCGGACGGCGTGCTCGCCATGGTGCCGCTGACGTCCAAGGCGGCGGGCCCCGCCGCGCTCGTGGTGCACGCGAGCGGCCTCCTGGAGTCGCTGACGGGCCTGTTCGAGGCGGTGTGGCAGGGCGCCCTTCCGCTGCGGCTCGGCGAGGGCGGCGGCGGAGGCGGAGGCGTGTACGAGATGGCACCGGCGGCGCCCGACGGCACGGACCTGGAGATCCTGTCGCTGCTCCTGGCCGGGATGACGGACGCGAGCGTGGCCAAGCAGCTGGACCTGGGCCTGCGCACGGTGCAGCGCAGGGTCAAGCGGCTGATGGAGCTCGCGGGCGTGACCACCCGCCTGCAGCTGGGCTGGCACGCCTACGAACGCGGCTGGGTGGCCCGCGAGGCGGGCACCCCCGGACGCCCGCAGGGCTAACGCGACCTGCGGTTTCGTACCCGCTCCTGCACCCTGGGCAGATGGGAGCGTGGGAGCTCGCGCTGGTCGCGGTGGTGATGCTGCTCGGCCTGTGCGGGGTGCTGGTGCCCGGGGTGCCGGGGTCGTGGCTGGTGTGGGCCGGTGTCCTGTGGTGGGCGCTGCAGGACCAGCGGGGCCTGGCGTGGGCCGTCCTGGTGGGCGCGACGCTGGTGCTCCTGGTCTCGCAGGGGGTGCGCTGGCTGCTGCCGCCCCGGCGGCTGCGGGAGTCCGGCGCGAGCCACCGCCTGGCGGCGTACGCCGGGGCCGGGGCGCTGTTCGGGTTCTGCGTGCTGCCGGTCATCGGCGCGGCGCCCGGGTTCGTGGGCGGGATGTACCTGGCGGAGCGGCTGCGGCTCGGCGGGCGCGGCGAGGCGGTGACGGCGGTCCGGGCGGCGCTGCGGGCGGGCGGCTGGAACGTGTTCGTGGAGTTGTACGCGTGTCTGCTGATCGTGGGGGCGTGGGCGGGCGCGGTGGTGGCCAGGGGGTGAGGGGGCGGGCCCGCCCGGCGCCGGACGGCGCGCGCGTCGAGGCGCCGGTGCGCGGGTCCTGGACGCGTGCCAGCCTCACCCCATGACCGAATTCAGCGCGGCCGAGCGCGCGTACCTGAAGTCCCAGCGCCTGGGCAGGCTCGCCACCGTCGACCGGAACGGGCAGCCGCAGGCCAATCCGGTGGGCTTCTTCCCGCAGGACGACGGCACGATCCTGATCGGCGGCTACGCGATGGGCACCACGAAGAAGTGGCGCAACCTCCAGGCCCATCCCAAGGTGGCGCTCGTCGTGGACGACATCGTGAGCGAGCGGCCCTGGAAGGTGCGGGGCGTCGACATCCGCGGCGAGGCGGAGCTGCTCACCGGACCCCACGAGCTCGGCCCGCACCTGAGCGAGGAGCTGATCCGCGTCCATCCGAAGCGCATCCACAGCTGGGGCCTCGACGATCCCGAGGGCTAGGAGGGCCAGGAGGGCTGAACGGTACGGCAGTTGCTTCCGGTGCGGGAGAAGGGTGGTGGCGCGGGACGGCATTGACACCGAAGAGCGGGCAAGCTTAGGTATGCCTTACCTAAGTAGACGCGAGGGTGATCGCTCCGCCCCGCGTCTTCCTGACACCTAGAAAGGTGCTCGCTGTCATGCCTCTGCGCACTCGCGCCGTCGTCACCGCCCTCGCCGCCGCCGCGCTCACCGTCGGCCTCGCGGGCTCCGCGTCCGCCGCCGACGTCACCGCCAAGCGCACCGTCACCGACGGCGGCAAAACGTACAACCTCTCCCTGACCGGACCGAACACCGCCGCGGCCGCGGGCGCCAACGTCACCGTCTCCGGCACCGGTTACAACACCGGCCAGGGCGTCTACGTCGGCCTGTGCGCCGTCGAGGGCACGCCCGGCGCCAACAAGCCGACGCCGTGCCTCGGCGGCCAGGACCAGTCCGGCACCACCGGCGCCTCGCACTGGGTGTCCAACACCGGCGGCGGCACCGTGCCCAACAGCTCCCGCTTCGGCGCGAACGGCGGCTTCTCGGTGAAAATCCATGTCAAGGCCGACCTCGGCGGCGGCAAAGTGTGCGGCGAGACCGTGGAGTGCGCGATCGTGACGCGCGCCGACCACTTCGACTCCGGCGACCGCAAGTACGACGTGCACATCCCGGTCACCTTCCAGTAGGACCGGACCGCCCCCACCATGAGACGCGTCTTCCCGCTCACCGCGGCGGCCGTGACCCTCGCCGCGCTCACCACGGCGTTCGTCCCGGCCGCCGACGGCGCGAACACCCCCGGCGCGGGCCTCGGTTACCACCGCGCGGCCGACTTCACCACCGCGGGCAAACCCCTGGACGTACTGGTCCACCCCGAATCGCAAAAGCTCTACGTCGGCTCCGACGACGACACGGGCACCGCGGACGTCAACGAGATGGGCCTGTACGTCCTGGACCGCGCCGACGGCACCGTGCGCGGCCACACCGCCAAGGCGCCCGGCTCCACCGGCGCGCCCCGCGAGGCGGCCGTGCGCCGCATCGCGGGCCCGCTGCCCGGCGACGGCGTCGTCTTCCACTACCCGCTCAAGGGCCTCGGCACGGTCAGGGGCGGGGACGCGGAGGCGAAGGGCGTCTGGCTGACCGGCGCCAAGGTGACGGACGTCGGCCCCGGTCTGTCCGAGGGCACCGCGCTGGTCGCGCAGGGCACCGCCCTCGCGGAGGTCGAGACGGCCACCGGCACGGTCCGGCGGACGGTGACGCTGGCGGGCGGCGGTCAGTTCGCCGTCGACAAGCGGCGCGCGGCGGTGTGGTCGGCGGACCTCGCCCAGAACCGCCTCTACCGCGTCGACACCGCCACCTTCACCGTGACGAAGACCGTCGAACTGCCCGTCACCGAAGGGTCGGAGGGCTTCACGGCCGTCGACCCGGACACGGGCGCGGTGTGGGTCGGGCGGCAGGACAGGATCATGGTCTTCGGCGCGGACGGCGCGGCGCGCACCACCGTCACGGGCACGGACCTGGCCAGGGACGTCGCCTTCGACGGCGGTCGCGCGTACGTCGCCTGGCAGGACGTCGGCGACCCCGGCGCGCCCGGCTACGACGGCAAGGGCGCCCTGACGGTCCTCGACACCGGCACCCTGAAAGAGGCCGCCGCGCCGGTGCCGCTGCACGGCAACGTCGCCCAACTGGGCGCCGCCGCCGTCGCGGTGGCGCCCGGCGGCGCCGAGGTCTTCGTCACCAGCCCGGCCCAGGGCCGCGTCACGCGGATCGTCCGCTCGGCTCCCCCGCGGATCACCGAGTCGCCCAAGGACGTCACGGCCGATATCGGCGACGAGGTGACGCTCACGGCCCGCGCCGAGGGCTCCCCCGAGCCCACCGCCCAGTGGGAGCGCAGCACGGACGGCGGCCGCACCTGGCGCGCGGTCGAGGGCGCGGTTCGGCCGTCGCATACGTTCACGGCCCGCGCGGCCCACGACGGCCACCGCTACCGCGCCGCGTTCACCAACGACGCGGGCACGGCGCGCACCGATCCTGTGACGCTGACGGTCGGCGGCGGCCCTGGCGACGGCGACGAGGGGTCCGCCACCGGACCCGGCGGCCAGCGGCTGACCGTCTCACCGGTGCGCGGCCTGGCGCCGCGCGACCAGAAGGTGAAGGTCACCGGCACCGGCTACGACCGGGCCAAGGGCGTGTACGTCGCCCTGTGCGTCGACAACGGCCCCGGCGAGACGCCGACGCCGTGCCTCGGCGGCGCGGCCACCACGGGCGCGTCGAAGGCGTCGGCGTGGATCACCGACGACCCGCCTCCGGGCGGCGCCGACCTCGCCACGCCGTACGGCGAGAACGGCTCCTTCGCGGTGGAGCTCACCCTCGACGCGAAGGACGCGCACACTGATTGCCTCACCGAGCGGTGCGTCCTCGCCACCCGCGCGGACCACACCCGGCCGCGCGACCGCTCGCAGGACGTACGGGTGCCGGTGTCGTTCAACGGCGACGACGGCGACAACGGCGGGGACTCTGGTGGCGATTCCGGTGGGGACTCCGGAGGCGATTCCGGCGGTGGTGACACCGGCGGAGACGGCGGGAGCGAGGGCGGAGACGGCGGCTCGGACGGCGGCGGCACCGCGGGCGGCACGGACTCCGGCGGCGGCGGGACCGGCACCACCGGCGGCCCCTCCGGCTCCGCGTCCCCCACGGGCGGCAGCCTCGCCTCCACCGGCGTCACGGTGGCGTCGGCGGGCGCGCTCGCGGCAGCGCTCGTCGCGGCGGGCTGGTACGCGGTGCGCCGCGGCAGGCGCGGCATGAACTCCCCTGCTCCTTAAGGAAATTCCTTAAGGCAGTTCCTTGAGCGGTACGGCCGCTTCGCGCGACGCGGTGTGCAGATGGCGCACCGCGTACGACCGCCAGGGCCGCCACGCGTCGTCCACGGCCTCGCCGGGCGGCGCCACGTCCGGGTCGCCCAGGGCCCGGGTGCGGATCAGGGCGGCCGCGGCCGCGTCCACGCCGGGCACGGCGAGCAACTGCCGCTCGGCGTCGTCGCGGTCGGCGCCCGCGTCCAGGCGCACGGTGCCCTCGGCGAGCGCGGCCGCCAGCGGCAGCCGGCCGGCCAGCGCCTTCGGTTCGGGAAAGACATGGGTGAGGCCCCCGCACGGCGCGGGCAGCGGCGTGCCGTACTCCCGTGCCAGGCGCGCGGCCGCCTCGCGGCCCACGACCGCCCGCACCGCGAACTCCTCCGGGTCGGCGGCGCCCGGCGAGCGCAGCCCGGGACGGGCGCGGACCAGCGGCGCGAGCCGGGGGTCGGCGCCGAGGCGCTCGTCGACGGCGTACGGGTCGGCGTCCAGGTCGAACAGGCCGCGCAGCCGCTGCACGGCCGTCGTCAGGTCCCTGAGGTCCGTCAGGTGCAGCCGGGCCTCCAGCCAGCCGCCGTGGTGCGTCCGCGCCTGGGCCTCGCCGCGCCCGCGCGGGTCGCGCTCCTCCACAGCCACGATCCCGGCGGCGTGCGGCAGCCGCAGCGTGCGCCGGTAGGTCCGCGCGCCACGGGAGCCGATGACGTCCTCGACGCCCGGCAGCGCCTCGGCGGCGAGCAGGTCGAAGACGGCGGCGGACTGGTAGGGGCCGCGGTGGGCGAGCCGCAGCGGGATGCCCGCGGCGGGCGTGGCGTGGCCGCCGCCCCGCTTGGGCGCGGCGTTCCTGAGGGCCGTGGGCGTCAGCGCGTACACGGCGCGGATCGTGTCGTTGAACTGCCGTACGCTCGCGAAGCCCGCCGCGAACGCGATCTCCGTGACCGGCAGGTCGGTGGTCTGCAGGAGCACCCGCGCGGTGTGCGCGCGCTGCGCGCGGGCGAGGGCGACGGGGCCCGCGCCGAGCTCGGCGGTGAGCTGGCGCTGCACCTGGCGCGCGCTGTAGCCGAGGCGCACCGCGAGCCCGCCGACGCCCTCCCGGTCCACGACGCCGTCGCCGATCATCCGCATGGCGCGCCCGACGACGTCCGCGCGCACGTTCCACTCGGCGGAGCCCGGCGCCGCGTCCGGGCGGCACCGGCGGCAGGCGCGGAAGCCCTGGCCCTGGGCCGCGGCGGCCGTCGGGTAGAACCTCACGTTCTGCCGCTTGGGCGTCACGGCCGGGCAGCTGGGCCTGCAGTAGATCCCGGTGGTGCGTACGGCGAAGAAGAACTCCCCGTCGAAACGCGCGTCCCGGCTGCGCACGGCCTCGTACCTGGTGTCCTGCCCGGTGTCCTGGCCGCTGTCCCGCCCGGCGTCCGGCCTCGTGTCGTACGCGCTGTCCTGCCTCGTGTCCTGCCTCGTGTCCTGATCGCTCACCTGTCCAGTGTGTGCCGGTCCCGGCGGAGCGGCTAGCGGGAATCGGACACGCAGTTCCCCGGGGCGTGGGCTCCGCCCCCCGGCCGCCGGACGGCCGGAGGACGGAGGACGGAGCCCACCCCGGAACCCACCCCGGAGCGCGCGCGGCGCTACCGCGTGCCGCGCCCCCGCTTGGCCTCCATGGCGGCCTTGCCCTCGGCGCCGCGCCGCTTCCACTCCTTGCGCATCTCGGCGCGCACCCGCGCGTCCGTCTTGGCGACGATGCGCTGGTTCTCGCGGAGCAGCTTGCGGTAGCTGTCGAGGCGCCGCTCGTGCAGCCTGCCGTCGTCCAGGGCGGCGAGCACCGCGCAGCCCGGCTCCGCTTCGTGCGCGCAGTCGTGGAAGCGGCAGTCCCCGGCGAGCTCCTCGATCTCGGCGAAGACCTGGCCGACGCCGCTCCCGGCGTCGTACAGGCCCACGCCGCGAAGGCCCGGCGTGTCGATGAGGACGCCGCCGCCCGGCAGCGGGATGAGGTTGCGGGTGGTGGTCGTGTGCCGTCCCTTGCCGTCGACGTCGCGGACGGCGTTGACGTCCATGACCTCCGCCCCGGCCAGCGCGTTGGCGAGGGTGGACTTGCCCGCGCCCGACTGCCCGAGGAGCACCGAGGTGCCGCCGGAGACGACGGCCGCGAGCACGTCCACGCCGTCGGCGTGCGCCGCGCTGACGGCGAGCACGGGCACGCCGGGCGCGGTGTTCTCCACGTCCTGGACGAGGTGGGCGAGGGTGGTGGCGTCCGCCACCAGGTCGGCCTTGGTGAGCACGACGACCGGCTGCGCCCCTGACTCCCAGCCGAGCGCGAGGAACCGCTCGACGCGCCCGAGGTCGAGCTCGGCGGCCAGGGACACGGCGATGACCGCGTGGTCGACGTTGGCGGCGAGGATCTGCCCCTCGGACCGCTTGGAGGAGGTGGACCGCACGAACGACGTGCGCCGCGGCAGATAGTCCCGCACGTAGCGGGGGTCGCCGCCGGGCGCGTCGACGGCCGCCCAGTCGCCGGTGCAGATGACCCGCAGCGGGTCGTGCGGCGTCACGTACGCGGTGTCGGCGCGGATCACGCCTTCCTCGGTGACGACGAGGTCGCAGCTGCCCCGGTCCACGCGGACGACCCGCCCGGGGAGCAGTCCCCGCTCGGCGTAGGGCGCGAAGGCGGCGGCCCAGGACTCGTCCCAGCCGTAGGGGGCGAGGGGGTGCCCGGCCGCGGCGAGAGGAGCACCGTCGCCACCGGAAGGAGCAGCGGTGGAAGCAGAGAAGGAAGAGGGAAACAAGGGGAACCCTTCACAGGGGTGGCCCCGGCCCGCGCGACGGCGCGGCGAAGGACGCGAAGCGTCCGGGGAGGAAGGTCAGCCGGAGACCACGGAGGTGGATGTGAGAGACGTCTGAACGCGGGCAGCACCCGTCACGGCGACAGCCATGGGTCACACCTCCAGATCTGGGTCGAACCGGCACCGGCGACGACGCGTCGCCGGGCAACGAGCAGCACTGTAGCCACGCCCTCCGAGCGCGTGCCACTTCTTTTTCCGGCCTCTTCCCCGGTCCTCTTCCCCGGTCCTCTTCCCCGGCTTTCCGAGGGACCGCCCGCCGTGCTCCGTCCAATCCGCGCGCCAAGAATCCAACAACGCCCCGGCCCAAAGAATTGAGCGCTCCCTCCCCCGCACGCTCTGATGGAGACATGGAGCTCCCTTACCACGAGGACGTGTCCCCTGGAACCGGCGGTCTGCCACCCCGTGCGTGGTACGCGGGATCGGACGCCGCCGTCCTTTCACTGAACGGGCGCTGGCGCTTTAGGCTGCTGCCGGGCGCCGAGGACGAGGACGAGTCGTTCGCCGCCGAGGACTTCGAGGCGGCGGCCTGGGACGAGGTCGTGGTGCCCGGGCACTGGGTGCTGCAGGGCCACGGCACGCCGATCTACACCAATCAGCTGTACCCCTTTCCGGTCGACCCGCCGCGCGTACCGACCGAGAATCCGACCGGTGACCATCTGCGCCGCTTCGACCTGCCCGCGGGCTGGCCCGCGGACGGCGACGCGGTGCTGCGGTTCGACGGGGTCGACTCGTGCGCGCGGGTGTGGCTGAACGGCACGCCGCTTGGCGAGTTCAAGGGCTCGCGGCTGCCGCACGAGTTCGCGGTGGGCGCGCTGCTGCGCCCGCGCGACAACGTCCTCGCCGTGCGGGTGCACCAGTGGTCGTCCGGGTCGTACCTGGAGGACCAGGACCAGTGGTGGCTGCCGGGGATCTTCCGGGACGTGACGCTGCTGCACCGGCCCGACGGCGCCGCCGGGGACTTCTTCACGCACGCGTCGTACGACCACCGCGACGGCAGCGGCACGCTGCGCGTGGACTCCGCGGTCGCGGGGCGCGTGAGCGTGCCCGAGCTCGGCATCGACGTCGCCACCGGCGAGAGCGTGACCGTGGCGGTGGAGCCCTGGTCGGCGGAGCGGCCCCGCCTTTACGCCGGGGTCCTCGCCACGGCGGGCGAGCGGGTGCCGCTGCGGATCGGGTTCCGGACGGTCGCCCTGACGGACGGTCTGATCACCGTGAACGGGCGGCCGATCCTGTTCCGGGGCGTGAACCGGCACGAGTTCCACCCGGAGACCGGGCGCGCGGTCGACCTGGACACGATGCGCGCGGACGTCCGGCTGATGAAGCAGCACAACATCAACGCCGTGCGCACCGCCCACTATCCGCCCCACCCCGCCTTCCTCGACCTGTGCGACGAGCTCGGCCTGTGGGTCATCGACGAGTGCGACCTGGAGACGCACGGCTTCTCGACGCGCCGGTGGCGCGGCAACCCCGTCGACGACGACCGCTGGACGCCCGCCCTCCTGGACCGCGCGGCCCGCACGGTGGAGCGGGACAAGAACCACCCGTCGGTGGTCGTCTGGTCGCTGGGCAACGAGTGCGGCACGGGCCGGGGGCTCGCCGCCATGGCCGAGTGGATCAGGGGCCGCGACCCGGGGCGGCTGCTGCACTACGAGGGCGACCCGTCGTGCGCGTACACCGACATGTACTCGCGGATGTACGCCGACCACGCGGAGGTCGAGCGGATCGGGCGGCGCGAGGACGACGGGCCGCCGGAGCGCCGCGCGCTGCCGTTCGTCCTGTGCGAGTACGCGCACGCCATGGGCAACGGCCCTGGCGGCCTGAGCGAGTACCAGCGCCTGTTCGAGACGTACGAGCGCCTGCAGGGCGGCTTCGTGTGGGAGTGGGCCGACCACGGCCTGGCCCACCCCCGGCTCGGCTACGCCTACGGCGGCGACTTCGGCGAGGAGCTGCACGACGGCAACTTCGTCTGCGACGGCCTGTGCTTCCCCGACCGCAGCCCTTCGCCCGGGCTCACCGAGTACAAGCGGGTGATCCAGCCGGTGCGGTTCGCCTACGACGCGGCGGCGGGCACGGTCACGGTGACCAATCTGTACGACGTCGCGGACCTGTCGGAGCTGTCCTTCGAGTGGACGTACCACCAGGACACCGGGAACGGCGAGGCGCGGGCCGTGTCCGGGCATCTGGACGTGCCGCCGGAGCTCGGCCCGGGGCGGAGCGTCGAGCTGAAGCTGCCCGCGCCGCCCGCGGCCGACGGCGCCGAGACCTGGCTGCACCTGTCGGCCCTGGTCTGCGAGGAGACCAACTGGACGGCCCTCGACCACTCGGTGGCGTTCGCCGACTTCCCCGTGACCGCGCGCCCGCCGGTGCCCGTCGCCACCGGCGAGCGGCCCCGGCGCCACGGCTACGACCTCGCCCTCGGCCCTGGCCGCTTCGACGTCCGCACCGGCGCCCTGCGCGCCATCGGCGACGTCGCCCTGACCGCCGCGCCCCGCCTGGACGTGTGGCGGGCGCCCACCGACAACGACGAAGGGGCGCCCTGGCAGCCCGACACGCGCTACGGCCCGCTGTGGCGCGAGCTCGGCCTGCACCGGATGCGCCACCGCCTGGACGGCGTGTCCGTGGAGGGGGACGCGCTGACCGTGCGCACCCGGGTGGCGCCCGCCGCGCGCGACCTCGGGCTGCGCGCCGACTACCGCTGGACGTCCGACGGGACGGCGCTGCGCCTGGCCGTGTCGGTGACGCCGGAGGGCGACTGGAAGGTGCCGCTGCCCCGGCTCGGCGTGCGGCTCGGGCTGCCCGCCGCGCTCGCGTACGCGCACTGGTTCGGCGGCGACCGCGAGGCCTACCCGGACACCAGGGCGGCCTCCCGGACGTCGCGGTGGGCGTCGTGGGTGGAGCGCATGCAGACGCCGTACCTGCGGCCGCAGGAGAACGGGGCGCGCGCCGACGTCCGCTGGGCGGAGCTGCGCACGGATGTCGACGGACCCGGAGTGCGCGTGGTGGGCGATCCGGCGTTCTGGTTCACGGCGCGCCCCTGGAGCACCGAGGAGCTGGACGCCGCGACGCACCGCACGGACCTCGTGCCGGGCGACACGGTGTGGGTGCACCTCGACCACGGGATGCGCGGCATCGGCTCCCAGTCGTGCGGCCCCGGCGTGCTGCCGCGGCATGAACTGCGGGCCGCCCCCGCGGAGTTCACCTTCACCTTCTCGGTGGCCGGACAACGCGCGTGAGCGCACCCCCGAGGGGACCCGGGCGGGCGCGGGCGCGCCCGCCCGGGCGGTGTCCGATTCGTTCAAGACCCCGCGCGGGGCGTCCGCCTACGCTCGCGGCATGAACAGCGACGACACCACACCCCGCGTCACGCCCCGCCTCGACCTGATCGGCATCGTGACGTCCGACATGACGGCCTCGCTCGCCTTCTACCGCCGCCTCGGGCTCGAATTCCCCGCGGGGGCCGAGGAGCTGCCACACGTGGAGGCCACCTTGCCGGGCGGCACCCGGGTGGCCTTCGACACGGAGGACACCATCCGCTCCTTCGCTCCCCACTGGCGGCCCCCGGTCTCCTCCGGGCGGATCGGGCTCGCCTTCCACTGCGGTACGCGCGAGGGCGTGGACGCGGTGTACGAGGAGCTGGTGGCCGCTGGTCACCTCGCGGAGCTCAAGCCGTTCGACGCGCCGTGGGGACAGCGGTACGCGGTGGTGCTCGACCCGGACGGGAACGGCGCCGACCTCTTCGCGTGAGGCGCGCGGTCAGGGCCCGCGCAGCAGGACGCCGAGCGGCACCCCGGTGAACTCCTTCACGTCGCGGGCGAGATGGGCCTGGTCGGCGAAGCCCGCGGCGGCGGCCGTCGCCGCGGGGCCGAGGCCGCTCCGGGCGAGGGCGAGGGCCCGGCGCAGGCGCAGCACGCGGGCGAGGGTCTTGGGGCCGTAGCCGAACGCGGGCAGCGAGCGGCGGTGCAGCTGCCGGGTGCCGAGGCCGACGGCGGCGGCCGTCGCCGCGACGTCGTGGCCCGCGTCCAGGAGGGCCACGACCCGCGCGAGCAGCGGGTCGGGCCCGGGGCCGCGGCCCGCGCGGTCGTGGGCGGCGCGCTCCAGGGCGGCCATGGGGTCGGCGGCCGCGTCGACGCGCGCGGTCAGGGCGCGGACCTCGGGGCCGCGCCACAGGTCGGCCAGGTCCACGCGTCGGTCGCGCAGTTCGTGGGCGGGCACGCCGAGGACGGCAGGGCCGGTGCCGGGGGCGAAGCGGACGCCGACGAACCGTCCCGCCGTCTCCGGTCCTGGGGTGTAGGCGCGGGTGTCGGGTCCGGCGACGAAGAGCCTGCCCTCGTTCCACAGCAGGTCCAGGCATCCGTCGGGGAGGACGGGCGCCACGCCCGGGGGCCCCGCCGTCTTCGTCCACACCACCGCGCCGGGCAGCAGCGGGGACGGCCGCTCGGCGTACCCGCCGTCGCCCTCCGGACGCCGCCCCTGGCTCATGGCCCCAGGCTACGCCGCGCCCGTGCGGTGCTCCTGCGGGCTGACTCCGTAGACCCGTTTGAAGGCGCTGGACAGGGCGAACGCGCTGCCGTAGCCGACCTTGCGGGCGATGGCGGCGATCGTCTGCTCGCTGTCGCGCAGCAGGTCGGCGGCGAGCGCGAGCCGCCAGCCGGTCAGATACGTCATGGGCGGCTCCCCGACGAGTTCGGTGAAGCGGCGGGCGAGCGCGGCCCGGGAGACCCCGGCCTTGGCGGCGAGCGCGGCGACGCTCCAGGGGTGCGCGGGGTCGTCCTGCAGGAGCCGCAGGACGGGGCCGACGACGGGGTCGCCGAGCGCCCGGTACCAGGCCGGGGCCTTGGCCTCGGGGCGGGAGAACCAGGCGCGCAGGGCCGCGATGAGCAGCAGGTCGAGGAGGCGGTCGAGGACGACCTCCTGGCCCGGCTCGTCCTTGCCGATCTCCTCGGCGAGGAACGGCGTGAGCGGGCAGTCCCACACCTCGGTGGGCAGCACGAGCAGCGGCGGCAG
The DNA here is from genome assembly GCF_056435225.1 of Streptomyces sp. NPDC043996. NCBI lineage: Bacteria > Bacillati > Actinomycetota > Actinomycetes > Kitasatosporales > Streptomycetaceae > Streptomyces > Streptomyces sp. NPDC043996. The sequence continues at coordinate 365,705 of NZ_JBWKEY010000005.1, read as the reverse complement.
CGCGTCCAGGAGCCGGGCGGTGATCTCGCCCTGCATCTGGTACGTCCCGATCAGCATCCGCACCCGGCCGCCCGCCTGCCCCCACTCCCGCATGCCGAGTCCCGTGTAGCGGCCCTCGGGCGTGCCGTCGAGGGGGACGCAGACCTGGCCGGGCCGGACCTCGGCGAACGGCTTCGTGCTCCGGTCGCCCGCGACGAGGTAGGGGTCGGGGCCGCGGGCGATGGCCACGTCTCCGGGGCGGATCAGCTGGGGCGCGGCGCCGGGGTCGCCGGGGCCCTGCGGCACGATCCACGCGTCGCCGTGCACCATGATCATGACGGAGACCGGCGCCTCGTCGGCGATGCGCACGGCCCAGGGCGGCTCGAAGCACGCCCGGATCATGAAGGCCCCCCGTGCGCGCGGGCCTTCCAGCAAGCCTGCGAGTACGTCCATGCCCAGAGCGTAGACGCACACGTATGGGCGTGAGCCGCTGGCGGATGGCTGCGGGGCGCGGGCGCCAGTTGACTTGGGGGCATGACGAACAACGCGAAGAACACCCAGAACACGCGGAACACCGCGGCTGACGGCCTGACCATCCTGGTGACCGGCGCGACCGGGCGGACCGGCGGCCGGGTCGCGGCCGCCGCGCGCGAGGCGGGCCTGACCGTCCGGGCGGCCTCCCGCTCCGGCGAGGTCCGCTTCGACTGGAACGACCCCGCGACGTGGACGGACGCCCTGCGGGGCGCGGACGCCGCCTACCTCGCCTATCTCCCGGACGTGGGCGCGCCGGGCGCCGCCGACACCGTGGGCGCGCTGTCCCGGCGGGCCGCCGAGCTCGGGGTGCGGCACCTGGTGCTGCTTTCGGCGCGCGGCGAGGACCAGGCGCACGCCACCGAGCGCGCCGTCGCCGAGTCCGGGGTCGAGCGCTGGACGGTCGTGCGGGCCAGTTGGTTCGCGCAGAACTTCAGCGAGGGCCCGCTGGTCGAGGGCATGCTGGCCGGGGAGCTCGTCTTCCCCGCCGGTGAGGTCCTCGAACCGTTCATCGACGTACGGGACATCGCGGACGTGGTGGTGGCCGTGGTCACCGCGGGCGAGCGGTACGCGGGGCGCGTCCTGGAGATCAGCGGGGGGCGGCTGCTGTCGTTCAGGGAGGCGGTGGCGGAGATCTCCGCGGTGAGCGGGCGGCGTCTTGTGTATGTGCCCGTGGGGGCGCGGGCCTATGGGAGTGGGCTGGCGGGACTGGGAGTTCCGGAAGGGGAAGTGGAATTCCTGGTGGAGTTGTTCGAGACGAATTTGGACGGCCGCAACGCGTATGTCTCCGACGGGGTGCGGGAGGTTCTGGGGCGGGGGCCGCGGGAGTTCTCGGATTTCGTACGCGAGTCCGTGGGCGTCTGGCAGGCGTGACCCTTTTCCCCCACCCCGCCCCTTCCCGAAACCAAGGGGCTCCGCCCCCTGGACCCCTGGGCCCACTAAAAGAATTGGCGCTTCGCGCCTCGTCCTCAAGCGCCGGACGGGCTGGATCTTACTGAGCGCCGTCTTCTCGTTTGGCGTGGTGGGTGCGCAGGCGGCCGGAGACGTCGTCCGGGGGCAGGAAGCGGGACCAGCGTTCGGGGAACTCCGAGGGCATGTCGGGGTCGTCGGGGTCCTCCGCGGCCCGCGCGGCGGCGGCCCTGGCGACGAGCTCCGCGGCCTTGGCCTCCTTTATGCGGTCCTGCGCGTCCCGCGCCGACGCGGTCTGCACGGACGGCCACACCCGGTCGATCGCGGCGTTGACGGCGGCGCCCACCAGGACGGCGAACGCGGACACGCCGATCCACAGGAGGACGGCGACCGGCGCGGCGAGGGAGCCGTAGATGGTGGGGCCCTCCACGGTGCTTGTGAGGTAGATGCGCAGCAGGAAGCTGCCGAGCACCCACATGCCGAGGGCGATGAGCGCGCCCGGCATGTCCTCCACCCAGGGGGAACGCACCGGCACTGACACGTGGTACAGCGTGGTGAGGAAGACCACCGAGAGCAGGATCACGACTGGCCAGTACAGGATCTGGACGACGGTCGCCGACTCGGGGACCAGTTTCACCACCGCGTCGGGCCCGGCCACCATCAGCGGCAGCGCCACCGAGCCGATGACGAGCGCCACCAGGAAGAGGACGAAGGCGAGCAGCCGCGTCTTGACGATGCCGCGGGCGCCGTCGAGGCCGTACATGACGGTGATGGTGTCGATGAACACGTTGACGGCGCGCGAACCGGACCACAGGGCGAACAGGAACCCTATGGAGACGACGTCGGGGCGGCCCACCTTCATGACGTCTTCGAGGATGGGCTGGGCGATCTCGCGCACCCCCTTCTCGGAGAGGATCGTGCGGGACGCCTCCAGGATGTTGTTCTCCACGCTCTCGATGGTGTGGGCGCCCGTCCACCGGTCCACGTACGCCAGCAGCCCAATGAGGCTCAGGAGCAGGGGCGGCACGGACAGGAGCGTGAAGAAGGCCGCCTCCGCCGCGAGGCCGAGGACGCGGTACTCGATGCAGGAGTTGACGGTGTCCTTCAGGAGCAGCCAGGCGGTCCTGCGCTTGGAGACGTCACGGTAGAGAGCGCGGGCCCGGTTCCAGCGGCCAGGTGACCACCCGGGTGTTTCTTTTGCCTGGTGCACCTCCTTACCGTAGCGGCATGGCAGCCACCACCCACACAGTGACCAACCAGGCTCCGCCCCTGGTGGGATACGACGTCTTCACGTGCGACCGGGTCCTCGCGGAGGGGGTCGAACGTCATCTCGACCCGGCGCTCCTCGAAGGGGCCCGGGGGGAACTCTCGTTGCTCGGGCGCACCGCTGGCTCGGCCCAGGCACAGGAGTGGGGGGTGCTCGCCAACGAGAATCCACCCGTTCTGCACACCCATGACCGCTACGGCAACCGGGTCGACGAGGTCGCCTTCCACCCGGCGTGGCACCGGCTGCTCGGCAAGGCCGTGGCGGCCGGGCTCACCGCCGCCTGGAGCAGGCCGGGCGGGCACGTGCGGCGCGCCGCCGGATTCCTGGTGTGGACGCAGGCCGAGGCCGGGCACGGCTGCCCGGTGTCGATGACGCACGCGGCGGTCCCCGCGCTCAGGGCCGACCCGGCGCTCGCCGCCGAGTGGGAGCCGCGCCTGACGTCCACCGTGTACGACGCGGGCGCGCGCCCGGCGGCGGAGAAGGCGGGCGCGATCTTCGGCATGGCGATGACGGAGAAGCAGGGCGGAAGCGACGTACGGGCGAATACAACGCGGGCGACGCCGCTTTCCGATGACGGCACGTATGAACTCCTCGGGCACAAGTGGTTCTGTTCCGCGCCCATGTCCGACGGATTCCTTGTGCTCGCGCAAGCGGAAGCCGGGCTCACGTGTTTTCTCGTTCCCCGAATCCTGGCTGATGGCTCCCGGAACGTCTTCGCCATCCAGCGTCTGAAGAACAAACTCGGAAACCGCTCCAACGCCTCCAGCGAGGTGGAGTTCGACGGCACGTGGGCCCGGCGGGTCGGGGACGAGGGGCGCGGGGTGCGCACCATCATCGAGATGGTGGCGGCGACCCGGCTCGACTGCGTCATCGGCTCCGCGGCGCTGATGCGGCAGGCCGTCGCGCAGGCCGTGCACCACGCCAGGTACCGGGAGGCGTTCGGCGGCAAGCTGGTCGACAAGCCCCTGATGCGCAACGTGCTCGCGGACCTGGCCCTGGAGTCGGAGGCGGCGACGACGCTCGCGCTGCGCCTGGCGGCGGCGTACGACGACGGCGGCGCGTCCGAGCGGGCCTTCCTGCGGCTCGCGGTGCCCGCCGCCAAGTACTGGGTGACCAAGCGGTGCGCCCCGGTGGCCGCGGAGGCCCTGGAGTGCCTGGGCGGCAACGGCTACGTGGAGGACTCCGGGATGCCGCGACTCCTGCGGGAGTCGCCGCTGAACTCGATCTGGGAGGGCTCGGGCAACGTCCAGGCCCTCGACGTGCTGCGCGCGCTCCAGCGGGAGCCAGAGGCCCTGAACGCCTTCCTGACGGAGGTGGGTTCGGCGCGGGGCGCCGACCACCGTCTGGACGGGGCGATCAAGAACCTGCTCACCGAGCTCGCCGACCTGGAGGGCGTGGAGGGGCGGGCCCGGCGGCTCGTCGAGCGGATGGCCCTTGTGCTCCAGGGGTCGCTGCTGGTCCGCTACGCGCCGCCCGCCGTGGCGGACGCGTTCTGCGCCTCGCGGCTCGGCGGGGACTGGGGCGCGGCGTTCGGCACGCTGCCGCACAGCCTGGATCTGGCGTCCGTGGTGGACCGCGCGGCCGTACCCGTCTGAGCGAAGGCCCCCGCGGACGTCGCCGACTGGGCTCTGTCACGGGGGTGGTGCTGCGCCGACACGGCACCACCCCCGGTTTTCAGGTCCCGTCGGGACGGGCGCCGCACGCGGCGGCACACGGCCAAGTTTCAGCCGCCGCACGACTGTTCGCCAGAGTTGCAGGGGGTTGCAACTCCGGCTTTCAACGACCTGGCCGAAGCATGTCCCTCGGCAGGCCCGAACGGGCACGATGAATACATGTCCCCCCTGTCGGCCTGCTCGGGGAGCGGGAGGAAACCGGTGATGAACACCCACGTGACGTTCGACCTGGAGCGGCTGACCGCCGTGAACGCCACACAGGCCGCGCGGCTCCTCCTGGAGATGCGGGACGCCAGGATCGCGGGTCACCGCCCCCGGTTCGGGCCGCGGGAGGTGATAGGCGCCTCCTGGGAGCGGATGCTGGCGAGCGGCGTCGACCCCGAGCGCGACGTCCGCGAGGGCGTGCTGAGCACGGACGAGGTGGAGCGGCGGCGGCAGACCTCGCCGCTGCGGCACGTCCTTCCGGTGCTTCGCGAGGGGCTCCTTTCGGTCGCGGACGTCGCGCAGCACATCATGGTCGTCGCCGACGCCGACGGGCGGCTGCTGTGGCGCGAGGGCAACAGATCGGTCCTGCGGATGGCCGACGGGCACGGCTTCGAGATCGGCGCCGACTGGCGGGAGGGCGTGGTCGGCACCAACGGCGTCGGCACGGCGCTCGTCGCCCGGCGGCCGGTGCAGGTGTTCTCCGCCGAGCACTTCGTGCGCTCGCACCACCACTGGACGTGCACGGGCGCGCCCATCACCGACCCGCGCGACGGGCGGCTGCTCGGCGTCGTCGACATCAGCGGCCCGCTCGACACCATGCATCCGGCGACGCTCGCCCTGGTCGGCTCCGTCGCCAAGCTCGCCGAGGCGCGGCTGCGCGAGGACCACCGCACGGCCCTCGACCGGCTGCGCCAGGTGGCCGTGCCGCTGCTCGCCCGGTTCGACGGGCGGGCGGTCGCGGTGGACCCGCACGGCTGGACGGCCGCGGTCACGGGCATGCCGCCGCTGGACCGCGTCACACTGCCGAAGTCCCTCACCGACGGCCGGACCTGGCTGCCGTCGCTCGGCCGGTGCGCGGTGGCGCCGCTGCCCGGCGGCTGGCTGCTGCGCGTCGAGGAGGACGAGCCCGCCGCGTCCGCGGCGACCCGGGTGGTCGTGGACCTCAGCGGGCCGCACCGCTGGTCGGTCAGCGTCACCGGCGGCGCGGGCTGCTGGACCCACGAACTGTCCCCGCGCCACGCCGAGTTGCTCTATCTGCTCGGTACGCACCGGGCGGGGCGCAGCGCGGCGGGCCTGGCCTCGGACCTGTTCGGCGACCCGGCCCGCACGGTGACGGTGCGCGCGGAGCTGTCCCGCGTGCGGCGCTATCTCGGCGGCCTCGTCGCCCACCGCCCGTACCGCTTCCACGAGGAGGCCCAGGTCGACGTGATCCTGCCCGCCGACCCGGCGCGGCTGCTGCCGCACTCGCTCGCGCCCGCGGTGGTGCGGGCCCGGGCGGGATCGGTGCCTTGACCGCGGCGGCGCCCCTCGTGCCGTTCCGCACCCCAGTGACACGAGTCACGACCCGCCTCCCGCCGTCGGGGACCCCGTGACCTTGGCCGTCGCGCGCCGCCCGTGATTCGCTGGCCGCCATGAGCATCACTGTCACCACCTGGTCCCTGGAGCAGACCGCTCCCACCGATCTGCTGCCCGCCGCCGTGCCCGAGGGCGATGTGCGGATCGTGCGGGCCGAGGTGCCCTCGCCCGAGTTCAGCCGGTTCCTCTACGCCGCCGTCGGCGGCGACATCACCTGGGTGGACCGGCTCTCGCTCAGCTACGCGCAGTGGCAGGAGCACCTCACGCGCCCTGGCGTGGAGACGTGGGTCGCCTACGACCGGGGGACGCCCGCGGGGTACGTGGAGCTCGACCCGCAGGACGACGGCGCCGTGGAGATCGTCTACTTCGGCCTCGTCCCCGCCTTCCGGGGGCGCCGCATCGGCGGGCACCTGCTGTCGTACGGGGCCGCGCGGGCCTGGGACCTGGCCGAGCGGTGGCCCGAGCGGGTGCCCACGAAGCGGGTGTGGCTGCACACGTGCAGTCTCGACGGCGAGTACGCCATGGACAACTACACGCGGCGGGGCTTCAAGCTCTTCCGCACGGAGACCTCCCAGGAGCCGGAGCGGCCGACCCCGGGCCCTTGGCCGGGAGCCCACGCGTAAGCCCTCGCGGGGCGCCCCAGACAAACATTGGCGCTTCGCGCCTCGTCCTCAAACGCCGGACGGGCTGGAACCACCGGCAGGTTCTAGCCCCTCCGGCGTTTGAGGAGCGGGGTCTGGGGCGGAGCCCCAGGATCGGGAAGGGGCGGGTCTGGGGCGTCCCACGAGGGTCCCACACCCACCCCATGCCCACTATGCGAGACCCTTTCGTCCACCACGTGGACAATGCTGGACGCTGCCGAAAGGCGCATGCCAGGCTTTCGCCATGTCTCGAGCTGGAATCGCCTTGGTGAGTCGACGTCACGTCGACCTCTCCCGCGTGTCCAGCGCCATGTGTCCGGCGAGCTGAGAGACCCAGCACCGCCACCTCCCCTTGACTGACCCTCCCCGCGCACCGCCGCGCCTTTCCGCGCGAATGCACAGGTCAGAGCCGCCTCAGCCTGCTGTGAAGGACATACCCATGGCCATCGACCCGGACCGATCCACGCCCTCCTCCGTGCCCGCCGCGCCCACCGCGCCCCGGCGCAAGACGGGCCGCCACCGTGGCGAGGGCCAGTGGGCCGCCGGCCACTTCACGCCGCTGAACGGAAACGAGCAGTTCAAGAAGGACGACGACGGTCTCAATGTGCGGACACGCATTGAGACGATCTACTCCAAGCGGGGCTTCGACTCGATCGACCCGAACGACCTGCGCGGGCGGATGCGCTGGTGGGGCCTGTACACCCAGCGCAAGCCCGGGATCGACGGCGGCAAGACCGCGATCCTGGAGCCCGAGGAGCTCGACGACGAGTACTTCATGCTGCGGGTGCGGATCGACGGCGGGCGCCTGACCACCGAGCAGCTGCGGGTCATCGGCGAGATCTCACAGGAGTTCGCGCGCGGCACCGCCGACATCACCGACCGGCAGAACATCCAGTACCACTGGATCCGCATCGAGGACATGCCGGAGATCTGGCGCCGCCTGGAGTCGGTGGGCCTGTCCACGACCGAGGCCTGCGGCGACACCCCGCGCGTCATCCTCGGCTCGCCGGTCGCCGGGATCGCCGAGGACGAGATCATCGACGGCACGCCCGCGATCGACGAGATCCACCGCCGCATCGTCGGCAACCCGGCGTTCTCGAACCTGCCGCGCAAGTTCAAGTCCGCGATCTCCGGCTCGCCGCTGCTCGACGTGGCGCACGAGATCAACGACATCGCGTTCGTCGGCGTCCGCCACCCCGAGCGCGGCCCCGGCTTCGACCTGTGGGTCGGCGGCGGCCTGTCCACCAACCCCAAGATCGGCCAGCGGCTCGGCGCCTGGGTGCCGCTGGAGGAGGTGGCGGATGTCTACGAGGGCGTCATCTCAATCTTCCGCGACTACGGCTACCGCCGCCTGCGCACCCGCGCCCGGCTGAAGTTCCTGCTCGCCGACTGGGGCGTGGAGAAGTTCCGCCGGATCCTGGAGGACGAGTACCTGCTGCGCAAGCTCGTCGACGGGCCCGCGCCCGAGCAGCCCGTCCAGCGCTGGCGCGACCACGTCGGCGTGCACCGGCAGCGCGACGGCCGCTTCTACGTCGGCTTCGCCCCGCGCGTCGGCCGGGTCGACGGCACCACCCTGACGAAGATCGCCGATCTGGCCGCCGCGCACGGCTCGGGCCGCCTGCGCACCACCGCCGAGCAGAAGATGATCGTCCTGGACGTCGCCGAGGAGCAGGTCGCCTCCCTGGTGACGGGCCTGGAGTCACTCGATCTGACGGTGCGCCCCTCGCCGTTCCGGCGCGGCACCATGGCCTGCACCGGCATCGAGTTCTGCAAGCTCGCCATCGTCGAGACCAAGGCGCGCGGCTCCTCCCTGATCGACGAACTGGAGCGCCGCATCCCGGACTTCGCCGAGCCGATCACCATCAACATCAACGGCTGCCCGAACGCCTGCGCCCGCATCCAGGTCGCCGACATCGGCCTCAAGGGCCAGCTGGTCCTCGACGAGAACGGCCAGCAGGTCGAGGGCTTCCAGGTGCACCTCGGCGGCGCGCTCGGCCTGGAGGCCGGGTTCGGCCGCAAGGTGCGCGGCCTGAAGGTCACCTCCGCCGAGCTGCCCGACTACGTGGAGCGGGTCCTCAAGCGCTTCCAGGCGGAGCGCGCGGACGGCGAGCGGTTCGCCACCTGGGCCGCGCGGGCCGACGAGGAGGCCCTGTCATGAGCGGCCGCGCCGCCCCCTTCTACTGCCCCTACTGCGGGGACGAGGACCTGCGTCCGAGCGAGCAGGGCCACGGCGCCTGGGAATGCGCGGCGTGCAACCGCGCATTCCAGTTGAAGTTCCTCGGGCTCCTCGCCCGTGGACTTCAGCGCAACGACGGTGGAGGGCAAGAGATATGACGATCGCTCAGCACGTGTCGCCGGACACCCCGGCCGACGAGCTCAAGGCGCTGGCCGAGCGGGCCGGGCGCGATCTGGAGGACGCCCCGGCGCTCGATGTGCTCCGCTGGGCCGCCGACACCTTCGGGGAGCGCTTCTGCGTGACCTCGTCGATGGAGGACGCGGTGGTCGCCCACCTCGCCTCGCGCGCCCGCCCCGGCGTGGACGTGGTGTTCCTCGACACCGGCTACCACTTCCCGGAGACCATCGGCACCCGGGACGCCGTCGAGGCCGTCCTCGACGTCAACGTCCTCACCCTGACGCCGCGCCAGACGGTGGCCGAGCAGGACGCGGAGTACGGCCCCCGGCTGCACGACCGCGACCCCGACCTGTGCTGCGCCCTGCGCAAGGTCGGCCCGCTCCAGGAGGGCCTCGCGCCGTATCTGGCGTGGGCCACAGGCCTGCGCCGCGACGAGTCCCCGACCCGCGCGCACACGCCCGTCGTCGGCTGGGACGACAAGCGCCGCAAGGTGAAGGTCTCCCCCATCGCCCGCTGGACGCAGGACGACGTGGACGCCTACGTCGCCGAGCACGGCGTGCTCACCAACCCGCTCCTGCTCGACGGCTACGGCTCCGTGGGCTGCGCCCCGTGCACCCGGCGCCTGCTCGAAGGCGAGGACGCGCGCGCGGGCCGCTGGGCCGGACGCGCCAAGACCGAATGCGGGCTGCACGGATGACGGCCCCCCAGAGTGTTCCGACGGCCCCCCGCAGTGTTCCCCAGAGTGTTCAGGAGACCCACGTGACCGGAGCCACCGTCTGGCTCACGGGCCTGCCGAGCGCGGGCAAGACCACCATCGCCCACGAGCTGGCGTCCGCCCTGCGCGCGGAGGGCCGCGCGGTCGAGGTGCTCGACGGCGACGAGATCCGTACGTTCCTTTCGGCGGGCCTCGGCTTCGACCGCGCCGACCGCGACACCAACGTCCAGCGCATCGGCTTCGTCGCCGAACTGCTCGCCCGCAACGGCGTGCTGGTGCTCGTCCCCGTGATCGCCCCGTTCGCGGACAGCCGCGAGGCGGTGCGCAAGCGCCACCAGGCGGGCGGCACCCCGTACTTGGAGGTGCACGTGGCCACGCCGGTGGAGGTGTGCTCCGTACGCGACGTGAAGGGCCTGTACGCCAAGCAGGCCGCGGGCGAGCTGACCGGGCTCACCGGGGTCGACGACCCGTACGAGGAGCCCGAGTCGCCCGATCTGCGCCTGGAGTCGCAGCACCAGAGCGTGCCGGAGTCCGCGGCGGCCGTGCGCGCGCTGCTCACCGAGAGGGGCGTCGGATGAGCGGGCGGGCCCCGGCCGCCCGGCCGCTGACGACCACGAAGCCCGCGCCGCCGCACCGCGCGGGCCGGCCAGCAAGTGAAGGGACCACAGCGTGACGACCTCCGCCACCGCGTCCGGGGACGCCTCGCGCCCCCGGCGCGCCCAGGGCGCCGGCACCCCGTACGCGCTCAGCCACCTGGACGCCCTGGAGTCCGAGGCCGTGCACATCTTCCGCGAGGTGGCGGGCGAGTTCGAGCGGCCGGTGATCCTGTTCTCCGGCGGCAAGGACTCCATCGTCATGCTGCACCTGGCGCTCAAGGCGTTCGCCCCGGCCGCGATCCCGTTCTCGCTCCTGCACGTGGACACCGGGCACAACTTCCCCGAGGTCATCGACTACCGCGACCGCGCCGTGGCGCGGCACCGGCTGCGCCTGCACGTGGCGTCGGTGCAGGACTACATCGACCGCGGCGCCCTGCGCGAGCGCCCGGACGGCACCCGCAATCCGCTGCAGACCGTGCCGCTGACGGAGAAGATCGCCGCCGAGCGGTTCGACGCGGTCTTCGGCGGCGGCCGCAGGGACGAGGAGAAGGCCCGCGCCAAGGAGCGGGTGTTCTCGCTGCGCGACGAGTTCTCGCAGTGGGACCCGCGCCGCCAGCGCCCCGAGCTGTGGCAGCTGTACAACGGCCGGCACGCGCCGGGCGAGCACGTGCGCGTGTTCCCGCTGTCCAACTGGACCGAGCTCGACGTGTGGCAGTACATCGCCCGCGAGAAGATCGAGCTGCCCGAGATCTACTTCGCCCACGAGCGCGAGGTCTTCCAGCGCGGCGGCATGTGGCTGACGGCGGGCGACTGGGGCGGCCCCCGCGAGGGCGAGGACGTCGAGCGGCGCCTGGTGCGCTACCGCACCGTCGGCGACATGTCCTGCACCGGCGCCGTCGACTCGGACGCGACGACGCTGGAGTCCGTGATCACCGAGATCGCGGCGTCCCGGCTCACCGAGCGCGGCGCGACCCGGGCCGACGACAAGCTGTCCGAGGCCGCGATGGAAGACCGCAAGCGCGAGGGGTACTTCTAGCCATGACCAGCACCACCGCCGAACAGCTGGCCGGTCTCTCGGCCACCACCCTGCTGCGGTTCGCCACCGCCGGGTCCGTCGACGACGGCAAGTCCACGCTCGTGGGCCGGCTCCTGCACGACTCCAAGTCGGTCCTCGCCGACCAGCTGGAGGCCGTCGAGCACGCCTCGCGCAGCCGCGGCTCCGAGGGCCCCGACCTCGCGCTGCTCACCGACGGGCTGCGGGCCGAGCGCGAGCAGGGCATCACCATCGACGTGGCGTACCGCTACTTCGCGACCGCGCGGCGCCGCTTCATCCTCGCCGACACCCCGGGCCATGTGCAGTACACGCGCAACATGGTCACCGGCGCCTCCACGGCGGAGCTCACCGTCGTCCTCGTCGACGCCCGCAACGGCGTGGTCGAGCAGACCCGCAGGCACGCGGCCATCGCCGCGCTCCTCAGGGTGCCGCACGTGGTGCTCGCCGTGAACAAGATGGACCTCGTCGGGTACGAGGAGCGCGCCTTCGCGGCCATCGCCGAGGAGTTCACCGCGTACGCCATCGAGCTCGGCGTCCCGGAGGTCACCGCGATCCCGATCTCGGCCCTGGCCGGGGACAACGTGGTGGAGCCCTCGTCGAACATGGACTGGTACGGCGGCCCGACGGTCCTCGAACACCTGGAGACCGTGCCCGTCAGCCACGACCTGACCGACTGTCACGCGCGCCTGCCCGTGCAGTACGTGATCCGGCCGCAGACCGCCGAGCACCCCGACTACCGGGGCTACGCGGGGCAGATCGCGGCGGGCACGTTCCGGGTGGGCGACGCGGTGACGGTGCTGCCCTCGGGCCGCGCCTCGACGATCGCGGCCATCGATCTGCTCGGCGAGGCCGTGGACGTGGCGTGGACGCCACAGTCGGTGACCGTGCTCCTGGAGGACGACCTCGACATCTCACGCGGCGATATGCTCGTCCCGAGCAGTGATACGCCGCCGACCAGCCAGGACATCGCCGCCACCGTCTGCCACGTCGCCGACCAGCCGCTGGTCGTGGGCCAGCGGGTGCTCCTGAAGCACACCACCCGCACGGTCAAGGCGATCGTGAAGCAGATCCCCTCCCGGCTCACCCTGGACGACCTGTCCCAGCACCCCAACCCGGGGCGGCTCGTCGCCAACGACATCGGCCGGGTCCTGGTGCGCACCGCGGAGCCGCTGGCCCTGGACGCGTACGCGGACTCGCGCCGCACCGGCTCCTTCCTCCTGATCGACCCCGCGGACGGCACGACGCTCGCCGCGGGCATGGCGGGCGAGGCCTTCGCCAAGGCCGAGGCGCCCGCGCCCGTCGCCGACGACGAGGGGTGGGACTTCTGACCGTGCGTACCCCTGACGCCTTCTCGACCTTCGCCAAGGAGGGCGGCCGCATCGGCAGCGGCGCCCTCGGCGCGGGCTCCGGCGGCGTGACGCGATGTGTGCGATGACGTACGCGCACCGCTCGCGCGCCCACGCCCTGCGCCGTCCCTTCGCACGCAGTCGAAGATCCGCCGACATCCACCCGGCCGCGCCCTGACGGTGCGCGCCGGGCCAACGAGAGGAACCCCTCCCGTGCCTGCCATCCGCACCGCCGGTCCCCGTACTCCCGGCGCGCGCCGTCCCCGCCGCGTGGCCGCGTTCGCCGCGCTCCCCCTGCTCGCCCTGACGCTCTCCGCCTGCGGATACGGCTCGGACTCCGACAAGGACGACGACGGCAAGGCCAAGATCGCCGCCGATGCGAAGAAGATCGAGGGCCTGGACCAGGTGAAGATCGGGTACTTCCCGAACCTGACCCACGGCACGGCGCTCGTCGGCGACCAGGAGGGCCTGTTCCAGAAGGAGCTCGGCGCCACCAAGGCGACGTACGCGCAGTTCAACGCGGGCCCTTCGGCGATCGAGGCGCTCAACTCGAAGTCCATCGACATCAGCTGGATCGGCCCGTCGCCCGCGATCAACGGCTACGCCAAGTCCGACGGGAAGAACCTGCGCATCGTCGGCGGCTCGGCGTCCGGCGGCGTGAAGCTCGTGGTGAACCCCGAGAAGATCAAGTCCCTCGGCGACGTCAAGGGCAAGAAGATCGCGACGCCGCAGCTCGGCAACACCCAGGACGTGGCCTTCCTCAACTGGATCAAGGGCAAGGGCTGGAAGGTCGACGCCGAGAGCGGCAAGGGTGACGTCTCCGTCGTCCGCACCGACAACAAGATCACCCCGGACGCCTATAAGTCCGGCTCCATCGACGGCGCCTGGGTGCCGGAGCCGACCGCGTCCAAGCTGGTCGCCGAGGGCGCCAAGGTGCTCCTCGACGAGGCCGACCTGTGGCCGGACAAGAAGTTCGTGATCACGAACATCATCGTGCGGCAGGAGTTCCTGAAGGACCACCCCAAGGTCGTCGAGGCCGTGCTCAGGGGCGCGGTGAAGACCAACCAGTTCATCAAGGACAACCCCGAGAAGGCGAAGGCCGCGGCCAACGCCAAGCTGAAGCAGGCCTCCGGCAAGGCGCTGCCCGCCGAGGTCATCGACCCGGCCTGGAAGTCGATCCAGTTCACCAACGACCCGCTGGCGGCGACGCTCGGCACCGAGGCCGAGCACGCGGTGGCGGCGGGCCTCCTGGAAGAGCCCGACCTCAAGGGCATCTACGACCTCGGGCCGCTCAACAAGGTCCTGAAGGCGGCGGGCGAGCCCGCGGTCGCCGACGCCGGTCTCGGCGTCAAGTAACCGGACATCACCCACAGTTCAGGTTCTCAGGAGGTGACGACCATGGGCACGACGCTGGCCAAGGCACCGGGAAGCGCCGCACACACCGTGGACGCGGGCGGGGTCGCCGCGCGCATCGAGCACGTCTCGAAGTCCTTCGCCACACCGGCGGGACGGCAGCTCGTCCTGGACGACATCACGCTGGACGTCGGACGGGGGGAGTTCGTCACCCTCCTGGGGGCCTCGGGCTGTGGGAAGTCGACGCTGCTCAACCTCGTGGCCGGGCTCGACCGGCCGAGCGCGGGCAGCATCGCCACCGACGGCCGCCCGGCCCTGATGTTCCAGGAGCACGCCCTGTTCCCGTGGCTGACCGCGGGCAAGAACATCGAGCTGGCCCTGAAGCTGCGGGGCGTGCCGAAGGCCGAGCGCCGGGAGCGGGCCGAGGAACTCCTCGGCCTGGTCCGCCTGTCGGGCGCGCACGGCAAGCGCGTCCACGAGCTGTCCGGCGGCATGCGCCAGCGCGTCGCCCTGGCCCGCGCGCTCGCCCAGGACAGCGAACTGCTCCTGATGGACGAGCCGTTCGCGGCCCTGGACGCGATCACCCGGGACGTGCTGCACGACGAGCTGACCCGGATCTGGCGCGAGACGGGCGTCTCGGTCCTGTTCGTCACGCACAACGTCCGCGAGGCGGTGCGGCTCGCCCAGCGCGTGGTCCTGCTGTCCTCGCGGCCTGGCCGGGTGGCGCGCGAGTGGACCGTCGGCATCGAGCAGCCGCGCCGCATCGAGGACGCGGCCGTGGCGGAGCTCTCCGTCGAGATCACCGAAGAACTGCGTGGGGAGATCCGCCGCCATGGGCAGCACTGAGACGACGACTCCCGCCGCGCGCAGGGGCGAGGGGCGCGACAGCCACGACCTGGCGGGCCTTGAGGCCGGGCTCGACGCCCTGGACAGCGTGCAGACGCGGCGCACCCCGCTGCGCGAGACGCTGGTGCGGAAGGTCCTGCCACCCGTGACGGCGGTGCTGCTCGTCCTTGCGGTCTGGCAGATCCTCGTCTGGGCGAAGGTGACCGACAGCTACAAGCTGCCCGCGCCGGACGCCGTGTGGGAAGAGGTCGAGTACGCCTGGCGGCAGGGCACGCTCCTGGAGTACATCTGGACGTCCGTCTCGCGCGGCATGTTCGGCTTCCTGATGGCGCTCGCCATCGGTACGCCGCTCGGTCTGGTCGTGGCGCGGATCAAGTTCGTGCGGGCGGCGATCGGCCCGATCCTGTCCGGCCTGCAGTCGCTGCCGTCGGTGGCGTGGGTGCCCCCGGCGGTGATCTGGCTCGGCCTCAACGACAAGATGATGTACGCGGTGATCCTGCTCGGCGCCGTGCCGTCCATCGCCAACGGCCTGGTCTCGGGCGTGGACCAGGTGCCGCCGCTGTTCCTGCGGGCGGGCCGCACCCTCGGCGCCACCGGTCTGCGCGGGACCTGGCACATCGTCATGCCCGCGGCGCTGCCCGGCTACCTCGCGGGCCTGAAGCAGGGCTGGGCGTTCTCCTGGCGGTCCCTGATGGCCGCCGAGATCATCGCCCAGTCCCCCGACCTCGGGATGGGCCTCGGCCAGCTCCTGGAGGCCGGGCGCACCAACAGCAGCATGTCGCAGGTGTTCCTCGCGATCCTGCTGATCCTGATCGTCGGCATCGCCATCGACCTGCTGATCTTCAGCCCCCTGGAGCGGTGGGTGCTGCGCAGCCGCGGCCTGCTGGTGAAGTGATCCCGATGCACCTGTCCCCCGCCCCCGCCCTGCTCGTCATCGCCCACGGCAGCCGCGACGCCCGGCACGCGGCGACGGTGCGCGCGCTGGTGCGCCGCGTCCGCGTCCTCCGTCCCGAACTGCGGGTGGAGGTCGGCTTCCTGGACTTCGACGCCCCGGCCGTGCCGGAGGTCCTCGCGTCCCTGGCCGCCGACGGCGTGCGTGACGTCGTCGCGCAGCCGCTCCTGCTGACCCGCGCCTTCCACGCGAAGGCCGACATCCCCGCCGTGCTGCGGGCGGCCCCGGCCGGGATGCGGGTGCGGCAGGCCGGGGTCCTCGGCCCCTCGCCGCTGCTGCTCGCCGCGCTCGAGCAGCGGCTGTACGAGGCGGGGCTCGACCCCGCCGACAAGTCCTCGACCGGGGTGGTCCTCGCCTCGGCGGGGTCCACAGACCCGGAGGCGATCGCAGTGATCGCTGACATCGCGCGGGAGTGGCGGCGTACCGGTTGGTGCGCTGTGCGGCCTGCGTTCGCCTCCGCGGAACTGCCCCGGACGGAGGACGCGGTCCGCCTGCTGCGCCGGACGCCCGGGGTGCGGCGGGTGGCCGTGGCCCCGTACGTCCTGGCCCCGGGGTTCCTGCCGGACCGGATCGCCCGCGGGGCCGCCGCGGCCGACGTCCTCGGCGGCGTGCTCGGCGATTCGGCGTTCGTCGCCCGGGTGCTGCTCGAACGGTTCGACTCGTGCCGCCGCTTCACGGCGGCCTCGCGCGTGCCTGCCAGCTGGGGCGCGCTGCCCGTCGCCGGGTAGCGCTCAGCCGAAGTCGAGGCCCCCCGTCCGGGTCCGCTTCAGTTCGAACAGGTCCGGGTGGCCCGCGAGGACCCTGAAGCCGTCGAAGAGCCGGGCCGCCTCCTCGCCGCGCGGGATGGCCCGCAGCACCGGGCCGAACCACACCGTGCCGTCGACGTGGAGCGTGGGCGTGCCCACATAGGCGTCCGCCGCCGGGTCCTTGCCCGCGTCGTGGCCGCGGCGCAGCGCCTCGTCGTACGCCGTGTAGTACGAGGCCTCCTCCAAGTCCGCCGGGAGTCCCACCTCGGCGAGGGCGGCGAGGACGACGGCGCGGAAGTCCTTGTCGCCCTCCTGGTGGATGCGGGTCCCGAGCGCGGTGTAGAGGTCGCGCAGGACGGCCTCGCCGTGGCGCTCGGCGGCGGCCGCCATGACGCGGACGACACCGAGCGACTTGTCGACGAGCTCCCGGTACCAGTCCGGCAGTTCGTTGCCGACGTTGTGCAGATACAGGCTCATCACGTGGAAGCGCAGATCGAGGTCGCGGTGGCGCTCGACCTCCAGGAGCCAGCGGGAGGTGATCCACGCGAAGGGGCAGGCCGGGTCTACGTACACGTCGACCCGGGTGGTGGCGGTGCGGGCGTCGGGGGTGGTGGCCGGGCGGGTCTCTGTAGTGGTCATATGAGAAACCCTAGCCAGGGGTGGCGCACGCACCTGGGCCACTTTTGGCGGGGTTTTCTGGGCCATTTCCCGGCCCTGGGCTGCCTTCTCCGACTACCGCGCCCGCGCCTCCCCGGCCGCCTCGACCGCCTCGACCGCCTCGACCGCCTCGACCGCCTCGTTGACGTACCGCTCGACTTCCGCCACCGTCATCGACCCCGCCGCCCGGCCCTCCCGCGCGCACGCGTTCGCGAGCCGTCGCAGGACGTCGTTCACGGGGGTCGCGACGCCGTGCAGACGGCCGAGGAGCACGATCTCGCCGTTCAGGAAGTCGGCCTCGATGGTGCCGGTGCCCCGGGCCAGGCTCTGCCAGGAGGAGCCGCCGCCCCGCTCGCGGTCGGCCAGCGGCTGGAGGACGACGCGGTCGGCGCGGGCCTGGCGCTGCTCCTCCTCGCTCACCGCCGCGATGCCCGCGGCCGCCAGGACGGCCTCGCCCTCGGCGCGGGCCCGGCGGTAGAGCGCGACGGCCGCCTCACCCGTGATCGGCCCGGTGACCGCCTCCAGGGCGTTGCCGAGGTTGGACAGGAGCTTGGCGTACTTCCAGCGCGTGACGTCCTCGACGACGGGAGCCAGCAGCCTCGCGCTCTCCAGGTCGGCGGCGACGCGGCGCGCGGTGGCGTCGGCTCCCCTCGGGTAGCGGCCGAGGTGCAGCATGCCGGTGTAGGGGGCGCCGGCCGCCGAGACGGTGCCCGGCTCGACGTACCCGGACGGCAGCCAGACGCAGACGCCGTACACGCGGGCGAAGCGGCGCAGCGCGAGCCGTTCGCTCTCGACGCCGTTCTGCGCGCACAGCAGCGGCAGCGCGTCGGCGGCGGTCGCGCCGCCCGCGACGGGCCGGGTGCTCCAGGCGTCGAGCGCGGCCTCGGCGTCCTGTGTCTTCACGGCGAGCACCAGCACGTCGTCGGCCCGCAGCACGCCCAGTTCCTCGGGGCCGCCGACGACGGGGACGCGGTGGACGCGGGTGCCCTCGGGGGTGGTGAGCGTGAGGCCGCGCTCGCGCAGCGCGTCGCGGTGCGCGCCGCGGGCGACCAGGACGACCTCGTGGCCCGCTTCGGCGAGACGCCCGCCGACGCTGCCGCCGACGGCTCCCGCTCCGATCATGACGTATCGCATGCCGGTGAGCCTCGCACACGGTGACGGCGGACCGTCAAGATCCCTTCCAGGGAGAGATCCCTGGCGAGATCCCTTCCGGGGTCTGGACCTTGACCCTGGGTCAGACCCCAGCCTCGCCCCCATGAGCGACGACTACGTGACCCACAGCCCGTACAGCACCCCCGGCCCCCTGCTCGGCGCCCTCCTCGGGCCCGGCCCGCTCCCCCGCGACGTCCCCGGCCTCGCCGCGCTGGTGCGCGGCGTGCTGCTGCACCGCCTTGAGGCGGCCGCCCTCGACCGCGCGCTGCCCGTCGAGCGGCTGCACGGGGACGCCGAGTCCCGGTACGTGACGGAGATCCTGCGCGTCCTGGCCGAGCGCGGGGACACTCCGCTGACCGAGGCGCGCGAGCCCGGGGCCCGGTTCGTGGCCACCTGCCGGGACTTCGCGCTGCTGCTGTGCGCGCTGCTTCGGGAGACCGGCACCCCGGCGCGGGTGCGGGGCGGCTACGCGACGTACTTCCAGGCGGGGTTCCACGACAACCACTGGGTGACGGAGTACTGGGCGGCCGGGCGCGGCTGGGTCCTGGTGGACGCGGAGGTGTTCGACGACCGGCACGACACGCCGTTCGACCCGCTGGACGTGCCGCGGGACGCGTTCCTGGTCGCCGGGGACGCGTGGCGGGCGTGCCGGGAGGGGCGGGCGGACCCCGACACTTTCTGGGTGAGCGGCGTGCCTCAGATCAAGGGGCTGAGCCTGGTGCGCGCGGACGTGGTGGCCGACCTCGCCGCCCTGACCGGGGTTGAGCCGCTGCCGTGGGACGGCTGGGGCGTGATGGAGAAGGACGACGCGGACGTCACGGAGGACGACCTGGTGCTGCTCGACGCCGTGGCCGCCGCCACGGCGGCCGCGGGCCGGGTGCGGGGCGCCGGGCGGCCCGGGGTCCTGGAGCGGCTCGCCGCCGATCCGCGGCTCGCGGTCCCGGCCGGGATCGTCTCCCACACGACCTATCTCGGCGACCTCCCCGTCACCCTTCCCCGAGCGGCGTGAACGGCGTCCCCTGGTGGAACCAGAGCAGCCAGCGGCCCTCGGTGCGCCGCCACAGGGAACTGCGGTGGGCGCGGCGGCCGTTGCCGTCGGTGTCGAACGTCAGGTGCACCAGGTCGTCGGCGAGCTGCACGCCCCGCATCCGGGACGTCGTCGTGGGCCGCCCGCCCGGCTCGGGGCCTTCGGTGATCGCCCCCACGATCGACTGCCGGTCCCAGCGCGCGCCGGAGGCGCCGAACTCGGTGAACTCCGGGTGCAGCAGCTCCGCGAACAGCTCGGGCGAGGCCCTGACCTCCGGGTCGAGCAGGCGCAGCTCGTGTTCGATGGCGGCCTCGACGGCGGGTGTGCGCTCGGTCATCGGTGCTCCCCCTGGGGGTCGGTCAGCTCGGCGAGCTTGGTGACGGTGTTCCAGTTCCGGCTGGTGGCGACGAGGCCCTTGGTGAGCGCGGGGCGGGCCAGGGCCTCGCCGAGCCGGGAGCGGCCGAGCCCGTCGGGGGCGTACAGATACAGCGCGCGGTCGCCGATCCTGAACTCCTCCGGCAGGAAGGCCGCTTGGTCGATGCCCGCGAAGCGGGCGGGTGCGACGGGCTCGGAGAAGTACGTGACGTGCAGCTGCTTGCCTTCGAGGTCGGCGGCGGGGAACGGGCAGGCGTCGACCACCGCCCGCAGATACGCCCCGTCGCGCACCAGCAGGTCCACCGTGAACCCGAACTCCTGCTCCAGGGCCGTGCCGAGTTCGGCGGCGAGGCTGTCCTCGTCGCCGTGGTCCGCGGCGAAGGCCACGTTCCCGCTCTGCAGATGGGTGCGGACCCGGTCCAGGCCGCGCTCTTCGAGGAGCGCGCGCAGCCGGGCCATCGGCACCTTCCTGCTGCCGCCCACGTTCACGCCGCGCAGCAGCGCCGCGTAGATCTTCGTCGCCATGCGCCCACGATAAGGCGGCCGCCGTGCCCCGTGGGGGTGGGCACGACGGCCGCCGGTCCCGCGGGGGCCGCCGCGTTGCGCGCGGCGGCCCCGGTGAGGGGCTACTCGACGATCTTCAGGAGCTTGTTGGGCGTGCCCTCGCTCGGGTTGGAGATCTTGTCCGGGGTCGCGCCCTCGGTCAGCGCCTTGGCGACGGCGTCGGGCTTGGCGTCCGGGTGCGCGGCCACGTACAGGGCGGCGGCGCCGACGACGTGGGGGGTCGCCATGGACGTACCGGAGATGGTCTTGGTGGCGTCGTCACCGGTGTTCCAGGCGGACGTGATGTCCGAGCCCGGGGCGTAGAGGTCCACCACGGAGCCGAAGTTGGAGAAGTCCGACTGCTGGTCGTCCTTCGTGGAGGAGGCGACGGTGATGGCCTCCTTGACGCGGGCCGGGGAGCCCTGGCCCGCGTCGCTCGACTCGTTGCCCGCGGCCACCGCGTAGGTGACGCCGGAGGCGATGGACTTGCGGACGGCCTCGTCCAGGGCCTCGTCGGCGCCGCCGCCGAGGCTCATGTTGGCGACGGAGGGGCCCTGGTGGTTCTTGGTGACCCAGTCGATGCCCGCGACGACCTGCTCGGTGGTGCCGGAGCCGTTGTCGTCCAGGACGCGCACCGCGACGATCTTCGCCTTCTTGGCGACGCCGTGCGCCGTGCCCGCGATGGTGCCCGCGACGTGGGTGCCGTGGCCGTTGCCGTCGTCGGCGTTGTCGTCGTTGTCGACGGCGTCGAAGCCGGAGACAGCGCGGCCGCCGAAGTCCTTGTGGCTGACGCGGACACCGGTGTCGATGACGTACGCGGTCGCGCCCTCACCGGCCTTGTCCGGGTACGCGTACTTCTTGTCGCCCGCCGTGTCGGCCTGGTCGACGCGGTCCAGGCCCCACGACGGCGGGTTGTCCTGGGTGGCCTTGATGCTGAACTTCTTGTTCTGGACGACCTTGCCGACGGCCGGGTCGGCGGCGAGGTGCTTGGCCTCGGTCTCCGTCAGGCCCTTGGCGGAGAAGCCGTTGACGGCCGAGGAGTAGGTGCGGCTGAGGTCGCCGCCGTACTCCTTCGCGAGGTCGGCCTTGGCGTCGCCGCTCGTCTTCTCGTCGAGGAGCACGATGTAGCTGCCTGCGACCGCGCCCTTGGCGTCGGTGCCGTAGACCTTGCCCTCGGCGGGGGTCGAGGCACCGGCGAAGGCGCCGGTGAAGACGGTCACGCCGACCGCGGTGGCGGTGGTGGCTATCGCCGCGGTGAGCTTCATCGTGCGAGCGCGCTTGTGAGCTGCCATGAAGAGGGGTCTCCTCGTGGTGCGTTGTGGGGGGATGTGGGGGGTTCAAGCTTTTGTTGCCGCGCCCGGGTCGCTCCGGAAGAACTGAAGATCGCCGGGCGTTGGGACGAAACCCTGTCTGAATGACGCGCGCAGATCAACCCCTTCGAGCAGCTGTGACTTGTTCAACAAGGTTCTGTAATAACAAAACGGGCCCCCTTCGACAGTTCGGGCACAGCCCGTTCACACGACGTCCGCGTCCGCCCCCCTCGGAGGGCGGACGCGGGAGGCGGTCAGACCCCGGGCGCCGCGGGCGCGGCCCGGTCGAAGTCGTTGAGCGTGCGCGTGAAGTCCCGTGTCGAGAGGAGCAGCTTGTAGACGATGGCCAGCTCGAAGACGAGCAGCAGCGCCCCGGACACGATCGTCGCCGGAACCACCGCGTCGCACAGCGGCCCGATGATGAACACGCCCATCTGGAACTCGACCCCGCTCACGAGGTGCGTACGGATACGGTGCCGCAGCAGGAAGGAGCGCGCCCGCAGGTACAGCGGGAAGCGGTGCCGGAACTCCTGGTGGAGGTCGATGACCTGAGGGGACCGCCGGGGCCTCGGGGCCCGCGCGCCCGCGCCCACCCCGGCCGGAACGGCCTGTCCGGCCGCCGCCTCGAAGCCCTCGAAGCCCCCGGCCCGCTCGGCCCCGGCGCCCTCGGTGTCGTAGGCGTCGTCGGCGCCTTCGGCGTCCCGGGCGTCCCCCGCCGCTCCGGCCTTCGCCGCCTCCAGGTCGCGCTCCACGTCCGCCTCGGGGTTCTCCCGCAGCAGGTCCTCCATGAAGGCGAGCTCGGCCTGGTTCTCGGCGCGCCGCGCCGCCCGCACCCGCGCCTTGATCTGCTTGCGCATGGTGTGCCGGACCTTGAAGATCTCCAGCGAGTTGATGTACCGCAGCGTGTCGAGCCCGACCACCGCGAGGGCGAGCCAGACGTACACCACGTCCCCGGTGCGCTCGTACTGACCGCCCATCAGGGCGACCCCGCACACCATCACGCGGATGCGGTCGAAGACGAAGTCGAGCCACGCGCCGAACACAGAGCCCTGGCCGGTCAGGCGCGCGACCTTGCCGTCCATGCAGTCCAGGATGAAGCTCAGGTGGTAGATCACGGCGCCGAGCGCCAGCCACTTCCAGTCACCGAAGGCGAAGCACGCCGCGGAGCCGAGCCCGAGCAGGAACGCCCCCCAGGTGATCTGGTTCGGCGTGATGCGGGTGCGCAGCGCGGTCTGGCGGACGAGTGGCGTGGCGACGGGGTCGACGAGCAGCACGGTCCACCACGCGTCCCGCTTCTTCTGGGTGACGCGGCGCACCTCGGCGAGGGGCGGTATCTCCCCGCGGGCGGACGCGTCGCGTGGTGGTGACTGGAGTGGCATGAGGCAACTTCCTGGCGTTGGACTGAAGTTCACCTCACGCTAAGAACACGTTCCCGGAAGGTACAAGAAGCGCCGGGCGCAACCTTTGACCGGGGGTAAAGGTCCAACCAGCGGGCCGGGTCAATGGACTTTCCAGGACACGCGTGCGTTACCTGAGCGTTACCAAATGACCCAGCCGTTACCCAATGGCCTAACGGAGCGTTATGTCACGCCGTGTCGGACAGCTCCCGCTCCGCTCTCAAGCAGTGCCAAATCGCCCTGAAGTACCACCAGCCGGTCACTCCCCCGCACGCCCCGCCTTCACGTTTCCGTCACGCCGGGCGCGCACGATTCCCCCTCGCCCCTCCCTGGTCGCCCGCTCGATCTCCTCCTCGATCAGGTCGGCCGCCATTTTCGTGCCGCCCTCCCCCGCCATGCCCGCGCGCACCTCGTCAAGCCTGCGCGCCACCTCGGGGTCGTCCACGAGCGCGAGCACCGCCGCGCGCAGCGACGCCGCGTCGGCCTCCTCCATCGGCAGGTGGCGGGCGACGCCGAGGGCCTGGAGCAGGTCCGCGTTGCCGAACTGGTCGACGGCCTGCGGCACGGCCACCATCGGCGTCCCGGTGGCGAGTCCCTCCTGGCTGCCACCCGCGCCCGCGTGCGTGATGAACGCGTCGGCCTTCTTCAGGACCGCCAGCTGCGGCACCCAGGAGTGCACCTCGACGTTCGCGGGCACCTCGCCCAGGTCGCCCGCGTCGACGTGCCGGCCGATCTGGAGCACCACGTGCCAGCCAGGCAGCCCGCCGAAGGCCTCGACGCACGCGCGGTAGAACTCAGGACGCTTGGTGAAGGACGAGCCGAGGGACACCAGGAGCACCTTCTCCGCGTCCGCCGGGCGCTCCCAGTCGCCCTGCGCCGCGCGGTCGCCCTGGCAGGCGCCGACGAACGTGTGCACGCCCTCGTCGACCCGGTCGGCGTGCGGCTGGAGCGCCTTGGGGATCAGGACGAGGGAGCGGGGCGGGCGGCCCACGAACGGGTCGGGGTGCTGCTCGATCCCGTTCTCCCGCAGCCAGGACGCGAAGCGCGCGTAGTACGCCCGCCCGCGCTCGGTCGCGCGGGGCTCCGCCCACATCGGTTCGGCGACCTCCTCCTCGTACCCCTCCCAGGCCACCAGGTTCGGCGACAGCGAGATCTCGGGCACGCCCCAGCGGCGGGCGAGGACGCGGGCCGGATACGAGGTGATGTCGTGCAGGACGACGTCGGGCTCGTCGCCCTCGTAGGCGGCGGCGAGCTGCGGCAGCGCGTGGATGGCGTCGTTCAAGAACGGCTCGACGTTGTCCAGGAGGGTCTCACCCCAGGCCGAGGGGTCGTCGTCGGCGCCGGGCAGGGTGGTGGTGTAGAGCACGGGCTCGGCGCCGGTCTCGGCGACCTTGTCGGCGAAGGCGTGCGGGATCGCGTACGTGACGCGGTGGCCGCGGGCGACGAGCTCCCGGATCACCTCGAGGCTCGGGTTCACGTGCCCGTGGGCGGCGATGGAGAACATGGCGATATGGGCACGCTGGCGTGTGGTCATGCCCTGACCTTAGCGAGACGAGACGTCTCGTACAAGTTTTTTCGTCGCCCGCCCCACCTCACGAGCCCGCCCCTTACTCCGCGCGACCAACCCCCGGCCCGTCCGCCTCGTCCGGCGCCCCCGCGTTGTAGCGCAGCAGATACTCCGCGAACCGCTCCAGATCCGGCCCTTCCCAGCCCGCGAGCCGCTCCCGGACCGCGATCCGGCGGCTGTCCCTGACCTGCCCGAGCAGCCCGGCGCCCCGCTCGGTGAGGTGCAGGACCTGGACGCGGTGGTCAGCCGGATCCTGGCGGCGCTCGACCAGGCCCGCCTTCTGCAGGGCGGCGACCTGTCTGCTGATCGTCGACTTGTCCAGCGTGTAGTGCGCGGCCAGGTCCGTGGCCCGGCAGCCCTGCCGGTGCTCCAGATGGCTCAGGAGCGTGAAGGAGACCAGCGAGAGCTCGGGGTGCATGCGCGCGGCGGTGGCGCGCGCCCGCCGGGCGAACGCCGTCATCTCGCGCTGGATCGTCTCGATCGCCTCGTCCCGGTCGGACACGCCGCCCGCCTCCTCGCCCCGTCCGCCCACGGCCGCGTTTCCGTCCGGCCGACCAATAGTTGTAGAGTACAACATGCACTGAGAGTTGTATATGCCAACTATCTGGAGAGGTCCGTATGCCTGCGCCTGCCCGTGGCCCCCTGCGCCACGTCCTCGTCCACCTCCTGACCCCGCTGCTGATGTGCCTCGGCATGGGCCTGGCCTATATGAGCGCCTTCGTCACGCCCGAGCCGCACGACCTGCCGGTCGCCGTCGTCGGCACGGACGCCCGGGCCCAGGGCGCGGCGCACGCCCTGCGGGCCGCCGCGGGCGACGCGCTCGACGTACGGACCCTGGCCTCGCGGGCCGGTGCCGTCGAGGACCTGAAGTCCCTGGAGATATCCGGGGCCTACCTCCCGGACGCGAAAGCACCCGAACTGCTCGTGGCCTCGGCGGGCTCCGACATGAGCGCGCTCGCCGCCGAGAAGGTCTTCACGCGGGTCGCGGCCGCGCAGGGCGCGCCCCTGAAGGTCACCGACGTGGCGCCCCCGGTCGCCGACGACCCCACGGGCCAGGGCCTGTTCTTCCTGCTCGTCGCGGTGAGCATCGGCTCGTACGCCTCCGTCGCGGTGCTCGGCGGCGCGGGCGGCGCCCTGCGCACGCGGGCCCGGGCCGGGCTCGCCGTCGGGGTCTCTTTCGCCGTGAGCCTGATCGGCGCCGCGCTCGCCGGGCCCGTCTTCCACCTCGCGCACCACGGCCTGTGGG
This sequence comes from Streptomyces sp. NPDC043996, assembly GCF_056435225.1. Taxonomy (NCBI): domain Bacteria; kingdom Bacillati; phylum Actinomycetota; class Actinomycetes; order Kitasatosporales; family Streptomycetaceae; genus Streptomyces; species Streptomyces sp. NPDC043996. The sequence goes on along the minus strand of NZ_JBWKEY010000005.1, from coordinate 339,910 downwards.
GCGTGTGGGCGCTGTCCTGGCTGTACTCGGCGGGCATCCTGCTCATCGGCGTCGGCCTGCACACGTTCCTGAAGCGGTGGACGACGCTCGCGATGATGGTCCTGTTCGTGATGCTCAACTTCACCAGCTCCGGCGGGCTCTTCCGGCCCGAGCTGCAGAACGGCTTCTACGGCTCGCTGCACTCCTTCTGGAACGGCGCCGGATTCGTCGAGGGCGTCCGCGCGCACCTCTACTTCGACGGCCACGGCCTCGGCCGGGCGGCCCTGACCCTGGTGGCGTGGCTGGCCGCGGGCCTGCTGCTCACGGCGGCGGCCGGGCTCGTGGAGCGGCGGCGGGCCGCGCGGGCCACCGCCCCCGCGGCCCCGGACCCGGCCGCCGCCGCGGAGGCCGAGGAGGAGATGGAGGAGTCGGTCGGCGTGTGAGGGACGGCGTGGGTACGGGGGCAGCCCGGGGGGGGCGGGGCGCGGGGTCAGCGCTGGTAGCGGCGCAGGACCAGGTTGCCGTCCTTGACCAGGCGCTCGCGCAGCTCGTCCAGGCCGATCGCGCCGCTGTAGTACTCCTGGAGCGCGGGCGTGGCGACCTTGTCCTTCCACTCCGGGTAGCCGCGCACGGACTGGGCCGGGGCGGGGCAGAGGAAGCGGGCGAGCGCCGTGCCGGTGGCCCAGTCGTCCTTCGCCGTGCGCAGCGCCGGGTCCCCCAGCGCCTGGGTGCCGGTGGGCAGCATCCAGTCGCCGCGGGCGAGCCGCACCATGTTCGCGGGCCGCAGGAAGAAGTCGATGAACGCCGCCGCCTCCTTCTTGTGCGGGCTGTCCTCGGCGATCGACAGGGTCTGCGGGCTGACGCCCTGGACGAGCCCGTCGGCCCCGGCGGGCGCGGGGAGCACCTGCCAGTCGAAGCCCTTCGGCGCCTGCTGGACGATCTGCTGGCGGTAGGAGAAGCCGAGCGGCACCATCGCGTACTTGCCGCCGAAGAAGCCGGGCAGCGTGTCCGAGCCGCCCATGCCGAGCGTCGCCCCGGACGCGCTCCCGTCCACGTTGACCTGGTCGTGGATGGTGCGCGGCACCACCGCGTCGGCGTCCTCGAAGCGGATCTCGGCCTTTCCGTCCGGGCGCCGGTGGAACAGCTGGCCGCCCGCCGAGAGCGACAGGTTGAGCGTCGCCGACACCGGGTCCTTCAGCGGCCAGGCCACCCCGAACCTGCCCTTGCCGCTGCCGAGCTCCCGCGTGATCGAGCGGAACTCCGGCCAGCTCCACGGCTTGTCGGGGGTCGGGACGCGCACCCCTGACTCCCTCAGCCAGGCCGCGTTGGCGATGAGCACGCGCGGCTCCTGGAGGAACGGCACGCCGTACACCTTGCCGCCGAAGGTCGCGGTGTCCCAGCTCGCCCGCGGGATGTCGGCCCTCAGCCGCCGGGGCAGCAGGTCGGTGAGGTCCGCGAGATAGCCGCCGTACGCGAAGTCGGCGAGGTCGTCGGAGGCGTCGTGGATGACGTCCGGGGCCTCGCCGCCCTCGAAGGAGGTGAGCAGCTGGTCGTGGACGCTCGTCCAACTCCCCTGGACGTACTCCACCTTGACGTCCGGGTGGGTGGCGTTCCAGCGGGCCACCAGCTCCTTGTTCGCCGCGACGGACTCCTGTTGCCAGGCGAGGGACTGGAAGCGCAGGGTGATCCTGCCGCCGGAGTCCTCGTCGCCGCCCGAGCAGCCCGCGAGCAGCAGGACGAGCGCGGCGGCCACCGCCCCCACGACGCGCGCCCGCCGCATCAGCTCTTCACCGCCCCGGCCAGCATGCCGCCGGTGATCCGCTTCTGGATGAGGGCGAACACCACGAGCGAGGGCAGGGTCGCGAGGAACGCGGCGGCGGCGAGCGGCCCGAGGTCGGCCACGCCCTCCGCGCCGAGGAAGTGCGTGAGGACGACCGGCAAGGTCTGTTTCTCCGGGGTCTTGAGCAGCACGAGGGCGAAGAAGAACTCGTTCCAGGCGGTGATGAAGGCGAACAGGGCCGTCGCCACGATGCCCGGAGCGAGCAGCGGCGCGGTGACCGACACCAGCGTGCGCAGGCGTCCGGCGCCGTCGACCGCCGCGGCCTCCTCCAGCTCCACCGGCACGGCGCGGACGTACCCGACGAGCATCCACAGCGCGAACGGCAGCGCCCACACCACGTACACCATGATCAGGCCCGGCAGCGAGTTGATCAGGTGCAGGTTCTTCAGGACGAGGAACAGCGGAATGATCACCAGGACGAACGGGAACGCCTGGCTGACGACGACCCAGCCGGTCGCGGCCCGCGCCAGGAGCGTGCGGTGCCGGGCCATCACATAGGCCATCGGGGTCGCGATGACGACGGCGATCGTGGCCGCTCCGAGGGCGGCGACCAGGGAGTTCCCGGCGGCTTCGAGGAGCGGCTGCTCGTCGAAGGCCTGGCGGTAGTTGGCGAGCGTGGGGTCCTTCGGGATCCACGTCGGGTGCAGGCTGCCGAGCTCGCGGGCCGGTTTGAAGGACGTGGAGAGCAGCCACAGGAACGGGAACACGAGGAAGACGAGGTACGCGAGCAGCGCCACGTACTGGCCCACGCGCGCGGGTCTGCTGGTCCGTGCCGTCATCGTTCGTCGGCTCCCCTCAGTCGGCCCACGAGATACACGGCGAGCAGCACCGAGATCACCGCGACCATCACACAGCCCATCGCCGCCGCGTAGCCGAACTGGCCGTAGCGGAACGCCTCCTCGTACGCGAACAGCATCGGAAGGCGGGTGCGGCCGCCCGGGCCGCCGTTGGTGAGCACGTACACCAGGGCGAAGGAGTTGAAGTTCCAGATGAAGTTGAGCGCCGTGATGGCGAGGGCGATGGGCCGCAGGGCGGGCCAGGTGACGGTGGTGAAGCGGCGCCAGGCGCCCGCGCCGTCCATCGCGGCCGCCTCGTGCAGCTCGCGCGGCACGTTCTGCAGCCCGGCGAGCAGCGCCACCGTGGTCTGCGGCATGCCCGCCCACACGCCGACGACGATGACGGCGGGCAGCGCGGTGCCGAGGCCGGTCAGCCAGTCGCGCCCGTCGCCGAACCCGAGGTCGCGCAGCGTCTCGTTGAGGACGCCCGCGTCGGGGTGGTAGACGAGCCGCCACATGATGCCGACGACGACCTCGGGCATCGCCCACGGGATGATCGCGAGGGAGCGGGCCAGCCAGCGGAAGCGCAGGTTCTGGTTGAGCAGGAGCGCGAGGCCGAGCGCGAGCAGGAACTGCGGCACGGTCACGCCGACCGCCCACAGCAGACCGATCCGGAACGAGTCCCAGAAAAGGGTGTCGTGCCGCAGGTCCTGGAAGTTGAGGAGCCCGATCCACTCGGTGGGTTCGGTGCGGCCCGACTGGGAGTCGGTGAAGGCGAGCGCGATGCCGTAGAGCAGCGGGCCGACGCTCAGGACGAGGATCGGGAGCAGCGCGGGAAGGACCAGGAACCAGGCGCCGTGGGCGCCGTGGTCGACGGCCTTGCCGGGGCCCCGGGAGCCGCTGCCAGGCCGCTCCTTCTCCCTCTCCTTCGCCGGGTTCGCCGAGGTCACCACTTCGGCTCCTTTGGGCGGTTGATAACGGTTTGGCCACCCTGGCGGCCTCCGTCATCGTGCTGACCCCGCCGGGCTACGTCAAGCGACCGCGCACGCCGAAAGCCCACCTGGCCTGTATGAATGCGACACTTGCCGCGCGAGCGGCGGCGAAGCGGCCGCCTACGGAGGGCCGGCTCACGGCACGGGCGCGGGAGGCGACGGATGGACGAGGCACGGGCGCGGAAGGTCCTGGAGGCGGTGGACCTCGACGCGGGCGGCGCCGAGCTGCTCGCGCTCGGCGAGAACGCCGTGTTCGCGGCGGGCGGGCTGGTGGTGAAGGTCGGGCGGGACGCGCCGGAGCTCCTTGAGCGGGCGCGGCGCGAACTGGCCGTCGCCGCCTGGCTGCTCGACGCCGGGGTGCCCGCCGTGCGGGCCGCCGAGCCGGAGCCCCGCTCCGCCCTGGGGCATCCGGTGACGCTCTGGCACCGGCTTCCCGCCGCCGCCCGGCCTGCCCGCCCCGCGGACCTGGCCGCGCTCCTGCGCCTGGTGCACGCCCTGCCCGCGCCGCCGTTCGCGCTGCCCCGGCGGGAGCTGCTCGGCGGTGTCGAGCGGTGGCTGCGGCTCGCGGGCGACGCGATCGACCCGGCGGACGCGGCGTACCTCCGGGAGCGGCGTGACGGCTTCGCCGCCGCGGCCGCCGCGCTCGTGCCGCGGCTCGCGCCTGGTCCGCTGCACGGGGACGCGCTGCCGCGCAACGTCCTGGTGGGGCCGGAGGGGCCCGTCCTGGTGGACCTGGAGACGTTCTCCTTCGACCTGCGCGAGCACGATCTCGTGGTGATGGCGCTGTCCCGGGATCGGTACGGGCTCGGGGACGACGCGTATGCCGAGTTCACCCGGGCGTACGGGTGGGACGTGCGGGAGTGGGAGGGGTGTGCGGTGTTGCGGGGGGCGCGGGAGACTGCCAGCTGTGCGTGGGTGGCGCAGCATGCGCCCGGGAACGGGGCGGCGTTGGCCGAGTTCCGGCGGCGGGTGGGGTCGCTGCGCGCGGGCGATGCGGCGGTTCGTTGGCACCCGTTCTAAGCCTCGCGGCACGCCCCAGACCCGCCCCTTCCCGAACCGGGTGCTGCCGCCCCCGTCCCCCCGCTCAAAACCAATCGGCGCTCCGCGCCTCGTCCTCAAACGCCGGACGGGCTGAAACTGGCAGGCTCTAGCCCGTCCGGCGTTTGAGGACGAGCGCGCCAGCGCGATGGAGGGGCGGGTGGGCGGGGAAAAGAGCCCGTCCGGCGAGTGAGGACGAGCCGCGTCAGCGGTGATGGGCCGCCAGCTCCCGCAGGGGCCACGTGCCGTCGACGGTCGCGTCCGCGTCCCCCTTGCGCCGCAAGAAGGCCTGGAAGTCGGCCGCCCACTCGGCGTACCACTCCACCTGGCGGCGGTGGAGCTCCGCGGGGCCGAGGTCGGCGACCTTGGCGTGGCGGTCGGCTATCGCGGTCGCGAGCCGGGCCGCGGCCAGGGCGTCGGCGCGGGCGTCGTGGGCGGTGTCGAGCACCACGCCGTACTCGGCGCAGACCGCTTCCAGGTTGCGCTTGCCGCGGCGGTAGCGGTCCACCGTGCGGTCGATGGCGTACGGGTCGACGACCGGTCCTGGCTCCGCGCCGCCCAGGCGCTCGCGCAGGGACGGCAGGTTGTGGCGGGCCAGCTCGGCGGCGAGCAGGGTCAGGTCGAACGCGGCGTTGTACGCGACGACCGGGACGCCCGACTGCCAGGAGGACACCAGGACGCCCGCGATCGCGTCGGCGACCTCCGCCGCGGGCCGGCCCTCGGCGGCCGCCCGCTCGTCGGTGATGCCGTGCACGGCCACCGCGTCGGCCGGGATCGGCACTCCGGGGTCGGCGAGCCACTCGCGGCGCCCCTGCTCCTGTCCCGCTCTGACCTCGACCACCGCGCCGGTGACGATGCGCGCCTCGCGCGGATCCGTCCCCGTCGTCTCCAGGTCGAAGCCGATCAGCAGCTCTCGGTGCCAGCCCATGGCCGCCCCCTTCGTCGTGGTGCGTTCCCCCAGTGGTCCCCACGATCCCATGCGCCACTGACAACCAGTTGGCCGGATTCCGCTTACCGTCCGGGTGACGGGCTTGCGCTCCGCCTACGACACCGGGCGCGAGTCCGCCCAGGACGTCTCGAACTCCTCCCGGTATATCCCGAAGAGCCCCTGTTCGCCGATGTCGTCCGGCTTGACCACGCGGCCGCCGCCGCGCAGCACCAGGACCGGCGCCTCCATCCCGCGCGTGCGCCGCAGATAGGACTGGACGACCGCGATGCCGTCCGAGCCGTCGCCGTCGACCAGATAGGCGGTGAAGCGCGGGGTCTCGTCGAAGACCTGGATCTCGAAGGCGCCCGGGTCCCGCAGCCGGGCCCGGACCCGCCGCATGTGCAGGATGTTAGCCTCCACGGCCCGGCCGAGCTCCCCGCGCTTGAGGCCGAGCTCCCGCTCGCGGCGCTTGACCGCGCTGCTCGCGGGGTTCAGGAACAGCAGCCTGACCCGGCAGCCGGACTCCGCGAGGCGCACCAGGCGGCGCCCGGAGAAGTTCTGCACCAGCAGGTTCAGGCCGATGCCGATCGCGTCCACGCGCCGGGCGCCCCCGAACAGGTCCTCCGCGGGGAACTGCCGCAGCAGGCGCACCCGGTCCGCGTGCACGCCCACGACGTCCGCGTACCGGTCGCCGACGAGTTCCTCCACGGCGTCCACCGGAAGGCGCCGGGCGGAGGGCACGTCCGAGCCCGCGCCGAGCGTCTCCAACAGGCGCCCGGCGGCCCGCTCGGCCTGGGCCAGGACCATCGGCGACAGGGCGCGGTTGCGGGAGACGACGTTGCGGGTGACCTCCAGTTCGTCCAGGGCCAGCTCGAGATCGCGCCGGTCGTCCAGATACGGCTCGAAGCACGGCCAGTGCTGGACGACCAGCTCGCGCAGCTGGGGCAGGGTCAGAAAGCTCAGGACGTTGTCGTCCGCGGGGTCGAGCAGATAGCCCTTGCGGCGGCTCACCTCGCGGACGGCGACGGCGCGCTGCACCCACTCCTGCCCGGCGGGGCCCGCGGCGGCGACCACCCAGTCGTCCGCGTGGACGGGTTCGTAGACGGGGCGCAGAACAGCGGCCACGACCGCGCGCAGCCGCTGTTCCACGAGGTTCAGCCAGATGTAGGCGCGCCCGGCGCGCTGGGCGCGCGTACGCACCTCGCGCCAGGCGTCGGCGCCCCAGTCCAGCTCGGGTCCGATCTGGGACACCGTTTCCATCGGCCGCGCCAAGGACACCGCCGAGGGGACGTCCACGGAGCTCCCCTCGTGGCCCTCGCCACCAGGGGGCGGCTCCCGCCCCTCCGAGCTCACCCGCGCACCGCCTTCCGCTCCCCCGGACTCTCCCCCAGCCAACGATCAAGGAAGGGTACTCCGGGAGTGGCGGCCGGTGCAGCCGGATGGGCAGGGTCGTCGCCAACTTCGGACGCCGCCGCCCGACTTCAGGTGCGCGGGCGGCCGTTCACTCCGGACAGGTCCTCAGGAGTGAGCGGGTTCATGGCCGTCACGTCGCGCGGCGCCAGCGAGAAGCCCTGCCAGTGGACCGGCATGGGCTGCTGGTCCTCGTCCCGCGCGATGTGGTGGAAGCCGATGTTGACCCAGGAGATGGGGTGCTTCAGGGTCTCGCCGTTCGACCACTTGTCGACGCTGGACGGGTAGCCGTTGGGGCAGCCGATGTTGTTGCTGGCGTACTGCTCGCACTTCTTGTACTGGGTGAAGTACACGTCGTGCTTGGTGAACGGCCGCCCTGCGTGCTTCTGGCTGGCGCCGGGCACGAACTCGTAGCTGCGCGGGTGGCCGTCCTTGTTCTTGCCCGCGGTGCTGACCACGCGCCACCAGCGCATGTCCTTGCGGTCGCCCATGAGTTCCTTGGCGACGGGGGTGCGGGTCGTGCGCGTGGTGGGGCTGCCCTGGCCGCTCGGCGGGGTGACCTTGGAGTCGTACTGCTCGACCTTGGCCTTCGGCGAGCCGTCCAGGCCGAAGTTCAGGCGCCAGAAGACGTTGTGCGAGTGGCTCTCGGCCTTGGCCTGGTCGCCCTTGCCGATGGGCCAGCCGCGGTCGTCGCCGCCGTCGAAGTCGCCGGGCGACAGGCTGCCCGTCGCGCCCACGTTGGAGTGGATGGTGCCGTCTGAGGAGAAGCGCCACTCGGTGATGTACTCGTACCAGGAGGCCTTGTTGACGGTGTAGACGAGCAGGTCCTTGCCCTGGGTGCTGTAGACCTTGCCGGTGCCGCCGGTGCTGGAGTCGTTGTTCAGGCGGTAGGCGTGGCCCCGCGCGCGGGTGGTGACGCACAGGCCGGGAACCTCGCCCGTGTCCGGGATCTTCACCGTCTTGATGGTGCCGCCAGGGCATTCGGTGGTCTTCATCTTCTGCAGCCGCATGCCGAAGTCCGTGCCGGTGACGTCGTCGAACTCGGCGTCGCCGTCGTCGTAGGGCACGTGGATCTGGGCCAGGCGGGCGCTGGTGAGCACCGGGATCGGCTTGGCCTCGCCCTTGGGCTGGTAGCTGATCTTGTCGAGGATGAGGCCGGAGTAGGTGTTGTAGTGCCAGCACATGCGCCAGGTCGTACCGCCGTCGACGGTCTGCTCGATCTTGTACGCGTCGCTGCAGTCGGCCGGAGGCGCGGCGGGCGCCTTCGGGGCGGACCCGGGGGCCGCCGCCGCGGGGCCCGCGGTGGTTATCGCGGCACCCAGGAGCGCGGAGACCGCAAGGGCCGTTCCTGCGACCTTGCGGGCGCGCGGGATTCTGTTGCCGTGCGTGACGTGCATACGAAAGGGCTCCTTCAGGAGGAGAACGTGGGTGGGATGCCCGGTGCGGGCGGTCAGCCGACGCGGCCGACGTGACGGTCGCTGAGGTCGACGACGAAGGCCCTGGTGTCGATCCACGGGCCGCTCTTGACCTTGGCGACGACCTGGAGGCAGCGGTGCGCGCCGCACTCCTTCAGGTCGGACGGGACGCGCTCCAGCGTCTCCTTGCGGAAGATGAAGCCGCTCAGCTCCAGGTCGTCGGGGCCGCCGAGCGTCTTGCCCGTGGCCTTCTTGTAGTCCTCCTTCAGGCCCTTGCCGTGCGCGTCGGCGATGAGCAGCCGGGCCGCCTCGGAGAGTTCCTCGAGGCTCGGCGGCGGCTGGACGTTACGGGCGGTGTTCGTCGACTCGACCTTGCCGGTCGTCAGGTTCACCGTCTTGGAGACGACGGCGTCCTTCTTGTAGTCGTAGTAGACGATCTCGGCGCGGCGGGCGCCGTCGTCCTCGTCCCCGCCGGGCCCGTTCTCCGCCAGGTTCGTGGAGAGCCGCTGCGGGCCGCGGTCGCCGTCGACGTCGCGGGCGCTGCGGCGCAGGTCGTTGCCGTCCAGGGCGATCTTCTGGGCCCGGGTGAGCTCCGCGTCGGTCAGCGGGTCGCTGCCGACGCCCTCGGCGGGCTCGTCGGGCGCCGCCTGGACCTTGCCCTCGGGTGCCACCGCGTCCTTGCGCGACGATCCGACGGTGGTGCCGCGGTCCCCCGACTCCCCGGCACCGGCCTGATCCGGCAGTGTCACGGCCACCATCGCCGCGGTGGCGGCCACGGCGATGGCCCCACCCGCCACGACCTTTCCGAGGTGGCGTCTGACTAGATTGCGCACGTCCTCCCCCTTTTCTCCTCGCATCAGCCCATTTCATGGGCATGTCGAGTATGTGGTCAGTCGGTTAGACGGACTCAACTCCTTTGTGGTTGCCCCACTTTCGAGCACACTCTGGTGCGCGTGACCCATGAGAAGGCGCCAAGCGTGGAAGAGTCAGAGGCATGCAGGTCTGGCCAGGGCAGGCGTATCCGCTCGGCTCCGCGTACGACGGCGCCGGCACCAATTTCGCGGTCTTCTCGGAGGCCGCCGACCGCGTGGAGCTGTGTTTGCTGCACGACGACGGCTCGGAGACGGCGGTGGAACTGCGCGAGTCCGACGGTTTCGTACGGCACGCGTACCTGCCCGGCGTGATGCCGGGCCAGCGGTACGGCTTTCGCGCGCACGGCCCGTACGCCCCCGCGCGCGGGCAGCGCTGCAACTCGGCGAAGCTCCTGCTCGATCCGTACGCGCAGGCGGTGAGCGGCCGGGTGACGTGGGGCGAGGAGGTGTACGGCTACCACTTCGGCGCCCCCGACCGGCGCAACGACCTGGACTCCGCGCCGCACATGATGACGTCCGTGGTGGTCAACCCGTACTTCGACTGGGGCGACGACCGCCCGCCGCGCACCCCGTACAACGAGACCGTGATCTACGAGGCCCATGTGAAGGGCCTGACGATGCTCCACCCGGAGCTGCCCGATGACCTGCGCGGGACCTACGCGGCGCTCGCGCACCCGGCGGTCATCGAGCATCTGACGCGGCTCGGCGTCACCGCCCTGGAGCTGATGCCGGTCCACCAGTTCGTGAACGACCACCGCCTGGTCGACATGGGCCTGAACAACTACTGGGGCTACAACACGATCGGCTTCTTCGCCCCGCACAACGCGTACGCCTCCTGGGGCGACCGGGGCGAGCAGGTCCTGGAGTTCAAGTCGGCGGTCCGGGCGCTGCACGAGGCGGGCATCGAGGTCATCCTCGACGTGGTCTACAACCACACGGCCGAGGGCAACCACCTGGGTCCCACGCTGTCCTTCAGGGGCCTGGACAACGCCTCGTACTACCGCCTGATGGAGGACGACCCCCGCCACTACATGGACACCACGGGGACGGGCAACTCGCTGTTGATGCGCCATCCGCACGTCCTGCAGCTGATCATGGACTCGCTGCGGTACTGGGTCACGGAGCTGCACGTGGACGGGTTCCGCTTCGACCTCGCGGCGACGCTGGCGCGGCAGTTCCACGAGGTGGACCGGCTTTCGTCGTTCTTCGACCTGGTGCAGCAGGACCCGGTGGTGAGCCAGGTGAAGCTGATCGCCGAGCCCTGGGACGTCGGCGAGGGCGGCTATCAGGTGGGGAACTTCCCGCCGCTGTGGACGGAGTGGAACGGCAAGTACCGCGACACCGTACGGGACCTGTGGCGCGGCGAACCGCGCACCCTCGCGGAGTTCGCGTCCCGCCTGACCGGCTCCTCCGACCTCTACCAGGGCGACGGGCGGCGGCCGCTCGCCTCGATCAACTTCGTGACCTGCCACGACGGCTTCACGCTGCACGACCTGGTGGCGTACAACGAGAAGCACAACGAGGCCAACGGCGAGGACAACCAGGACGGGGAGAGCCACAACCGCTCCTGGAACTGCGGCGCCGAGGGCGCCAGCGACGACCCGGACGTCCTCGCGCTGCGCGCCCGGCAGCTGCGCAACTTCATCGCCACGCTGATGCTGTCCCAGGGCGTGCCGATGCTCGGCCACGGCGACGAGTTCGCCCGCACGCAGGGCGGCAACAACAACGCGTACTGCCAGGACAACGAGGTCGCCTGGGTGCGCTGGCCGGACGGCGAGACCACGCTGCTTGAGTTCACGCGGGCGATGACGTGGCTGCGCCGCGACCACCCGGTGTTCCGCAGGCGGCGCTTCTTCCACGGCCGCCCGGTGGAGGGCACGCACGACGATCTTTCGGACATCTCCTGGTTCACTCCGGAGGGCGAGGAGATGGCCCCCGCGGACTGGGGCGCGGCGCAGGCGCGGGCCCTGACGGTGTTCCTCAACGGCAACGCGATCTCCGAGCCGGGGCCGCGCGGCGAGCGGATCACCGATGACTCGTTCCTGCTGATGTTCAACGCCTCGCCGGACCCGCTGGAGTTCGTGGTGCCGGTGAACCAGGGGCGGCAGTGGCAGGTGGTGGTGGACACCGCGCGCGAGGACGGGGTGCCGCCGGGGACGGGGGCGAAGGTGCGGGCGGGCGAGCGCGTGACGCTGACCGACCGGAGCCTCACCGTGCTGCAGCGCCCGGCGTAGCGCACGGCCTGGCGGCGTCGGCCACGCGCCGTTCCCCTGGTTGTCAGCTGCTTGTCAGCCATCGTCGGGCGCTAACGGCGCCGCCGCGGCCACCCGCATGCGTCGAAGGCACGAAAGCCGCCGAGGCGGGTACGTACGTTCGCATGACGTCACCGCGCCCGGCGCCCGCCGTCCCGCAGCCGCCCACCGCCACCTACCGGCTCCAGCTGCGGCCGCGGTTCCCGTTCGCGGCGGCCGCGGCCGCGGTGCCGTACCTGGCCGCGCTCGGGGTCTCGCACCTGCATCTGTCGCCGGTCCTGGAGGCGGTGCCGGGCTCGGAGCACGGGTACGACGTGGTGGACCACGCGCGCGTGCGGGGCGAACTCGGCGGCGAGGCCGGGCTCCGGGAGCTGGCGCGCGCCGCGCGGGCGGCCGGGCTCGGCCTGGTCGTGGACGTCGTGCCGAACCACATGGCGGCGGACCCGGCGCACAACCGCGCCCTGTGGGAGGTGCTGCGCGACGGCCCCGGATCGCCGTACGCGCGCTGGTTCGACATCGACTGGGCGGCGGGCGGCGGCAGGGTGCTCCTGCCGGTGCTCGGGGGCCGGATCGGCGCGGAGCTGGCGGACCTGCGGGTCGACGGCGAGGTGCTGCGGCTGCGCGAGCGGGTGTTCCCGCTGCGGGACGGCACCGCGAGGCTGCCGCTGCCGCGGCTGCTCGACGCGCAGTGGTACCGGCTCGGCTGGTGGCGCCTGGCCCGCACCGAGCTCAACTACCGCCGGTTCTTCACGATCTCGGATCTGATCGGCGTGCGGGTCGAGGACCCCGCGGTGTTCGACGCGACCCACGCGACGCTGCTGCGGCTGCTCGCGGACGGCGTCCTGGAGGGCCTGCGCGTCGACCACCCCGACGGGCTCGCCGACCCGGGCGCCTACCTCCAGCGGCTGCACGAGGCGACGGGCGGGCGCTGGACGGTCGTCGAGAAGATCCTGGCCGACGGGGAGCGGCTGCCCGCCGCGTGGCCGGTGGCGGGCACCACCGGCTACGACGCGCTGCGGTACGTCGACGGGGTGCTCACGGACCCGGCGGGGGCGCGCGGCCTTGGCACCCGCTACCGCCGGTTCGCGGCGCCGCCCGCCGACCGGGGCGGCGACTGGGCGGCGACGGTGCGGCGTGCCGCGTACAAGGTCGTCACGCGGGAGCTGGCCGCCGAGGTGGACCGGCTCACGCGGGAGGCGGGCGCGCTGTGCGCGGCGGATCCGGCGCTGCGCGACCACGCGCCGTGGGCCCTGCGGACGGCCCTGCGGGAGCTCCTCGTGCGCGTCGAGGTCTACCGGCCGTACGCCGCAGGGGGCGCCGATCCCGCGACGGTCCTGACGGCGGGGGCGGCCGCGGCCGCGCGGCGGGTGTTCGCCGTCCCCGAGGAGGCCGAGGCGGTCGACGTGGTGCGGGACCTGGTCCTCGGGCGGCGGTCGGGCGGGGCGCGGCGGGAGGCGTTCCGGGCGCGGTTCGCGCAGACGGCGGCGGCGCTGCGGGCCAAGTCGGCGGAGGACACGGCGTTCTACCGGTACGTGCCGCTGCTGTCGGCGGTCGAGGTGGGCGGGGAGCCGGGGCGGCCCGCCGTGGACGTGGCCGAGTTCCACGCGCACTGCGCGCGCGTGCAGCGCGACTGGCCGTACACGGGCACCGTCCTGACGACCCATGACACCAAGCGCAGCGCGGACGTGCGGGCCGGGCTCTGCGTCCTCACGCAGGCCCCCGAGCGGTGGGCGGACCTGGTCGACGAGGTGACGCGGCAGACCGCGCGCGGGGGCGGCGTCCGCGCGCCTGACCCCCAACTGGCGTGGGCGGCCTGGCAGACGGCCCTCGGCTTCGTCCCGGCCGCGGGGCCGCCGCACGGCTCGGCGGGTACGGGGGCAGACAGCGCGGACGGCGCGGACGGCGCGCCCGGCGCGGACGGCGCGCCCGGCGCGGAACCAGAGGCGGACGCGGCGCCCGGCGCTGATCGCGGCGCGTGGGCCCGGCGGCTTCAGGAGGCCCTGGTGAAGCACGTGCGGGAGGCGGGCCTGCACACCAGCTGGACCGAGCGCGACGAGGGCTACGAGCGGGCCGTGGCGGCGTTCCTGGAGGCGGGGCCGTGCGGGCCGCCGCTGCGCGAGGTCGCCGCGTTCGCCGCCCGGCTCGCCCCGCACGTGCGCGCGCACGTCCTGGGCGCGGCGCTGCTGCACCTGACGATGCCGGGGGTGCCTGACCTCTACCAGGGCACGGAGCGCCCCTTCCACGCGCTGGTCGACCCCGACAACCGCCGTCCCGTCACGTTCGACCCCCGCCTCCTGGAGGGCCTCGAAGCGCGCCGGGACTCCTGGGACGCGGCGGACGAGAAGCTGGCCCTGACGGTGGCGGCGCTGCGGCTGCGCGGGCGCCGCCCCGGGGCGTTCGGCGGCGGGGGCACCTATGAGCCACTCGCGGTGACGGGTCCGGGGGCCGCGCACTGCGTGGCCTACTGCCGCTCGGGAGAGGTGGTGGCGGCGGTGACGAGGCTCTCCCTGCGCCTTGACGGCGAGGGCGGATGGCGGGGCACGGAGCTGACGCTTCCGCCGGGCGAGTGGCGTGAACTGCTCGGTCCCGGGCGGGAGTTCAGCGGCTTCGCACAAGTGTCGGAGCTGTTTACTCCGCTTCCTGTGGCACTTTTGGAGCGCGCTTGAAACCCCGCGCCCGGGGTCCGCACCAGGCGTTTCGCAAAGCGACATGGACGCGTCGCACAGAGGTCACGGGAAGCTGTCGCGCGGAGTCCTTGACACCCGAACCGGCGCGTGGCGTACTGCGGATTGCGTCAGCGGACCAATCGGGGGTGAGTCAACTGGCGGAAAACCGCTATTCCAGCTATCCCAGTGTGCCCGAACTCGTCGTGTCCGCTCGGGAGCTGGCGGCCCACCGCCCCGATCTGTGTGCCCTGCGCCGCGTCGGTTCCTCGCGCGCGGGACGCCCCCTGCACCTGCTGTCCGTCGGACGCTCCCCGCGCGCCGTGCTCGTGGTCGCGGGCGCGCACGCCAACGAGCCCACCGGCGGCTCGACGCTCCTGGCGCTCGCCGACTGGGCCCTGCGCGACGCCGCGTTGCGCGACGGCACCTCCTGGCACTTCCTGCTGTGCGCCGATCCGGACGGCGCGAGCCTGCACCGCACTCCGGCGCCCCGCACCCTCCTGGACTACCACCGGCACTTCTTCCGCCCCGCGGGCCCCGAGCAGCCCGAGTGGTCGCCGTCCGTCCTTCCGCCGGACCGGCTGCCGCCGGAGACCGTGGCGCTCAAGGGAGTCATCGACGAGCTGCGGCCCTACCTCCAGGTGTCGCTGCACTGCACGGACCTCGGCGGCAGCTGGGTGCAGCTGACCCGGGACATCCCCGGGCTAGCCGAGCCGTTCGCCAGGTCGGCGGCGCGGCTGCGCATCCCGGTGGAGGCGGGCGCCTCGGACGCGGCGGGCTGGCCGGTGTCGGGCCCCGGCGTGCACGTGCTGCCGGGGCCAGGATCGGCCGCCGCCTATCCGAGCCTGCCGGAGGACGCCCGGCACACCACCTGGCACCACGCCCACCGCTACGGCGGCGTGACCGCCATCGTCGAGGTGCCCATGTGGGCGAGCGACCTGGTGGACGACGTCGCGGCGCACCCGGCGCCCGGCGCGGCCCTGCGCGGCTTCGCCCGCCGCCTGCGGCACGACGCGGGCCTGGTGGAGGACGTCCTGGACGACGCGCTGCCCCGGCTCGCGGGCGCGGAGGGGCCGCTCCTTCGCGCGGCGCGGTGGGCCCTCGACCTGGTGCCGGGGCTCGCCGACGACTGGGGGCGGCTGCCGCCCGCAGGGACGTCGATGGCGTACATCGGCAGCGTGGACGCCTTCGGGCGACGGCTGCCGCTGCGGGCGGCCGCGATGCTGCGCCGGGTCCTGGAGGAGGCGGGCGACCCGGCGACGGGACGCCTGGAGCGCCTGGTGACGGGCTGGAGCGAGGCCTTCGCGGAGCGGTTCAGGGCCCGTTGGGTGCCGTTGGAGCACCAGGTCGAGCACCAGGCGCGCACCACGGTGGAGGCGGCCCGGCACGCGCGCGTGCGCGGCGGGTGAGCGGCCCCGGCGGGAGCCGGGTCAGGACACCGCCAGGCAGAACGCCATGTGGCCGAAGGAGACCTGGTCTCCGGACTGGACGACGGCGGCGCCGATCACCCGTCGGCCGTTCACGCACGTGCCGTTGGTGGAGCCGAGGTCGCGCAGGACCCACAGGCCGCCCTGATGGGTCAGCTCCGCGTGCACGCGCGAGACCGTGTCGTGGCTCAGCCGCAGGCCGTTGCCCGGGTCGCGGCCGATGCGCAGCGGGTGCGCACCCGGCGCCGGGAGCAGCAGCTTCGGCAGCTTCTCGGACTGCCAGGCCCGGCGCAGCTTGACGCCGAAGCCGGAGACCGCGCCGACGGCCGAGAGGACCACGCGCGTCCAGCGGTTCTCCGCGCGCAGGTCGGCGGTGAGCACGGCCAGTTCCTTGCGCTGGCGGGCCGCGAGCGCCAGCTCCATGCGGCGGATGAACGTGTCGTGGGAGAGGCGGCCGAGCGCGGCGCCCTCCCTGAGCACCTCAAGGGCCCGCTCCCGCTCGGCGTCGGTCACCCGCGCCGCTTGCGTGTCGTACTCGGAGGAAGCCGGGGAAGAGGTGGTCACGCCTCGATTGTCGGGCAGGTCCCGCCGGGTGTCCAGAAAGCGTCGAACGCCGTCGCCGCGATCACTTCTGACGCACCATGGGCGCCCTGGGGGACGCACCATGGAGGGACGGCGGAGCGGGCGCGCGGGCGCGGGCACAGGGGCCGACGAGGGAGGCATCCGGTGAGGTTCGAGGTGTGGGCGCCGCGCGCGGAGCGCGTGGAACTGGCCCTGGACGGCGCGGCGGGGACCTCGCGCGCGATGGCGCGCGACCCGGAGCGCGCCGGGTGGTGGACGGCCGACGCGCCCGCGCGGGACGGCACGCGGTACGGCTTCGCGCTCGACGGCGGCCCCATGCTGCCCGACCCGCGCTCGGCGCGGCAGCCGGACGGGCCCGAGGGGCCGAGCGCGGTCGTCGACCACGAGCGGTTCGCCTGGCGGGCGCCGTGGGCGGGGCGGGCGCTGCGGGACGCGGTCCTGTACGAGCTGCACGTGGGCACGTACACCCGCGAGGGCACCCTGGACGCGGCGGCCGGGCGCCTGGGGCACCTGGTGGACCTGGGCGTCACGCACGTCGAGCTGATGCCGGTGTGCCCGTTCCCGGGGCGGCACGGCTGGGGCTACGAGGGCGTGTCGCTGTGGGCCGTGCACGAGCCGTACGGCGGGCCCGAGGCGCTGAAGCGGTTCGTCGACGCGGCGCACGCCCACGGGCTCGGCGTCGTCCTGGACGTGGTGCACAACCACCTCGGCCCGTCCGGGAACCAGCTGCCCGCGTTCGGCCCGTACTTCACCGAAACCCACCACACGCCGTGGGGCGCCGCCGTGAACCTGGACGCTCCGGGGTCGGACGACGTGCGTGCCTTCCTCGTCGGCAGCGCGCTCGCGTGGCTGCGGGACTACCGGATCGACGCGCTGCGCCTGGACGCCGTGCACGCGCTGTGCGACACCCGGGCGCGCCCGTTCCTGGAGGAGCTGTCCGAGGCCGTGGAGGCGCTCTCCGGGGCGCTCGGGCGGCCGCTCGGGCTCATCGCCGAGTCCGATCTGAACGACCCGCGTCTCATCACCCCGCGCGCGCGGGGCGGACTCGGCGTCGACGCGCAGTGGAACGACGACTTCCACCACGCCCTGCACACCGCGCTCACCGGCGAGGCGCAGGGCTACTACGCGGACTTCGCGCGCGACCCCTTCGCGGCCCTGGCCAAGACCCTGACGCACGGCTACTTCCACGACGGCACGTACTCCGCCTTCCGCGGCCGCACGCACGGCCGCCCCCTGGACCGGCTGCGGACGCCCGGCTACCGCCTGCTCGGGTACGCGCAGACGCACGACCAGATCGGCAACCGCGCGCAGGGCGACCGCCTGAGCGCCTCGCTGCCTCCGGGCCTGCTGGCGTGCGCGGCGGCGCTCACGCTCACGGGCCCGTTCACGCCGATGCTGTTCATGGGCGAGGAGTGGGCGGCGTCGACCCCCTGGCAGTTCTTCACCGACCACACCGACGCGGACCTGGCGGAGGCCGTACGGCGGGGCAGGAAGCGCGAGTTCGCCTCGCACGGCTGGTCGGAGGATGACATTCCCGATCCACAGGACGCCGCGACCCGGGAGCGCTCCTGCCTCGACTGGGCCGAGCGCGACCGGGAGCCCCACGCGCGCGTGCTCGCCTGGTACCGCCAGCTGATCGCGCTGCGCCACGCCCGCCCGGACCTCACCGACCCCGACCTGGCGGCGGTGCGCGTCGCCCACGACCCGGCGGCGCGCTGGTTCGCCGTGCGGCGCGGCGAGACGCGCACGGCGGTGAACCTCGGCGGCGAGGCGGTCGAGATCCCGCTGGGCGTGCCCCACGCGCGCGTGCTCGCCGCCTGGGACGCGGTGGCGGCGCCGGGCGCGGACGGAGTGCTTCGGCTGCCCGGGCGCTCGTGCGCGGTGCTCGCCGCGGAGTAGCCTCGGGCGACTTCTAGGAGGGCACGTCCATGGAACAGCGGTATCTGGGCGGTACGGGGCTACAGGTCAGCGAGTTGTGCTTCGGCGCCATGATGTTCGGCGGCGGCGCCGAGGAGCGCACGGCACACCGGATGCTGGACGCCTTCACGGACGCGGGCGGCACGTTCATCGACACCGCCGACGTGTACGGGCAGGGCGCGTCGGAGGAGATCCTCGGCCAGTGGCTGAAGGGCCGGACGCGGGACGACCTGGTCATCGCCACCAAGGTGTTCCTGCCGATGGGCGAGGGCCCGAACGCGCGCGGCCTGAGCCGCAAGCACGTCCTGTCGGCCGTGGACGCGAGCCTGCGGCGGCTCGGCACCGACCACATCGACCTCTACCAGACCCATGTGTGGGACGCGGCGACGCCCATCGAGGAGACCCTGTCCACGCTCGACACCCTGGTGCGCGCGGGCAAGGTGCGCTACCTCGGCGCGAGCAACCACAGCCCGGGGCAGCTGCAGAAGGTCCTGGACGTGGCGCGGGCGCGGTCCTGGGAGCCGTACGTGTGCCTCCAGCCGATCTACAACCTCCTCGCGCGCGAGGCCGAGTGGGAGCTGCTCCCGCTGTGCCGGGCCGAGGGCGTCGGCGTCATCCCGTACAGCCCGCTGCACGCGGGGTGGCTGTCGGGCAAGTTCCGGCGCGGCGACGCGCCCCCGAAGGAGGCGCGCGGCAGCGGGATGTGGGACGAGCGGGCCACGGAGGAGACCTGGCGGGTCGTCGACACGGTCCTGGCCGTCGCCGAGGAGACGGGGCGCACGCCCGCCCAGGTGGCGCTGCGCTGGCTGCTCCAGCGGCCCGGGGTGACCGCGCCGATCGTCGGCGCGCGGACCGTGGAGCAGCTGAGCGACAACCTCGGCGCGGTGGGCTGGGAGCTCGGCGAGGAGCAGCTGCGGCGGCTCGACGAGGCGAGCGCGCGGCCGCTCCCGCCGCCGTACGACGTGCTCGCGCACTTCACGAAGAGCTGAGCGCGCGCACGCACTTCACGGGGGGCTGAGCGCCCCGGCGCCGGACGTCAGTGGACGATCGCCAGCTCGCGCGGGGTGTTGTTGAGGCGGCGGCCGCCGTCCTCGGTGACCGTGACGATGTCCTCGATGCGCACGCCGAAGCGGCCCGGCAGATAGATGCCGGGCTCCACCGAGAAGCACATGCCGGGCACGAGCGGCTGCTCCTCGCCCTCGATCATGTACGGCGGCTCGTGCGTGGTGACGCCGATGCCGTGGCCGGTGCGGTGGATGAAGTACTCGCCGTACCCGGCCTCGGTGATCACGGCACGGGCCGCGCGGTCGACGTCCTGGCAGGCGATGCCGGGGCGGACCGCGCGGCACGCGGCGTCCTGGGCCGCGCGCACCACGTCGTGCACGCGCCGCTCCTCGGCCGAGGGCTCGCCGACGTGGACGGTGCGGGAGGTGTCGGAGCCGTAGCCGTGCTTGAGGCCGCCGAAGTCGAGGACCACCATGTCGCCGTCCTCGATGACGCGGTCGCCCGCCTCGTGGTGCGGGCTCGCGCCATTGGGCCCGGAGCCGACGACGGTGAAGTCCACCTGCTCGTGCCCGGTCCGCCGCAGCAGGTCCGCGAGGTCACCGGCGACGTCGGTCTCCTTGCGGCCCGCGAAGGGCACCTTCTGGATCTCCTCGTACGTGGCGTCGGCGGCGGCGCCCGCGGCGGCGAGGCGCTCCAGCTCCGCCGCGTCCTTGACCGCGCGCAGCATCGGCAGGGCCTCGGTGAGCGCGACGTAGGAGCTGTCGGGCAACTGCCGCTGGACGCCGAGGAGATGCATGGCCCAGGCGTTGTCGCTGATGCCGAAGCGGCCGTCCTTGGCGAGCAGCGGGGCGGTCACGCCGTACGGGTCGACGCCGTCGGTCCAGTCGCGGAAGGTGAGCGCGGGCGCGCCCGCGGCGCGGGCGGCGTCGGGCGCCTCCAGGGTGGGCACGACCAGGACCGGGTCCTGGCCGGGGGCGAGCACCAGGAGGGTGAGCCGCTCGGTGTCGGCGGGCACGCGGTAGCCGGTCAGCCACACCAGGTCGGGTCCGGGCGCGACGAGGACGCCGGCCAGGCCCGCTTCGGCCGCGGCGCGCGCGGCGCGGTCCATGCGGGCGCGGTAGTCGTCGGCGGTGAACGGCGCGGGCGCGGCCGGGGTCATCGGGCCTCCTGTGTCTTTCGTGGCGATCCGCGGGGTGCGGGCCGCGGTCGGATTCGGTGCGTGCGGTGCGTACGGTGCGTGCGGTGCCTGCGGTGCGTACGGGGGTCCGTGGGGTGGCCACGGGTCTCCCCCAGCATCCTGCCTCGCCGGGCCCGCCCGCGCGATCGGGTTGCCGAATCCGCTCAGCCCTCCACGGCCAGGCGGACGCCGAGCAGCACGAGGACGCCGCCGGAGACCTGCTCCAGACGGCGGCGCACCCCGGCCCGGGAGAGGACGGCCTTCATCCGGCCGACGAACCACACGTACAGGCCGTAGTAGCCCACCTCGAAGACGGCCCACAGCGCGGCGAGGCCCACCATGGCAGGCAGTTGGGGCGCGCCCGCGGGCACGAACTGCGGCAGGAAGGACATCGCGAACACGGCGGCCTTGGGGTTGGCGAGGTTCAGCAGCAGACCGCCCCGGTACGAGGACCACGACGAGCGCGCCTTCGCCTCCTCGGCGACCGCCTCCCCGCCCTTGCCCTTGCGGGCGTTCCACAGCGTCTGGGCGCCGAAGACGAGCAGCACGCCCGCGCCGACCACGCGCATCACGTCGTACGCGAGCTCGGACGCCGCGAGCAGCGCGGTCAGGCCGCAGGCGGCGATGACGCCCCAGAGGAACACGCCGGTCTCGTTGCCGAGGACGGTCATGAATCCGGCGCGTCTGCTGTGCAGCGACTGGCGGATGATCAGGACCGTGCTCGGTCCGGGCGAGGCGGCTATCAGCAGGCAGGCGCCGAGGAAGGCGATCAGGGTCGTCAGCATGCGCCCATCGTGGGTGGCCCTGACGGGAGGGGGCCACCGGTTTTCGGGTGGCCGTTCCCCTCGCGCACCACTAATGGTTAGATGCGTTCCATCCATTAACTCGGCAGCTCGCCGCGGACGGCGGCGCGGGTGCGAGCGACGGCACGGGCGGCACTTCGGTGCGGGAGGGCGTACGACATGCTGGTACTGGCGCAGATCAGTGACCTACACCTGGACGGGACGGCGCGGGCGACGGAGCGGGCCGAGCGCGTCCTTGAGCGGCTGCGGGCGCTGCCCGGGCCCGTGGACGCGCTCCTGGTGACCGGCGACATCGCGGACCACGGCGAGGAGGCCGAGTACAAGGAGGCCGCGCGCCTGCTGTTCACCGACGCGCCCTGGCCCGTCCTGACCTGTCCCGGCAACCACGACCGGCGGGCGCCGTTCCGCACGGCCCTGCTCGGTGAGGACCCGGTGAGCGCGTCACAGGCGCCGGTGAACAGCGCCCATCGCGTCGGCGGCACGGAGATCCTGATGCTGGACTCCAGCGTGCCGGGCAGCGACGACGGGCTCATCGGCGAGGAGACCTACGCCTGGCTGGAGGACCGGCTCGACGGCCTCGACGGGGAGACTCCGGTGCTCCTGGCCTTCCACCACCACCCGGTGCCCGTGCACCATCCGCGCCTGGACTCCGCGTGGCCGCTGCGCGAGCCGCGCCGCCTCGCGGCCCTGGTGGAGCGGCGCCCGGAGATCGCGGGCCTGATCATCGGCCATGCCCACACCCCCGCGGCGACGACCTTCGCGGGGCGGCCGCTGGTCGTGGGGCCCGGCGTGGTCTCGACGCTGCGGCTGCCCTGGGAGGGCGAGGGCCTGGTCGACCTGGACGCCCCCGCGGGGTTCGCCTTCCACGTCCTGGACGACGAGCGGCGGCTGATGTCGCACTTCCGGGTGGTGTGAGGGCGCCTCGCCGCCTGGGGTGTCAGGGACGTCAAGGGCGTCACGAGCATCACGGGCGTCACGGGCGTCACGGGCGTCACGGGCGTCACGGGCGTCACGGGCGTCACGGGCGTCACGGGCGTCACGGGCGTCAGGTGGCGATGCCCGGGGCGGCCGTCAGGACCTGGCGGCTCCCGGCCGCGTGACGGACCGTCAGCGTGACGTTCCTGCCCGGGCGCGCGGCGGCCACCGCGCGGGCGAGGTCGGCCGCCGAGCGGACCCGGGTGGCGCCGAGGGCGACGACGGTGTCACCGCGCACCAGGCCCGCGCTGTGGCCGGGCCCCGGAACGCGCACGCCGACGAGCAGCGCGCCGCCACCGCCCGGGGCGTCGACCGCGTCGACGCCGAGGACGGGGCGGGGGCCCGGGGTGCGCGCGGCCGTCGCCCCGGCCCGTGAGGGGGCGACGGCGGTGGCGGTCGACGGCGCCTTTCCGTCGGCCCGGGCGCCGGACGGCTTGCCGCCGGTGGCCCCCTGCCCCGCGCTCCCCTGCCCGTTGGCCCCCTGCCCGGCGGGCCCCGACGCCCCCGGGCCCTGCCCGGGTGCCCCGGTGCCCGCCTGCCGCTGGGTCTCCGCGAGCCTGCTCATGCCGATGACGGCGGCCCCCACCGTGCCGAGGCCGACCCCGGTGAGGAGCAGGACCGCCGCGCACAGCAGGCCGAGCAGCAGCGTGGTGAGCCGTTTGCCGCGGCGGCGCGCGGCGTGCGGGCGGTGTCCTCGGTCGGGTGCCCGGTCACTGCGGGGCTCGCGTCCCGGCTTGGGCTTCGGACGCAACGCGGTCTGTTCCATGGCTCGCCTCCGGCCACAGCCCTACCCGGAGTGCCCCCGCGCGACGATTCTCGAACGGGTGACGTCCACGCGTACGGCCAGGCCGGGGGCGGTCCTTCGCGGTCAGTGGTCGCCGTGCCCCCCTCCATGGCCGCCGCCGTGGTCGAACTTCAGGGCCTCGGGCGGCAGGACGACGAAGGGGCGCATCATGCCCATGTCCTCGTGTTCCAAGAGGTGGCAGTGGTACATGAAGCGGCCGTACGCCCCGTCGAACTTGCCGATGACGCGCAGCATCTGGCCGCCGGGGACCCGGAACACGTCCTTCCAGCCGCGCTCGTTGGGTGCGAGGGGGACGGGCCTCGCCGGGTCGTGGGTGATCGGGGCGCGGGTGCCGCCCACGGTCACGTCGAAGCCGGAGGCGTCGTAGGTGTCCCGGCCCAGGAGCTGGAAGTCGGCCAGGTGGATGTGCATGGGGTGGGTCACGTTCGGGCGCACCGCGAGGTTCAGGAAGCTCCACTGTTCGTACGTGCCCTCGCCGATGGTGAAGCCCAGGGCGTCGTTGAAGGTGCGGGCGATCCTGCGGTACGTCTTGGTGACGCCGTCCGGGCCGCGCAGCTGGATGACGCCTTCGGAGGGGATCGGGATGCCGCCGGGGTCCTTGACCTCCACCATCTCCCACATCTCCGGGTGTCCGCCGCCGCCCTTCGTGGCGGGCGGCGTCAGGACGACCAGGCGGTGGCCGTGCGGGACGCCGTGCCCGATGGCGCGGAAGGAGCCGGAGAGGACAGCCGGGAGCCGGAACGACTCGGGCGGGCCGCCCCTGCCGACGCGGAACTCCATGACGTGCGGATAGCGCACGTCGCCCGCCGGGTCGGGCACGCCGGGCGCCGCGTTCGGGCCCTTGTTGACCAGGCGGAGCCGCTTGCCCGCGAACGCGCGGAAGTCGACGAGCAGGTCGAACCGCTCGGCGGGCGCGACGGGAAGCGTCGGCAGCGGCCCGGTGAAGTCGACCGGCACCGGGCGCGGAAGCAGGCCGCCGTCGCTGCCGATCTGATACAGCGCGCCGGGGACCGGCTTGCCGTCCTCGTCGATGAGGACGAGGTCGTACGTCCGGGCGTTCGAGGCGTTGACCAGGCGGAAGCGATACCAGCCCGGGGCCACTTCCGCGTACGGCCAGATGCGGCCGTTGACCGTGGTGTACGGGCCGGTGAAGGGGAGGGAGACCGGCTTGCCCGTCTCGGGGTTCTTGGGGTCGACGACGGTGGTCTTGTGCAGCAGCCGTCCGGTCAGGCGGCCGTCCTCGTCCGTGTCCAGATTGCGGTCGGCGATGAGGAGGGGGATCTCCCGCTTCCCGGCGGGGAGTTGGAGCGCGTCCTCCTCGTCGTCGCGGACGAGATAGGTGCCGTACAGGCCCGCGTACACGTTCCAGCGGGTGATGTTCATGGCGTGGTCGTGATACCACCACTGCACGGCCTGGTGGTCGTTCGGATACTCGGAGAGCTGGGCGTCTCCCTCACCTACCGCGTTGTCCGCCCAGCCGTCGTTGCCGCCGCCCGTCTGGGCGCCGTGCACGTGCGTGACCGTCCACGCGGGGAGCGCGGCCACGTCCTTGTTGGGCTCGATGCCGCCGCGGCCCGGGAGCGTGCTGGGCGGCGGCGAGGAGACCGGGGCCTCGACGGCCGTGACCGGGAACTCGCTGTCCTTGGGGACGCGGTTGGTCCACGCGATGCGGACGCGCTCGCCGCGCCGCACCTCGATGGTGGGGCCCGGGACCGAGCCCTCGTACCCCCACATGAGCGTGGGCGGGAGCTGCGGGTGCAGCCGCACCCAGGTCTGGCGGACCGCGATCTCCGTCTCCTCGCGCACGTCGCCGCCCGCGGGGCGGAGGACGGGCGGGACGGTCAGCGGCGCCACGAACGGAACGAGCTCGCGCGCGTCCGCCTCCCCCGTGGCCGCGCCGGTCGTGGCGGTCCCGCTGGCCGCGTTGACCTCTGTGGTCTCTGTGGTCTCTTTGGCCTTGCCGGTCTCGTCCGTCTCGGTGCGGACGTCTAAGTCGATGCCGATGTCGGTCAAGGTCGAACACCCCCGTGTTCAGCCGTGGTTCTGCATTCACTTCATGAGACTCACGGCGTCCGGCGAAAGTTCCATGAATCCCGCATTCCGGATAAATAGGTGCGAGTCCTCCGCTCCGGGGCGCACGGCGGGAGGAGAGATCCGGGTTTCCCGGCACGCGCCGGTGCCGCGCCTCTAGGCTGCGGGTCCGGGCCCGTGGCACCCGTGCTCCACGGGTCTGGCCGTACGCCCCGCGCCTCCCGGCGGAAGGAGACCGCCCCATGCCCGACGCGCCGCTGCGTGCCGAAGTGCTCCTGGACCAGGACGTGCCCGACGACCTCGGCCACGAACTGGTCGCCGCGCTCGGCGGACTCGGCGTCCGCACCGCCCGCGTCCGCCGCGCCGTCGGCCACCGTGGCGCGGGCGACGTCCCCTGGCTCGTCCTCGCCTCGCTGCCGCTCCAGGCGTTCCTCAGCGGCCTGGGCGCGGAGGCCGTGCGGGACGCGTACGGGTCCTTCAAGGCGGCGGTGCGCCGGAGCGCGCGCCGGGACGGCACCACGACGCGCCCCCTCGTCCTGCGGGACGACCGCAGCGGACTCAGCGTCGTCCTGGAACCGGACCTGCCCCCCGAGGCGTTTGAGCAGTTGCTGGGGCTCGACTTGACGGCGTTTCGCGTGGGGCCCCTGCACTACGACCGGCAACAGGCCCGCTGGCGCTCCGAGCTGGACGAGGCCGCGAGCTGACCCGGCACCGGCCGCTGATCGGGGGCTTGTGAGAGTGGGGGCACGAGCGAGAACGGCACACACCGAGGCACGGGCCGAGTCGCGGACCACGTACGCCGAGGCACAGGCCGCGTGCGCCGAGGGCGAGGCCCGGGCGGCGCGCGGGAACGACGGGTGCGCCGAGGAACACTTCCGGCGGGCTCTGGCGCTGCTGGGTTCGGTGGGGGGCGATACGGGGGTGCCGGGGGGTGCGGGGGCTCGGGGCGACACAGAGGCGCCGGAGGGCGCCGGGGCGCGGGAGGGCGCGGAGGCGCGGGGTGGCACGAACGCGCCGAGTGACGCGGAGATGCCGGGCGGTACGAAGACGCTGGGCAGCGCGGACACGCCGGGCGATGCGGCGAGGCCAGGCGATGCGGAGACGCGGGGTGATGCGGAGACGCGGGGCGACGCGAAGGCATGGGGCGACGCGAAGACGCCGAGCGGCACGGCGACGCCAAGCGACACGGAGGCCCGGAGCGACACGCAGGCCCCGGACCACACGAAGACACAAGGTGACGCGGCAGCGCCGGGCGACATGGAGACGCCGGGCTGCACGCACGCGCGGGGCCACACGAAGACGCAGGGCGGCACCCAAACGCAGGGCCACACACAGGCACAAGGCGACACCGGCACGCCGAGCGACACGCGGGTGCAGGGCCGCGACCCGCGGGCTCAGGGCCACACGCAGGCCCCGGACCGCACGAAGCCACGAGGTGACGCGGCAGCGCCGAACTGCCCAGAGACACCCCGCGCCCCGCAGGCACAGCGCCACACGAAGACACGGGGCGGCGCGGAGAAGCCGGACGACACGCAAGCGCAGGGCTCCACGGAGACACAGGGCGGTACCCAAACGCAGGGCCACACGCCGGCACAGGGCGACACGGACACGCCGAGCGACACGCGGGCGCAGGACCACACGCGGGCGCTGGACCGCACGAAGCCACGAGGTGACGCGGCAGCGCCGAACTGCCCAGAGACACCCCGCGCCCCGCAGGCACAGGGCCACGCGAAGGCACGGGGCGACGGGGAGACGCCGAGCGACCCGCGGGCGCAGGACCACACGCAGGCCCCGGGTGGCACGCAAGCGCAAGGCGGCACGGAGACGCAAGGCAACACGGACACCCCAAGCAGCGCGGAGGCGTCAGGTGGCGTGCGGGGGATCGGCGGTGCCCCCGCTCGGCTCGCCGCCCGGGCCCGTGTCGGGCTGGGGCGCGTCCGGCTGCGCGCGGGGGACGTTGAGCTGGCCTTAGGGGAGTTCCGCGCGGCCGGTGATCTGGACCCCGGCTGGGCCCACGTGCCGTACTGGATCGGGTGTGCGCTCGCGCGGCATGGGGACCTCGCGGCGGCCGAGGAGCGGTTCACCGAAGCCCTCGGGCACGAGCGGCCGCATCCGCGGGCCGCCGTGCAGCGCGCCTACGTACGCGCCCTGTCGGGACGGCACGCCCACGCCCTCGCCGATCTGGAGCGCGCGGGCCCCGACGACGAGGCCGCCTGGGTCGCGGCGGCGCTCGGCGGCAGCGGCGCCCGCGCCGTCGCGCTGCGGCTGCGGAAGGCCGCCCTCGCCGCGCTCGGCGGCGACCCGCCCGGCCAGCGGCGGGCGGCCGCGCTCCTCGCCGCCGCCTGGAGGCTGCGCCGCGAACACGGCACCCACACGCCGCTGTACGCCACGGCGCTGGTCACCGGCGGCCGCCGCGAGGTCGCCGTCGACCTCCTCGACGCCGCCACCCGGCAGGCCCCCGACGACCACCGCGTCACCCACACCCTGGCCCTCGCCCTGGTCCACGTACCACAGACGGCGCTTGAGCGATGCGTGGGCTCCTGGGGCGCGCTGCTGTACGACGACGGCTTCTGGGAGCGGCTGCGGCGCCGGGCCGCACAGCGGTACGGCGTCGAGGTGCCCCAGGCCCTCGTGCCCGGCCTGCGGACCGCGCTGTGCGAGCACCTGGAGCGGCGCCTGACGCACCCCGACACCGGGGAGAGCGGTTCCCGGGTGCCGCCCGGCCCGCTGCTCCAGCGCGAGGCGGAGGCCGCGCGCCTGCTCGGCGCGGCGGGCGGCGCGCCGGCGCGCGGGGGGCCGCTGCGGATCGCCGCGCTCGGCGCCGTACGGGAGTTCGGCGCGTTCGCCGCCGCCCGCCCGGAGGACAGCCTCATCCAGGCCTTCTCCGAACTCGGCTTCGCCCGCGCGCACCTGGCCCAGGGCCTGCCCGGCGACGCCCTCGCCGCGCTCGCCGAGCTGCGCTGCCGCGACTGCCGGGCGCGGGCCCGCGCGGCGGGCGCCGCCGCCGCGCCCGTGTGCGAGGCGGACTGCGCCCGCTTCGACGAGCTGAACCCGGGCTACGCGGGCCTGCCCGACCCCCGCGAGCGGCTCGCGCGAGACGCCAGGGACCTCGCCCTGCACGCCCGGATCACCCTCGGCCACGACGCGCTCACCGCCGGGCGGCCGGACTTCGACGGCGCCGCCGCGTGCTGGCGCCGCGCCCTGGTGCACGCGCGCGAGCTCGGGCGCTACCGCGCCGCCCAGGCCCGCATCACCGGCCTCGCCCTCGCCACCGCGAAGGCCGCCCACCGCGCCCGGCGGCCCACCCACGCCATCGCCGTCCTGGAGACCGCGCGCTCGGTGCTCGGCGCCAACGAACGGCCGCGCGTCGACGGACAGTTGGCCCGCGTCCTGGCCGACCGCGGCATCGCCGAGGCCAATCGCGAGGACTCCGTCCTGGACGCGCCCGCGGCCGACCTGCGCCGCTCGGTGGCCCTGAGCCCGCACGCGCACCGGGCGCAGATCAGCCTCGGCGTCGTCCTGCGGGGCCTGGCCCTCCAGCGGTGGGGGTCCGGCAGCCTGTCCGGCGCGCGCGGCGTCCTGGAGGAGGCCGTCGAGGCGCTCACCGCCGCGCTCGCCCACTTCCCCGACGACCCCGAGCTCACCGAGGAGCGCCGCCGGGCCCAGAGCGAACTCGACTTCGTACGCGAGCAGTTCGACGAGAGCGGGAGGTGAGCCGCGGCCGTGCTCCAGTACGAGGAACTGCGCATCCGCGTCCGCCCGTTCGGCCCGTCCCACTTCCTCGTGGCGGTGAGCGGCCCCTCCTGCGCGGCCGACGTGATCGCCGTGGACGGCGAGCCCGCAGCGTTCCGCGCCCGGTGGGACCGCCTCGTCGAGGCCGACCTCGGGTACGCGCCCATGGGCGAGCGGCACACCGTCGAGCAGCTGCGGGAGCTCGGACGCGGGGTGTACGAGCTGCTGTTCGGGGCCGCGCGGGGCGGGCGCGGGGCGGCGGGCGCGAGCGGCACGCCGGGAGCGCACACGGCGCCGCACGCCGGGCCCCACGCCGCACCGCACGCCGCGCCGGGCCGGGACGCGGGCCCGGTCGGCGGCCCCGGCTACGGCCACGCCCCCGGCCCGCACGGCTTCCCGCACCCCCCTGGCCCACCCGCCGCCCCTAGCCCCGGAACCGGCACCGGCACCGGCACCGGCACCGGCCCTTGCCTCTCCGCCGCCTTCGACCTCGCCCAGCGCATGGCCCCCGCGCGCGGCCTGCGGCTGCGCTTCGACCTGCCGCCCCGGCTGCGGGAACTGCCGCTGGAGACCCTGTGCGCGCCGCCCGACCGGCCGGAGCAGTCACTGGCCCTGCACCCCCACTACTCCCTGGTCCGCTCGCTTCCGGGCGGATCGCTCGGCGGGCGCCTCCCCGGGCCCGCCGACGAGCCCAGCCTGATCCGCCTGGTCGTCGCCTGCGCGTCGCCGCCCGCCGCGGGCCCGCCGCTGCGCCTGGACACGGAGGTCGCCGCGCTGCGCCTGGAGCTGCCCGAGGTGGCCGTGCGCACCACCGTCGTGGAGGCGGCGACGCGCGAGCGCCTGGAGTCGGCCCTCGGGGCGCACGGCGATCTGCCCACGGTCGTGC
Source organism: Streptomyces sp. NPDC043996 (assembly GCF_056435225.1). Taxonomy (NCBI): domain Bacteria; kingdom Bacillati; phylum Actinomycetota; class Actinomycetes; order Kitasatosporales; family Streptomycetaceae; genus Streptomyces; species Streptomyces sp. NPDC043996. The sequence continues at coordinate 310,405 of NZ_JBWKEY010000005.1, read as the reverse complement.
TGCTGATCGCGCACGGCGCGTACGACGAGGAGCTCGGCAAGGGCGTCGTCTGCCTGGAGACCCGTTCCGGCGGCGTGGACGAGGTGCCCGCCGACCTGCTCAGCGCCATCCTGCTCAAGGCGCCGCGGCTGCGCCTCGCGGTGCTCAACCTCTGCTCGGGCGCGGACAGTTCGGGCCCCGACGGGGTGCACGCCGAGCCGTTCTCGGGCCTCGCGCAGGCGCTGATCGGCGGGGGTCTGCCCGCCGTGGTGGCGATGCGCGGGCGGGTCAGCGACGTGTCGGCGGGCCGCTTCAGCCCCGAGCTCCTGAAGGGGCTCGCGGCCAACCGCACCCTCGACGAGTCGGTGTCCGCCGCCCGCCGCCGCATGTCGCACCTGCCCCGGCACACGGCCGTGGAGTGGGCGACGCCCGCGCTGTTCCTGCACGCGGACTACCGGCACGGATGGCTGTTCAAGGCGCGGGAGGTGCGCGACGACGGCGGGGCTGTGGCCGACCCGCTGCGCGAGGGCGCCGACGCCCTTGAGGCCTTCCAGAACCCCTTCGGGCACGTGGACGCGACCACCCTGATCGGCGCCGCCCGCTTCGCCCGCGACCAGGGCCGGTGGGCGCAGGTCCAGCGCATCCTGGGGACGCCGACGCGGCAGTACGAGGACGAGCAGCGCCGCCTGCGCACCGAGGCCGCCTACGAACTGGCCTGGCCCGATCTGGAGAAGCTGTGCGCGCTGCTCGCCACGGACCACGACGGCGCCGCCGCGGCCGCGCGGCTCGCCGTGGTCCACGAGGCGCTGCCGCACCCGCTGCCGGGACCGCTCGTGGCCCGCGCGGAGCGGCTGCGGATCGCCGCCGGGCTCCTGGAGCGGGCGCGGGCCGCGGAGGCCGCCGCCGACTGGGAGGGCGCGATCGCCCTGTACGAGGAGGTGGCCGCCGCCGGCCTCGGGTTCCCCGAGGCGCCCGCCCGGCTCGCCGCGGCCCGCGCGGCCCTGCGCGCCGCCACCGCCCTCGCCGCCGCCGAACGGGCCCACCAGGAGGCCGACTGGGACACCGCGGCCCGCGCCTACGCCGACGTCCTCGCCCTGCGCCCGGACACCCCGGGGGCCGCGGTCCAAGCGGCGTACGCGCGGGGCCGCGCGGCGGAGTCGGCCGGGGACTGGCCCGGGGCGATCGAGGCATACGGAGCGTGCGGGGCGTGCGGGCGGCGCGCGCGGGACACGGGTCTCGAAGCCGGCGACGCCGCCCTGCGGTTGTCGTACGCGCGCGGGCGCGCGGCCGCCGACGCCGGGGACTGGGCGGGCGCCGCCACGGCCTTCGCCGCGTGCCGGGTACCCGACGGCGCGCCGCCCGGCGGCGCCGCGCCCGGCGCCCACCTCGACGCCGACGGCCGCCACGCCTACGCCCGGGCCCGGCTCTGCCGCGAGGAGGCCGACTGGGACGGGGCGCTCGCCTGGCTCGGCGGTCTGTCGAACGGCTTCGGCGACGTGGCCGACCAGGCCCTGTACGCGCGGGGGCGGGCCGCCGACGCCCGGGGCGCGTGGGCGGACGCCATCGACGGCTTCGGGCGGCTGCCGGACGCGTACGCGGACGGCGACGTGGGCGTGCGCCGCCGCTACGCCCGCGCCCGCATCGCCGCCGACGTGCACCGCGACTGGGCGGCGGCCCGCGCGCTGCTCGAGGGCGTGCCGGACGCCGCCCGCGACGCCACGGTCGGCCCGCTGCGCCGCAAGGCGGAGGGCCGCGGCGCCGAGGAGCGGGACGGCTGGACCGAGGCGTGCGCCATCCACGCGCGGGCGTTCCAGGACGGCGCGGTGCCCCCCGGCGCGGCGCCGCGCCTGGCCCCCGGCTCCGCCGAGCCCCTGCACCTGTACCTCTACGCCCTCGCCCGCACCCACGAGGCCGCCGCCCGCTGGCCCGACGCGCTGCGCGTGTACCGCGTCCTGCCCGACGCCTGGGCGGACGTGCCGTCGCGGCGGCGGTACGCGCGCGCCCGCGCCGCCGAAGAGGACGCCGCCGACGCCGCCAGCGCCGCGACCACCGGGGCCGCCGCGGCCTGGCGCGCGGTCGCCGAGGCGTACGAGGCCTACGAGCGGGACGGGGCCGACGGCACCCCCGCGGACTGCGCCGCGCGCGGCCGGTACGCGCGGCTGCGGGCCGCCGACGCCGACGGCGAGTGGGCCGCGGTCGTGGCGGGCGCCGGGGCCCTGGGCACCCAGCGGGACGCCCCCGCCCTCGCCGCGTACGCGCGCGGGCGCATCGCCGACGCCCACCAGGAGTGGGCGAAGGCGGCCGACGCCTTCCGCGGCTGCCCGGGCCACCGGGACGCCGCCGCCCATCTCGCCTACGCCGAGGGCCGGTTGCTGGAGGCGGACGGGCGGTGGAGCGAGGCCGTGGCCGCCTATGAGCGGGCGGCGGGCGGCCTGGACCGGGCCGAGGTGCGCCGCCGCAGGCTGCGGCGGCTGCTCGACCTGCTGCCGTGGGCCGACGGCCTGACCCACGCGCCGCTGGCCGCCGACCCGTTCGCGCTGCGCGACGCGACGTTCCCGTATCTGGCGCTGCGCGACGCGGGTGTGCACCCCGGCGTGTCCATGGCCGCCGTCAGCGACGCCCCGTACACGCTCCTGGAGCGCGGCGGCATGTCCTGGCACGAGCGGGTCGCCCTGGACCGGCTGCGGCTGCCGGGCGGGCGGCTCCAGCTGGACGCGCTGCTGTACCGCTGGCACGCGCCCGACGCGGTGCGCGAAGCGCTCGCCTCGCTCTCGCCGGACGACGAGCACGCGGGCCCCGGCCTCGGCCGCCTCGTCGACGTGCTGTGCGAGCGGTTCCCCGCGGACGCCCCGCTGCTGCTGCTCCTCGCGCGCGGCCGGGACGCGGCCGCCGCCGAGTGGGAGCGGCGCCTGGCCGCCGCGCCCGGCGACATGGCCGTCGCGCACGGGCTCGCCGTGGCCCGCCTGTGGCAGGCGCAGGAGCTGGAGCAGAGCGGCGCGTGGGAGCACGCCGTACGGACGTGGAAGTCGGCGCTCGCGTACTGGGCGACGCTGCTCAGCGACGACGCGTACTGGGACGAGTGGCGGGCCGAGCGGGCCGCCTGCTACGAACGGGAGCTGACGGCGCAGGACATGACGCGGCTGCGCTGGGAGCTCAGCCGCCATCTGTCCGCGCTGCTTTCCACCTACGAGCAGCGCCACACCGAGGAGGGACGGCCGGGGCAGGCGGAGGAGTACGAGGAGCTGGCGGCCTTCCTGGAGGCGGAGCTGGGTGGCGCGCGGGTCCTGAAGGACGTCGGGGGTCTGCCGGGGGTGCCGGGCGCGGGCGGCGCGTTCGCCTGCGGGCCCCACTACGTGCGGCTGCTCGACCTCCAGCTGCCGCTCGCGGCGCTCGCCGCGGACCTGGACGCCGCCGCCAAGGACGGCAAGGACCCGGGCGAGTACGCGGCGCGGGAGCTGCGCTGGGCGTTCTCGGGCCTCGCGCGGGCGCTCGCGCTGTGCGCGGTCCGCAAGTTCCCCGGCGCCCTGCGCGCCCTGCCCGCCTTCCCCACCCTGACCACGCTCCCCGACGACTGCGCGGGCCCGGGCCAGGGCGCGCACGTCGAAGGGTGCCCGCACTGCCAGGACTTCCTGCGCCGCGACCCGGCGTACCTGCGCCTGGCGCACCGCCGCGCGCGGCTGCTCCAGGACGGCGTGGAACTCGCCGTGCGCGTCCGCCTGGAGCTGTCCCGGACGGCCCTCAGCGAGGGCGGGGACGGGCTGAGCCGGGCGCTCGAACAGTGGGAGCGGCTTGTGGGGGCGGCCCGCAGGGCGGGCATGTCGGCCCGCGCGAAGAAGGCCGTCGTCCGCACGGTGCTCGGCCGGGTGGAGGCGCTCGTCAACGAGCCGCAGGCGCGCCGCGGCGGCGTGCTCGACGAGGCGATCGCCCTCATCGAGGCCGTGCCGCCGCTGCTGCACCCGCTGGACCGCGAGGACCGCGACCAGCTCGACGGCCGGCTCTCCGCGCTGTACTCGATGCGGGGCGTGTGGCGCGGCTACACCCGCACCAAGCACGGCATGCGCTCCGACGTGTACGGCGCCGAGGCCGACCTGCGCCGCGCCCTCGCCCTCAACCCGGCCTCCAACCACGCCCGCGACAACCTGGCCCGCGCGCTCGTCTTCACCCTGGACGAGCGCGGCGACGCGCTCCCGCCCCGCCTTCGGCTCCTGCACGAGGCGCTCGGCCTCCTTGACGTCGGCCTCGGCCAGGCCCTCACGCACAACTACCGCGAGACCCTCGGCGAGAGCCTGGAGGAGCTCGACCGGCTGCTCGCCACCGACCTGGGCGTCGCGGGCATGGGCGAGCTGATCCGCAGCGACGGCGCGGAGCCGCCGCCCGACGAGGACGACCTGCCCGCCTGGGCGGCCGAGCTGACGGACCGCGCGGAGGCCGAGCTCGCCCGCGGCGACGTCCGCAAGGCCCTGCACCACCTGATCCGCGCGACCCGCGCGGACCCCATGAACCCGCGGGTGCGGCGGGCGCTCCTCGACGCCCTGTGGCACTGGCTCACGCTGCTGGCACCACCGCCACCGCCACCGCCACCGCCCGACCAACCCGACGCCCCCGACGCCCCCGACGAGGAAGGCGATGCCCCGTGATCCGGGACCCCGACGGCCCGCCGAGCCCCTACGACGCCCTCGCGCGGGCCGGTGTCACCCCGTGGACCACCCAGGCCGAGCTGCGGGACGTGCCGTTCGAGCTGCTCGCCCGGCGCCTGATGACACCGCTCGCGCAGACCGCGTGGGACGACCTGCGCACGGTGCCGGGACGGCTGCTCGTCGACCTGTTCCTGTACGACGTGGACGTCGCCGCCGAACTGCCGGGCGCCGCCGGGGAGATCGACGCGCTCCTCGCGGCTTTGAGCGGCCCGGACGCCGGGGAGCCGCTGTCCGGCGAGGACCTCGCCCGGCTGCTGCGCGAGCTGATCCGGTTCGACGCGTGACGCCCGCCGACGAACCGCCGCGCCCCCAGGAGGCCGCTGTGACCGAGCAGGATTCCCCTTCGGAGGCGGCGCGCGTCGCGTACGAGGGGGCGCGGGCGCTCGCGGCCCGTGACGCCGCGCACCGCGCGCACACCGAGCGGCTGCTCCTGGCGTGCGCCGACGCCCTCGACGCGTGCGACCGGCTGCTCGCGGGCGGCCCGGGCGCGGACCCGGCGGCGTACCACCGCAGTGTGCGACTCATCGCGCGCCAGCTGGAGTCGGCCGCGACGGGCGCGGGCCTGGAGCCGCTCGGCGCGGTCGGCGAGCGCGCCGAACCGGCCACGCACCACGTCGTGGCCGTGCGCCCGGCGCCCCCGGGAACGGCCGACGACGAGGTCCTTGAGGTCGCGCGGCGCGGGTATCGATACCGGGGGCGGGTGCTGCGCGCCGCCCGGGTCGTGGTCGCCGCGGGCGACGCCGCCGAGGACGTGCCCCCGGGCGGGACAGGCCAGGCAGCACAGGAAGGGACAGCACAGGGATGAAGGCCATCGGGATCGACCTCGGCACCACGAACAGCGCCGTCGCCGCCCACGATCCGCACCGCGACGACATCGCGGTCCTCACCAACAGCAAGGGCGACCGGCTCACGCCGTCGGTGGTCGGCCTCGCGCGCCGCGACGGCAAGGACCAGACCCTCGTCGGCGAGGACGCGCTGCGCTGGGCGGTGCGCCAGCCCAAGGAGACCATCGTGTCCGTGAAGCGGCTCATGGGCCGCGACTTCGCGGACCACCCGGTGGCGCAGGCCCGCGAGCGCCTGTCGTACGAGATCGTGCCCGGGCCCGACGACGACCCGCGCGCCCATGTGATGCTCGGCGGCCGCACCCGCGCCCCCGCCGAGATCTCCAGCGTGATCCTGGACAAGCTGGTGCGGGACGCGGCGCGCACCCTCGGCGAGCAGGTGACGCACGCGGTGATCACCGTGCCCGCGTACTTCCGCGACGCGCAGCGCGCGGCGACCCGGGAGGCGGCGCAGCGCGCGGGCCTGGTGGTGAAGAAGATCGTGGACGAGCCGACGGCGGCGGCGGTCGCGTTCGGCCTGCACAAGCCGGGCGGGGCGCGCAGCCGGGTCCTCGTCTACGACCTGGGCGGCGGCACGTTCGACATCTCCGTCCTGAACACCGTCAAGGACCACGAGGGCAACAGCCAGTTCCAGGTGCTCCGCTCCGCCGGGGACATCTGGCTCGGCGGCGACGACTTCGACCTGACGATCGTGGAGCGGATCATCGCCTGGATGCGGGACGAGCGGGGCGTCGACCCGTCCGGCGACAAGGAGTTCCTGTTCCAGGCGAAGAAGGCCGCCGAGGCCGCCAAGCGGGAGCTGAACGAGCTGTCGGAGACGTACATCGTGATCCCGGCGGCTTACCACGGCCCCGAGGGCATCGTCGATGTCGAGATGGCGCTCACCCGCGAGGAGTTCCAGGAGATGATCGCGCCCCTGGTGACCCGCACCATGGACCTCGTCAAGGACACCCTCAGCGGCTACGAGCTGACGCCCGCCGACATCTCGGACGTGCTGCTCGTCGGCGGCGGCACGCTGACCCGCCCTGTGTACGAGGCGGTGGAGGCGTACTTCGGCGGCGACAAGGTGCGCCGCAACATCAACCCGATGGAGTGCGTGGCCTACGGCGCGGGCGTCCTCGCCGAGACCCTGAACGGCGTGGAGTGCCCGGCCCCGCAGTGCCAGAAAGTCAACGAGGACGCCGCCGAGGTGTGCGCGGACTGCGGCCAGAGCCTGGTCAACGCCCGCCCGGTCGGCTCCACGGGCCTGTTCGAGTCGACGCCGATGGCGATGGGCATCGCCGCGGTCAAGGGCGCGCGGCGGGACGTGTTCGTGCCGATCATCCCGGCGGGCTCGCCGTTCCCGCTGCCCGAGCCGCGCCAGCGCACGTTCCACGCGACGGACAGCCGGCTGATCCGGGTGCCGGTGTACGAGGGCGACAGCCATGTGGCGAGCGAGAACCACGAACAGGGCGTGGTCGAGTTCGAGCTGCCGCAGGAGATCGAGATCAACCGCCACGTCGACGTGTCGTTCAACTACTCGGCGGACCGGATCATCACCGTCCGGATCAGTGTGCGCGGCACCGACATGGCGCTTGAGGCGACCCCGCGGCGCGACAAGCCGCGCACGCCGCCGCCCGAGACCGAGCGGGAGGTCGACAGCGCGGTCCTGCGCGAGGAACTGGGGCTCGCCGAGCGGGAGGCCAGACACTTCCTGAAGCGGTACGGCCCCTACGTCGAGCACACTCAGGAGATGAAGGTGCGCCGCGACATCACGCAGGCGCAGCGGGCGGTGGAGATGGGCGACAGCGGCGAGTACCAGCGCCTCACCGAGCTGCTCCTGGACGACATGTACCACCAGTGCGGGCTCGCCAGCCAGTTCCGGCAGGCCGAACTGGCCTCGGAGGGCGCGCCGCTGGAGACGGTGAAGGCGATCAGCGAGGCCGTGGAGCAGGTCAAGGCCGCCCACCGGCAGGGCAACAGCATCCAGACGGCGGAGCAGGCCAAGAACCTGCGCGGCATGATCGCGGTGGCGTACTCGGAGCGCGCGGTGCCGTCGCTGCCGAACAAGCGGGACTACGACGGCTTCCTCCAAGTCCCGGACGACCTGGCGGGCGGATGACGAAAGCGGGGGGCGGGGCGGTGACGGCGGGGGGCGCCGAGGGCCAGGTCAGCCTCGGTGTGGACTTCGGCGCGACGGGGGTGCGGGCGCTGTTCGCGGTGCCCGGGCGGCCCGCGCGCCGCCTGGACCTGCCCGGCGACGACTGGCCGTGGCTGCTGTGCGCGCCCGCGGCCGCCGGGGTCCTTCCGGTGGTGTTCCCGAGCCTGAAGTCCCTCCTGGGCAGCGGCCGTCCGGTGCCGTGGCGGGACGCGGCGGGCGGGGAGCCGATGAGGGCCGGGGAGAGCGCGGCGGACGCGGCGGCGGTGGCAGACGCGGAGACGCTGGTGACGCGGGCCCTGCGGGCGCTGCGCGAGCGCGTCGAGGCCCGGGCGGGCGCCGTCGCGCAGACGGTGATCAGCGTGCCCGCGGCGTTCCAGTCGGCGCAGCGGCAGGCGCTGCGCGACGCGGCCGGGGCCGCCGGGCTCGTGCCGGTGCGGCTCATCAGCGACTCACTCGCCGCGGTCATGGGGCACACCACGGACCGCGACAGCGGCACGTTCCTGGTGTACGGCATGGGGTACGAGGGCTTCGAGATCGGCCTGGTGCGCGGCGTGCGCGGCCACTACCGCGCGCTCGGCTACGACGGCGCGGCCAGCTCCGGGGGCCGCGTCTTCGACGAGGCGGCGCTGGCGTCGGCGGTGCGGCTGCTGCGGACGCACCGGGGGCCCGCGGCCGTGACGGGCGGCGGCCCGCGGGTGTGGCTCGGCCACCGGGAGCGGGCGCAGGCGGCGCGCGAGGAGCTGGGCACGGCCACCGGGTCGGCGTCCGACTCCGCCGCGTTCACCCTGGACCTCGGCAACGGCCCGCCGCTGCGGATGCGGATCACCCGGCCGCACCTGGACGCCTTTCTCGAACCGCATGTGCGCCGCACCGTGCGGCGCGCCCACGCCCTCCTCAACGAGTCGGCGCTCGGCCGCCCGGACGTGGACACGCTGCTGCTCGTGGGCGGCGGCACCCGTCTTGAGCAGGTGCGGGCGGGCGTCGCGGAGCTGGGGCGGAGCATGGCACGCGGCTCCGCGGACCTGCTCGCGCTCGGCGCCCTGAAGCACGCGGTGCGGCTCGCGGGCGGCGCGTCCGCGTCCGGCTCGGCGGCCCTGGAGGAGGGGCCCCTGGAGCTCGCGGACCCAGGCCGGGACACCCTCGCCGACGCCCCCTCGCTCACCGCGACGCTGCTCGCCGCGGACGACGCCCCGGGGCCCGCCCGCCGCGACCTCGCCCAGGCCAGGGAGCTGGCCGGGCAGGGGCGGCGGCGGGAGGCGGTGGCGCTCCTTCGGGACATCGTGGCCGAGGCGCGGGAGCTGCTGGAGGGGCTGACGGGGGCGGCGGAGGAGGAGCGTGGGGGCGGTGCGGAACCGCAGGGCCCAGAGCCGGGAGCGGGCCCCGCCGTGGGCGCGGAGCCCGAAGCGTCCGGGCGGGACGCCGGGCCCCCGGAGGTCCCCGAGCCCCGCCCCCCGGCGCCCGCTGTCCTCACCGACGACTCGCCGCGCACCCTGAGCCATGCCGCCCTGCGCCAACTCGCCCGCGCCCGCGTGCTGCTGGACCTCGGCCACCACGAGCACGCCGTGCAGGCCTCCCATCTGGCCTGGCAGGAGGCCACCTCGCATCCGGCGCGGGCCGACGTGCTCGACGAGATGATCGAGGTGCACTGCGCGGCCGCGATGGCCGACATGTCCCCCGACCGCTTCCCCGAGGCGGAGCGGTGGCTGCGCTGCGCGTACGGCCACGACCCGACGAGCGAGCGGGTGCGGGGGCTGCTCGCGCACCGCACGTTCCGGCACGCGCAGGAGCTGCATCGGCGCGGAGCGAGGGATGAGGCGATTGAGGCCCTTGGCAAGTGCCTCACGTGGGACCCTGAACACCCCGAGGCCGAGGCGCTGTTGGCCCGGCTGAGCCATGCCGGCAGGAACCGGCGCGGCAGGGGTGACGTCCTCGACTGACGAGGGCCTCGTGGGCGAGGCGCTCCTCGGTCCCGGACCGGTCCGGGACGGGTCCCGGACCGGTCCCGGAGGACATCCTGGAGCATGTCCGGGACACGCCCCGACGCACGTCCCGACATCCGTCCCGCTACACGTCCCGCCACACGTCCCGAAGAGCAGGGAGTACGCGCTTGAGGCCCGCACAGCTGCTGAACAAATCGGATCTCGTCCAGCGACTTCAGGACCTGTCGGGAAAGCCGGAGCTCAGCCCGCGGGCCGCCGAACTCGACGTCCTCGCGCACGACGTGACCCACGACAACCGCCTGGACCGCTGGGCCGAGCTGGACCTGGTCCACGTCTTCGTCCGCCCGGAGAGCGTCACCACCCGCGGCACCCGGCGGTCGGCGCGGCGCGACACGCTCCTGGAAGCCGCGCTCGGCACGCTGGTCTTCGTGCCGCTCCTGGTGACGTGGTTCGGTCTGCGCGAGGCCGTGCACGCGTACGGGGAGCTGAGCGAGGTCGACCGCAAGGAGGCCACGCGGCCCTTCCTGCAGCTCTGGCAGTCCGGCTTCGGCGGCCATCTCTCGCCGCTCGGCCGGTTCGAGAACGTGGCGCTGATGGCGGTCGTCCTGATCGCCTTACTCGTCCTGCTGTCCGTGGTGCACGCGCGCGTACGGGCGCGTGCCGAGCGCGAGGAGGACGAGCGGGACGCCGAGCGCGAGCGGCTCCTGGCCGAGCTCGCCTCGCTTCTGACGCGTCTTCAGATGCTGCTCGCCCCGCACCGCAGCGCCTCGCCGAAGCAGTTCACGTCCGAACTCACCAAGGCCGCGGGCGAGATGCGGTCCCTGGCCGCCGAGGCGGACAAGAACCACAAGGCGCTCGTCCGCGCCACCGGCGCCATGACGGGCGCGACGACCTCGCTGCGGGACGCGGCGGGCAAGCTCACCGCCGAGGTGCCGAAGCTGGGGGCGGCGGCGGACCGCATCGAGACGGCCCTGCGGGAAGGCCAGCGCGCGGCCACGCAGGCGGGCACCGCGAGCACGAACGCGGCGCGGCTGATCGCCGACCAGGTGAAGGCGTCGGGCGCGACGGTGGACACCTCGCTGCGCGCCCTGGTCACCGCCCAGACGGAGCTCGTCGCCAAGACGGAGGCGGTGGCCCGGACCACCGACCAGGCCTGCAAGGCCCTGGTGTCCAGCACGAGCCGTACGAACGACGCCGTGGAGGGCATGCGCGAGGCCACCGAGCGCTGGGACGCGGCGGCCGCGCACTGGCAGGACGCGGCGGCCCGCGTGGAGACCGGCGTGCGCTCCTTCGCGGGGGCGCCGTCGCGCAACGGGGCGGAGGCCCCCCGGTCGGGCGGTGGCCTGTACGGCTCCGGAAACGGGTACGCGGCACCGGGCAGCTCCGGATACGGCGCGGGCGGCTCCGGATACGGCGCGACGGTGCCGATGGCGCCCCGGCCGGAGGGAAACGGCAACCCCGTCCCCGCCCCGCGCACCTCGCCCCCGGCGGACGGCGGCCAGGACCTCACCCCACCGCCCACCCGCCCGGGCCCCACCCCCGCCTCGGCCGCCCCCGGAGCGGCCACCCCAGAGGCGCCCCCAGAGGCACCCCCGGAGCCGGACGTCCAGGACGACCCGTCCCTCAGCGGCGGCACGCCCCGCGACGCCACCGGTTCCGGCCCGTACGCCGACGCCCCGCACCCCGACTCCGACCTGTACTCCGCCCGCACCCGCGCCCTGCGCCCGCCGCTGAGGCGGCGGCCGCCGTCGTCGCCCGGCGGTGACACGTGACCCGGCGCGGACGGCGCGGGGGCCGGATCGCCGGGGTCGTCCTCGCGGGCTGGCTCTTCGCCGACCTGCTGCTCGTCCTCGCGCTCGTGTCGATGGCCGACCGGCCCGACCCGCTGGCCGACCGCCCGAAGGAGTCCGGCGGCGCGACCTCGTCCACGAAGCCGCCGAAGGAGCCATCGGGGCCGCCCTCGGTGGAGCGCAAGCCCCGGGAGTTCGACGTCAAGGGCACCGATAAGAAGTCACTGGCCGGGCAGATCAACCGGGCCACCCGCGAGTGGCGGGGGCGCAGGGCCGCGCTGGTGCTGACCTTCGGCGGGGGCGGCGAAGGGCAGGCGTACGCGCGCCGCGTCAACTCCGCGCTCGTCGCGGGCCGTCCCGGCATGTTCACGAAGGCCACGGCGGCCAATGACTTCCACGACCTGAACAGCACGCCGGAGACGGCCGTGGTCCGCGTGTACTTCTTCACGGAGCCCACGCCCACCGCGTCCGCGTCCAGCGCGTCCGCGTCCACCGCCCCCACGTCCTCGGCGACCGGAGGCTGACCGGTGGCGACGACGTGGCGGCCCGGCGTCCGGGCCACGGGCACCAGCGCGCTGCCCCCGCTGCCCGTCCTGCCCGAGTTCCCCGGCATGCGCGGCTACGGCGAACTCCGCGCCGCCATCGCCGACCTGGGCTTCAGGCACGCGGCCGACCTGCTGCGCGAACCGGCGCGGCGGCGCGCGGCGGCCGGTGTCTTCGGCACGCTGCCCCAGGCCGAGACCGACGACGGCTTCCGCGTCCTGGACGGCCTGTGGTTCCCCGGCCGCGGCGGGCTGTGGAGCCGCGTGGACGTGCCCTACGTCCGGGGGGCCCACGACGCCTGGCGGGCATCGGCGGACCCGCGCGCGCTGACGGCGGCGGCCGTCGTGGACACCCTGGAGACCCTCGCCCGCGACGACCCGATGGGCCTGCGCCACATCGTCCTGTGGGAGGTGTGCTGTCTGCTCAAGGACCGGCAGGGCGCCCGGGCGACCACGGCCGACGACGTCACCGCGCTCGGCGTGCACAGCAGCGAGGCCCGGCTGCTCGCCGCCGCCGTCGACGCCCGCTTCCCCGCCGCCGGGGCCCGGCGGCGCGCCGCGGAGACCGTCAACGACCTCTGGCCAGGACCCCGGCTGCGGGCGGCCGAGCGCGCGGCGGCGCCGCTGCCGAAGGCCCCCGAGGACCACGTCCTGGCCCGGCTGCTCGGCACGCTGCGGGACCGCTCGGCCGCCGTGGCGCGGCACGCCGAGCGGGCGGCCGCCTTGGAGGAGCGCGGCGCGTGGCGGGCCGCGGCCGCCGCCTGGCTCACCGCGCTGCGGCAGGCCACCGACGCGCCCGAGCTCCGTACGGGTCTGCTGCGCGCCGCCGCGGCCCTGGCCGACGCGCCGGACACGCCCGCCGACGCGGCGGTGACGGCGGCCGTCGACGATGGCAGCGTCCGTCTTTCCTGGCGGCCGCCGCGCTCGGCGGCCTCGGTGACGTACCACGTCCTGCGCTTCCCCGACGGCGCGCCGGAGCAGGCCGTCGAACTGGCCGGGCCCGGCGGCGCGGTGACGGCCGTGGACGACGGGGTCCCGCTGGGCGTCGCCCTGCGCTACGCCGTCGTGCCGCTGCGCGGCTCCCGCGTCGCCGGGGTGCCGCGCGTCACCGCGCCGACGCTGATCGCCCCGGACCCCGCGGAGCTCGCGGCGGTGCCCGTGCCCGACGGCGTCCGCCTGCGCTGGCAGCCGCACCCGGCGGCCACCGCCGTGCGGGTGCTGCGCTCGCGGGTGGACGGCGGTGGCAGCCCGCCGGTGCCCGTCCCCTGCGAGCGCGACCGCCTCCTGGACGTGCCGCTGCCGCTCGGGACGTACGCGTACGAGGTCAGCTGCGGCTATCCGGGCGGCGACGCGCTGCGCTGGTCGCCGGGGGTGCGCGTGACGGCCCGCGCCGAGGAGTGGCCCTCGCGGGTCACGGAGGTCACCGCGCACCGCGACGGGCACCGGGTGCGGCTCGCCTGGCGGGCCCCGGAGCGCGGCGAGAGCACGCTGGTGCCGTGGCCCGCAGGGCCCGTCGCCCCTGGCACCGACGTCTCGCGGCGGATCGGGGAGCTCACCGGGACGCGCGCCGCGTCCGGCGGGGAGACGTTGCGCATGGACGTGTCGCCGCCGCCCCGGCAGCGGCTGCGGATGACGGCGGTGAGCGCGCTCGGCGACCTCGTGGTCGCCGGGCCGAGCGTCGTCGTCGAACACCCCGAGCCCGTCACGGACGTGCGGGTGCTGCGGCTCGACGCCGGGTGGGCCCAGGTGCGCTTCACCTGGCCGGAGCCCGCGGTGCTCACGCTGATCGCCTGGGACGACGGGGTGCGCCGCGAGGAGCGGCGGGTGCCCCGCAGCGCGCACCGGGCCGCCGGGGGCGCGGTCACCGTCGCCGTGCCGGACACGGCGTGCACCGTCACCCTCGTGCCGCTGCCCCGCCCGGACGCGGTGGCGCTCCCGGCCGCGCCCGTGCACGTCGCGCTGCCCGCGTCCCCGCCGCCCCCGCCCCCGCCGCTGCCGGTCCGGTGGGCGTGGTGGCGCCGCTGGCTGCGCCGCCCGGCCGCCCGCACCCAGGCGGCCGGGCAGCCCTAAGGCCCTAAGGCCCTAGGCCCCTAGTCCTTGACCTCCGCCTCGGCTCCCCCGCCGAACTCCAGGAGCAGCCCCGTCTGGAGGGCGACGGTGCGGCCCGGGTCGACGTCCAGGACCGTGCCGTCCTGCTTGCGGGCGGTCCACACGCTGCTGGTGCGGTTGGTGAGGCCGAACCGGCCGCGCTGCTTGGGGTGTTCGGTGACCTCGCCGACCACGGCCCGGAAGTCGTGCCGGTCCGGGTCGCCGTCCAGGTGGTGGGCGTACAGGCGCGCGTTCGGGTCGAGGCGGATGCCGCGCCGGGTGCGCAGTGTGGTGCCGGTGGCGGTGACCAGCTCCAGGCGCGGCGGCAGCTGGAGCGGCGTGCCGCACTTCCAGCAGTTCGGCGGCGCGCCATCGGGCTGCGTCAGGTTCTGCTTGCCGCACCGCCCGCACTGGGTGATGGCGTCGAGGACCTGGCTGAGGGCGTCCCGCCACTGCGTCTCGCGCACGCGCCGCGAGGGCGTGCGCAGCCCGTCGGTGAAGGTCTGCACGAACAGGTCGCGCAGGATCGGCGGGAGCGCGGCCCAGGTGGCGATGACGGTGGGCTGCTCCCCGGCCAGCGGGCGGTTGCGGGTGTCCTTGGGGTCGTACACGAACACGGGGTCCGTGCCGTACAGCTTGCGCTTGGCGGACTCGCCCATGCAGTGGATGCTCATGGCGAGCGCGCCGTTGAAGGGGTGGTCGTTCATCAGGAGCAGGAACAGGAGCACGGCCAGCGAGTGCAGGTCGGTCTGGGTGCCGGGCTGTGCGCCGCGGTCGCCGCGCACCAGCTCGGGCGCCATGAAGTCCATGGTGCCCGCGACCCCGGCGAGCGCGCCCTCCACGACGGCGTTGTCGTTGTCGCACACCAGGACGTCGCCGGTGCGCGGGTCGAAGAAGATGTTGCCCCAGTTGATGTCGCGGTAGGCGATGCCCTTGGAGTGCAGCGCGCGGTAGGCCTCCACGGTGTGCAGGGCGACCGTCACGAGCGTGCGCATCGTGGCGTCCTTGACGGACGGGTCGCGCCGGAACAGCGCGGGCAGGTCCTGGAAGCGCGCGGGCCGCACGTCCATCAGATAGCCGAAGCCGGGCTCCTTGCCCTCGGGGTCCATCACGATGGAGCGCGGCCACAGGAAGCGGTCGTCGTTCCAGCCCTTCTCGATGAGCCCTTCGAGGATGTGCCGCTGCCGGGCGTCGGCCAGCTGCGGGTAGTACCACTTCACGGCCTGGTCGCCGTTCGCCGTCGTGACGCGGTACACCTCGCCCTGGCCGCCCGAGCCGAACAGCTCGGCGACCGTGAGCCGTTCACCGGTCTCGGCCACCAGTTTCTTCCCGCTGGCGAGCATGCCGTTGCTCATGCCGGGCTCCCCGTTCCCTCACTCATGCCGTTGCCGTTCCCTCACTCGTGCGTGCCGCTTCAGGTGCCTCGTGCGGGGCGCCGAACGCCCCGACGAGGGTCGTGTCGTCCCCCGAGTACGTCGCCGCCCGCCCCAGCCAGTCCGCCAGCTGTCCTTGCACCGCCGCCACGCCGTGTTCGGCGGCCCGTTCGCGCACGCCGGTGGCGAAGTCCAGGAAGCCCTGGTGGTCGGCGAAGCTCTTGGAGAGGCCGTCGGTGGACAGCAGCACCGTGGGCGGCGGGCCGCCGGTGATGGGCTGCCAGTACGTGCGGGTCTTGCGCCAGGGCTCCGGCTCGCACAGCGAGTCGGTCTCGTCGCCCAGGTCGGGGCCGCTGGACAGCGGGGTGTGCGGGACGCCGCCGTCGTCCACGAGGACGATGTCGCCGTCGCCCAGCTGCCAGCACAGCAGGGTGTGTGCGGTCAGGACCGCGCCGAGCAGCGTGCTGCCGTAGGCGGCGAGGTCCGGGGTGCCCCGGCCGCGGGCCTCCTTGCGGGCCGCCGCGCGCTGGGCGGGGGACGCGCCGCGGGCGGGCGCGTTGCTGTCGTGCAGCAGCGCGCGCCGGTGCCAGCGGTGGCCGACGGCCTGCGGCAGGAGCCGGGCCTCGGCCCGCAGGCCCGGCCAGCCCGCCGCGTGCTCGCCGACGCGCACCGCCTCGTGCGCGAAGGCCTCCGCGCACGCGGTGAACTCCTCGACGGCCCAGCGGGCGCCCAGGTCGCTGCGGAAGTGCGCGGCGGAGCCGTGGCCGTCGGCGACCGTGAGGACGACGGCGCACCCGTCCGCGGTGACCTTGGCGGCCCAGCTGTCCTGGCTGTACTTCTTGCCGACGCCCTTGACGGCGCCGGTGAGCAGCGTCCAGCGGGCCTCGGGCCCGTGGCCGCCGTCCGCGTCCGGCGCGGCGCTCACCAGATGTCGGCCCCGCCGTCGTCCTTGGTCAGCGGCGGGCCAAGGGGCGTCGCGGGCTTGGCGTCCTCGACCTTGGGCGTGGAGGCGTCCTTGACGACCGCCGTGGACATCCAGCGGATGGCGGCGGCGAGCTGGCGCGGGTTCTTCGCCTGGAGCGGCTCCAGTTCGGGGTTGGCGAGGAACTCCTTGAGCATGCTCTTGTCCGCGTCGTCGCCGATGGCGACGGCGACGCGCACGGCCCGCTTGCCCCAGGGGGTGCTGTCGATGGCGCGCAGGCCCGCGCGCCAGTCGTCGGTGGGCTGCCCGTCGGAGGCGAGCGCGAGCACCGGCGGGAGCGCCCGCTGCGGCATCGGCGGCGTCTGCAGGGCGCCCGCGGCGAGCTTGAAGGCCGCGCCCATGTCGGTGCCGCCGTAGGTGTGGACGTCCTCCCAGGAGAAGCTGTCCACCGGGGTGGGGTCGCTGACGTGCCAGCTGGCGCCGCTGGCGAAGGAGATGGCGCGCACGAGGAGCGAGGCCGCCGGGTTGGCGTTGGCGGCCTGCTGCATCTCCGGGATGGCCTCGCGGATGGCGAAGTTCAGCTGTCCGATCTTGCCGTTGACGCTCATCGAACCCGAGCAGTCGAGCATCCAGATGAAGTGCACGGGGCGGCTCGCCATGGAGCCGCCCGGGAAGTTGTCGGCCGTCTCACTGGTCGTTGTGCTGTGCTGGGGTCGGCTCACGCTGGTCCTCTCCAGGTGGATCAGTCGGTACGTAGGGACGCGCCCGCGCGGGCGTGCGGTTTCACCGGTGGGGGCGGCCGCCGGGCTAGTGGGCGCGCAGGCTGTTGCGCCAGGCGTTCCACTCCTGGACGCGGCTCACGCCTCCCTGACCTTTGGTCATGAGGTCGGCCACGTCCGAGAGTTGGGGGTGGTTGAGCCCGGCGGCGACGGGCGCGAGTATCCCGGCGAGCAGCTCGGCGGCGACGTCGCGCCACGCCTGGCTCATGCCGGGGCGCCTGCTGGGGCGCCACAGGCTGTAGCAGGCGGCGATCTCGTCGGGCCGCAGGGGAAGTTCATGGGCGAGCTGCTCGCGCCTGCCCTCGTCGAGCATGAACGCGCGGTACGGGGTGAGGAGTTCGGGCCCGGCCGCGATGAGGTGGTCGTACACCGGGGGGCGGGCCTGCTGGCCCGCGTCGGCGCGGGCCAGGGCGCGGGCGACGAGCCGGAACACGCCGCGGCGCACCGTCACGTCGAGGGGCGCGGCGTCCACGTACAGCGCCTCGAATCGGCGTATGCCCTGGTGGAGGGCCTTGCGCCGGTCGACGAGGTCCTGGGCGAGCACGAGGAGTTCGGCGGTGGCGCGCTGCCGGGGCGAGAGGCGCTTCTCGTGCAGCAGGTCGCGGGCGAAGGCGACGAGTTCGCGGTCGACGCCGTCCGGGGCGCTCAGCAGGCCCGTGACGCGCTTGCCGAAGTCGGCCTCGATGAGCAGCCGTACGGTGCAGGTGCGGGCGACCCAGGACAGTTCCGCCGGGTCGGGGCAGCCGCTGCCCCACACCAGCCACCACATCTGCCGCAGGGTGTCCGCGGAGGTCACCATGCGGCTGGGCAGGACCTCGGTGAGCTTGGCGAACAGTTCGATGCCGCGCGGCCCTCGGCCGCCGTCGCGCCAGCGGGCGGCGGCCTCGGCGAGGCGCAGCGGCACCGGGGAGCGCTCGTCGAGGTTGCGGCGCAGCCAGTCGCCGTCCGGTGATTCGGCGAGCTCCCGCAGCAGGTCGAGGCGGCGCGGGTGCGGGTTGGCGGCGAGCGCCTGGAGGACGCGGCGGGTCAGCGGGGCGCTGTCGACGTCGTCGAGGACGCGCACGGCGGCGGTGCGTCCTTGGGGGTCGCGCAGGAGGCGGGAGAGCTTCTCGACGGCTTCCGCGGTGGCGCTCTCGTCGTCGCCGGTGGCCAGGGCGCGGCGCAGCGGTTCGGTCCAGGTGTCGACGGGGTCGCGCAGGGCGCGCCGCAGCGCCACGTCGGCGCCGCCGCCGAACTCGCCGCGCAGCAGGCGCTCGCCCTCGGCGTCCAGGGGCAGCGCGGCGAGGGCCGCGCCGAGTTCGGCGGGCCGCTCCTCGGGGAGCGCGGCGGCGACGCGGTGCCGGGCCAGGGCGAGCGCGAGCGGGGCCGCGGTGGACGGGGCGTGGGCGTGCAGGTCGTGGCAGACGGCGGTGAGCCCGGCCGGGTCGGCGCGGCCGAGGTCCAGGGCGGTGACGAGGACGTCGACGGCGGCCCGCGAGGCGTCGCCGCCGAGCCCGGCGAGCTCCGCCCCTGAGAGGTGGCCGCCGCGCACCAGGCGCGAGACGAGCGGTCCCGCGGCGAAGGGTTCGGCGTCGGTCCTCGGCAGCGGCTCCCCGGCGAGCCACAGGCGGGCCGCCCAGGTGGCCCAGGTGTCGGGGCGGGGCGGGCTGCCGGGTCCGCCGAGGCCGTCGTGGACGCGGTAGAAGTGCTCGAGGGCGGTGGCGTCGCGGCGGTCGAAGGCGGCGTCGGGGCCGATGCCGACGATGTGCTGCGGGGCGCGGGCGGGGTCGGCGGCGCGAGTGGTGAACGTCAGCGAGGGCACATAGGCGGCGGGCAGCGAGGCGCAGGCCAGCGCGATCCAGCGGGCGACGGTGTCCGGGTGCTCCTCGGCAACGATCAGCTGCCGTCCCGCGGGGTCGTCGAACAGCCGCCGCACGTCGGCGAGGAAGGGCGCGAGGCGGTTCGCGTGCGCCCGGGCGAAGGCGACGAGTTCACCGCGCCCCACACCGCCGAGCGCGGCGATCTCGTCCCCCGGCCCGGCGTCCCCGGACTCTCCGCTCTCCCGCGCGCCGCTCACGCCCGCGTCGCCCGCCGCCGTCGGCCCGGACACGGTCGGCCCGAACGCGGTCGAATCGGACACGGTCGGCCCGGACGAGGTCGGCCCGGACACGGTCGAGTCAGACGCAGTCGAATCGGACGCGGTCGACCAGGACGCGATCGGCCATCTCTCGGCGAGGCGGGCGGTGTCGGTGCCGGTGTAGTGGACGGCCTCGACGCCGGGGCCCTCGGTGGCCGTGGCGCACAGCAGGCTGCCGCCGTCCGGCAGCCTGCTGTAGCTGAGGCCGTGTCCGTCGCCGTCGCGGTCGTGCCCCGTGCCGATGGCCAGTTCCACCCACTCCAGCCACTCCCGGACCTGCCGTCGGCCCCCGGGCCCCGACGGGTCCGCCACGGCGGACCCGGACGCGGGAACGGGAATCAGCCGGACGGCACCGGTGACCGGCTCCTCGGCGAGCCGGTAGCTGAGACGGCGGATGGCCATGCCACATTCTGACCACCGAGGGCCGCCTCCCGCAGGCGCTCGGCCAACTTGCCGTGCCGGATGGGGAATCCGATGCCCCCCGAGCCGGGCGGGACCGCCGCCGCACCCTTGCGCACCACCGCCGCCACGGCCATCGTGGCGGTCGTGACCACCTTCACGCTGCCTCATGACCTCGTGGGCGAAGGCCCGCACAAAGTGATCGCCGTGCACGGCTGGTTCGCGGACCGGTCGGCGTACGCTCCGGTCCTCGCCGACCTCGACGCGGGCGCCTTCCAGTACGCGGTGGTGGACCTGCGCGGGTACGGCGAGGCGCGGGACGCCCCCGGCCCGTACACGACCGCCGAGGCGGCCGCCGACGTGCTGCGTCTCGCGGACCACCTCGGCTGGGAGCGGTTCTCCGTCGTCGGGCACTCCATGGGCGGCGGCGTGGCGCAGCACGTGCTCGCGGACGCCCCCGCGCGGGTCCGCAGGATCGTGGGCATCTCGCCGGTGCCCGCTTCGGGCGTGCCGCTGGGGCCACAGGAGCGGGAGCTGTTCGAGTCGGCCGGGCAGGAGGCGGACAGCAGGCGGGCGATCATCGACCGGACGACGGGCGGCGGCCGCCCGGCGGCCTGGCTGCGCCGGATGGTGGAGCGCTCCTTCGCGCGCAGCGACGCCAAGGCGTTCCGCGCCTGGCTCGACGGCTGGGCGGGCAACGACTTCCAGGAGCGCGTGGCGGGCTCCCCGGTGCCCGCGCTCGCCGTGGTCGGCGCCCTCGACCCGGTGCTCTCGGCCGAGGCGATGCGGCACACCTGGCTGCCCTGCTTCCCGCGGGCCGAGTTGGTGGAGCTCGCGGGCGCCGGGCACTACGCGATGGACGAGGCGCCGCTCGACCTGGTCCGGGTGGTGGAGGACTTCCTGCGGGCGGACGACGCCACACCGGAGACGGGCGGCGCCCCCGCCGCCGACGGCGCGTGACACCGCGCCCGCCCGCCGCCGCGCGCGCGGAGCCCGGCACTCCGGAGGTGGTCCCCGACGTCTTCGACCCGCGCCTGTACGCGCGCGGGGTGCCGTACGACCGCTACCGCGTCCTGCGCGAGAGCCACCCGGTCGCCTGGCAGGAGGAGCCCGCGGTGCTCGGCTGGCCCGCGGGCCCCGGCTTCTGGGCGGTGACGCGGCACGCGGACGTGACGGCGGTCCTGCGGGACTGTGCGGCGTACTCCTCGCGCCTCGGCGCCACGCAGATCCGCGACCCGGACCCGGACGACCTGCCGTTCATCCGGCGCATGATGCTCAACCAGGACCCGGCGCCGGGCACCGGCGCCGGGCACGGCAGGCTGCGGGGCCTGGTCAGCCGGGCGTTCACGCCGCGCCGCGTCGCCCGCTTCGAGGCCCTCGCGCGCCGCCGGGCGCGGGCGCTGCTCACCGACGCGGTGGCCCGGGCCCGCGCCGGGGACGGCACCTGCGACGTGGTGGCCGCCGTGACCGACGACTACGCCCTGGTGAACCTCGCGGACCTGCTGGGCGTGCCGGACTCCGACCGGGGCCTCCTTCTGGACTGGACCCGGCGCGTCATCGGCTACCAGGACCCGGACGAGGCGGGCGATCCTGTGCTCGGCGCGGACGGGCGGCCGGTGAACCCGCGCTCGCCCGCGCTGCTGCGGGACATGTTCGCGTACGCGGGCGACCTGGCCGCGCACAAGCGCGCGCACCCGGGCGACGACATCATGACGACGCTCGCCACCACGCCCGAAGTGACCGCGCCCGAGCTGGAGATGTTCTTCTTCCTGCTCACGGTCGCGGGCAACGACACCGTGCGCGCCGCCGCGCCCGGCGGGCTGCTCGCCCTGGCCGAGCACCCGGCACAGCAGCGCAGGCTGTGGGCGGGCGCGGCGCCGGTGCCGGGCGCCGTGGAGGAGCTGCTGCGCTGGCATCCGCCGGTCCTTTCGTTCCGGCGCACGGCCGCGCGCGACACCGAGCTGTCCGGGCAGCGCCTTCGCCGCGGCGACAAGGTGGTCGTCTTCCACGCGGCGGCCAACCGCGACGAGCGCGTCTTCGCCGCCCCGGACCGCCTCGACCTGACCCGCGCCCCGAACCCGCACGTGTCGTTCGGAGACGGCCCGCACGTCTGCCTCGGCGCGCACTTCGCGCGCCTCCAACTACGGGTGCTCTACGAGGAGTTGATCGATGTCGTGCCCGCGCTGCGGCTGGCGGCGCCGCCCGACCGCCTGGTCTCGCACTTCATCAACGGCCTGAAGTCCCTGCGCCTGACGCTGACGGCGGACTGAACGGACTGAGCGGACCGGGCCGGGTTACGGTTCCGTGGAAGATCATCCCGACCGGGCAGCGTCCCGACCACGGAAGCGAGCAGACGGCCATGTACGCGGCAGCCGAAGACGAGTACCACGACGACGTGTTCCCCGTCGTCCCGGCGCCCGAGGACGGCTCGCCCTGGCGGGCGCCCGCCGACCTGGAGGAGCACCTGTACGAGCTGGCGGAGGCCGACGACGGATACACGTATCTGCGTGCCCTTGCCGTGGCGGGCGTCTACCGCCCGGTCCCGCTCACCGACGTCGCCGCGCGGCCGGACGCGCCCGCCCTGTTCAGCGTCGAGGTGCCGGACGGCCGCCGGGTCGCGCAGGTCTACACGGCGGGCCTGCTGCCGCGCCCGCACCCCGACCTCGTCTACGAGTACGTGACCCTCGGCACGCTCGCCGCCGCCTGGCCCGACGACGTCGACGTCCTGGTCGTCAACACGCAGACGCCCTGCGAGCAGTACTTCCTGACCACCGGCGAGGAGCGGCGGGTCTGGGCCGACCTGCACGACGCGCACCACCGCCCGGGCCGGCTCGGCGACCGCGTCGAGACCCGCCGCACCGGCGCCCCCGCACCGGGCCCGCTGCTGCACGGCCTGGCCTGCGGCGCCCACCTCTGCTACGCCAACGGCGACCCGTGGAACACCCTCGACTGGCACGGCGCGGGCTACAGCAACGAGGTGTCGCGCCTGGAGGAGTGGTGGGGCGTGCGCGACCGCGAGGAGTGGCGCGAGACGCAGGAGCGCCTCCTGAACCGCGAAGTCAGCCCCTGGTACTGGGACTTCGTGCTCGGCGTCCGCGCCGAGGCCGCCGCGGGCGCGGGACCGGCGGCGGACCCCGAGCGGTGGCGCGGCCGTGTGGAGGCGGCGCTGCGGGACCGGGTGGCGGCGACGGGCGGCCCCGGGGCCGCGCACCGCCCCGGCGAGGACCCGGAGCTCGACCAGTTCGCGGCGGCGCTGCGCGCCCTGGTCGGCAAGGTCCTGCGCTACGAGGCCCGCTTCCGCGCCGACGGTCTGCTGCCCGCGGACGGCCGGGTGTCCTCCGTGGCCGCGTGGGACGTCGGGCGCGCCTCCAAGATGGCCCGCTGGGGCCGCGGCGCCCGCTACGCGACCCACGCGGAGCTGGAGTCCGCCCTCACCCGCGCGTCCGCCGCGGCGAAGGAGGCCTACGGCTCGTGGGAGGAGTTCTCCGCGGGCTACGTCCTCGGCCGCTGTCTGCACTTCGACGAGGAGGAGTTCGGCGCCTGGTACACCACGGTGCTCGCCGCCCACCGGGCCCTGACGAGCGACCCGGACAGCCCGTGGCTGACGGTGCCGTTCCGCTGACGTCACCCCCGCGGCGGGAGCCGCCCGGCCAGCGTCCCCGGCGGCACCCGCGCCGCCTGTGCCGCGTCCTGAGGCGGCAGCTGTCCCGCGTACCCGCCCTCGGTCCACACCAGCTTCTTGAACTGCTCGGGGGTCAGCAGGCCCCGCCAGGGCGTGCCGCGGGGGCAGAACACCGCGTCGCAGCCGGGGCAGTAGCGGGCGGGGCGCCACAGGCGCTCGGCCCGGGCGGCGCCCGCCCGCACGGTGGAGCGCCTCCGCCGGTCCTCACGCAGGACGAGGGACGTCACGACGACGATCACCACGGTGAGGGCGAGCGCCCCGAAGACGTACAGCGGCTTGCCCTGCCGCTCGCCCATGGCGGCCCAGCCGAGCGTCAGCGCCACGAGCACGGCGCCCTCGGCGGCGTGCCCGAGTGCCGTCCGGGCCGCGAGGGGCGCCTTGCGCAGGCGCCCGCGCAGGGACCTCGGGCCCGCGGCCTCGTCCACCGCGACGGCTCCGGGCCCGCCGCAGCCGGGGCAGCTGGCACCGGCCGGCCGCGCGGCTCCCGCCGTTGACATGCCGCCACGCTACTCGCGCGGGGCGGCTTAGTCGTCGGCCGGGGTAAGGCGAAGCGAGATCGAGTTGATGCAGTAGCGCTGGTCCGTGGGGGTCGGGTAGCCCTCGCCCTCGAAGACATGGCCCAGGTGGGAGCCGCAGCGGGCGCAGCGGACCTCGGTGCGGACCATGCCGTGCGAGGTGTCCGAGAGCAGCTCGACGGCGTCGCTGTCCTTGGGGTCGTAGAAGCTCGGCCAGCCGCAGTGCGACTCGAACTTCTCGGTCGACCTGAAGAGCTCGGCGCCGCAGGCACGGCAGGAGTAGACGCCCGCGGTCTTCGTGTCCGTGTACTCGCCCCGGAACGCGGGTTCCGTGCCCGCCTGACGCAGCACCGCGTACTCCGCGGGGGTCAGCTCGGCGCGCCACTGCTCGTCGGGCTTGTCGACGTCGTACGACATGGAACGCATCCCCTTTACTTGGACGGCTGGCCCAGGTGGTCCAGGATCCGCGGGCCGAGGTCGGTGACGTCGCCCGCTCCCATGGTGAGAACGAGATCGCCGGGGCGGGCCATTCCCGCGATCAGCTCCGGCGCGGTGGCCTGGTCGGCCGCGGCGCGCACGTCGGCGCCCGCGGCACGGGCGGCGTCGATGATGAGTGCGCTGGTCACACCGGGGATCGGGTCCTCGCGCGCGGGGTAGATGTCGAGCACCACGGAGGCGTCGGCGAGGGCCAGGGCCGCGCCCATCTCGGTGGCGAGCTCCTGGGTGCGCGAGAACAGGTGCGGCTGGAAGAGGACGAGCAGGCGGCTCTCGGCGGCGGCGCCGCGCATGGCCTCCAGGTCGGCGGTCATCTCCGTCGGGTGGTGCGCGTAGGAGTCGATGACCTGGACGCCCGCGGCCTCGCCCTTGAGCTGCAGGCGGCGCTTGACGCCGGTGTACGAGGCGATGGCGGGGGCCAGCTCGGCGGCGGGGATGCCGAGGGCGGCGCCCGCGGCGAGCGCGGCGACCGCGTTGAGCGCGTAATGGCGGCCGGGGACGGAGACGGCGAAGCGCAGCTCGGTGCCGTCAAGGACGGCGGTGACCTCGCTCTTGAGGCCCTTGGGGGTCACGTCCGTGACGCGCACGTCGGCGTCGGCGGCCTCGCCGTAGGTGACGACGCGCGGCCCGGACGGCTTCTTCGCCAGGCGTCGCGTGAGCTCCCTGGCGCCTTCGTGGTCGGCGGAGATCACCAGCGTGCCGCCGGGCACGATTCGGTCGGCGAACGTCTCGAAGGACTCGTAGATCTCGTCCATGGACGCGTAGTTGGCGTGGTGGTCGAGCTCCACGTTGAGGACGATGGCGACCTCGGGCGCGTACTTGTGGAAGCTGCGGTCGCTTTCATCCGCCTCGGCGACGAAGATCTCGCCGGTGCCGTGGTCGGCGTTGGAGCCGGGCGCGTCCAGGTCGCCGCCGATGGCGTACGACGGGCTGAGGCCGAGCGCGGCGAGGCTGACCGCGAGCATGGACGTGGTGGTCGTCTTGCCGTGCGTACCGGCCACGGCCAGCGGGCGCGCGCCCTCCATCAGCGCGGCAAGCGCGTCCGAGCGGTGCACGACCGGGATGCCGAGCTCGGCGGCGCGGGCCAGCTCCGGGTTGTCGGCGCGGATCGCGGAGGAGACGACGACGCAGCTGGCGTCGTCGGCCAGGTGCGCCGCCGCGTGCCCGATGTGCACGGCCGCGCCGCGCGCGCGCAGGGCGTCGGCGGTCGCGGAGTCCTTGGCGTCACTGCCCGCGACCTGGGCGCCGCGCTGGGCGAGGATCTTCGCGATGCCCGACATCCCGGCGCCGCCGATGCCGATGAAGTGCGGTCGGTCCATGGCGGTGGGAAGGCCGGATGCCATACGAATTCTCTCCGAAGCTGCGGTGACGTTAGCGGCCCCCACCCTACTGTCCCCACCTCACCACCTGAGGACGAGCACGCGGCGCGGATACTCAGCCCGTCCGGCGTTTGAGGACAAGCGCGAAGCGCGGTGATCCAGCCCGTCCGGCGCTTGAGGACAAGCGCGCAAGCGCGATGATCCAGCCTGTCCGGCGTTTGAGGACAAGCGCGCAAGCGCGGGTATTTCAGCCCGTCCGGCGTTTGAGGACAAGCGCGCAGCGCGGTGATCCAGCCTGTCCGGCGTTTGAGGACAAGCGCGCAAGCGCGGGTATTTCAGCCCGTCCGGCGTTTGAGGACGAGCGCGCAGCGCGAAAGCGGGGCCCGCCGGGCGAGGCCGAGCGCGGCGGCTACGGCTCAGCGTGGGAGAACAGCTTCAGCACCGGCACCCCCACCTTGTGCCGCGCCCGCGAGGCCCAGTCCCGGTGGAAGAACTCCTCCACGTAGTGGGGGTCGGTGAGCACGATGACCTCATCCGCCCCCGCCGCGTCCACGAGCTCACGCAGCGCGTCCAGCGGGTGGTCCTCGATGAGCCTGCCCTCGGCCCTGCCGCCCGCCGCCCGCAGGGCGGTGAGGGACACGGCCAGGGCCTGCTCGCCGGGCTCGACGGCCGCGGCCCCCTCGGGCACGCTCCCCTCGCGCGCGGCCTCGTCGAACTCGCCGAGCGCGACGTCGTCGATCGCCCGCAGCAGGCGGTCCGCCTGGTCGCCGCGGGGCTGCAGGAGCACGTGGAAGGTGACCGGCTCGTCGCCGTGCAAGGTGGTCACGAACTCCACGTCGGCGGACGTCAGGGCCTTCTCGATCATCAATACGCTTGTGAACACGACAGGCGCCCTTCTCCTCCGTGGGCCGTGGCAAAGGCCCCTGCGGAAACCATCCTGCCCCGCGCCTGGACGGGGGCTGCGCACTTTAGTGTGCCCCGCCGAAGCGAAACGGAACGGTGGATTCCGCCGATTCTCAGGACCGACGGTATCGGGTGAAGAGGAACCCGGCCTCTTCCAGTACGGACACCAGTGCGAACCGTGCGGGTACGGGTACCCCGGGCCCCCCGGCGATACGCTGCGCCCCGCCCGCCGTGAGCATCGGGGAGACCGTCAGGCACAGCTCGTCGAGCGCGCCCGCCGCCACGAACTGGCCGAGCAGCCGCGGCCCGCCCTCGGTGAGCTGCCGCGTGAGCCCCCGCTCGGCGAGCTCCCGCACGGCCCGCTCGGGCTCCACCGCGGCCCCGTCACCGGCGATCACGACCTCGGCGCCCGCCTTGCGCGCGGCCCGGACGCGGTCGGCGGGCGCCCCCGCGCCGGTCACCACGAGCGTGGGCGTCAGGGGCGAGGTGAACAGCGGCAGCGTGTAGTCCAGGTCGAGCCCGGCGCTGACCACGGCGATGGCGGGCGCGGGGGCCTGGCCCGCGGCCGCGCGCCGCCCGGCGAAGGCCTCCCGCGCGCGGGCCGGGCGGTAACCCTCCTGGCGTACCGTCTCGGCCCCCACGACGACCACGTCCGCGAGGCCCCGCAACGTACCGAAGATCCGCATGTCGGTGGCGTCGGAGATGGGCTGGGAGCGGCCGTCGTGCTGGGCGGCGCCGTCGAGCGTGGAGACCATGTTGGCGCGCAGCCAGGCGCCGCGGGGGCGGTCGGCCGCGGGCGGGTAGGCGTACGCGTCGGCGAGCTCGTCCAGGGTCCACTCGCGGTCCCCCTGAGGGGTACCGGAACCGGTACCGGAATCAGCACGGGAACCAGCCCTGGAATCCGCGCTGGAATCGGCTGTGTGGTCGGTCACAGGGAACAGGCGTCGCATGCCCGGCAGTCTTACACGGCGCTGATCAGGCCTACAGTGGAGAACCGTGTCAGCCACCACCGCTGCCCCCGGGCAGAGCGCCATACCCGAAGCGGGCCCCTCGTCCCTGTGCGCCCGCGAGCCGCGCGTGCCCGCGGACCGTCTCGTCGCCGAGATGGTGCCGCCGCCGCGCTTCGACGCGGTCCGCTTCGACACGTACATCCCGGACCCCAACCAGCCGAGCCAGACCGCGGCCGTCGGGGTCCTGAGCGCCTTCGCGGGCGGTCTCGGCGGGGCGCACGCGAGCGGCTCCGGCAAGCGCCGCTGGTTCCAGCGGGCCAAGCCCGCCGCCCCGAGTGGCCCCCGGGGCGTCTATCTGGACGGCGGCTACGGCGTCGGCAAGACCCATCTGCTCGCCTCCCTGTGGCACGCCACCCCGGCCGAGCCCGCGCTGAAGGCCTTCGGCACCTTCGTGGAGCTGACGAACCTGGTCGGCGCGCTCGGCTTCCAGCAGACGGTCAAGACCCTCAGCGGCCACCGCCTGCTGTGCATCGACGAGTTCGAGCTGGACGACCCGGGCGACACGGTCCTGGTGTCGACGCTGCTCGGCAAGCTCGTCGACGCGGGCGTGGCGCTCGCCGCGACCTCCAACACGCTGCCGGGCAAGCTCGGCGAGGGCCGGTTCGCCGCCGCCGACTTCCTGCGGGAGATCCAGGGCCTTTCCGCGCACTTCAAGGCCTTGCGCATCGACGGCGACGACTACCGCCACCGGGGGCTGCCCGAGGCCCCGGCGCCGTACACCGAGGAGCAGGTCACCAAGGCCGCGTACGCCACCGAGGGCGCGAGCCTGGACGACTTCCCGCACCTGCTCGACCACCTGGCGCGGGTCCACCCGAGCCGGTACGGCGCGCTGACCGACGGCCTCAAGGCGGTCTGCCTGACCGACGTCACCCCGGTGCCGGACCAGTCGACCGCGCTGCGCCTGGTGGTGCTCGCCGACCGGCTCTACGACCGCGAGGTGCCGGTGCTGGCCTCCGGCGTCCCCTTCGACCGTCTCTTCGGCGACGACATGCTCAACGGCGGTTACCGGAAGAAGTACTTCCGGGCGATTTCGCGGCTTACGGCGCTGGCCAGGGACGCCAAGGGGCTCGTGCGCGACTGAGTCGCGTGGTACACACATGCGGGTCATGTTCCTGTCCGCCAGCAGGAGGTTGCCCGTATGTCCGACACACGACCCAGCGCGACCAGACGTCAAGTGCTCGCCCGCACCGGCGCCTTGGGCGCGTCGATCGCGTTCACCGGTGCCCTGTCCGAACTGTTCGCGGGGACCGCGACCGCGGCCGCCCAGGGCAAGGCGGGCTACGGCCCGCTCGTGCCCGACCCCCAGGGCCTGCTCGATCTGCCTAAAGGTTTCCGCTACAAGGTCCTCTCCCGCGAGGGCGACCCGCTGCGCTCCGGCGAGGGCAGGGTGCCCAGCAACCACGACGGCATGGCCGCCTTCCGCGGCCGCCGCGGCGGTGTGCACCTGGTGCGCAACCACGAGAACCGCGTCACCGCGAAGATCGGCGTGCCGACCGTCGATGGACTGACCTACGACCCGGCCGCCAAGGGCGGCTGTACGGCGCTCGCGCTCGACCACCGGGGCGACGTCACCGGCGAGCGCGTCGCCATCGCGGGCACCGCCGTCAACTGCGCGGGCGGGCCGACGCCGTGGGGCACCTGGCTGACCTGCGAGGAGACCGAGGACAAGGCCGGCACGAACGGCTACACCAAGGACCACGGCTTCATCTTCGAGGTCGACCCCGTCGACCCGCGCCGCACCGGCGCCGTGCCGCTGACGGCGATGGGCCGCTTCCAGCACGAGGCGGTCGCGGTCGACCCGTGGCGCGGCGTGGTGTACGAGACGGAGGACGCGTTCCAGAAGCCGTTCGGCCTGTTCTACCGCTTCCTGCCGGACCGCCCCGAGGGCGGCCGCGGCTCCCTGCGGGCGGGCGGCCGCCTCCAGGCGATGCGGGTGCCCGGCGTCCCCGACCTGTCGGCGGTCCAGGAGCCCGGCGCGTCCTTCCGCGGCGTCGAGTGGGTCGACGTACCGGACCCGCTCGCGGTGTCCACGCCCATCCGCCACCAGGACTTCGGCCCGAAGGGCATCACCCACGCCCAGAAGCTGGAGGGCTGCTACTGGGGCGGCCGCTGCGTCTACTTCGTGTCGAGCTACGCGCGCAGAACGGAGGGCTCGGCGGGCGACCACTACGGCCAGGTCTGGCGCTACGACCCGGCGCGCCGCTGCCTCACCCTGGTGATCGTCTTCGGCCCGGACACCGACGTCCAGCTGCCCGGCGAGTCCCCCGACAACATCTGCCTGGCCCCGAGCGGCGGCCTGATGGTGTGCGAGGACGGCGGCGGCGCCCAGCACGT
The DNA here is from genome assembly GCF_056435225.1 of Streptomyces sp. NPDC043996. Taxonomy (NCBI): domain Bacteria; kingdom Bacillati; phylum Actinomycetota; class Actinomycetes; order Kitasatosporales; family Streptomycetaceae; genus Streptomyces; species Streptomyces sp. NPDC043996. Next base: position 280,540 of record NZ_JBWKEY010000005.1, on the reverse strand, counting down.
GTACGGCGTGACGCGCGGCGGCCGGGTCTACGCGATGGCCCGCAACGCCAAGGACATCGGCACCCCTGAGGAACCCGAGTGGGGCGAGTTCGCGGGCGTCACCTTCTCGCCCGACCACCGCACGATGTACGTGAACTGCTACACGCCCGGAACGACGTTCGCGGTGACGGGCCCCTGGCACGAGTGACCCCCGTGCCCTACGAGTAGCGCCGGTTCCTCCCCGGACGCAGGATCAGGGGAGGAACCGGAAGGGGTGCGCGGTGGCGAAGTCCAGGAACCCGAAGAAGCCCGGGAAGCCCGGGAAGCCCGGGAAGCCCACGAAACCCGGAAAGGCCGCCGCCCGCCTCTCCGACCTGCTGCGGATGCCCGAGGGCGACCGGATCGACCTCTCCTCGTACGACGCCCGGGCCACGCCCGGCGGTCCTTCCGGCAAGGCGGACGGGCTCCTGGCGACCGCCCGTCTGGGTGAACGTCTCGCGGACCTCCAGGAGCGGCTGTACGCGGCCAGCACGCAAGGGGAGCGGCGGCGCCTCCTGCTGGTCCTGCAGGGGATGGACACCAGCGGCAAGGGCGGCACCGTCAAGCACGTCATCGGCCTGTTCAACCCGTCCGGCTGCCGCATCAAGGCGTTCAAGGCGCCCACGCCCGAGGAGCTGAGCCACCCGTTCCTGTGGCGGATCGCGCAGGCGCTGCCCAAGGCCGGCGAGATCGGCATCTTCGACCGCTCGCACTACGAGGACGTCCTCATCGCCCGCGTCCGCGAGCTCGTGCCGCGCAGCCAGCTGGGCCGCCGCTACGGCCAGATCAACCGCTTCGAGCAGTCCCTAGCCGACGACGGCGTGACGGTCGTCAAGTGCTTCCTGCACATCTCATACGAGGAGCAGCGCGGCCGCCTCCTGGAGCGCCTCGACAACCCCGACAAGCACTGGAAGTTCAACCCCGGCGACATCGCCGAGCGGGCGCTGTGGCCCGCCTACCAGGAGGCGTACGAGCTGGCCCTAGAGCGCTGCTCGACGCCGTCGGCCCCCTGGTACCTGATCCCCGCCGACCGCAAGTGGTACCGCAACTGGGCGGTCAGCACGCTGCTCCTGGAGCACCTGGAGGCGCTCGACCCGCGCTATCCGAAGGCGGACTTCGACGTGGCGGAGTGCCGTCGGCGGCTGCTGGCCGAGGGCTGACCGGCTAGTCGGCGGGGGCGAGCCGCCACAGCGATGTGACTTCGGCGCCGCGGGCGGCGTGCAGGGGGTCGCTGGCGTCGGAGGCGCGGGGGTGGCGGGGCTTGGCGTCGTGCCGGTCCAGGACGCGCAGGCGGGCCGCTTCGAAGGCGTCGAGGAGTTCCTGCCGGGTCCTGAGGCCCAGGTGCTCGGCCAGGTCGGAGATGATCAGCCAGCCCTCGCCGCCGGGCTCCAGATGGTCCGCGAGCCCCGCGAGGAAGGCCTTCAGCATGGCGCTGTCCGGGTCGTACACGCCCTGTTCGACCGCGGAGGTCGGCCGCCCCGGGAGCCAGGGCGGATTGCACACGACGAGCCCGGCCCGCCCGGCCGGATACAGCGCGCCGCCGTCCACCACGTCAACGTGCCCGCCGTGCCCGAGCCGCTCCACGTTGTCCCGGGCGCAGGCCAGGGCGCGCGGGCTGCTGTCGGTGGCCGTGGTCAGGCCGACGCCCCGGTGGGCGAGGACCGCGGCGAGGACGCCGGTGCCGGTGCCGAGGTCGAAGGCGGTGCCGGTGGCGCCCCGCGCGGGCGCGGGCAGCGGGGCCGCGGCGACCAAGTCGACGTACTCGCCCCTGACCGGCGAGAACACCCCGTAGTGCGGGTGGATACGGCCGCCTGCGGCCGGGATCTCCACGCCGTTCTTGCGCCATTCGTGGGCGCCGATGACGCCGAGGAGCTCGCGCAGCGAGACGGCGGTGCGGCCCTGGGGCGGGCCGTAGGCCTCCGCGCAGGCCTGCCGGACGTCCGGGGCGCGGCGCAGAGCGAGGCCGTGGTCGTCCTCCAGGACCACCAGGAGCATGCCGAGCACCCGGGCGCGGTGTCCGCGCGCCTGGCGGTGCCGGTGGAACGTCTCGGCCGGGGTGGACCCCGGCTTCGGCGAAAGCCGGTCCAGGCGCCGCCCCAGCGCCTTCAGGAGCTGCCGGGCACCCTGGTAGTCCCCGCGCCACAGCAGCGCGGTGCCCTCACAGGCCAGGCGGTACGCGAGGTCGGCCCGCGTCCGGTCGTCCGCGACGGCCACCTTGCGGGGAGCGGCCATCCCGCTCTCGGAATGCCAACGGGCCCCGCGAGTGGCCCCGGACTCCGGCCCCGAGGGCTCGGTCCAGCTGATGTCGGACATCGACGCGCAGTCACTCCTAGCAGTCACCAGGGCGCCGATGGACGCCCCCAGGACGATGACACACGGCGCCCACCACTCCAAACGAAGCGCGAGATCCAGCCCGTCCGGCGTTTGAGGACGAGGCGCGAAGCGCCCATGCTTGTGAGCGGGGCCCGGGGCGGCAGCCCCGGTTTCGGGAAGGGGCGGGCCTGGGGCGCACCGCGAGGGACACCCACCACTTACCCGATTTACCGCCCATATCCAGATACCGTCCCCTCCGTGATCACCCGCACCCAGAGGTGGACCACCACCCTCGCCCTCACCACCGCCACCCTCACCGCCTGCTCCACCCCCACCAACATCCCGGCAACACCCCCACCCCCACCCGCCGCCACCACGAGCCCCACACCCCCACCCCCACCCCCCACCCTGGCCCCCGGCCCCCAGGGCCTGACCCCGGTCTTCAAGAACGCCCCCCGCACGGGGGGCGACACCGTGGCGCTCACCTTCGACGCCGACATGACCGCCGACCAGGGCCCCCGGGCCACCGCGGGCGAACGCTTCGACAACCCGGCCCTCGTCGCCACCCTGCGCCGCCTGAAGGTCCCGGCGACGTTCTTCATGACGGGCCGCTGGGCCGAGCAGTACCCGGACCAGGCACGGGCCATCGGCGGGGACCCCCTCTTCGAGGTGGCCAACCACTCGTACAGCCACTACGCCTTCACGGGGAACTGCTACGGCCTGCCGACCCTGCCCCGCGCCCGCATGCGCGCCGACGTGGAGCGCGCGTTCACCGCGTTCCGCCGCGCGGGCGTCCGGCGCCCGGTGCCGTACTTCCGCTTCCCCGGCGGCTGCCACGACCGCGCGGCGCTGCGGGCGCTCGCGCCGGGCGGGGTCACGGCGGTGCAGTGGGACGTGGTGGGCGGCGACGCGTTCGCGACGGACCCGGACGCGGTGGCGCGGCAGGTCCTGGCGGGGGTGCGCCCGGGCTCGGTGGTGGTCCTGCACTGCACCCACAGCGCGGCCCCGGCGACGGAGCGCGCGGTCCGCCGCATCGTGCCCGAGCTGCGCGCCCGCGGCTTCCGCCTGGTCCGGGTCTCGGAGCAGATCGGCGCCGCCCGCGCCCGGGGCGAGGCCCGGGGACCGTCCGGAAAGGGCTGATCAGCGCCCTGGCAGACTGGACGGGTGACCGCTTACGAACCCCAGGCCCACAGCCCCTTCCGTGCCGAGCCCTCCGCGCGGGACGAGGCGCCGCAGTTCGTGCTGCCGCTGGTGGCCCGCATCGAGCGCGGCGCTCCCCCGGCCCGTACGGACGCCCTGGAGACGGCGGCGCGGGCGGTCCTGACGATCCTCAGCGACGAGCGCGCGCACGGCGAAGGCGTGTGGGCGCGGGCGATGCGGGACTGGCAGGACGCCCGCATCCGCAAGGTGGTGCGCAGGGCGCGGGGCGCGGAGTGGCGCCGCGCGGAGGCGCTCGACGGCATCACGGTGGGCGGCGCCGCGGCGGAGGTCCGCGTCTATCCGCCGGTGCCGCTGGACGGCTGGCCCAAGGACCTGGTCAAGCTCCAGGTCTCGGGCACGGAGCTCGACGACCCCGAGCCGCCGCTGCCCCCGGACCCGGACGCCCCGGTCCTGTGGCTGAACCCCGAGGTCACGATGTCGGCGGGCAAGACGATGGCGCAGGCGGGCCACGGCGCGCAGCTGGCGTGGTGGGAGCTGTCCGGCGAGGACCGCGCGGCCTGGCGGGACGCGGGCTTCCCCCTCGCGGTGCGCACCGCGACGCCGCCGCTGTGGCGCGAGCTGACGGCCAGCGGCCTGCCGGTGGTGCGGGACGCGGGCTTCACGGAGATCGCCCCGGGCCCGACCGTCGTCGCCGAGGGCGGCCGCCGCCTCTGCCCGCTGCCCCGCCACTGACACGGCTACTTGACGTTCCCGCCGAAGACCACCGCTTCCATCGCGTAGTCCGGGGTGACCTCGATCTGCACGTACGTCTGGGACTTGGGCAGTTCGCAGGCCACCCGGGCGGTGATGGCGCGGCCGGGGCGCAGATGGGTGCGGGGCGGTCCGTGGAGGCCGCGCTCGCTGTCGAAGATCTCCTCGCCGTCCCGCGCGGCGGTGCCGTACTGGCACAGGACCGAAAGATCGCCGACGTCGACGACCTTGCCAGTGCCGTTCTTGAGCTTCAGGGTGAAGGCGACGTACGGGGTGTTCTCCGGCGCCGCGTACGCGCTGGAGACGCCGCGGGCGAAGCGGGACAGGGAGACCTCGGTGCCGTTGTCGTAGACGGCGGTCTCGGTGAGCTTCCACGTGCCGTCGCCGCGCGCGTCCCGTCCGTCCGCGCCGGGCATCCCGGAGGGCTCCGGGGTGGACTTCGGGGGATGCGTCGGGACCTCCCGGGTGCCGCTCGCCGTCACCGTCTCGGTGACCGTGACGGCCGGGCGCGGCTTGCCGTCGCCGTCGCCGCAGGCGGTGAGCGCGGTGGTGAGGACGGCCGCGGCGAGCAGCGCGGCGCCGGCTTTCCCGTGCATGGTGGTGCCCCCCAAGTGCGGTACGCGGGCCACCAATTGTGGAGTCGGCGTGTACGCCGCGTTCGGCTTCCGGGGCGCTTCGTGGCCGATACGTGACCGAGCCGCGCCCCTGATGTGAGGGGTGACTCCGGTCACACCCCCGCATACCCCTGAACGCGCCCCTCGCGCCTCCCGTACCTTCCCGTACCACCAACTGGCTTGGACGGGGGTCCAGGAGCGGCCCGGGAGGCACTGTTGCGGCGCACCATGCCCATCAAGCACATCAACGGCACGGCTCTGATCGTCGCGGCCCTCGTCGTCACCGTCGGCGCCCTTGCCTTCCCCGTGTGGTCGTACGCGGACCGCTCGGGAACCGGCGAGGCGAACCTCAACGCCGGGAGCGTGTCGACGCGTTGGGGCCCGCTTTCGGCCACCGACCGGGACTTCCTGGTGCGGGTGCGGCTCGCCGGTCTGTGGGAGATCCCGGCCGGGCAGCAGGCCGTGGAGCGGGCGCCGACCAAGGCCGTCAAGGAGGCGGGCGACCATCTGATCGTCGGCCACACCGACCTGGACGAGCGGGTGCGCTCCGTCGCCTCGCAGCTCGGCGTGGAGCTGCCCAACCAGCCGAACGAGCAGCAGCAGGGCTGGCTGCGGGAGCTGACGCGGGCGCGCGGCGACACCTACCCGCGCAAGTTCGCGAACCTGCTGCGGGTCGCGCACGGCAAGGTGTTCAGCCTCGTCGCCCAGGTCCGGGACAGCACCCGCAACTCGCTGGTGCGCCAGCTGGCGACGGACGCCAACCAGACCGTCCTCGACCACATCACCATGCTCGAAGGCACCGGCTTCGTCGACTTCGACGCGATCGCGGACGGCAACGCCGCGAACTCCACGGCGAGCCCGACAGGACCGCCGCCGCCCGGCGGCGACGCGCCCCCGCGGCCCGACCCCGCGGGCCCCACCGGCGATGTCTCGGGCACCTCACGGCCATCGCCCGGGCCTCCAGGGACCGTGAACACCGATCGTCCCGAACCTCAAATGTAGCTCTGAATCCGCTGATCAGAAGGTTCGGGCACCCCGGTCACGGTCATGACACCGGCGTCGAAGGAGGATGGCGAGAGCATCCGAGGAACCGGGGGGAATCATGGTGCGACTGGGTACGGGGATCGGCTGGCGACCGGAGATCGCCGACGCCGTGGAGCGCATGCCCGGCGTCGACTGGGTCGAGGTCGTGGCGGAGAACGTCTGCCCGGGGCATCTGCCCGAGGCGCTGCTTCGGCTGCGCGAGCGCGGCGTCACGGTCGTGCCGCACGGCGTCGGCCTGGGGCTCGGCGGCGCCGACCGGCCCGACGAGCACCGGCTCTCCGCGCTCGCGGAGCGTGCGGAGGCCCTGGGCGCGCCGCTGGTCACCGAGCACATCGCGTTCGTACGGGCCGGTGGTCCGCTGACCGCGACCCAGCAGCTGGAGGCGGGCCACCTGCTGCCGGTGCCGCGCACCCGGGACGCGCTCGCGGTGCTGTGCGAGAACGTGCGCGCCGCGCAGGACGCCCTGCCCGTGCCGCTGGCGGTGGAGAACATCGCCGCCCTGGTCTCCTGGCCCGGCGAGGAGATGACGGAGGGGCAGTTCCTGTACGAGCTGGTGGAGCGGACCGGCGTACGGCTGCTCATCGACGTCGCCAATCTGCACACCAACCACGTCAACCGCGGCGAGGACCCCGCCAAGGCGCTCGCCGAGCTGCCCGTGGAGGCCATCGCGTACGTGCACGTGGCGGGCGGCTTCGAGCGGGACGGGGTCTGGCACGACAGCCACGCGCACCCGGTGCCCCAGGCCGTCCTCGACGTGCTCGCCGAACTCGCCGCGCGCACCGCGCCGCCGGGCGTGCTCCTGGAGCGCGACGAGAACTTCCCCGAACCCGGGGAGCTGGAGCGGGAGCTGGCCGCGATCCGCGCCACGGTGACGACGGCCGCCCCGCCCGCGGCCGCCGCCGAGCGGCCCGCCCGCGTGGAGCCCGCCCCGCCCGCCGTCCGCGAGCGCGTCGCCCTGGCCCAGGCCTCGCTCCTGTCGGCCCTCGTGGCCGGGACGCCCGCGCCGGAGGGCTTCGACCGGGCCAGGATCGCGGTGCAGAGCCGGGCGCTCGCCGCCAAGCGGGCGGACGTGGTGGCGAAGGTCGCCCCTGAGCTGCCGGAGATCCTCGGGCCCGGCTACCGCGAGGACTTCCTCGCGTACGCCGCGCACCGCCCGATGACCGCCGGATACCGGCGCGACGCCCTGAACTTCGCCGAGCACCTGCTGCTCGCGGGCCGCCCCGAGGACGCCGACGCGCGCGGCCGCCTCACCCGCTGGTGGCTGGACCGCTCGGGCCCCAAGCCTCTGGAAGGACGCCCGGTCACCCGCTGGCTGCGAGCGGCGCGCTTCGCGCTGCGCAGAGCCTAGGGGCGGGGGCGGGCCCGGCGGCGCGCCCCCGGGGCGTGGGCCGCGCGGGTCCCACCGGTCCGGTGCGCGGGCCGCCGCACGAGCGGCATCACTTCGATCACATCTCGTCCGGCCCTGGCGGCCGGGCGCTTCACGGGGGACCCATGTCATGCGGCACACACCAGCCAGTCACGTCACGCACAGCCACGTCACGCACCTAGCGACCCCGCAGCACGAGGCCGCCGAGGCCTTCATGGTCGCCTACTTCCTGTTCCTCGCCGCCTTCTGCGCGGTGCTGGTGATCGGCGTCGCCGTCGCCCGGCGTCGCTCCGGGCGCCTCGCCGGGATCACCCCGGCCGGCTCCCTGGACGACGCGTATGAGGCCGCGTTCCTCGCGGGCGGCCCCGGCCGGGTGGCCGACGCCGCGCTCGCCGCGCTGCGGGAGGCGGGGCACGTCGCCATCGCGCACCCCGGTGTCGTCGGCGTCGCCCCGGGGGCCTACGCCCGGCACCCGGTGGAGCACGCGGTGCTCGCCACGTACGCCGCCGCGCCCAGCGGCGCCCTCAACTGGCTGCGCGCCGCCGTGATGCGGGCCCCGGCCGTGCAGGCGCTCGGGGACGCGCTGACCGCCCGCGGCCTGATGGTGCCGCCCGGGCCGATGCGCCCCTGGCGGCGCCGGGCCTTCGCCTTCGCGCTCCTGTGCGTCGCGGTCGTACCGCTCGGCCTGCTCATCGAGACGACGGTCTCGAACGGGCCCTCCGACCCCGTCGTGCCCGATGCGGCGTTCCTGCTCGTGGTGCCCGGCATCGTCATCGGCGTGCTCTGCTCGCGGGCCGCGAGGGACCGGGCGACCGCGAAGGGCCGGTTCGCGCTGAAGCTGCACCGCGTCCGCACCCGCAAGCAGGACCTCGGCGCGGCCCACCAGGTGGCCGTGCTCGGGCTGCGCGGCATTCAGGACGCCGACCTGCGCAAGGAGTTCACTACGGCGCGCCGGCTGCGGGTGGGCCACCCGCCGACCGTCCCGGTCTCCGCGTCCTCGGCGCACCCGGGCCCCCTCGCCGTGTGGACCGGTGAGCCGATCACCTGGTGCGCGGGCGACTCCGGCTGCGGCGGTGCCAGCTGCGGCGCCGCGAACCGCGACGGCGAGGGCGGCGGGCGCGGCTCCGGCTGCGGCAGCGGAGGCGGCTGCAACGGCGGCGGGGGCTGCGGATCGAGCTGCGGGGGCGGCTGCGGCGGGGGCGGCGGGGGCGGCGACTGAGGCCCGGCACAGGAACAACGGCTGGGGCGGGAGCGTGGCCGGGCGTCACGCTCCCCGCTCTCCCGGGTGGGCGGAGCGCCGCGTACGCGCCCCGCCCCCAGGGCCCTTCACCGGCCCCTCCACCATCCCGCGGGCGTGCGCGACCGATCCAAGTCCGCGGGATCGTACGGACGTTGACGTACGCGGCGCGCTCAGGCGGCGCCGCGGCCCTCCGGCACGCACTAGCGTGCGGTGGCGCTACAGGAGGCGTCATGCGATCCCGATTCATCACGCGATCCCGATTCATCACCGGCAACGGCCTCGTCCTCGCGGGGCTCGTCGCCACCCTGGCCGCCCTGGCCTTTCCCGTCTGGTCCTACGACGACCGCTCCGGCACCGGTCTCGACGCCCTCAAGGCGCAGACCGTGTCGACCGAGTTCGGGCCGCTGTCCGCGCTCGACCGGGACTTCATCACCAAGGTGCGCCTCGCGGGCCTGTGGGAGCTGCCCGCAGGGCAGCAGGCCGAGGAGCGCGGCACGAGCCGCGCCGTGCACACCGCGGGCGAGCACCTCGTGGAGGGGCACACGTTCCTCGACGCGCGCGTGCGCGAGGTCGCCGCCGCGCTCCGCCTCGAACTGCCCAGCCAGCCCACGGCCCAGCAGCGGCGCTGGCTCGCCGAGCTGAGCGCGGCGCGCGGGGCCGCGTACGACACGGCGTTCGCGAACGTGCTGCGGCTCGCGCACGGCAAGGTGTTCGCCATCGTCGCGGAGGTCCGGGCCAGCACCCGCAACTCCCTGGTGCGGGCGCTCGCCGACGACGCCAACACCACCGTCCTCGACCACATCAAGGTCCTGGAGGCCACCGGGCTCGTCGACTTCGACGCCCTGGCCCGCGCGGCCGCCTCCGCGGCGCCCGGGCCCGTGACCCGCTCGCCCGCGCCGCCGGGCCCGGTGGACGGCTCCCCTCCGCCCGCGACCCCCGTCACACCGACCCCCGAGTTCTCCCTGCCGCCCGCCGTCTCCCGGCCCAAGCCTCCCCCGCGCCCCGGCCCCTGACCGGCGCGGAGGGCGTCCACATCCTGGAAACCCGGTGGCGCCGTCACAAGGCCTTCACATAGAAACGGCCGCATGGTCTGGCTTCCGTTGCTGCTTCTCGCCTGCGCCCTCGCCGCCGTGTCCTGCGGGCGGCTGTGCGTGGCCGCCGTGCGGGCCGCCGCCGCCGAGGCCAAGGGCGCCCACCAGGCGCGCCAGCTCACGCTCTACGAGGCGGCGTTCCTGTCCGGCGGGCCCGCGCGGGTGGCCGACGTGACGCTCGTGTCGATGGCGCGGCGGCGCCGGCTGCTGCTCGCGCACACGGGCTGGGCGACCGTCGTCGACCCCGTCGCCGGGGACGAGATGGAGCGGTCCGTGCTGGGCGCCATCGGCCCCGGCGGGCAGTCGCGGATAGCGCCGGTGCGCCGGGCGGCGGCCGCCGCCGACGCCGTGCGGGTGCTCGCCGACCGCCTGGTCGCCGCGGGGCTCGCCGTGCCGGACGGCGCCTGGTCGGGCATCGCGGGCGCAGCCCGGCAGGTGCGGGCCGCGGCGGCCGCCGTGGCGGTGCTCGGCGGCTGCGCGACGCTCCTTCCCGGGCAGGCGCGCGGCGGCGGCCTGCCGGTGGCCGCCTGGTTCGCGCTGCCGCTCGTGCTGACCCTGAGCTGCCTGGCCATCGCCCGCTTCGAGGTCCCGGTCACGCGCTGGGCCTCGCCCGCCGGGCAGCGGCTGCTCGGCGCGCTGCCCTCGCGCGACGGACTGACCGCCGTGGCCGTGCGCGGCGTCCGCGCGCTCAACGACCCGGGCCTGCGGGCCGCGCTCTCGCACCGGGACCCGAACCTGGACGGCCACCGCGAGACGGGCCACGAGACAGGCCAAGGGGGTCATTGAGCCGACACCGGCGGGCCGGTGCTTTACCTGGCGAGACCACGGGCGAATCATCCCTTTCATCACATCTGACCGCGCCTGCGCGCGTCACCCCCGGCCCTGAGCCGCACGAAAGGGACACCCCACAGCGATGAGAGCCGTAGCCGCCGCCCTGTACGCCACCGCCGGATCCCTGGTCCTGACCGCCCTCGTCGCCGCCCCCGCGGACGGCTCCCCCGCCGCCTCCACCAGCTCGAAGACGTCCCCCGTCCCCGAGGCGCACGGCACCGCCGTCGCCGCCGCGCGCGCCGCGGCCGCCGGGATCCGCTTCGGCGCCTGTCCCGCCGCGGAGGGCCTGCCGCCGTCGGTGCGCTGCGGCACCGTCACCGTCCCGCTCGACTACGCCCGCCCCGACGGCGAGCGGATCTCCCTGACCGTCAGCCGCGCCGAGGCGAGCGGCCGCCACGGCGGGCACGAGGTCGCGCGGCAGGGCTCGCTGGTCTTCAACCCGGGCGGACCCGGCGCGTCCGGCATGTACTTCCCGCTGGTGCGGGGCCTGCCGGAGTTCCAGCGCCTGGCGGCCGCCTACGACCTCATCGGCTACGCCCCGCGCGGCGTCGGCCGCTCCGCGCCGCTGTCCTGCCAGGACCCCAAGGAATTCACGAAGGCGCCCACGCAGTCGCCGGTCGTCCCTGACGCCGCCGACAAGGCCGAGCGCGTCGAGCGGGCGAAGGCCTACGCGCGCGGCTGCGCCGAGCGGACCGGGGACGCGCTGCGGCACTACACCACCCTGAACAACGCCCGCGACCTGGACGTCCTGCGCGCCGCCCTCGGCGAGGAGAAGCTCACGTACATGGGCGCCTCGTACGGCACCTACTTCGGCGCCGTGTACGCGACGCTGTTCCCGACGCACGTGCGCCGCATGGTCTTCGACTCGGCCGTCAACCCGGACCCGGACCAGATCTGGTACGCCAACAACCTCGACCAGTCCGCCGCCTTCGAGCGGCGCTGGGCGGACTTCCGCGCCTGGGTGGCCAAGCACGACAAGACGTACCGCCTGGGCACGACGCCCGAGGACGTGCTGCGCGCGTACGAGAAGGTGCGGGCGGCGGTGACGCGGAAGCCCGCGGGCGGCACGGTCGGCTCCGACCAGCTGCACTCGGCGTTCCTGCAGGCCGGGTACTACGACGACTACTGGCCGATGCGGGCCACGGCCCTGTCGCAGTTCCTCAAGGGCAATCCGCGGCCGCTCGTCGAGCAGGCCGGGCCGCGGCCCGCGGCGGCCGCCGAGGACGAGAACGGCAACGCCGTGTACACCGCGGTCCAGTGCAACGACGCCGCCTGGCCCACCGACTTCCGGGTGTGGGACCACGACAACACCGACCTGGCGCGTGAAGCCCCGTTCGAGACGTGGGACAACGCCTGGATGAACCTGCCGTGCGCCTACTGGCCCGCGCCCCGGCAGGAGCCGGTGGACGTGTGGGCACCGGCGACCGCGCTGCCGCCGACGCTGATCCTGGCCGCCGAACGGGACGCGGCGACGCCGTACGCGGGCGCCCTTGAACTGCGCGACCGGCTCGGCGGCTCGGTCCTGGTGACCGAGCGCGGCGCGGGCACCCACGGCATCGCGGGCGGCCCGAACGCCTGCGTGAACGCCCACATGGACGCGTACCTGCTGGAGGGGCGGCTGCCGGACGCGGACGCCGAGTGCGGCCCGCACCCGGAGCCAGGTCCCCTGTCGGGCGCGCGGGCGGCGGCCCCGGCCGAGCGGGCCGGGGTCTGGCCCCGGGCGGCCCTGCCGCGCCGCTGAGCCGCTGAGCCGCCGCGCCCCGGGCCGGGGCGCGGCGGTCGCGCGGTCCTAGGCGAGGCCGTCCACGAGGTCCGCGACGGACTTGCGGCGGCCGGTGTAGAACGGCACTTCCTCACGTACGTGCATCCGGGCCTCGGAAGCGCGCAGGTGGCGCATGAGGTCGACGATGCGGTACAGCTCGTCGGCCTCGAAGGCGAGCAGCCACTCGTAGTCGCCGAGCGAGAAGGAGGCGACGGTGTTGGCGCGCACGTCCGGGTAGCCGCGGGCCATCTTGCCGTGGTCGGCGAGCATGCGGCGGCGGTCCTCGTCGGGCAGCAGGTACCAGTCGTAGGAGCGCACGAAGGGGTAGACGCTCACGTAGTTCCGGGGCGTCTCGTCGGCGAGGAACGCCGGGATGTGCGACTTGTTGAACTCGGCGGGGCGGTGCAGCGCCATGTTCGACCACACCGGCTCCAGGGCGCGGCCGAGCTTGGTGCGGCGGAAGAGGTTGTACGCGGTCTGGAGCTCGTCGCTGGTCTCCGCGTGCCACCAGATCATGACGTCGGCGTCGGCCCGGAGCCCGGACACGTCGTAGACGCCACGGACCGTGACGTCCTGGGACGCGAGTTTGTCGAACAGCTCCTGGACTTCGTCCGCGTAGCCGAGGCGGCTCTCGGGAAGGGCGTCGCGGAGCTTGAAGACCGACCACAGCGTGTAGCGGATGACCTCGTTGAGGTCCTTGGCCTTCTTGCCCGCGTTGGGGATCTTGGCGGGGGCGTCGTCACTCATGGGGCTATTCTCCCGCGCCGCCGTGCAGGCTCCGCACCGGGTGGGCGGTGAGCTCCGCGACGCCCGCGAGGTCCCCCGCCAGCTGGTCGACCGCCGCGTACGCGCTGGCCACGCAGGCGGGGATGCCCACGCCGTCGTACGCGGCCCCGCACACCGCGAGGCCGGGCAGGCGCCCCACGTGTGCGCGGACGCGGGCCACGCGCGCGTGGTGGCCGACGGGGTACTGGGGCAGTCCGTCGTGCCAGCGGGTGACGCGGGCGGCGACGGGCCGGGCCGTGAGGCCGACGGCGGCGCGCAGGTCCGCGCGCGAGACGTCGATCAGCTCGCTGTCGTCACGCTCCAATTCCTTCTCCTCGCCGTGGCGCCCCACCGAGGTGCGCAGGACGCACAGGCCGGGGTTCTCGGCGGCGATCCAGCCCCATTTCTGGGAGGCGAACGTGGACGCCTTGATGGTGTGGCCGTCCACGGGCGGCACGAGGAAGCCGCTGCCCTCGGGCAGGTCCACGTCGGCGCGCCGGTAGGCGAGGGTCATCAGGGCCATGGAGGCGTACTCGACGGCGCGCAGCTCGGCGGCGGCCGCGGGGGCGGCGTCGCCCAGGAGCCGGGCCGCGTGCGGGGCCGGTACGGCGAGCACCACGGCGTCCGCCTCGATCAGGGCGTCGTCGACGAGCACCTCCCAGCCGTCGGCTCCCGCGTGGCGCAGGCCGTGCACGGGGCTGTTCAGGAGGATCTCGCCGCCGCGGGCGCGCACGGAGTCCGCGACGGCCAGCGGCAGCCGGCCCACGCCGCCCTCGATGCCCATGAACACCGGGCCCGTCCGCTGCCGCGCGGCGGCCTGCTCCTGGAGCGCGCGCACCCCGTCGAGCAGGGAGGCGTGGGCGCGGGCGGCTTCGTACAGCTGGGGCACGGCCATGCGCAGCGACAGGCGGTAGGCGTCCCCGGCGTACACCCCGCCGAGCAGCGGCTCCACCAGGCGGTCGACGACCTCGCGGCCGACGCGCGCCGCCACGTACTCCCCGACGGCGATGTCCTCGCCGACGTCGGTGGGCGGCAGCTCCGCGTCCCGCGCGATGCGCGCGATGCCCTCATCGGACACCACGTCGGCGAGCGCCGACGGGTCGCCGGGCACGCCCATCACATGGCCCTTGGGCATGGGGCGCAGGGCGCCGCGCGTCCACAGCGATGCGCTCGCCGTGGCGGGCGCCTGGAGCGCGTCGGCGAGGCCCACTTCGCGGGCGAGGGTGACCGCCTCGGGGCGGCGCGCCAGCATCGACTCGGCGCCGAGGTCGACGCGGGCGCCCTCGATCTCGCCGGGCAGGAGCTTGCCGCCGACGCGGCCGGAGGCCTCCAGGACGGTCACGCGGGCGCCCGTTTCGAGCGCCCGGTGCGCGGCGGCGAGTCCGGCGATGCCGCCGCCCACGACCACGACCCGGGTCCGCTGTCCGCCGTGCCCCTGACCTGTATGGGTGTCCGCTGCGCGCATGCCCCCACTGTCTCAGACGGCCCCGCGGCCCGGGCGGCGGTGTCCCGCCGGGCCGAGTCCCGCCCGTGACCTCGCCGGAACCGCTTCGGAACCGTCGGGGCCGAACGAGACGGGCGCCTCGGCCGTCGTAGGGGCACAGCCACGACGAGCTCGGGGGTACGGGATGGGGACGGGCGGGGCATCGAAGAAGACGGCGCGGGGCGGGGGCGCGCGGGCCCTTGCCGTCGCGCTGCTCGCGGGCGCGCTCGCGCTCGCGGGGTGCGGCGGGGGCGGGAGCGACGACGGCGGCGGCAAGGGCGCGGCCCGGCCCGAGCGGGCGGCGGCCGGTGACAGCGGCGCGGACGTGGCCCAGGGCGACGAGGGCGCCGCGCGCGAGGGCGGGCAGGCGGGCGGCAAGGCCAAGCGGCCGCCCAAGGACTTCCGGCCCGAGGGCCCGCACGTCATCCGCACCGTGACGCTGACCGTGCGCGTCAAGGACGTGCCGAAGGCCCTTGAGCGGGCGCGCGCGGCGGCCGAGGAGGCGGACGGCCTGGTCGGCGACGAGACCACGGACCGCGACGGGCGCGGCCGGGAGCGCTCGCGGGTGGTGCTGCGCGTCCCGCAGGAGCGGTACGAGGGGGTCCTCGACGACCTGGAGGGCACCGGCAGGCTCGTGGAGCGCAGCGCCAAGGCCGAGGACGTCACCGAGGAGGTCGTCGACGTCGAGAGCCGGATCAAGACGCAGCGGGCGAGCGTGGCGCGGGTGCGGGTCCTGATGGACAAGGCCACGAAGATCAGCGACATCGTGTCCCTGGAGGGCGAGCTGAGCACGCGTCAGGCGGACCTGGAGGCGCTGCTCGCGCGGCAGGCCTCGCTCAAGGACCGCACGGCGCTCGCGACGATCACGCTCACGCTGACCGAGTCCCCCTCGGGCGGGGGCGGGGGCGACGGCGGGGGCGACGAGCCGACGTTCGTGGACGCGGCGAGCGGCGGCTGGGACGCGTTCGTGACGATGCTGCGCTGGGTGTCGGTGGCGCTGGGCGCGGCGCTGCCGTTCGTGGCGGGCGCGGCGGTCCTCGCCTTCGCGTGGCTGCGCTGGGGGCGGACGCGGCGGCCGGGCGCGGGCCGGGCGGCGGCGCCGTCGGCCGCGCCTGAGGCCGCTCCGGTGCCCGCGCCGCCCCAGCGGGCCCCCGCGGCCCCTCACACTCCGGACGGTGACTGACCGTTCCGGTGGGGTGCGTTGTCCGACGCCACGGGGGTGGGCGTCGGGCAACGCGCCCGTGCTCCTGGGCCGTTGACCGGCGACGTAGCGTGGGACGCATGAGCGAACGACTGGTGGTCATCGGAGGCGACGCGGCGGGCATGTCCGCCGCGTCACAGGCACGCAGGCTCAAGGCGCCCGGCGAACTGGAGATCGTCGCGTTCGAGCGCGGCTCCTTCACCTCCTTCTCGGCGTGCGGCATCCCCTACTGGGTCGGCGGCGAGGTGTCCGAGCGCGACGACCTGATCGCGCGGACGCCCGAAGAGCACCGGGCCCGCGCGATCGATCTGCGGATGCGAACAGAGGTGACGGAGATCGACCCGGCCGGGCGCCGGGTGCGCTCCCGGGACCTCGCCTCGGGCGCCGAGGAGTGGACGGCGTACGACAAGCTCGTGATCGCCACCGGCGCGCGGCCGCTGCGGCCGCCGCTGCCCGGCATCGACGCGCCGGGCGTGCACGGGGTGCAGACGCTGGACGACGGCCAGGCCCTCCTTGACACCCTCGCGGGCACCGAGGGCCGCCGTGCCGTGGTGATCGGCGCGGGCTACATCGGCGTGGAGATGGCGGAGGCGCTGCTGCGCCGCGGCTATGAGGTCACGGTGGTCAACCGCGGCGAGCAGCCGATGTCCACGCTCGACGCGGACATGGGGCGGCTCGTCGGGGACGCGATGACGGGCCTGGGCATCGCGATGGTGAACGACGCCGAGGTCACCAAGATCCTCACGGGCGAGGACGGGCGGGTGCGGGCGGTGGCCACCGAGGACGCCGAGTACCCGGCGGACGTCGTGGTGCTCGGGATCGGCGTCCGGCCCGAGACGGGGCTCGCGCGGGCCGCGGGCCTTCCGCTCGGCGAGCACGGCGGGCTGCTCACCGACCTGGCGATGCGGGTGCGCGGCCCCCTCGCGGACGGGGCGATCTGGGCGGGCGGCGACTGCGTGGAGGTCCTCGACCTGGTGTCGGGGCAGACGCGGCACATCGCGCTCGGCACGCACGCCAACAAGCACGGCCAGGTCATCGGCTCGAACGTGGGCGGGGGTTACGCGACGTTCCCGGGCGTGGTGGGCACGGCCGTGAGCAAGGTGTGCGACCTGGAGATCGCGCGCACCGGGCTGCGGGAGAAGGACGCGCGGGCGGCGGGGCTGCGGTACGAGGCGGTGACGATCGAGTCCACCAGCCGGGCCGGGTACTACCCCGGGGCGGCCCTGATGACGGTGAAGATGCTGGCGGAGCGGCGCACGGGGCGGCTGCTCGGGGTGCAGATCGTGGGCCGTGAGGGGGCCGCCAAGCGCGTCGACGTCGCGGCGGTCGCGCTGACGGCGCGCCTGACGGTGGAGCAGATGACGGCCCTGGACCTCGGCTACGCCCCGCCGTTCTCCCCGGTCTGGGACCCGGTCCTGGTCGCGGCCCGCAAGGCGGTCCGCGCGGTGGGCGTCTGACCGGTTCGATCGCCGCTCCGCGGCTCGTCCTCAAACGCCGGACGGGCTAGAACTGCCTCAGCCACGGCCGTGCGCAGTCAGCCCGTCCGGCGCTTGAAGACGAACGCGCCAGCACGACGATCCAAGCCCGTCCGGCGTTTGAGGACGAGCGCGTCAGCGCGACAGTTCGAGCCCGTCCGGCGATTGAGGACGAGGCGCGGAGCGCCGATCGACGGGGCGCGAACACGCCGGGCGCACGCCCCACCGGTGCAGACGCCAAGTACTTCGGTGGCGAGGCAGGGCGAACCCCCGTGAGCGGCCACGCGTTCCCGAAGACGGTGCAGGCGTCAACGATCCACGGCTCCCCACCCCACCCGCACACCCCCTGTCGCGGGCCTCAGGAGTTCCCCGTTCTTTTCCGCCAGATCTCGCGGAATCGGCGCGGCACCCCCAGGCGAGTCGCACCATGTGACGCGTCAGAGCGGCACGGGCACGCACCGCGACGTGTACACGGGCCGTTGGGGGGCGAGCCCTGCGGTGCGTTCCCTCGCCGCGGAACCGACCGTGGAGGGGACCGCGACCAGAATGAACCGCACCACTCGAGCGGCGGCACTCGGGGCCGGCGCTCTGCTCATCGCGCTCTCGCTGCCCGCCCGACCGGCGGTGGCGGCGGGGCAGCCCCGGATCGACCTACGCGTCCTGGTCGTGACCGACGGAGGTCCCGCCACCGCGGCGATCGCCGCCGAACTCACGGCCGCAGGCACCCCGTTCACCACCGTCGACCTGCGCCAGAGCGGCCGTCCCGCAATCGACGCGGGCTTCCTCGCGGACACCGTGGACGGCAGGCCGCGCGCCAGGTTCCAGGCCGTCGTGCTGCCCGACGACAACCCGTTCGGGTCCGGCTCGGCGGAGTTCGCCGCGCTCGCCGCCTACGCGCGGACGTACGACATCCCGCAGGTGGACGCCTACACCTACGCCCGCCCCCAGACGGGCCTGAACACCCCGGAGTACAGCGGCCCCCTCGACGGCACCCGCGCCGAGGTCACCGCCGAGGGCAGGGCGGGACCGTTCGGCTATCTCGCCGGGGCCGTGCCCTTCGAGGACAACTCGCCCACGGTGACCGAGAGTTACGGCCATCTGGCGAAGCCAGCGCCGGGCGCCGACTTCACCCCGTACGTGGACGCGGCGATCCCGGGCGGCTCCGGGCGCGGCGCGCTCGTCGGCGAGTACCGCGGCGACGGACGGCGCCAGCTGGTCGTGACGTTCGTGTACAACCGGCACCAGCGGCAGTTCGCGCTGCTCGCGCGCGGCGTCGTCGACTGGATGACGCGCGGGGTGCGCCTCGGCTCGTCGCGCCAGCACTTCTCCGTGCACGTGGACGACGTGTTCGGCTCCGACGACCGCTGGGACCCCGTGCTCAACTGCACGCCCGGCGACGTCGACTGCGAGCCCGGCCAGGGCACCCGGGACGGCATCCGGATGGCGCCCGCGGACGCCGCCCGCGCCGCCGCCTGGTCCAAGGACCGCGGCCTGCCCCTCGACCTGGCCTACAACGGCGGCGGCAGCGAACTGTTCCGCGACGAGAACGACGGCGAGGACCCGCTCGCGGACGCGCTCGTCGACGAGCCGGACTCCTTCCGCTGGCTCAACCATACGTACGACCACCCGTTCCTCGGCTGCGTCCAGGACACCGCGCAGGTGCCCTGGAAGTGCGCGCGGAACCCCGACGGCACCACCCGCTATGTGTCCCGCACCGACATCGACGAGCAGATCGCCGACAACAGCGCGTGGGGCTGGGACAACGGTCTCCCGCTGGACGACGAGGAGTTGGTGACGGGCGAGCACTCCGGCCTGAGGGTGCTTCCGCAGCAGCCCGACGACAACCCGAACCTGGCACCGGCGCTGCGCGACAACGGCGTGGGCTGGCTCGGCTCGGACCACTCGCGCGAGCCAGGACAGCGCCAGGTCGGCCCGGCCCTGACCGTGCCCCGCTACCCGATGAACGTCTTCTACAACGCGGGCCGCGTGGCCGAGCAGGTCGACGAGTACAACTGGATCTACACGCGCAAGGCCGACGGCGGCAGCGGCCTGTGCGAGAGCTCGCCGGTCACGACGTGTCTGGACAAGCCCCTGGACCTCACGACCGGGTACGCCGACCACATCGTGCCCGTGGAGGCGTCGATCGCCCTCGGACACGTCCTCTCGGGCGATCCGCGCCCGCACTTCGTCCACCAGTCGAACCTCGCCGAGGACCGCATCGCCTATCCGGTCCTCGACCGCGTGCTCGACGCGTACGCGTCGCTGTTCGCGCCGTCCGCGCCCCTGGTCACCCTGCGGATGGCCGACATCGGCGCCGAACTGCGCTCCCGCGCCGCCTGGGACGCCGCCCTCGACGCGGGCCGCGTCACCGCGTACCGCGTCGGCGACACCGTGACCGTGCAGGCGCCGCCGGGCGTGGCGGCGACGGCCACCATGCCCGCCGGGACCCGGCGGCAGCTCCCCACCGGCGATGACGCGTTCGGGGCGCCCTACGCGGGCAGATCCTCGGGCTGGGTCTCCCCCGATCCGCTCCAGGACCGCGTCACGCTCACGCTGCCGTCGGCGCCTGCGGCGAGCGGTCCGGCGAGCGGTCCGCCCGGTGGGGCCCCGAAGGCCGACACCGCCGCCCCACGGCTCCCCGTGCCGCCCGGCGCGGCGCGGCACGTGCCGCCGGGGGCCGCGGGTCACACCCCCGCGCCCCTCCCGGCCGGCCGCTGAACCAGCGCGCGCCGGGGCCAACGGGGGCCGTCGCTCCCGCCCGCGCGGCGGGAACGACGGGGAGCCCCCTCCCCCACTCACTCCGACTCACCCCCCACCCCTCTCGCACCCAGGCGACGCGGCGCGTCCCCCACCTCCGGCACCTCGCCGCCCGCCCCGCGCAACGTCCTCGGGGAGCCCCACCCATGCCCACGCCGTCCGCGACGGTGCCGTTGCCCGCACCCCCCGCCCGCCCCCGCGTCACCCTGCTGACCGAGGGCACCTACCCGCACAGCCACGGCGGCGTCAGCGTCTGGTGCGACCAGCTGGTACGGGGTATGCCCGACGTCGACTTCGACGTCATCGCGGTCACCGGCACCGGGTGCGAGGCCCTCGCCTGGGAGCTGCCGCCGCACGTGACCGCGCCGGTCTGCCTGCCCCTGTGGGCCCCGGCCCCGCCCGGCCGCGCGCCCCGCGCCCGTACCCGGCGCCAACTCCTGGCCACCTACGAGGAGTTCCTCGCCACGCTGCTCGACCCGGCCGCCGAGCACGGCTTCGCCCCTGCCCTGTACGAGCTGGCCGCGCACGCCAGGGCCGGAGCCCTCGGCCCGGTGCTGCGCTCGCACCGCGCGGTCGCCGCGCTCGCCTCGGTGTGGCGGGCGCCCGGACTCGCGGTCGCCGGGGCCCGGCCCAGCCTGCACGACGCCGTCACGGCGACGGGCCTGCTGGAGCACGCGCTGCGCCCGCTCGCGGCGCGTCCGCCCGAACACGGCGTGGCCCACGCGGTGAGCGGCGGCATCGCGGCGCTGCCCGGCCTGATTGCCCGTCACGAGCACGGGGTGCCACTGCTGCTGACCGAGCACGGCGTGTATCTGCGCGAGCGCTACCTGGGCTACCGCACGGGCCCCTACCCCTGGCCGGTGAAAGCGGTGCTGCTCGGGTTCTTCCGGCTGCTCGCCGAGGAGTCCTACCGCGGCGCCGCGCTGATCACGCCGGGCAACCGCTACAACCGGCTCTGGGAGGAGCGCGGCGGCGCCGACCCCGCGCTGATCCGCACCGTCTACAACGGCGTGGACCCCGAGGCGTTCCCGCCCGCGGGCCCGGAGCCCGGAGCGCCCACCCTGAGCTGGGCCGGGCGCGTCGACCCGATCAAGGACCTGGAGACGCTGATCCGGTCCTTCGCCCTGGTCAAGAAGCGGGTGCCCGAGGCGCGACTGCGCCTCTTCGGCGGCACCCCGCGCGGCGGCGAGGCCTACCGGGAGCGCTGCGAGGCCCTCGCCGCGTCCCTCGGGCACGGTGCCGCGGTGGTCTTCGAGGGCCGCGTCGAGCACATCAAGGACGCCTACGCGGCGGGCAGCGTGGTCATGCTGTCCAGCATCAGCGAGGGCTTCCCCTTCACCCTGATCGAGGCGATGTCGTGCGGGCGCGCCACGGTCTCCACGGACGTCGGCGGGGTCCGCGAGGCCGTGGGCGACGCCGGGCTCGTGGTGCCGCCGCGCTCCCCGGAGGCCATGGCCGAGGCGGCCGTCACCCTGCTCCTCGACCCCGCGCGCCGGGCCGCGATGGGCGAGGCCGCCCGGCTCCGCGTCATCGAGCAGTTCACCCTGCGCCAGACGGTGGAGGCGTTCCGGGAGATCTACCGCGAGCTGTCCACGGCCCGCACCCCACCCCTCCACGACACCCACGAACCCCCGCTCCCCACCCGGTCACCGGCCAATCCGGCCCCCCGCACCGAAGGCGAGGCCGCCGGATGAGCGACCCAGCCCCGCCACCCCACGAGAACGGGCCCCCAGAGCACCACCCACCGCCCTGCGCACTGCCCGCCAACCACCCCGGGAGGTGCCCCCGCGCCACACGGCCGCAGGGCCGGAACCCGCGGCCACGGCCAGCCACCCGTCCTGGGCCGCGCCCGACGCCGCCACCACGCCCCGACCCGGCGCCCCAAAAAGCCCAGCGCCAGGTGGCACCGGCCGCCCCGACGGCCCCCCACCGACAGCGAGGCGGCCCCATGAGCGGCCCCACACCCCTACCACCACACGAGAACAGCCACGCCGCACTCACGCGGCACCACCCACCGCCCTGGGCACTGCCCACCAACCACCCCAGACACGGCCCCACACCACCCACCCGCAGGGCCAGGACCCGCGCCCAAGACCAACCACCCGCCCGCCGCCCGCCCTGGGCGGCACCCGACGACGCCGCCACGCCCCGACCCGGCGGGACCCACCCCCCAGACGCCCAGCGCCAGGTGACATCAGCCGCCCCGACGACACCTCCCGACACTCCGGCGCCTCGGCCCACCCCCACACCACCACCCCCCACCGAAAGCGAGGCCGCCACATGAGCGGCCCCAACGCCCTGCCGCCCCGCGAAGACGGCCACGACGCACTCACACAGCGGCACCCACCACCTTGGGCACCGCCCGGCGACCTCCCCAGGCGCGGCCCCGCACCACGCAGCCGCAGGGCCGGACCCACAGCCACCCGACACCGCCCAACACCCCGCCCCACCCCCACACCACCACCCCCCACCGAAAGCGAGGCCGCCACATGAGCGGCCCCACAGCCCTGCCACCACACGAAGACGGCCACGACGCACTCGCGGCGCGGCGCCCACTCTCCTGGGCACCGCCCGACGCCCACCCAAGACACGGCCCCACACCACACGACGGCACGACCGGACCCACAGCCACAGCCACCCGACACCGCCCAATACCCCGGCCCACCCCCACGCCACCCGGCCGCAGGGCCGGAACCCACGGCCAGCCGTCCGCCCGGCGCCGACGCCCGTCCTGGGCGGTGCCCGACGACGGCGGGGCGCCCGCCGCGCCGGACGGGGCCCGCCCCCGGAACCCACGCCCCGACCTGCGCCCGGCCCGCCCCGACGACCCCGTCGACGCGCTCGCCGTCGAGCTGGCCGATGCCGTCGAGACCGCCGTGCACCCCTATGAGGTCGCCGCGGTCCTGGAGTCGCGGGGCATGACCGCCGACCGCGTCCAGGAGGCGTACGGGCACCCGGACCTGTTCTCGCTCGCCGACGCGCTGTACCGGCGGGTGCCGCGCGGCCAGCCCGAGCCGCCGCCGCCACCCGACCCGTGGCGGCCCGACCACGCCCGGTGCGCGCTGCGCGGGCTGCTGTTCGCGCTGCCGGGCGTCGCCTATCTCCTTGCCGCGGGCGCCTGGGGCGCGGCGGGCCCGCACGGTCTGATCGCCGCCGCGCTGGTGTCGTGGGCCTGGTCGCAGGCGCTCAGCCACCGGGCGTACGTACGGCTCGCCGCGGGGCGCCACGAGGCCGCGCGCGCCCTGCTGCGCGGGGCCCCGCCCGGCGTCGCCCTCGCCTGCCTCGCGGGGCTCGCCGTGGCGGGTCCCGGGGCCGCCGCCGTGTTCGCCGCCGGGCAGTCCTGCTACCTCGCGGCCGCCGGGGTGCTGCTCGTGCTCGGCGGTGAGATGCCGCTCGCCGCCGCGCTCGCCCCCGTCGTGGCGGGCGCGGCGGCGCTGCCCTGGTGGCAGCCGCCCTGGGCGCTGCGCCTGGCGCTGCCCGCGCTCACCGTGCTGCTCGCGGCGGGCGCGGCGGGGCGCGCGCTGCGGGCCGCGCTGCGCGCCGACCCGGCGCCCGGGCCCGCGCCGCGCCTCGCGCGCTCGCTGCCCTACGGCCTGTTCGGCCTGGCGGCGGGAACCCTCGCGACGGTCGCGGGCCAGCGGGACCCGTACGCCGTCATCGTGCTGACCCTGAGCATGGGCCCCGCCGAGTGGCTGCTGTACCGCTACCGAGGGCTCGCCGTGGCCGCGCTGCGGGCCTCCGCCACGCCGCTGGGCTTCCGGCTGCGGTCCGCCCGCGCGCTCGGCCTGTGCGTGGCGGCCTACCTCGCCGCCCTCGCCGTGGCCGCCCCGCTGCTCGACGGGCCGCCCGCGCCGCTGCTCGCCCTGGGCGCCGCCCTGTGGACGGCGCTGCTGCTCCAGGCGTTCGGCGCGGCCTGGCCGTCCGCCGCGCTCTGTCTGGGCGCCGCGGTCACCGCCGTGGCGCTGCCCCGTCTGACCCAGCTGCCGCCGGACACCGCCCAGCTCCTGGGCTGTTCGGGCGCGTCGGTGGCCCTGCTCGGCGCCGCCGTCGGCCACTTGGGCCGCCCCACCGCCCACCTCTGAACCACCCACGACCGCCTGGAGATCACATGACGTCCGCTCCGCTCGCCGCCGTCACCGGGGCCGAGGGCTTCATCGGCTCCCACCTCACCGAAGAGCTCGTCGCCGCGGGCCACCGCGTGCGCGCGATGGTCCAGTACAACTCCTTCTCGTCGTACGGCTGGCTGGAGGCCCTGCCCGCCGACGTGCTCGCCGAGGTGGAGGTCGTCCTCGGCGACGTGCGCGACCCGGGCTCGGTCCGGGCGCTCGTCGCCGACGCCGAGACCGTCTACCACCTGGCCGCCCTGATCGCGATCCCGTACTCGTACCAAGCGCCGCACTCCTACGTCGACACCAACGTCACCGGCACCCTCAACGTCCTCGAAGCCGTGCGGCACGCCGAGGTCCCGCGCCTGGTGCACACCTCCACCAGCGAGACGTACGGCACCGCCCAGACCGTGCCGATCACCGAGGACCACCCGATCAACACCCAGTCCCCGTACGCCGCTTCGAAGGCGGGCGGCGACCGGCTCGCCGACAGCTACCACGCGAGCTTCGGCACGCCCGTGGTCACGCTCAGACCGTTCAACACCTTCGGCCCGCGCCAGTCCATGCGGGCCGTCATCCCGGCCGTCATCGGCCAGGTCGCGGCGGGGTCGCGCACGATCACGCTCGGCGATCCGCGCCCCACCCGGGACTTCACGTTCGTCAAGGACACCGCCCGCGCCTTCCTGGCCGTGGGCACCGCGCCCGGGGACGCCGTCGTCGGGCGCACCCTCAACGCCGGTACGGGCGGCGAGATCTCCGTCGGCGACCTGGTGCGCCTCATCGGCAAGGTGATGGCCGCCGACCTGGAGATCACCGAGGACAAGCGCCGCGTCCGGCCCGCGGCCTCCGAGGTCATGCGCCTGGTCGCGGACGCCACCCGGCTGCGGCAGGCCACCGGCTGGGCCCCGGTCCACTCCCTGGAGGAAGGCCTCGCCCGCACGGTCGCGTTCTTCCGCGACCCGGCCAACCTGGCCCGCTACAAGACGGACGTCTACAACATCTGACACCCAGTCACAGGGGAGCTCCCCATGCACGCAGTCATCCTCGCCGGAGGCAAGGGCGTCCGGCTCCGCCCGTACACCACCGCGCTGCCCAAGCCGCTGGTCCCGATCGGCGACCAGCACGCGATCCTGGAGATCGTCCTTCGCCAGCTCGCGGCCGCCGGGTTCACCAGCTGCACCCTCGCCATCGGCCACCTCGGCCACATCATCCGCGCCTACGTCGGCGACGGCTCCCGCTGGGGGCTCGGCGTCGGCTACTCCACCGAGGACAGCCCGCTGGGCACCATGGGCCCGCTCCTGACGATCATGGACAGGCTGCCCGAGCGCTTCCTCGTCCTGAACGGCGACATCCTCACCGACCTCGACTACGCGGACGTGCTGCGCCGCCACCAGGAGTCGAAGGGGCCGCTGACCATAGCGACGTACCCGCGCGAGGTGCGCATCGACTTCGGGGTGCTCACCACCGAGGACAGACGCGTGGTCGCGTTCACCGAGAAGCCGAGCGTGGACTACCGCGTCTCCATGGGGGTCTACGGCGTCTCCCGCGACACCCTCGCCCCCTACACGCCGGGCCTGCCGCTCGGCTTCGACGAGCTGGTCCTCGACCTGCTGAAGGCCGGGAACCCGCCGCACGCCTACGAGTTCGACGGCTACTGGCTCGACATCGGCCGCCCGGACGACTACGACCGCGCGAACGCCGAGTTCACCACGCACCGCGCCCTGCTGCTCAAGGGAGCGTGAGGCAGCCATGCGGATCCTCGTCCTCGGCGCGAGCGGATACCTGGGCGGGCACGTCGCCGGGCGGCTGCGCGCCCTGCCCCGCGCGCGGCTGCTCACCGGCGGCCGGACGCCGGGCGCCGACCTGCGCTGCGACCTCGCCACGGCCACGCCCGGCGGCCTGGCGGAGCTGCTCGCGCGGTCCGCGCCCGACGCCGTGGTGAACTGCGCGGGCGCGGTCGGCGGCACCGCCCTGACCCTGACGGAGGTCAACTCCCGCGGCCCCGCGGCGCTGTGCGAGGCGCTGCGCGCGGCGGCCCCGGGGGCGCGCCTGGTGCACCTGGGCTCGGCCGCCGAGTACGGCCCGCAGCCGCGCGGCGAGCCCACCGGCGAGGACGCCCACGCCCACCCGGTGGCTCCGTACGGCGCCAGCAAGCTGGCGGGCTCCCTGGCGGTCCTTTCGTCCGGCCTGGACGCGGTGGTCCTCCGGGTGACGAACCCGGTGGGCCCGGGCGCCCCCACCGCGAGCCTGCCGGGGCGGCTCACGGCCGAACTGCGGCGCGCGGTGGGCGTGTCGCCGCACGCCACGGTCCGCGTGGGCGATCTGTCCGCGTACCGGGACTTCGTCGACGTGCGGGACGTGGCGGCGGCCGTGGCGCTCACCGTGACCGCGCCCGCCCCGGTGCCGCGGCTGCTCAACGTGGGCGGCGGCCGGGCCGTCGCCGTGCGCGACCTGGTGCACGCCCTGGTGCGCGCGGCGGGCTTCCGGGGCCGGGTCGAGGAGTCGCTGCCCGCCGTCGGCCGCTCCGCCGCGGTGCCCTGGCAGTGCGCCGACGTCACGGCCGCCGCCCGCGCGCTCGGCTGGCGGCCCGCGCACTCCCTCGCGGACGCCGTTGACGCGCTGTGGGCCGCGGACGGCGCGCCCGCCGCCGCGCGCCGGGAGGCCCCCGTGGAGGGGCCGTGAGCACGCTGCTCGTGCCGCTGTACGTCCACCCGGCCGTGGACCCCGCGGCCTGGCGGGCGCTCGTCAGGGCCGCGCCCCGGCTGTACGGCGTGGTGCTCAACGCCGCCGACGGTCCCGGCGCGGCCCCCGACCCGGCGTTCGCCTCGGCCGCGCGCGAGCTGCGCGCGGCCGGGGTGCCGGTCCTTGGGTACGTCGACACGGCGTACGGCGAGCGCGCGGTCCGCGAGGCCGCCGCCGACCTCGACCGGCACCTCGCCTGGTACCGGGTCGACGGCTGCTTCTTCGACCGGGTCGCGCCCGGCCGCCGCGAGCTGCGCCACTGCAAGCGCCTGGTGCGGTGCGCGCGGGGCCGCGGGGCGGCCCCGGTGGTCCTGAACCCGGGCACGCACCCGGCACCGGGCTACGCGCGCGCCGCCGACCTGCTCGTCACCTTCGAGGGCCACTGGACGACGTACCTACGGTCGTTCAGCGCCCCGCCGTGGACGGCACGGCACTCCCCCGACCGCTTCTGTCACCTGGTCTACGGGGTGCCGCCCGCACTCGCCCCGCTCGCCGCGCGCACGGCACGCCGCCGCGGCGCGGGCGTGCACTGCGCGACGCCGGGGGCGGGCCCCAACCCCTGGAGCACCCCGCCGGTGCCGCGCCTGGAGGTGTGAGGTCAGGAGGCCGTACGGGTGTGCACGTGCTCCACGAGCCGCGTCAGGGCGTCGGGGTCGGTGCTGGGCAGGACGCCGTGGCCGAGGTTGAACACATGGCCCTCCAGGCCCGCGGCGGCGGCGAGCACCTCGTCCGCCTTCGCCTCGACGGCCTCGCGGGGCGCGAACAGGACGGCGGGGTCGAGGTTGCCCTGGAGCGCCTTGCCGGGGCCGACGCGGCGGGCGGCCTCGTCCAGCGGCACCCGCCAGTCGACGCCGACGACGTCGGCTCCGGCCTCGCCGAGCAGCCCGAGCAGTTCGCCGGTGCCGACGCCGAAGTGGATGCGCGGCACGCCGTACGAGGCGACCGCGTCGAAGACCTTCCGCGACGCGGGCATGACCGAGCGCCGGTAGTCGGCGGGCGCGAGGGCGCCCACCCAGGAGTCGAAGAGCTGCACGGCGGAGGCGCCCGCCTCGATCTGCACCTTGAGGAAGGCGCTGGTGATCTCCGCGAGCCGGTCGAGCAGGTCGGCCCACAGCTGCGGGTCGCCGTACATGAGCGCCTTGGTGTGCTCGTGGTTGCGGCTCGGGCCGCCCTCGACGAGGTAGCTCGCGAGGGTGAACGGCGCACCGGCGAATCCGATGAGCGGCGTCGCGCCGAGCTCGCCCGTGAGCATGCCGATGGCCTCGGTGACGTACGAGACGTCGTCCGGGGTGAGGTCGCGCAGCCGCGCGAGGTCGGCGCGCGAGCGGATGGGCCGCTCGACGACGGGCCCGACGCCGGGCTTGATGTCGAGGTCGATGCCGATGGCCTTCAGCGGGACGACGATGTCGCTGAAGTAGATCGCCGCGTCGACGCCGTGGCGGCGCACCGGCTGCAGCGTGATCTCCGTGACCAGGTCGGGCCGCATGCAGGACTCCAGCATGGCGGTGCCCTCGCGGACCTTGCGGTACTCCGGCAGGGAGCGCCCGGCCTGCCGCATGAACCACACGGGCGTGTGCGGCACGGCCTCACGCCGGCACGCCTTCAGAAAGGCGGAGTCATACGTCGCGGTCTGCTGGCCGGTGGCCTCGTCATTGACACTCACCCGCAAAGTCTCGCACGGAGCGAAGCCACGCTTGAAAGCCGTCCAGACCAAGCGCGCGGCGCGAGACCCCCGGCCAGGCAATCTCAGCCACCGGCGCCCAGAACAAGCGCGCAGCGCGACAACCCCGGGCCAGGCAATCTCAGCCCGTCCGGCGTTTGAGGACAAGCGCGCAGCGCGACAAACCCAGGCCAGGCAGTACCAGCCCGTCCGGCGTTTGAGGACGAGCGCGAAGCGCGACAAACGCCCCCCAAGGCCACGGGAGAACGGCACCCCGGAGAGAGCGGAGCGCATCCCGCGAGGGGTGCCCGGGGGTGTCTGTGCCTGCACGAGCCCGCCGTTCCCCTTAATCTTCCCCGCATGGCTGCGGCTCAGGGACAACGGTCGGACGGCGCCGACGAGATGGACAGCGCGCGGGAGGCGGTGGCGGACACCGCTCCGCCGCCGTTCCGCGCCGCGGTGGACGGGCTGCGCGGGGCACGGCTGCGGCCGCAGATCGAGGTGGAGCCGACCCGGCCGCCCCAGCGCCTCGCGCCCTTCGCGTACGCCCTTGAGGCGGCCGTCGTGGAGGACGACGAGGACCTGGCGGACGGGCGGCTCGTGCTGTTGCACGACCCGGCCGGGCACCCCGCCTGGAACGGGCAGTTCCGGCTGGTGACGCTGGTGCGGGCGGAGCTGGAACCGGAGATGGCGGCCGACCCGCTGCTGCCGGAGGTGTGCTGGTCGTGGCTGACGGGCGCGCTCCAGACGCGCGGCCTGTCCTGCGGGGATCCGAGCGGCACGGTCACCCGGGCCGGTTCGCACTACTTCGGCGGGCTCTCCGAGCGCCCGCCCGCCTCCCAGATCGAGATCCGCGCCTCGTGGACGCCGCGGGAGGGCGCGGGGGGCGTGCCGGACACGGGGGCGCACCTGGCGGCCTGGTGCGAGCTCCTGAGCCAGATCGCGGGCCTGCCGCCCGCGGGGCCCGTGGACGGCTCGGTGGTCACGCTGCCGCAGCGCCGGGGGCCGCGCAGCGGCTGATCCCGGGCACCGCGCCGGGGTGGGGCGTGTGCGCCGGCTTGACGCGCCGGGTCGGGGATACCGCCAGGTGAATGGTCGGATGATCGATCACATGTCCGAATCGCCCGAATTTGTTACTCACCAAATCGTGATCATCCCCTAAAGGCGGCCGCACCAGGTGCCGAAGAGGTCTGTGACCTTGAAACGTACGGTTCGCCCCGGCTTCTTCCCCGAGCCGGCCCGTCCCGCCACCCCCAGGAGGCCTGGTGTCCGTTCTCCTCGAGCAGCCCGCAAGCCTGGTCGCCTACCGCCCGAACAAGCCGACCGCCATGGTCGTCGTGGCCGACCCCCGCGTCCGCTCCACCGTGACCCGCCACCTGTGGGCCCTCGGAGTGCGGGACGTCATCGAGGCCTCGTCCATCGCTGAGGCTCGTCCCCGCATCGGCAACCCCCGCGACATCTGCGTCGCGGACGTCCACCTTCCCGACGGCTCCGGCCTGACCCTCCTGTCCGAGACCCGCGCCGCGGGCTGGCCCAACGGCCTGGCCCTGTCCGCCGCCGATGACATCGGCGCCGTGCGCAACGCCCTCGCGGGCGGCGTGAAGGGGTACGTCGTCACCGGCACCCGTACGAACGTCGGGCTCCCCACCCGACCCGGTGCCGCCCCCATCGGCTCCGCCGCCGCCCGCATGCACCGCCGCCCCCCGGGTGCCCCGAGCCACCCGGGCGGCTACCGCGAGTTGTCGGGGCGGGAGGTCGAGGTCCTCCGGCTCGTCGCCGAAGGGCAGTCGAACAAGGCGATCGGCGTCTCGATGGGCCTGTCCGCCCTGACCGTCAAGAGCCACCTCGCCCGCATCGCCCGCAAGCTCGGCACCGGAGACCGGGCGGGAATGGTAGCGGTGGCCCTGCGCACCGGCATCATCCACTGACCGATTTACACCCCCTGAGCGCCCGTCGACGTAACGTTCCGTCGACGGGCGCCGTCCGTTCACAGATACCCTTGACAGGTGACCGACGCCCAAGAGACCGCAGCAGACAGCTCACTGCGAACCACCGGAGGCGCTCCTCCGGACGAAGGCGTCACAGGCGTCTCCGTCGACGGGACACCCACTCCGCTGCTCGAACCGCGCGACGGCATCCCGCCCGTCGTCTCGGACCCGGACACGCTCGCGCAGGTCATCGCGGCATTTGCCGCCGGTACGGGACCGGTGGCCGTGGACGCCGAGCGCGCCTCCGGCTACCGCTACGGCCAGCGCGCGTACCTCGTCCAGCTCCGCCGCGAAGGCGCGGGCACCGCGCTGATCGACCCCGTCGCCTGTCCCGATCTGTCCGGCCTCGGCGAGGCCCTGGCCGACACCGAATGGGTCCTGCACGCCGCCACGCAGGACCTGCCGTGCCTGCGGGAAATAGGCATGATTCCGTCGACCCTGTTCGACACGGAGCTCGCCGGGCGCCTCGCCGGGTTCCCGCGCGTCGGCCTCGGCGCGATGGTCGAGAGCGTCCTCGGCTTCGTCCTGGAGAAGGGCCACTCCGCCGTCGACTGGTCAACCCGCCCGCTGCCCGAGCCCTGGCTGCGCTATGCCGCGCTCGACGTGGAGCTCCTCGTCGACCTGCGCGACTGCCTGGAGAAGGAGCTCGACCGGCAGGGGAAGCTGGAGTGGGCCCGGCAGGAGTTCGACGCCATCGCCAGCGCCCCGCCCGCGCCGCCCCGCAAGGACCCCTGGCGGCGCACGTCCGGCATGCACAAGGTGCGCCGCCGCCGTCAGATGGCGGTGGTACGGGAGCTGTGGACGGCCCGGGACCGCATCGCGCAGCGCCGTGACGTGTCGCCCGGCAAGGTCCTCAGCGACGCCGCGATCGTGGAGGCCGCGCTCGCGCTGCCCGCGAACGTGCACGCCCTCACCGGCTTGCCCGGCTTCGGGCACCGCATGGGGCGCCGCCAGCTCGACCAGTGGCAGGCCGCGGTGGAGCGCGCCAAGGCGCTGCCCGAGGCGGAGCTGCCGCAGCCGGGCCAGGCCGTGACCGGGCCGCCGCCGCCCCGGTCCTGGGCCGACCGTGACCCCGCCGCCGCGGCCCGCCTGTCCGCCGCGCGGGCCTCTGTGTCGGAGCTGGCCGAGCGGCTGAGCATGCCGCAGGAGAACCTGATCACCCCGGACACCGTCCGCCGGGTGTGCTGGGAGCCCCCGGCTCCGGCCTCCCCCGACACCGTGGCCGAAGCCCTCGCGGGCCACGGCGCCCGCCCCTGGCAGATCGAACTGGTAGCCCCGGCCCTGGCCGCCGCCCTGGCCTGAGCCCGGCCCTTCCCTGCGGGTGGGTGGACGGTTACCCGCCGCTACCGCGGCGGGTTTCTCCCACCCACCCACCCGTTCACCCGGCGGTGCCACCTGCGACCGGGACGCGGAGCGCTGCGGCTGGTGCCGAGCGCGCGGGCGGACTCCCCCCCACCCACCCCCTCACCCGCAGCGCGGTGAGGCCGCTGGCGCGCCGTGCTGCCCGGAGGCTTGGCCTTGCACTCCCGAGCGAACGGGTGGGCGGGTGGGAAACCCCCGCCGCGGTAGCGGCGGGCACCCCCCCACCCACCCGCACCGCCACTCGCACCCCCACCCCACCCCCACATGTGACATGCACCTCCCCCGGGCAGCCCTTGGCCTACTAGTTACCGGTAAGTAGCATGACCCCAGGAAGCGCGCCGCAGGCGCACCGCACCCTGGAGGAGAGCCATCGTGCCTCGTACCGTCAGGGACGTCGTTTTCGTCGACGGCGTCCGCACCCCGTTCGGCAAGGCGGGTCCGAAGGGCATCTACCACGAGACCCGTGCCGACGATCTGATCGTGAAGGCGATCCGGGAGCTCCTTCGCCGCAACCCGGCCCTCGACCCGGCCAAGATCGACGAGGTCGCCGTCGCCGCCACCACGCAGATCGGCGACCAGGGGCTCACCATCGGCCGCACGGCCGGGATCCTCGCGGGCCTTCCGCAGTCGGTGCCGGGCTACTCGGTCGACCGGATGTGCGCGGGCGCGCTCACGGCCGTCACGACGACCGCCGGGTCGATCGCCTTCGGCGCGTACGACGCCGTGATCGCCGGTGGTGTCGAGCACATGGGCCGCCACCCGATGGGCGAGGGCGTCGACCCGAACCCCCGGTTCGTGAGCGAGAAGCTCGTCGACGAGTCCGCCCTGTTCATGGGCATGACCGCCGAGAACCTGCACGACCGCTACCCCTCCATCACCAAGGAGCGCGCGGACGCGTACGCCGTGCGCTCGCAGGAGAAGGCGGCCAAGGCCTACGCCAACGGCAAGATCCAGCAGGACCTGGTGCCGATCTCCATCCGGAACACCAACGCCGAGGTAGGCGAGACCGGCTGGGGCCTGGCCACCCAGGACGAGCCGATGCGCCCGGGGACCACCCTGGAGAACCTGGCGGGCCTCAAGACGCCGTTCCGCACGCACGGCCGCGTCACCGCGGGCAACGCGGCGGGTCTCAACGACGGCGCCACCGCCTCGATCATCGCCTCCGAGGACTTCGCCCGGGAGAACGGGCTTCCGGTGAAGATGCGGCTGGTGTCGTACTCCTTCGCGGGCGTCGAGCCGGAGGTCATGGGCTACGGCCCGATACCGGCCACGGAGAAGGCGCTCGCCCAGGCGGGCCTGAGCATCTCCGACATCGGCCTGTTCGAGATCAACGAGGCCTTCGCCGTCCAGGTGCTCGCCTTCCTTGAGCACTACGGCATCGCCGACGACGACGCCCGCGTGAACCAGTACGGCGGCGCCATCGCCTTCGGCCACCCCCTCGCCTCCTCCGGTGTCCGTCTGATGACGCAGCTGGCGCGGCAGTTCGAGGAGCAGCCGGAGGTCCGCTACGGCCTCACCACCATGTGCGTCGGCTTCGGCATGGGCGCGACGGTCATCTGGGAGAACCCGCACCACAAGGACGCCGGAGGCGACAAGTGAGCACCACCACCGCTGAGCTCCTGAAGGGTGCCGCCGAGCTGTTCCCGGACGAGGTCGTCACGCAGGCGCACGTACGCCACCTCGACCTGCCGTACGGGGCCGGGCGCTTCGCGCTGATCACCCTCGACAACGGCTTCGACCACACCAAGCCGACCACCTTCGGCCCGCAGTCCCTCGCGCACCTGAACGCCGCGATCGACCAGGTCGAGAAGGAGGCCGCCGAGGGCGAGATCGTCGGCGCCGGCGTCACCGGCAAGCCGTTCATCTTCGCCGTCGGCGCCGACCTCAAGGGCGTCGAGCTCCTGAAGCGGCACGAGGACGCGCTGGCCATCGGCAAGGGCGGCCACGACGTCTTCAAGCGCCTCGCGGGCCTCGCGGTGCCGACGTTCGCGTACTACAACGGCGCCGCCATGGGCGGTGGCGTCGAGGTCGGTCTGCACTGCACGTACCGCACGGTGTCGAAGGCGCTGCCCGCGTTCTCGCTGCCCGAGGTCTTCCTCGGCCTGGTGCCGGGCTGGGGCGGCTGCACGCTCCTGCCGAACCTGATCGGCGCGGACCGCGCGGTTTCGGTCATCATCGAGAACTCGCTGAACCAGAACAAGCAGCTCAAGGGCGCGCAGGTCTTCGAGCTCGGCATCGCCGACGCGCTGTTCGAGGGCGCGGACTTCCTGGAGCAGTCCCTGCTGTGGACGGCGTCCGTCCTCAAGGGCGACGTCGAGGTGGCCCGCGCCGACGTCGACCGCGGCGAGGCCTGGGACGCGGCGGTCGCCCGCGGCCGCGCGATCGCCGACTCCAAGGTGCACGGCGCGGCCCCGGCCGCCTACCGCGCCCTGGACATCATCGCCGCCGCGAAGGACGGCGACGCGGCGAAGGGCTTCGACGCCGAGGACACGGCGCTCGCCGACCTCATCATGGGCGGCGAACTGCGCTCCGGCATCTACGCGTTCAACCTGGTGCAGAAGCGCGGCAAGCGCCCCGCGGGCGCCCCGGACAAGAACCTGGCGCGCCCGGTCACCAAGGTCGGCGTCGTCGGCGCCGGTCTGATGGCCTCCCAGCTGGCCCTGCTGTTCCTGCGCCGCCTGGAGGTGCCGGTCGTCCTGACCGACATCGACCAGGAGCGCGTCGACAAGGGCGTTGCCTACGTCCACGCCGAGATCGACAAGCTCCTCGGCAAGGGCCGGATCAACCAGGACAAGGCCAACCGCCTCAAGGCCCTGGTGACGGGCGTCCTGGACAAGGCCGAGGGCTTCGCCGACGCCGACTTCATCATCGAGGCCGTGTTCGAGGAGATCGGCGTCAAGCAGCAGGTGTTCGCGGAGGTGGAGGCCGTGGCCCCCGCGCACGCGATCCTGGCGACGAACACCTCGTCCCTGTCGGTCACCGAGATGGCCTCGAAGCTGAAGCACCCCGAGCGGGTCGTCGGCTTCCACTTCTTCAACCCGGTCGCGATCCTGCCGCTCCTGGAGATCGTGCGCGGCGAGCAGACCGACGACGCGTCCCTGGCCACGGCCTTCGGCGTCGCCAAGAAGCTGAAGAAGACCGCGGTCCTGGTGAAGGACGCCCCGGCGTTCGTCGTGAACCGCATCCTGACCCGCTTCATGGGCGAGATCCAGAACGTCATCGACGAGGGCACCTCGGTCGAGGTGGCGGAGAAGGCGGTCGAGCCGCTCGGTCTGCCGATGTCCCCGCTGGTGCTCCTGGAGCTGGTCGGCCCGGCCATCGGCCTGCACGTCTCGGAGACGCTGAACCGCGCCTTCCCGGAGCGTTTCACCGTGTCGCCGAACCTGAAGGCCGTCGTCGAGGCGGGCAAGCGCGGCTTCTACGTCTACGACAGCGGCAAGCCGGAGCTGGACCCGGAGGTCGCCGCGCTCCTGAAGCAGGGCGACTCCGTCCTGACCGAGGAGCAGGTGCGGGCCCGTGTGCTCGACGCCGTCGCCCAGGAGATCGGGCTCATGCTCGACGAGGGTGTCGTCGCCGAGGCGCAGGACATCGACCTGTGCCTGATCACCGGCGCGGGCTGGCCCTTCCACCTGGGCGGCATCACGCCGTACCTGGACCGCGAGGGCGTCAGCGAGCGGGTGAACGGCAAGCGGTTCCTGGAGCAGGGGCTCGCCAGCGTCCCCGCGTGAGACGATCCGCGCGCATGAGTGCCCGGCACGCCGACTGGCGTGCCGGGCACCGGCGTGTCAGCGGCCCGTGACCGGCTGCTCCCAGGCCTTGAGGGCGAGGCCCGGCTCGTCCTTGCGGCGGGTCAGGCGCAGCGCGTCGGTGCCGGGGACGTAGGTCGCCGCGACCACCCGGCCCTGGGCGTCCTCGGCGAGCGCGATCCGGGTGTCGACGGGCAGGGCAGGGCCCGACTCCGTCCACCAGGCGCCCGCCGACTCCAGTTCGGTGGGGTACGCGGCGAACGCGACCCGGCCGCTGTCCGCGCGCTGGGCGAGCAGCGTGCAGTCGTGGCCGTCGAGCGAGCAGCGCACGGCGGCGACGGGCCCCGGGCCCGCGGCGGTGAGCAGCCGCACCGGCTCCTCCTCGCCGCGCCAGGCGCACAGCTCGCCGTCCTCGGCGGTGAAGAACAAGGTGGTGTGCTCGGCGGACGTGGCGAGGGCGCGCAGGGTGCCGGGGCGGGCGCGGAAGGGCAGCGGCTCGTCCATGACGGGCACCTTGCCCGGCCCCGACTGGCGCCAGCGCAGG
Organism: Streptomyces sp. NPDC043996; assembly: GCF_056435225.1. Taxonomy (NCBI): domain Bacteria; kingdom Bacillati; phylum Actinomycetota; class Actinomycetes; order Kitasatosporales; family Streptomycetaceae; genus Streptomyces; species Streptomyces sp. NPDC043996. The sequence continues at coordinate 244,521 of NZ_JBWKEY010000005.1, read as the reverse complement.
ATCGCGTCCGGCGTCGTCGCGTACGCCACGACCCGGCCGGACCCCGCGGTCACGACGGCGAGTTCGCCCCGTACGTCCGTGCCCTTGAGGTCCCGCCAGGGGCCCCAGCCGCCCTTCTCGCGCTGGCCGCGCATGCTCACGCCGCCGCCCCGGTTCGGTACGAACACATGGGCGCGGCCCTCGGCGTCGACGGTGACGGCGGGCACGCCGGTGCGGTCGCCCGTCTTGTTCGGGTGGCCGAGCGGGTTCCAGTCGAGGGCGGCGAGGTGGGGCTGGAAGTGCGTGGCGTGCACCAGGCCGGACTCGCCGGGGACGGTGGGGCGCCAGGACACCAGGTGGGCGTAGGTGTCGGCGCCCTGGGCGACGGCGAGCACCGGGTGCACGCGCTGGTCGCCGCCGAGCACGCGGGGCGGGGACCAGTCGCCGCCGGGCAGGCCCTCCGCGCGGCACTCGACGGTGTCGCCTTCGGGTCCGAAGACGTAGACGCACAGGCTGCCGCCGCGTCCGCGTATGAGCCAGTCGCCGTTCACGGCCGAGGTGCTGAGGGCTGGGGGCATGCGGCTATTCCGGGGCGATGGAGGGTTGCGGTGCCCCCCACTCTAATGGTCCGGGGCCCGGTGGCCCCACCCGGGCGTGCGACCCTGGCCGCATGGAGAGAGTGACCCTGGTGGTCGATGCCGCGAACGTGGTCGGTTCAGTGCCGGACGGCTGGTGGCGGGACCGGCGGGGGGCCGCGGAGCGGCTGCGGGACCGGCTTGTGGCGGTCGCCGCCGAGGGGGTCCCCGGGGTGCCCGGGCCGCTGGACGTGGTCCTCGTCGTGGAGGGCCGGGCCCGGGGTGTGGAGTCCGTGCCCGGGGTGCGGGTGGAGTCCGCGCCCGCCAGCGGCGACGACCACATCGTGCGCGTGGTCGCCGACGCCGCGGGCCCGTGCGTGGTCGCCACGGCGGACCGGGAGCTCCGGGACCGGGTCAGCGCGCTCGGTGCGGTGTGCGTGGGGCCGCGGACGGTGCGGCCTTAGCTACCGGGCGGCCCGGGGGCGGACTACAGCCTCTTCGCGCTGCGCAGCGCCGCCGCGTAGTACCCGTTGCCGTCGAGGCGCGACGTGCCGCCCTTGTCGCCGATCGTCGGTCCGTTGACCTCTTCCCGGCTGGAGATGAAGATCTTGTGGCCGTCCGCGTCGTGCCCGAGGAAGATGCCGACGTGGTCGAGGCGCTGCTTGGTGCGGGCGTCGAGCTTGAAGAACACCAGGTCGCCGGGCTGGACGACGTCGATGGTCTTGGGGCGGTCGGTGGCGCCGACGCCCTTGAGGGGCAGGACGGGCGCGCCGACCTTGCCCCGGGCCATGCCGTTGGCGGTGCGCGGCAGACCGTCACCGGCGTCGTCGCTGGCCATCAGCGGGTAGCGCGCGCGGTAGCCGAAGACGGTGCGGATGAACCCCGAGCAGTCGATGGCGCGGGCCCGCTTGGCCTCGGGCTGGATGGTCGTGCCGTCGCGGAAGGTGTAGGGGATGCCGAGGTAGTCGTAGAAGTCGGACTGCTCCTCGCGCAGGTCGTTGCCCTGGCTGCCGTTGGGGTTGAGGGGTCCGAAGTTGGCGTCGCCCGCGTAGGCGATGCCCTCGTCGTCCTTCTTGACCGGCGCGCCCTGCACGTACTGGAAGGAGATGGCGAAGACGTCGTCCTCCTCGCTGCCCGCGTACTGCTTGTACCAGTCCTTGAACCACTTCTCCTTCTCGGCGCCCTTGCGCCAGACCTCCGGCATCAGGCGGACCCAGTCGTCGGTGACGACGCGGGACTTGGTGCTGGTGGGCTCGGCGAAGGTGCGGCTCGGGCCGGTGAGCGTCGCGGTGCGCGCGCCGTCGGTGAACGAGGCGAGCACCTTGCCGCCCTCGGTGCGGAGGACCGAGCGGTCGGGGTTGCGCAGGCGCTCCCAGGACTGCTTGCCGCCCTGCGCCGAGGCGCCGTTGTCGAGGCGGCCGGGACTGTCGGTGACGGCCTGCACCTCGGGCGTCTTGTCCTTCTCGTCCTTGCGCAGTTCGACGGTCAGGAAGGCACTGCCCGCGAGCAGGGCGAGCACGGTCGCGGCGTGGAGGGCGGGGCGCTTCTTCTTGGGCGGCATAGGTGGCTCCGGAAGTCGGGACGGATTCAGGCGGAGGGCATGAAGCCGAGGAGGATCCCGGCGGTGAGGACGACATAGGCCATGAGGGTCACCGAGCCCGTGGCGAGCAGGGTGGGCCCCTTGGGCTGGCGCACCAGCTGGTAGGCGATCAGGCCCGGCACGATGAAGCCGAGGGTCTGGTTGCTGTACATCAGCGGGAATTCGAGGGAGAGCACGATCATCACGGTGGCCTGGAGCACCACGCCGGTCAGCACGACCGCCGCGAACAGGCGCTTGCCGTACAGGATGATGAAGCGCTGCATGAGGAGCGTGCAGACGTACGTCAGGACGGTGACGCCGACGACCATGGCGGCGCGCTGGAGGTCCTCGACGAGAGTCAGCGCGAGCCAGCCCGGCGTGATCATGCCGCCGGGCGACAGGTTGGTCGTCAGATAGCAGACCAGGGAGAAGAGCAGCCCGAGCGCGATGCCGATCGCGGCGATCTCGGGGGTGAGGACGGAGGGGATCAACGGGGCTCTCCTGGGCTGTGCCACTGCTGCGGGTCGTCGGCGGCGGGGGAAGCGGGCGGGACACGCGGCTCGAACAGGCCGCGGGGCTCAGCGGGCTGAGCGGGCTCGGGTGCGTGCGGCACCTGCTGGTGCGGATACGCCTCGTACGGGGCGGGCTCGTACGCGGCCTCCTGACCGTAGGGCTCCTGACCGTAGGGCTCCTGCGGCACGTAGGCGTCCTGCTGCGCGTGGCCCTGGTGGCCCTGCGCCGCGTACGCGTCGTACTGCTGGTGCTGGTGCTGGTGCTGGTCGTAGCCCTGCTGCCCGTACTGCGCCTGCTGTCCGTGCTGGGCGTACTGCTGCTGGTCGTAGCCCTGGTGCTGCGCGTACTGCTGCTGGTACGCCCCGTACGGCTGCTGCTCCGCGGCGCGCTGGGCGGGCACGTGCACGGGCGCGGCCGGGGTGAGCTGGTGGTGGGCGTAGCGGTGCTCGTACGCCTCCGGGTAGTGCTGGTACGGGTCGATGTGCGGCTCGTACAGCGGCGTCGACTGGGTTTCCTCGGGGCTCGCGCCGGGGGCGGGGGCCGCCGCGGCGGGCTCCTCGCTCTCGTCGGCCGGGAGTTCCGCGAGGTGCTCCAGGAGCACCTCGCCCTGGCCGTGGATGTTGCCGATGGCAACGAGCGAGGAGTTCGGGCCGAGCTGGCCGAGCAGCTGCCCCATGAACTCCTCGGGGTCGCGCCGGTCGCCGCCGAGGTCGACGGCGCGCGAGCGCCACTCGGCGGGGATGGCGTCGATGGCGGACTTGGCGGGGTGGCCGATGACGAAGACCTTCTCCGGCTCCAGGTCGGGGATGATCTCGCCCATCTGGCCGTTGCGCTCGACGCGGTCGGGGCGGCAGTTGATGACGACGTTCAGCGGCCGGTGGATGGCGCCGAGGTCGAGCAGCTGGTTGATGTTCATCAGCGTCGACTCGGGGTCGTTGGCCGCGAACACGTTGGCGAAGCGGAGCTTCTTGTCGTCGTGGGTGACGTACCGCTCGACGGAGAGGACACCGGGGTCCGGCGGCGCGTCGTACATGCCCTGCAGGGCCGTCTCGCGCTCCACGCCGAGGAGTTCGGCGACCTTCAGGGCGATGGCCACGTTCTCCTTGAACGTGAACCAGCTGAAGCCGCGCAGCTCCTCGTCGCTGACCGTGTCGGGGTCGGCGTAGATGAGCTGGCAGTTCCGGGCGTCGGCCTCCTCCTTGAGGATGTCGAAGCGGTCCTTCTCCGCGGTGACGCAGATCCCGTCCTCCGGCATGGACCGGGACAGGGAGCGGGCGACGTCGTCGAGGGTGGGGCCCATCTCGGCGAGGTGGTCCTCACGGACGTTGCACAGCACGCCGATGGTGGAGCGGATCAGCTTGGACTGGTTGATCTCCTGGAGCGCGGGCATGACCGCCATGCACTCGATGACCAGGGCGTCCGGGTTGTACGCCGCCGCCCGGCGCACGATGCCTATCTGCTCGACCACGTTGGCGATGCCGAACTTGCGGTAGACCGGCTCCTCGGTGGCGTCCGGGTGGATGAACCGGGCGGCGGTGCCGGTGGTCTTGGCGACCGTGGTCAGATCGCCGCCGCGCAGCGCGCCCGCGCACAGGCGGGTGATGGAGCTCTTGCCGCGGATGCCGTTGACGAGCACCCGCGTGGGTATGTGCTCCAGGTTGGTGAAGTGCCGCCGCTGCTCGATCACCCCGGCGACGAGCAGGACGGCGCAGCACACCACGAGCACGGTGAAGAGGAAGTACACGGCGTTCAGTTCCTTCCGGCGAGCGGCGCCGGGGCACCGTCCCGCTTGCGCTGCGAGCCCAGTTGCTGCCGGATGAGCTCCAGGCTGCGGGTGACGGCGCCGACCTCGTCGTGGTGGACCGGGAAGAGGACGGTGCGGCGGTCGCCGTCCGCGAGCTTCTCGGCCTGGTCGGCGAGGTTCCGCAGCGGGCGTACGACGACGATGTGCAGCCAGCCCAGGCAGGCCGCGGCGGCGGTGATGCCGAGAAGACCGGCGAGGACCGTGCGGTTCTGCAGCGTGTACTCGGGGATCGGCAGGCCGGACGCGGGCTGCCAGCTCACCACGGTCCAGCCGACGGACTCGGCGGCGCCGCCCCCGGCGAACGGGGACGCGGCGGCGATCTCGATGTCGTCGCCGTCGCGGTACAGCACGCCGCTGGGCCGCGGGTTGGCGCCGACCTTCTGCCCGGCGCCCTCGACGAGGCGGTCGAGACGGCCCGCGGGCAGGCCCTGGAACTCGCGGTAGCCGGTGTTGCCGCCGAGGATCTTGCGGTCCTTGTCGACGACGCGGACCGTGCCGAGTCCCGGGCGCTTGAGCAGCGAGTTCAGGAAGTCGATGCGGAACTCGCCGACGACGGCGGTCCCGGCGCGGCCCGGCACCTCGGCCGTGCCCAGGATCACCGGCTCCTTGCCGTCGTCGTCGAGGACGCGGATCGCGCGCGCGGACGGCTTGTCACCGGCGGCGCGCGGGTCCGAGCCCGCCTCGGAGAGGACCTCGCCCTTGGCGTCGAGCACGTACAGGGACCGGTAGCGGCTGTGCTGGTTGAGGGTGTTCTCGAGGACCTTGTCGATCTCGTCGGGCTTGGTGCGGGCGCCGATGAGCGAGGCCACCGAGGTGAGGTCGGCGTGGCCCTCGTTGAGGGCGCGGCGGACCCGGTCGGAGATGGTGTCGGTGCGCTCGCGCTGGTCGTTGACGAGCTGCTGCGGCACCTGGACGTCGTCCCCGGCGCGGTTGAGCAGGAGAAGCAGCGGCGCCGACCACACGAGCAGCAGCACGCCGCAGACCGCGAGGAGCGTGCGGGCGCCCGGCTTGCGGCGGCCCTTGGGGGTCTTCGCGGCGTCGGCGCTCTCGCCGAGCAGCTGGCGGCGCAGCCGTTCGAGGGCGGCGCCGATGCGGGCGGCCTCGCCGTGCTTGGGCACGGTCACCGGGCGGCTGAGGTCGCCGCGGGTGAGGCGGCGGCTCTCCAGGAAGAGCCGGATCAGCGGGCGCTGCACGGTGCGCAGGAGCACGAACACGGTCAGGCCGCCGATGAGGAGCAGGGCGCCCGCGGCGATCAGGCCGAAGGCGGAGCTGTCGGCGCGGTCCTCGTCCTCGGTGACGGGCACCATGGCGACGACGCTGAGGCCGAGCCGGGTCGCCACGGTGGACTCGCCCGCCTCGGGCGCGGCCAGGGAGGCGTAGCCGCCGATGGCCCGCTCGCCGAGGAAGCGCTCGCCGATGAGGTGGCCGCTGACGCCCTTGTAGCCGCCGGAGCCCGGCTCCTTGGACATCAGCGGGTGCTGGCGGGACTTCTTGGCGGCGGCGCGGGCGAACGACTTGATCTGCTGGTTGGCCTGCTTGACCTCTTGGCGCTCGGTGGGCCCGCTGACCTGCTCGGGCTCGGGGATGCCGTCGGTGCTGAGGATGCGGCCGTCCTGGCCGACGACGGCGATGGAGCGGAACTCGCCGAGGCTGATGCCGGGGAAGCGCAGGCTGCTGGAGGCGACGAGCAGCTGCTGCGGCTGTCCCTTCCAGGTGAGCACGGCGAAGGACAGCAGCCGGGTCTCGCCGTTCTCCAGGCGGACCATGCGCGGCTGGAGGCCGTCCTCGTCCTTGAGCTTGGCGCGGTCGATGGCCGCGAGCGGCACGTTCTCGCCGCGCGCGGCGAGGAGCTTGCCGGAGCGGATCTCGACGACGGCGGTGCCCATCCACTTCTGGTACACGCTGCTGATCTTGTCGAGCACGGCGTCGGCCTGGACCGGCTCACCGGCGTTGAAGAGACCGGCGGTGCGCGTCAGGTCGGTGACGGACTCGTCGATGGAGGCGCGCAGCGCGATGGCGCCGTCCTCGGCGAAGTGCTGCTGGGACTGCTTGACCGCTTTGGGGACGGCCTCTTGGCCGACGCGGCCGAGGGTGAGGGCGGTGACGCCCGCCAAGGCGAGGAGCAGGACCGACAGGACGGCTATCGGCGGCCGGATGCCGCCGATGAGGGACATGTCGGTCCTTCGGCGGACCTTGTGCCGCCGCTTCGTGGGCGAAGCGGCCAAGGGGGTGCTCCTCTCCTGGAGTGACACAGTGTGGTGACACGGCGTGTGGGAATCGCGCCATGGCGTGACAGGACGCACGGGGCGATCGGAATGTCATGACCCATGACGGGGCTGGATGGATGTACGAGAATAACCAGGTGTGAGCTACGTCAAAGATCCATCCCCGGCCCGGCGTTGACCCGCACCGGGGAATTCACCTGCGGTTCTCCGGAACTTCTCAGTCCGGCATGTTCTGCAACGGGACGAGCCCGTGGCTGCCCGCCCCGCGGTTGAGCAGGGTGCCCTCGGTGCGCTCGAAGGCGACGCGATAGCGGGAGCGCCGCTCGCCGCCGACGTCCTTGCCGTCACGCAGCGTGGTGGCGACATCGAGGAGCCGGTAGTCGTGCACGGCCCCCTTGGGCAGCTTCCCGGCCTCGTCGGGGTCCGGCGGGATCTCCAGGAACGTCGGCACGTACTTGGCGTTGACGTCCCAGCCCTTGTCACGCTTGGTGAACTCGAACCAGCCGATGACGCCTTCCTCGGTCAGGCCGCTGGGCTTCTCGTGCCGTGCGACCTGGTTGCCGAGCCCGTACGCGATCCAGGTGTCGCCGATCTTCTCCATCGGCTGTACGACGTGGGCGTGGTGACCGATCACCAGGTTGATGCCGGTCTCCTTGGCGATCCTGCGGGCCAGCTCGACCTGCGGGGTCCCGGCGTTGGGCTGGTACTCCTTGCCCCAGTGGATGCTCAGGATCACGACCTCGGCGCCCGCGGCGCGGGCCCGCTTCTCGGCGGCGGCGATGGCGTCGAAGTCGGTGAGGTTGGCGATCCACGGCTTGCCCTTGGGGACCTCGTGGCCGTTGAAGTTGAGCGCGTACGACAGCTGCGCGACCTTCACGCCCTTGACGTTCGTGATCAGCGTCTTCTTCGACTCGGCCTCGGACCGGTACGAACCGGTGTGCTTCAGGCCCGCCTTGTCGAGCGCGTCCAGGGTCCGGGTGACGCCCGCGGCCCCGTGGTCGATCGAGTGGTTCGAGGCGGTGGAGCACTGGTCGTAGCCGACGCCCTTGACCGCGGTGGTGATCTGCGGGGGCACGGCGAAGTTCGGGAAGCCCTCGAACGGGCCCTCGGGGGTGCCCACGACCGGCTCGAAGTGGCAGATGCCGAGGTCGGCCTTGCTGATCACGGGCTTGATCCCGGCCATCAGCGGTCCGAAGTCGATGCCCTGCTCGCCCTTGCCCGTCGCCTTGGCGTCCTTGCGCGCCTGTTCGGTGAGTTGCGGGTGGATGAGGACGTCGCCCGCTGCGGCGACGGTGAAGGTGGGGTCGCCGGCGGACTTGTCGTCGTCGGAGCCGCCGAAGGGGCCGCAGGCGGTGCCCGCGGCGAGGACGAGCGAGGCTGCTGCGCTGACCGGTATGAGCCTGCGAGAGGGACGTGTCATCACGGGGATATCTTTATACAACCATGACTCGCGCTCCAATTCGGTTCATAACAAAAGCAAAGCGACGAGGGCCCCTTACCTTGGTGGCCCTGGTGGCCCTGGTGACCGCCGGGATGGTCCTGAGCCTCACTCAGTGCGGCTCACCCTCCGAAGGACCGGGCGGCCACGCGCGCGCGGGCGTCGAGGAGGACCTGGAGGAGCGGATCACCTCGTACACCGCCTCCTTCCACGAGGACAGCGGCTACCGGCGCCCCTCCTACGACCAGCGCCGCGCCGCCGCCCAGGGCGTCGCCCTCCTTGTCGACCGCGAGCGCCGCCGGGCCGAGCGCCGCCTCGCGGACGTGGACATGGAGGTGCGCACCCTCACCGACGCCGCCACCGGGCGGCGCTACGCGGAGGTCGTGGACCGCTCCGAGGACGCGGCGTCGCCGCGCGGCTGGGGGCGCGTGTACGTGGACCTCGACCACCCGGTGCGCTGGTCCGCGCAAGTGCCGCACCCCGTCGCCGACCTGGAGACCGAGCGGCTCGGCGCCGCGCTCATGCGCCGCTCCCCCGGCGGCGTACTCATCATCGCTGGCGCACATCGCAAAGCCGGACGCGGCGACGAGGCCGATGTGGCGCACCAGCGGAAGAGCGTGTTCCACGCGATCTGCGACGAGCTGGCCGACCGTGGACTGCCCGGCGTCCAGCTGCACGGCATGGCCGATGGTTCGGCCCCGGACCACGACGTGGTCGCCTCCACGGGCCGGGGCCGCGCGGCCGTCCACGAGGGCCGCGATCTGGCGCGGGCGCTGAGCCGCAGGGGCTATGAGGTGTGCCGCGCCTGGGCCCGGCCCTGTCCGCTGGAGGGCCGGGCCAACGTCCAGGGCCGCAACGCCAAGGCCAAGGACACCCCGTTCCTGCACGTCGAGTTCGCCCCGAAGCTGCGCGAGCGCCCGAGGCACCGGCGGGCGGCGGTCGCAGCCCTGGCCGAGGTCACCCGCGACTGGCACCGCTCGTAGCCCACGGCCGCCGCCCGCGTTCCTGACCCTGCTTCTGCCCGTCTTCTTGTCCGGCGGGCCCGCCCCGCCCGGTCCGTACGGCCCCTCAAGGCTGCCCGGCCGGGTCGTCGGGCCCCCGGGCGGCTACTGGGAGTCGCGCCCCGGCGGGCGCAGCACTTCGCCCACCGTCGTCTCCTCGTGCTGTCCCAGGCGGCTGTGCGAGCGCCCGTAGAGGAAGTACACGACGACGCCGAGCGCCATCCAGCCCGCGAAGCGGACCCAGGTCTCGGCGGGCAGGTTGAGCATCAGCCACAGCGAGGCGGCGACGGAGACGATCGGCAGGACCGGCACCCACGGGGTGCGGAAGGAGCGGTGCAGATCGGGGCGGGTGCGGCGGAGGATGATCACGCTGACGGCGACGATGACGAAGGCGAACAGGGTGCCGATGTTCACCAGCTCCGCGAGTTCGCTCAACGGGGTGAACCCGGCCACGACGGCGATGATCACACCGAGGAGGATAGTCGGCCGGTGCGGGGTCTTGAAGCGCGGGTGGACGCGGGAGAAGAAGCGCGGAAGCAGCCCGTCGCGGCTCATCGCGAAGAACACCCGGGTCTGGCCGAGCAGCAGGATCATGCAGACCGTGGTCAGGCCGACGGCGGCGCCGAAGCTGATGAAGCCCGCGTACCAGGGGTGCCCGGTGGCCTTGAACGCGTCGGCGAGCGGGGCGTCCACGGACAGCTCGCTGTAGTGCTGCATGCCGGTGACGACGATCGACACGGCCACGTACAGCGTCGTGCAGATGAACAGGGAGCCGAGGATGCCGCGCGGCATGTCCCGCTGCGGGTTCTTCGTCTCCTCGGCGGCGGTGGCCACGATGTCGAAGCCGATGAACGCGAAGAACACGACCGAGGCGGCGGTGAAGATGCCCATCACGCCGAAGTTGGCGGGCGCCCAGCCGAACATCAGCTGGATCAGCGGCGAGTGCAGACCGCTGCCCGCCTCCACCGGCTGCGACTCAGGGATGAACGGGTCGTAGTTGTCGCCCTTGATGAAGAACGCGCCCGCCACGATCACCACGAGCACGACCACCACCTTGATCGCGACGACGATCGAGGTGATCCGCGCGGACAGCTTCATGCCGAGGACGAGGATGCCGGTGAGGACGAGGACCAGCGCGGCGGCGAGGATGTCGAAGCCGAAGCCGTCGGCGCCGTCGCGCCCGCTGAGCGCCTCCGGCAGCTGCCAGCCCGCGTTGTCGAGCAGCGAGGCGATGTACCCCGACCAGCCGACGGCCACCACCGCCGTGCCGAGCGCGAACTCCAGGACGAGGTCCCAGCCGATGATCCAGGCGGGCAGCTCGCCGAGTGAGGCGTACGAGAACGTGTACGCGGACCCGGCCACGGGGAGCGTGGACGCGAACTCCGCGTAGCAGAGCGCCGCGAGCGCGCAGACGACGCCGGCCACGACGAAGGCCAGGGCGACGGAGGGGCCCGCGTTGTTCTTGGCGACGGTGCCGGTGAGGACGAAGATGCCGGTGCCGATGATGACGCCGACGCCGAAGACCGTCAGGTCGAGGGCGGACAGGGATTTCTTGAGCGCGTGCTCGGGTTCCTCGGTATCGAGGATCGACTGCTCGACCTTCTTCGTCCGGAACAGGGTGCTGCTCACTGGCGTACCTCCCACGCGTGTCGTCTTCGACATGATCGAGAGGGGACGTACTCCGGGTGACCCGGCGCGGGCCGATTCACGCGAAGGGAGCCGTTACCTGGGGCTGACTGGGTGGACTCCCCCCACGGTACGCCGGGGGTCCCGCGGCCGCGGTGGGGTTTGTCTCTCCCACCCACCCGCCCGTGCGACCCGTCTGGCGACTGCGGCTTCCCGCCCTTCCCTGCCGCTACCGCGGCAGGTTTTCTCTCCCACCCACCCACCCGTGCCGGCCGTATGGCGGTTGCGGCTTCCCGCTTCCCCGCCGCTAACGCGGCGGGTTGTTCTCCCACCCGCCCGCCCGTGACGGCCGTATGGCGACTGCGGGTTCCCACCCCGCCTGCGGCGAGCAGGGGCTGACCCGCAGCAAACGGCGGAAAGCAGGAACCCGCACCCGCCCCACGGCCCGCACGGGTGGGTGGGTGGGAAAGACCCCGCCGCGATAGCGGCGGGACAGAGCAGGAGGCCGCACCCGCCATACGGCCCGCACGGGCGGGTGGGTGGGGGGAACAACCTGCCGCGGTAGCGGCAGGAAGAGGCAGGAAGCCGTACCCGCCCGGCAGACCGCACGGGCGGGTGGGTGGGAGAACTACCTGCCGCGGTAGCGGCGGGAACCCGCACCCGCCCGCGGCGGACCGCACCGGCGGGGCCGCCAGCCCGGCCCGGCGGCGTCAGTCGCGTACCGGCGCCTCGACGGAGTCCACCGCGGTGGAGCGCCCCCGCTCCTCCCGGCCGTCCAGCTTGGCCACGAGCCCCGTGACCTGACGGGCGACGTCCGGCGCGGTCAGGCCGATCTCGGTCATGACCTCCTTGCGGGACGCGTGGTCGAGGAAGCGCGGCGGAATGCCGAAGTCGCGCAGCGGCACGTCCACGCCCGCGTCGCGCAGCGCCTGCGCGACCGCCGAACCGACGCCCCCGGCACGGGAGTTGTCCTCGACGGTGACGACGACCCGGTGCTGCTCGGCGAGCGGCGCCATCGCCTCGTCGACGGGCTTGACCCAGCGCGGGTCGACGACGGTGGTGGAGATGCCCTGCTTGTCGAGGAGGTCGGCGATCTCCAGGCACATGGGGGCGAGGGCGCCGACGGAGACGAGGAGCACGTCGGGCCGGGCGACGGCGTCCGGGCGGCGGAGCACGTCCATGCCGCCGACGCGGGCGACGGCCTTGACGGCCGGGCCGACCGCGCCCTTGGAGTAGCGCACGACGGTCGGGGCGTCGTCGACCTCGACGGCCTCGCGCAGTTGCAGGCGGACCTGGTCGGCGTCGCGGGGCGCGGCGATCCGCAGGGTGGGCACGCACTGGAGGATCGACATGTCCCACATGCCGTTGTGGGAGGCACCGTCGGTGCCGGTGACCCCGGCCCGGTCGAGCACGAACGTGACGCCGCACTTGTGCAGGGCCACGTCCATCAGGAGCTGGTCGAAGGCGCGGTTGAGGAAGGTGGCGTACACGGCGAAGACGGGGTGCAGGCCGCCGGTGGCGAGTCCGGCGGCGGACACGGCCGCGTGCTGCTCGGCGATGCCGACGTCGTACACCCGGTCGGGGAATTCCTCGGCGAACTTCTTCAGGCCGACCGGCTGGAGCATGGCGGCGGTGATCGCCACGATGTCCTCGCGCTCGTGGCCGAGCTTGACCATCTCCTCGCCGAAGACGGACGTCCAGTCCATGCCGCCCGCGGCGATGGGCAGGCCGGTGTCGGGGTGGATGGGGCCGATGCCGTGGAAGTGGTCGGCCTCGTCCTGCTCGGCGGGCTCGTAGCCGCGGCCCTTCTCGGTGAGGCAGTGCACGATGACCGGGCCGCCGAAGCGCTTGGCGCGCTGCAGCGCGGACTCCACGGCCTCGATGTCGTGGCCGTCGATGGGGCCGACGTACTTCAGGCCGAGGTCCTCGAACATGCCCTGGGGGGCGATGAAGTCCTTGAGGCCCTTCTTGGCGCCGTGCAGCGTCTCGTACAGCGGCTTGCCGACGACGGGGGTGCGCTCCAGGAGGTCCTTGCCGCGGGCGAGGAAGCGCTCGTAGCCGTCGGTGGTGCGCAGGGTGGCCAGGTGGTTGGCGAGGCCGCCGATGGTGGGGGCGTAGGAGCGCTCGTTGTCGTTGACGACGATGACGAGGGGGCGGTCCTTGGCGGCGGCGATGTTGTTCAGGGCCTCCCAGGCCATGCCGCCGGTCAGGGCCCCGTCGCCGATGACGGCGACGACGTGGTCGTCCTTCTTCAGGACCTCGTTGGCCTTGGCGAGGCCGTCGGCCCAGCCCAGGACGGTGGAGGCGTGGCTGTTCTCGATCACGTCGTGCTCGGACTCGGCGCGCGAGGGGTAGCCGGACAGGCCGCCCTTGCCGCGCAGCTTGTCGAAGTCCTGGCGGCCGGTGAGCAGCTTGTGGACGTAGGCCTGGTGGCCGGTGTCCCACAGGACCTTGTCCCTGGGCGAGTCGAAGACGCGGTGCAGGGCGATGGTCAGCTCGACGACGCCGAGGTTGGGGCCGAGGTGGCCGCCGGTCTTGGCGACCGCGTCGACGAGGAAGCCACGGATCTCCTTCGCCAGCTGGGTCAGCTGCTCAGGGCTGAGCCGGTCCAGATCGCGCGGTCCCGTGATGCGGGTCAGCAGCGGCACCCGTGCCTCCTTGCAGTAGAGCGTGTAGCGCTGTTCGAGCATTGCCGGGCCTGTCGAGTCTAATGTTCCGCCGTTGACGGCGGAGTCCGGCCCGGGAGTCGTACCTCACGCGATCGGCCGTAAACCGACTGGTACGCATGGACCGGATGGGAACAGGTGTTCCCCTGGGGGCATGCCTGTGCCCGGCACCGGAACGGCCGGTGCCGGGCACGGGACCCTCGGGATCAGGCGCGGCCTGCGGACTTCTGCGTCCGCCGGGAGACCGAGTCGATCACGACGGCGGCGAGCAGGACCGCTCCGGTGATCATGAACTGGATCTCGCTGGCCATGCCTTCCAGGTTCAGCCCCTGCTGGATCGACTGGATCACGAGCATGCCGAGCAGCGCGGACCAGATCTTGCCGCGGCCGCCGAAGAGGCTGGTGCCGCCGATGACGGCCGCCGCGATCACGATCATCAGGGTGTTGCCGCCGCCGAGGCTCTTGGTGGCGCCGCCGGACAGGCTCGCGATGAACAGGCCGCCGAAGGCGGCGAGCATGCCGGAGATCGCGAAGACCAGGATGCGCACCCGGTCGACGTTGATGCCCGCGCGGCGGGCCGCCTCCGCGTTGCCGCCGACCGCGAAGACCTGGCGGCCGAAGGTGGTGCGCCGGACCACGAAGTCCGCGATGACGAGCACCGCCAGGAAGAGCACCAGGGCGAGCGGAAGGCCGCGGGCGCCCTTCGGCTCGTTCAGGAAGTACGCCACGACGAAGCACAGGACCGCGAGGACGCCGCTGCGCAGCAGGATCTCGCTGAGCGGCCGCGAGGGCAGCCCGGCCGTCTTGCGGCGGCGGGAGTCGTACAGCTGGGCGAGGCCGTAGCCGACGACGGCGACCAGGGCCAGGCCGTAGGCCGCGGCCTTGTCGGCGAAGAAGTGCGCGGTCAGGTCCTCGACGACGGAGCCGGCGGGCGTGTTGATGCTGCCCTCCTTGCCCATCAGCCAGATCTGCAGGCCGCTCCAGCCGAGGAACCCGGCCAGGGTGACGACGAAGGCGGGCACGCCGACCTTGGCGAAGAAGGTCCCGTGCACGGCGCCGATGGCCGCGCCGCAGGCGATGGCGAAGAGCACCGCGGCCCAGTCGCCCCAGCCGTGGTTCACGCTGAGCACCGCCCAGACGGCGGCGGCGACGCCCGCGACGGAGCCGACGGACAGGTCGATCTCGCCGAGCAGCAGCACGAAGACGATGCCGACGGACATGATGCCGACGCCGGAGGCGAACACGGCGATGTTGGCGAGGCTGGAGGCGGACAGGAACTTGTCGTTCTGCAGCTGGAAGACCAGGGCGATGACGATCAGGCCCACGACGACGGGCAGCGAGCCCAGCTCGCCGCCGCGCACCTTGCGCAGGAACTCCGTCCAGTACCCGGCGAAGCCCTGCTCGCGCACGAGGAGACGGGGGTCGACGGCCGCGGCGGGGGCCGCGGACGGCTCGGCGTCCACGGGAGCCGTGGGCTTGTCCAGGGGGGTCTTGGCGAGGTCGCTCACTTCGCGTCCTCCTTCGTGGCGGTACGCGCCCGGCGGCGGGTCACGGCGTTGTCCGTGGCGCCGGTGATGGCGGCGATGATCTCTTCGGGGGAGGTGGCCTCGACGTCGAAGACGCCGTTGTTGCGGCCGAGGCGCAGCACCGCGACGCGGTCGGCGACGGCGCGCACGTCGGCCATGTTGTGGCTGATCAGGATGACGCCGTGGCCGCGCTCGCGCAGGCGCTCCACCAGGTCGAGGACCTGGGCGGTCTGCTCGACGCCGAGGGCCGCGGTGGGCTCGTCGAGGATGACCACCTTGGGGTCGCCGACCAGGGCGCGGGCGATGGCGACGACCTGGCGCTGGCCGCCGGAGAGGGCGGCGACGGGGATGCGGACGCTCGGGATGCGGATGGACAGGGTGTCCAGGAGCTCCCGGGCGCGCTTCTCCATGCTGATCTCGTCGAGCACGGACGCGGTCGTCAGCTCGCTGCCGAGGAACAGGTTGGCGACGACGTCGAGGTTGTCGCAGAGCGCGAGGTCCTGGTAGACGGTCGCCACGCCGAGGTTCTGGGCGTCGTGGGGGCGGCCGATGCGGACTTCGCGGCCCTCCCACTCGATGGCGCCCTCGTCGATGGGGTGGACCCCGGAAATGGTCTTGACCAGCGTCGACTTTCCGGCGCCGTTGTCGCCGACGAGGGCGACCACCTCACCGGTGTGGATGTCGAGGTCTACGTCCGTGAGCGCCTGGACGGCGCCGAACCGCTTGGAGACCCCGCGCAACGCCAGCACGGGCGTAGCGGACACGTGAATCATCTCCTTCACCGCCTCAAGTGGCGGGGATGGTGTGCGTGCGGCACGAGGGGGGTGCCCGCACGAAGGACTTCAGGTCAGTCCGGCGTCCGCCCTCCGATTGCGGGGCGGAGTGATGGGGCGGACGCCGGACCAGCACGGGAGGTGTCTCGCGGCCTGGGCCGCACGTCAACACCCTTGCACCGGCCGGGGGTTACTTGATCCCGGCCTCGTCGCACGCGGCCTTGAACTGCTTGGTGCAGATCTCGCTGGCCTTGTAGACCTTGTCCTTGACGATGGTGTCGGCGACCTGGTCCTTGGTGATGGCCTGGGCGTCGTAGAGCTTCGCGGGGATGCCCTTGAAGTCGCCGCTCAGGGAGTCGACCTTGCGGTCGATGAGGCTGTCGATCTTCTTGTCCTTGAGCAGGCGGACGGCGATCTCGGCGGTGGTCTCGGCCTCCGGCTTGATCTGCTTGTAGATCGTGAAGGCCTGGTCGCCGCTCAGCAGGCGCTGGATGCCGGCGAGCTCGGCGTCCTGGCCGCCGACGGGGACGTCGATGCCGCGCTGCTTGAGGGCGGTGATGATGCCGCCCGCCATGCCGTCGTTGGCGGAGTAGACGCCGTCGATGCCGTCCTTGCCGAGCTTGTCGATGGCGGTGGCCATCTTCTTGTTGGCCTCGTCCGGCGACCAGTCCGGGATGTCCTGCTCGTACACGACCTTCTTGACGTTCTGGTCGAGTACCGAGTGGGCGCCCTTCTTGAAGAACGGGGCGTTCGGGTCCGTCGGCGAGCCGTTGATCATGACGACGTTGGAGCTCTTGGCCTTGGACCCGAGGGCCTTGACCAGGGCGCCGCCCTGCAGGCGGCCGATCTTCTCGTTGTCGTAGCTGACGTACGCGGCCAGCGGCCCCTCGGCGAGACGGTCGTACGCGACGACCTTGACGCCCTGCTTGTCGGCGCGCTCCACCCAGCCCTTGGTGGACTTGTAGTCCACCGCGTCCAGGATGATCACCTTGACGCCCTGCGTGATCAGGGCGTCGAACTGCTTCTTCTGGGTCTCGATGTCCTGTGCGGCGTTGTTGTACTTGATCTCGCAGTCGCCGCACAGCGACTTGATCTTCGACTCCATGATCGGGCGGTCGAAGGTCTCATAGCGCGTGGTCTTGTTCTCCGGCAGGAGAAGACCGATGGTCTTTCCGTCGCCGTCGCTTCCGCTGTCGTCGTCGCCGCCGGCCTCGCCGCACGCGGCGAGGGCCATGGCCATGGAAACGCTGGCTGCGCCTATGACGACGCGACGCGTCAATGCGTTCATTTGGGGGTGCCTCCCTGACGTGGCCGCGTCGTTGCGGCCGAGGTGGCTCGAAGTCAACTCGGCCACCCGACACGCGTCAAGGAGTAAATCCTTAACGAGATGACAACGGTGCCATGCGTTATCTAAGTGAAGGCAGGTGTCGCGGTCGGGAGTGAGCCGTCCAAAAGGGTGGAATCCCCCATCTCGCTGAGCGCGAGGGCGAGCGCCCCGAGCACCTCGGCGCGCGAGCCAAGTGCTCCGGGAAGCACGGACAGTTGACGGGCCGCGCTCGGGATCGCGTACCGCCCGACGGACTCCCTGATCGGCTCGAGGACCAGGTCGCCCGCCTCCGCGAGGGCGCCGCCGAGGACCACCCGGCTGGGGTTCAGGAGGTTGCAGAGGTTCGCGACACCGCTGCCGATGTGGCGCCCGACGTCCGCGATCACCCGGCGGCAGCCCGGGTCCCCCTCCCGGGCCAGGGCCACCACGCGCTCCATGGTCAGATCGGTGCCGTGGCTGGACTGGAGCAGCGGGAGCACGTACCGCGCGGCGGTGAAGGTCTCCAGGCAGCCGCGGTTGCCGCAGCGGCAGACCGGGCCCGACTCGTCCAGGGTGATGTGCCCGATCTCCCCGGCGGTGCCGCCGGGCCCGCGGTAGATCCGCCCGCTGATCACGAGCCCGGCGCCGACGCCGCTGGCGACCTTGATGTACGCGAGGTCCTGCACGCCCCGGCCGCCGCCCCAGACCAGTTCGCCGAGGGCGCCGAGGTTGGCGTCGTTGTCCACGTGCACGGGCACGCCGAGCCGGTCTTTCAGCTCCTCGGCGGGCTTGGTGCCCGCCCAGCCCGGCAGGATCGAGGTGGAGCCGAGCGTCCCGGACTCCACGTCGATGGGCCCGGGCACGCCGACGCCGACGCCCGCGACCTTGGCGCGGTCCACGCCCGCCTCCTCGATCAGGCGGCCGACCAGGCGCTCGGCCCGGTCGAAGCCCTGCGCGGCGGAGGAGTCCACGTCCAGCGGCTCGGACTCCTCGGCGAGCACCTTGTGGGCGAGGTTGCCGAGCGCGACGCGCAGGTGGGTGTGGCCGAAGTCGACGCCGATGACCATGCCCGCGTCGCCGCTGAGCGAGACGCTGCGGGCCCGGCGGCCGCCCGCCGAGGTGGGCGTGACCTCGACCGTGCCGCCGTCCTTGAGCTCGCGGACGATGTTGGAGACCGTCGCCGCGGAAAGCCCCGTCGACCTGGCGATCTCCGCCTGCGTGAGTGATCCCGCGAGCCGGACCGCGCGCACGACCCGCTCAAGGTTTGCTCGGTGCAGCGACGACTGCGACCCCGGAGTCTCCATCGACTCATCCACTCCCGCCCTATGGCGGACGGCTTCCTCGCCGCCCGTACAAGTTGTGAACTCCAAGCTCCGCTGAAGGTGTTACCGGAGTCAAGTCCTTGAGGGAAATCGGACCCCCGCTCGGGGCCCCTGGCGGGCGACGCGCGCGGGCCGGGGCCCTGGCGGGAGGGTCACCCCTGCCCGCCGGACCCCGGCCCGCACACGGGGCACGGTCGTCCCGTGCCGGGTTTACTTGATGGTGGCGGCCGTCAGTCCGGACTGGACCTGGCGCTGGAAGGACAGGTACACCACGAGCACCGGGATCATGGAGATGGTCATGCCCGCGTACAGGGCGGGCAGGTCGGTCTCGTAGTTCCCCTGGTTCATCAGGCTCACCAGGCCCTGCGCGAGCATCGAGCGGTCCTCGTCGCCGCCGCTCTGCTTCTGCATCAGGGTGAGCGGCAGGATGTACTGGTTCCACTGCCCCAGGACGTTGAAGATCCCCACGCTGATCAGGCCGGGCTTCGCCATCGGAAGCATGATCTGGAAGAACACCCGGGTGTGCGAGGCGCCGTCGATGACCGCCGCCTCGTGCACGGCCGTGGGCAACGTCCGGAAGAACGAGTGCAGATAGAACACGGTGAAGGGCAGCGAGTACGCGATGTACACGAGGATCAGCCCTTGGTAGGTGTTCAGCATGCCCAGGCGGTCGACCATGAAGTACAGCGGCACCAGGGCGAGGAACACCGGGAACATCGACCCGGCCACGAAGAAGTAGAAGATGAAGCGGTTGCCCACGAACTCGTAGCGGGCCAGGACGTACGCCGCCATCGCGCCGAGCAGCATCGTGAGCGGGACCGAGATGATCATCACGATCACTGTGTTGAGCAGGTAGTCGCCGACGCCCTTCTCCCAGCCGCGCTGGAAGGCGTCGAAGGTCCACTCCGAGGGCCAGGCCCAGGCGCTGGACTTGATCTGCGAGTCGGTCTTGAAGTTGCCGAGCAGGATCCAGCCGAGCGGCAGGACGATCATGATCGCCCAGAGCACCAGGAAGCCGTGCGAGAAGGCGTTGAGGGTCTTGCCCTCGAACCGGTCGCGGCGGCCGGGACCGCCGCGTCCGCCGCCGCGCTGGCCGGGCACGTCGACCAAGGTGGCGGTTGGTTGCGTCGCGGGAGCCGTCATGTCGCTCGCGCCTCCCTCTAGTACTCGATGCGGTCACGGCGGCTGACCCGCAGCGTGACGATGGACACGATCAGAGTGAGCAGCAGCATCACCACGCCCATGGCGCAGGCGTAGCCGCTCTTGCTGTACGTCTGGAAGTTCCGCATCAGGTACGTCGAGATGACCTCGCTGCTGTGGTCGGGGCCGCCCCCGAAGTCCTGCGACGTCAGCGTGGAGATGAGCAGGAACGCGTCCATGGACAGGATGGCGAGGAACACCCACGCGGTCTGGATGGTGTCCCAGAGCAGGGGCAGCGTCACCCGGAAGAAGGTCTGCACGCGCCCGGCGCCGTCGAGCAGCGCGGCCTCGTAGATGTCCCGGGGGATGGACTGCATGGCGGCGGAGAACAGCACCATGTAGAAGCCGGCCCCGGCCCAGACCATTACGAAGACGATGCACCACAGGACCAGGTCGGGGTCGTTCAGCCACTCCGTGGGGTGGTTCTTGTCGCCGAGGCCGACGGCCTGGAGGCTGCCGTTGATCAGGCCCGAGTCGTCGCCCCGGTAGACCGCCTTGAAGAGGATGGCGAGGATCGCGACGGACAGGACCTGCGGGAAGAAGAACACGATCCGGTAGAAGGCCGAGCCCTTCACCCCGCTCACCCCGCCCGCGCCGCCGCGCCCGCCGACGTTCACCATGAAGGCGAAGAACAGCGAGAGCAGGATGGTGAGGGTGGGGACGAGGATCAGGAGCAGGGCGTTGTGCTGGAGCGCCTTGAGGAAGACATCGTCCTTCGCCAGGTCCTTGTAATTGTCGAACCCGACGAAATTGAAGTTCTGCGACGCGCCGCTCCAGTCGGTGAACGAGTAGCTGATGGTCTGGATGTAGGGCCAGATCACCAGCAGGACGTAGAGCCCGACGGGGAGGACGAGGAATCCCGCGATGAACGGGTACTTTTTCCGATGCATAACACCTTGCTCCTGATTGTGCCCGGCCGCTTCCCCACCCTTTCCGGAGTTACTTCTTCTTGTCCGTCTTCTTCGCGGCTTCCTTGTCCACGGCCTTCTGGCAGCGCTCCAGCCACTTCTTCGGCGTGATGCGCTTGGCCATCAGCTCACCGGTGGCGTTCTGGATCTCCACGTCCAGTTCGCCGTACCACTCCGAGTAGCGGAAGTTGAAGCGCTCATCGACCGGGCAGTCGTCGACGGCGGCGAGGGCGGTCTTGATGCCGGGGCGCAGCTGGACGCTCTTGTCGACGTACTCAGGGCCGAGCACGGACAGCGAGCTGGCCTCCTTGGCGAAGGCGGTGGCGCCCTCCTTGGACAGCATCCGGCGCAGGAACTCCAGGCCGCCGGGCACGTTCTTGGCCTTGGACGGCACGATGAAGGGCTCGTCGGCGCCGACGCGCACGGCGTGCAGCTTCATCTGGGAGTCGGGGAGCAGCGGCAGCGGCAGGAACGTCATCTCGAAGTCGTCGGGCGTCTGCTTGGCCTGCTCGTTCTCGATCCACGAGCCGGACGGGATGAAGACCGCCTTGTACTCGTTCCACTTCGTCTGGGCCTCGGTGTGCTCCAGGGAGTTGGTGCCCGGCATGAGCAGGCCCTTCTCCACGATCTCGTAGATCGCCTCGACGGCGCGCTCGGCGGCGTCGTTGCCGACGAACGCCTTGGGGTCGAGGTTGTCGATCTTCTTCACGGCGTCCATGCCGCCGGTCTTGGCGATCAGGTCCATGATCACGATGTTCATGTAGTACGGGTACTTGCCCTGGTGGGCCAGGCCCCCGATGCCCTTGGACTTGGCGTCCTTCATGATGTCCAGGAGCTGGTCCCAGGTCTTGGGCACCTCCCAGCCGTGCTTCTTGAAGAGCTTGCCCGAGTACCACAGGCCCCAGGCCGCGTAGACGTAGAACAGGGCGTGGAACTTGCCGCCGAAGGTGCCCTGTTCGATGGTGCCGGGCAGCATGATGTCGCGGATCTTCTTGCTCGGGTCGTCGATGGACGGGGCGTCGAGCAGCTGGGTGAGGTCGGTGAGGTGGCCCTCCTTGAAGAGGGTGTCCAGCTTCATCTTCTTGGAGCCGGAGTCGTCGACGACGTCCGGCGGGTTGCCCTTGTTGAAGCGGGGCTGGAGCTTGCCGGTGACGTCCTGTTCGCCGGTGTGGGCGACCGAGCCGCCGTACTTCTTCTCGAAGGACGCCTCCCACGCCTTGGCGTAGGCGTCGCCGTAGCCGCCCTTGAAGATGAAGACGTCCAGGTCGTTGTCCTTGGCGACGCCGAAGGGGTTCTCCTTGGTCTTCTTGACCGTCTTCGCCTTCTTGTCGTCGTCGCCGCCACCGGAGGCGCACGCGGACAGGAAGCTCATCGTGGGGACGGAGATGATGCCGAGGGCGACACCGCGCTTGATCAGATCGCGGCGGCCTACGCCGGGGGTGCCGGACGTGCCAGAGGTGGTTCCCATGCTCAAGTCCTCGCCTTCTCCAGGACTCAGGCGGTGAACGGGACCTCCCCGGCACCGCGGTGTGGTGAATCTGGGGCTGTGCGATGGTGCGGGATGCGTCCGGCGGCGGAGCGCGGTCGTCGCCGTGGTCGGGGGACCGGGCCGTCCGGACGCGCACAGGTATAGTCCACTCGCGCCCGGGCAAGCAAGATCGAATGCAGGTTTGGCCTGCCACCTTTTCCGAGTTGAGACCTCCCCGAGAGGAACTGGCGCCGAACTGGTCTCCGATTGGTATGGGCCTTTTGGAAAGTCCAATTCCCTGGTGAGGGCTGTGTCTTGACGGCCGGGGTACGAGGGGTGCGCGCCCGGGGCGCGCGTGCCTCTCCTTCACGCACCCCCTCGTGCTCCCACACACCTCCTGTGACGGGTTTCCCCACCGGGCCCCCACCGGGCCCCACCGGCCCCCACCGCCCCCTCACCCCGCTCCGGCCACCCCCGACTCCAGCTCCACGATGACCCGCGCGAGCGCCCGCCCCCGCTCCCGCGCCTCCTCGCGCCCCCGGCAGCGCAGGCACTCCTCGCCCGCCAGGGTCCGGGCGCGGGCCACCTGCCGGGCGCCCCGGTCCAGAAGCAGCCGCACCACGTCGAGGCGGCCGCCGAACGCGGCCCACTCCAGGGCCGTTCGGCCGCGGCCCTCGCCCTCCAGATCGGCGCCCCGGTCGAGCAGCAGCGCCACCGCGTCCGCGTGGCCCTCCATCGCCGCCACCATCAGGGCGGTCGCCGCGCCGTCCCGGCGGGCGTCGGGGCGCGCGCCCGCGTCAAGCAGGAGCCGCACGACGTCCGTGTCGCCCCGCGCGGCGGCCAGGACCAGGGGCGTCTCCCGCGCGGACGCGCCGCCGTCGTGCCCGGGGTCCGCGCCGCCCGCCAGCAGGTCCGCCACGGTGCCCGCGTCGCCCGCCTCGGCCGCGGCCCGCAGCCGCTCGCTGAGATCCATGGGGTCACCGTCGCACGTACCCCCCGGTTCCCGCCATCGACCCTCGCCAACACCCTTGACACCACTCGACACTTGCCGCCCTACTGGTCTCGCACGGTGACCTGACAACGTTGTCCGGCTGGGCAGGGAGGGACTTGAGGATGGGAACGGGTTACAGACGCGGACCCCGGAGGCGGGGTCCGGGGACGGCGGGTGTCATCGGCGCCGCCGCCGTGGCGCTGGTCGTGTCCTCGCAGGGCGCCGCCGTCGCGGGCCCCGCGGAACGGCCGCGCGCGGAGCGGGAGTTCAGCTCTTCGTTCGAGGCGGGCCAGCCCGCGCCGGACTGGCTGAACACCGTGGAGACGGGCCCGGACGGCAAGAAGCGCGCCGCCGGGGTGAACGGCGGCTACACCTCCGGCATACCCGGCGGCGTCAACGACCGCGTCGTGGGCGTCAAGGCCAGCGGTGAGCACAGCGGCTCCGGCGAGGTCAAGGAGAACCTCGTCGACGGCGAGAAGACCACGAAGTGGCTGACGTTCGCCAAGTCGGGCTGGGTGGAGTACACCCTCGACTCCCCCGCCAAGGTGGTGCGGTACGCGCTGACGTCGGCGAACGACCACGCGCCGCGCGACCCGAAGAGCTGGACGCTCCAGGGTTCCACGGACGGCGAGACGTGGAAGGACCTCGACAAGCGCGAGGGGGAGACCTTCGGCGAGCGGTTCCAGACCAAGACGTACGACTTCGCGGGCGACACCGCGTACCAGCACTTCCGCCTTGACATCTCGGCCAACAACAGCGCCGGTGAGATCCAGCTCGCCGACCTCCAGTTGTCGATCGGGGGCTCGGACACGCCCGCGCCGCCCGAGGACATGCAGAGCGCGGTCGACCGGGGCCCGGCCGGGTCGCCGACGGCGAAGGGCCGCGCGGGCTTCACCGGCAAGCAGGCCCTGCGGTACGCGGGCACGCACACCGCCGAGAAGCGCGGGCACTCGTACAACAAGGTCTTCGACGTGGACGTGGAGGTGGGCCGGGACACCGAGCTCGGGTACCGCGTCTTCCCGTCGATGGATGACGAGGACTACAAGAAGTCGCCGTACGACGCGACGAACGTGGCCGTGGACCTGGCGTTCAGCGACGGCACGTATCTGAGCGACCTGAAGGCGACCGACCAGCACGGCTTTCCGCTGACGCCGCGCGGGCAGGGCGACGCGAAGGTCCTGTACGTCAACCAGTGGAACGACGTGGCGTCGCGGATCGGGGAGGTGGCGGCGGGCAAGACCGTCGACCGGATTCTCGTGGCGTACGACTCCCCCAAGGGCCCGGTGAAGTTCCGTGGCTGGGTGGATGACATCTCGCTGGCACAGAAGGCACCGCCGAAGCCGAAGGCGCACCCGTCGGACTACGCGTCCACCATCCGAGGCACCCAGTCCTCCGGCGGCTTCTCGCGCGGCAACACCATTCCCGCGACGGCCGTGCCGCACGGCTTCAACTTCTGGACGCCGGTGACGAACGCGGGCAGCCTCGACTGGCTGTACGACTACTCGCGGCGCAACAACGACGACAACCTGCCCACCCTCCAGGCGTTCAGCGCGAGCCACGAGCCGAGCCCGTGGATGGGCGACCGGCAGACGTTCCAGGTCATGCCGTCGGTCGCGAAGGACACTCCGGACGCCTCGCGGTCGGGGCGGGCGCTGGCCTTCAAGCACGAGAACGAGACGGCGCGCCCGCATTACTACGGCGTGCGGTTCGAGAACGGCCTGAAGGCCGAGATGACGCCGACCGATCACGCGGCGATGTTCAGGTTCACCTATCCCGGTGACGACGCGAGCGTGGTCTTCGACAACATCGAGAAGACGGGCGACACCACGCACAAGGTCGGCCTGACCCTCGACAAGGAGAAGGGGATCGTCTCCGGCTACTCCGACGTGAAGTCGGGTCTGTCGGCGGGCGCGACCCGCATGTTCGTGTACGGCACGTTCGACCGTCCGGTCACGGGTGGCGGCAAGCTGGACGGCGGCGGCACCACGGACGCCACCGGCTACTTCCGCTTCTCGCCGGGCAAGGACCGCGAGGTCTCGCTGCGCCTGGCCACGTCGCTGATCAGCGTCGACCAGGCGAAGGCGAACCTGGACGCGGAGATCCCCGCGGGCACGTCCTTCGGAGAGGTCAAGGACGCGGCGCAGGAGAAGTGGGACGACATCCTCGGCCGGGTCGAGGTGGAGGGCGCGAGCGAGGGCCAGCGCACCTCGCTGTATTCCAGCCTGTACCGGCTCTACCTGTACCCCAACTCCGCCTTCGAGAAGGTCGACGGCAAGCACAAGTACGCCTCGCCGTTCACCAAGCAGCCGAACCCGGACACCCCGACCCACACCGGCGCGAAGATCGTCGAGGGGAAGCCATACGTCAACAACGGCTTCTGGGACACGTACCGCACGACCTGGCCCGCGTACTCACTCCTCACCCCGAAGAAGGCGGGTGAGCTGGTCGAGGGCTTCGTGCAGCACTACAAGGACGGCGGCTGGACCTCGCGCTGGTCCTCGCCGGGTTACGCGGACCTGATGACCGGCACGTCCTCCGACGTGGCGTTCGCCGACGCGTATGTGAAGGGCGTCAAGGGCTTCGACGCGAAGGCGGCGTACGACGCGGCCGTGAAGAACGCGACGGTCGCGCCCGACAAGTCGGGCTACGGCCGCAAGGGCATGACGAACGCGCCGTTCCTCGGCTACACCCCGTCCGAGACGCACGAGGGCCTGGCCTGGGCCCTTGAGGGTTACGTCAACGACTTCGGCATCGCGAAGATGGGCGCGGCCCTCTACAAGAAGACGGGCGACAAGCGCTACAAGGAGGAGTCGTCCTACTTCCTCAACCGCGCCCGCGACTATGTGAAGGTCTTCGACTCCAAGGCCGGTTTCTTCCAGGGCAAGGACAAGAAGGGCACCTGGCGGGTGCCGTCCGACAAGTACGACCCGCGCGTGTGGGGCTACGACTACACCGAGACCAACGGCTGGGGCTACGCCTTCACCGCCCCGCAGGACTCGCGCGGCCTCGCCAACCTGTACGGCGGCCGCAAGGGCCTCGGCAAGAAGCTCGACACGTACTTCACGACCCCCGAGACCGGCTCCGCCGAGTTCGCGGGCTCCTACCCCGGCGTCATCCACGAGATGACGGAGGCCCGTGATGTGCGCATGGGCATGTACGGGCACTCCAACCAGGTCGCGCACCACGCCACGTACATGTACAACGCGGCGGGGCAGCCCTGGAAGACGCAGGAGAAGGTCCGCGAGGTGCTCTCGCGGCTCTACACCGGCAGCGAGATCGGCCAGGGCTACCACGGCGACGAGGACAACGGCGAGCAGTCCGCCTGGTATCTGTTCTCCTCGCTCGGCTTCTATCCGCTGGTCATGGGCAGCGGCGAGTACGCGATCGGCTCCCCGCAGTTCAAGAAGGTCACCGTGCGCCTCGACAACGGCGGCACGTTGGTCGTTAAGGCTCCGAAGAACAGTGCGCGGAATGTGTACGTGCAGGGGCTGAAGGTCAACGGTAAGAAGTGGACCTCGACGGCTCTGCCCCACCAGGAGATCGCCCGGGGCGGCGTCCTCGAATTCGACATGGGGCCGAAGCCGTCCGCCTGGGGTTCGGGCAAGGGCGGCCAGCCGGTGTCCGTCACGGACGACGACAAGGTGCCGTCGCCCCGCGAGGACGCGACGAAGGTCGAGGGCGAGCTGTTCGACAACTCCTCGGCCACGTACGCCGATGCGGCCTCCGTGGTGGTGCCGGTGACCGGTCGTACCAAGGCCGTCCAGTACACCCTCACCTCCGCCGACCGCACCAAGGCTCCGCGCGGGTGGGTCCTCCAGGGCTCGCCCGACGGCGAGAAGTGGAAGACCGTCGACAAGCGGTCCGGCGAGTCCTTCGCCTGGGACCAGCAGACCCGCCCGTTCACGGTGAGCGATCCCGGCTCGTACGTGAAGTACCGCCTCGTCTTCACCGGGGGCCGGGCCGCCCTCTCTGAGGTGGAACTGCTGCGCTGACCTGACCGAACTCGGCCCAGACCACCTTGCCGGGGGTGCGCTCCGCGACGCCCCAGGTGTCGGCCAGGGCCGCCACCAGAAGCAGGCCGCGCCCCGACTCGTCGGCAACCCCTTCGCCGACGGGCCGGGGCCGGCCGTTTCCGCTGTCGTGGACCTCTACGCGTACGCCGTCCACGCCGTCGTGGATGAGGCGCAGCCGGAAGCCCCGCCCGGGCGGGGCGCCGTGCAGCAGGGCGTTCGTCGTCAGCTCGCTGACGCAGAGGGTGATGTCGTCCACGCGGTGCCTGATCCGCCAGGCGGCGAGCACGGAGCGCGTGAACGCGCGGGCCTCCGGGATCGCTTGGCGCTCTCGGGGGTAGAGGCGTTCGTGGAGGGGAGCGGGTGGATATTTGTCATTCACGTGACGAGAGTCACACTGCGTGGTCATCATGGGGCAGTGAGCGAGGTCGTACGCGGCGGTTGTACGACCTCGCACCGGTAAATCCCTGGAATTCGGTGGGAGTTGTACCCCATGAGCGGCTCACGGCGACGGTCACGCAAGAACGCATCGGCGATGAAGATGGTGGGGGCGCTGCTCGCCGTCCACCGGGAGGCCGCCGGGTACACCCAGAGATCGCTCGCGAGTCACTTCTGCATCAGCGAGGATCAGGTCGCGTCCATCGAGCAGGGGCGGCGCCCCTTGAAGATGGACCTGGCGGTCCAGCTCGACGAACTCCTAGGCACCAACCGGACATTGGAGACTGCGGTCGACCACATGCCGGAGGTGGATCTGGTTCCGCGCTTCGCTGAGGAGTTCCTGGATCGGGAGAAGGAAGCGATCGCGATCTCGTCGTACGAGAACCAGGTGCTGCCCGGACTGCTCCAGACAGAAGGGTACGCTCGCGCGGTCTTCCGCAGCCGCGTTCCAGTCCTCGACGAGGACGAAATCGAGCAGTTCGTCGCCAAGCGGCTCGAACGCCGGGAGCTCTTGCATCGCAGGGTGCCACCGAGCACCAGCTTCGTGATCTGGGAGTCCGCGTTGCACGATCGCCTTGGCGGGAAGGCGGTCTACGCCGAGCAACTGCGCACCTTGCGCGAGTTCGCAGAGCTTCCGGGGCTCGCCATCCAGATCCTGCCATTCCAACGCACCACACACGCTGCGCTCGACGGGCCCTTTGTGTTGCTGGAAACACCCGACCACCAGCGGCTTGCCTACACCGAGTCCCAGCGCGGCAGCCATCTGATCTCAGATGCAGACGAGGTGGCGATCCTCACTCTGAAGTATGCGATGCTGCGGTCAACGGCCCTCAACCCAGAGGAAACGAAGGGCCTGTTGGACCAACTGCTAGGAGAGCAATGAGCAGTAGCAGCGCGCTTGAGTGGTTCAAGTCCAGCTACAGCGGCAGCGAGGGCGGCAACTGCTTGGAGGTGGCGACCGAACCCACCGCCATCCACATCCGTGACTCAAAGGAGCCCGGCAGAGGGCACCTCACGATTACCCCCACAACCTGGACCACCTTCCTGGCCCTCCCCCAGATCCACCAGAACGCCTGACCACGGCGCGTGCGGTACTACTTCTACGTCTCCACAGCGAAGCTGGACATGCTCTACGAGCAGATCCCGCCCAAGCTGCTCCGGCGGCTCGCCGTCGAGGCGAAGGTCGACCTGAAGGTCCTGAGCGTCGCCGTGCAGTCGCCGCGTGCCGACACGAGTACGTACGACCGCCTGGACCTCGTCGAGACGTACCTGGAGCGGGAGTTCGACGTCAGCTGGATGTCGGAGCCCTCCGCCTGGTTCCGGGGTGACCTGGGGCTGCGGGTCGCGGGGTACGGCGAGGCGAACAGCCCGACGCTGATGACGGGCCGCGACGGCGACACGGTCGTCGCGCTGATCGGGTCCTCGCACCACCTGATCGGCTATCAGGTGGGCGCCGACATGCAGCGGGTCGGCTTCTCGGGGCTGCCGTCGATCTTCCGGCTGCTCCAGGAGATCCCGCCGGAGTGGGAGCGGCAGTTCGACGTGCGCTGGCGGGGACGCATGCCGAGCCGGGAGAACGTGACGCGCGACGTACTGCACTGCGCCGAGGCGCTGACCGTGCCGCCGATGTACTGCGAGTTCCTGGCCAGGAGGCTGCTGACCGGCACCGTGACGCAGGAGGACGGGCGGGAGGTCACGGTCGTCGTCGGGACACCGCTGTACGTGGCGATGTCGGACCGGATGCCCGAGGACGGGGAGGTCTGAGTGGAGCGGGCGCCGACGATCTCCGAGCTGGCGCGCATGCGCACGGCGGGCGATGTCGCGGGGCTTTGCCGGGCTTCGCGGTCGGAGGACCACGACCTCGCCGTGCACGCCCTGCAGCTGCTGGGCGGTTGCGAGGGGAGGCCGGAGGCCGCCGAGGCGCTGCTTGACTGTCTGCGGCGGCGGGACCAGCGCAACGGGACGCGGTGGCAGGCCGCCCGTTCCTTGGGGAGGCTGCGGGAGCGCCGCGCGGTGCCCGAGCTGCTGCGGCTGCTGAACGACGCCGAGGAACGCGACGGGCGGGCGCAGCTGTACAAGCCCGCGTGTGACGCCCTGATCGCCATCGGCGGGCCGGAGGCCGTGCGTGGACTCGTGGGCCTGTGCGGCGAGCTGGCGGCCGGTCGCGGGCACTGGACGGTACGGGTGCTGGACGCGCTGGCGCGGCTGCGCGCGCCCGAGGCGGTGGTGCCGCTCCTGGTCGCGCTCTGGGAGTACCTGCCCGAGCGCGCGGAACGCGTGGTGCGGACGCTGGGCGCGATCGGCGACCCGCGCGCCGCGTCCGCCCTGCTCGTGCTCGCGCACTCCCCCGCCTCGGACGTCCCGCTGCGCCGGGCCGCCGTCGCGGCGCTCCACGCGCTGCCCGAGGCGGACTGGCCGCCCGCGCACCAGTGGCCGTCCGCCGCCCAGCTCCTCCAGGTCCCCCAGCGGGACCCGGACCCCGAGACGGCACGCCTGGCGACCGCTCTGCTCGCCCGGACCGAGGACGGCCGGGACCACCTGTGGAACACGCTGCGCGCGGCATCGGGCGCCCCGCCCCACGCCGTGGCCGCCGTCTGCGCGCACATCGCGGAAGAGCCCGGCCGCCACGCCGTACCGGACCCCGGTGAACGCCGTGCCCTGCTCCGGCACCACCTGCGCGATTCGCCCGTGCCGAGCGTGCGCCGGGCCGCCGCGCGGGCCCTCTTCGCGTACGCGGGCGCCGCAGCGGGTGACGCGCTCCTTGAGGCGCTGGGCGACGCGCCCCTCAGTGACGCCGTGCCGGACCTCGTGGCCCAGTTGCCCGAGCCGCCGCTCCACCAGCTACTGGGCCTCCTCACCGGCACGGATCATGCCGTGGCCCAACGGCAGGGCGCCGCACGGGCGTTGGGTGCCGTCGGCCACCCGGCCGCCGTCCCGGAACTGCTTGCCGTCCTCGCGGACGAGGAGGCCCCGGCGGCGCTGCGTACGGACGCCGTGGACGCGCTCGGCGCCCTGCGGCACCCGGAGGCCGCCGCGCCCCTCGCGGACCTGGCCCAGGACGAGGAGCGGCCCGGCACACAGCGCGCCCGCGCCGTGCGCGTCCTCGGCCTGATCGGCGCCCCGGAGACCCTGCCGACGGTGCTCGCCTGCGCGGACTCACCGCACGAGGCGGTGCGGGCGCGGGCGGTGGCGGCCCTCGGCGGGTTCCCGGTCGCGCGGGCGGCCCAGGCGCTCAGGGCTCTCGTCACGCCGGACGCCGACCCCGACCTGGCCCGCGCGGCCGTGCGGGCCCTCGGCCGGATCGGCGCCCCGGCCCTGCCCGCCCTCGTCGAACTCGCCGACGCCGCGAGGGAGGACGTGGCCGCCGCACTCGTCGCGGCGCTCGCCGCCCGCCCCGAGGGCGAGGCGCTCGCCGCGCTGGGACGGCTCGCCGCGTCGCCCCCGGCACAGAGAGCCGCCGCCGACGCGCTCAGCACGCGCGGCACACCCGACTGCGCCGCTCCCCTGGCGTCGTTCCTCCACCCCGACGTCCATCCCTTCACCCGCGAGGCCGCCGTGCGCGGCCTGCTGAGGATCGGCACCGACGAGGCCCACGAGCACGTCCTCGCGCACTGCCTCGCGGCGACGCACCTCTACGGCTGGCAGGTCGAAGCCCTGGACGTGATCGCCGAGGCCCGTGGAGTGCGGCTCGGCCGCTAGGGCCTGTCGTCAAATCCCCCGCCTGCCGCGCGGCGCCTGGCACGCACGCTCGCCGCGTTGCCGAAAGGCCCTAGTAGCTCCGCTACGAGGACCTTCCGGCGCCTTGCGATCGCACGCACCAGACGCCGCGCGGCCCGCCCTTCGGGCGAACGGCGGGGGATTTGACGACAGGCCCTAGGAGCGTGGGTCAGTAACGGACCAGTCGTCGGACGGGCCGAGGTGGTCCCGGAGGGCGCGCTGGCCGGTGTCGGTGAGAGCGACGGCGCGGCTGGTGCCGATCTGAGTGATCCAGCCGGAGTCGAAGGCATGCCGGCATACGGCGGCACCGACGGCGCCGGCCAGGTGGGGGCGGCGTTCTGTCCAGTCCAGGCATGAGCGGACAGGCGGACGCCGCTTGCCGGGCGGAAGGGTGATGCCGAGCTTGTTCAGCCAGGCGGTCCCGTTGCCGGTGAGCGTCAGTCCATGCTCCCAGTCGAGTAGTCCCCGATCGGTCATGGCCGTGGTGATCGCGACCCCGAGGGCGCCGGCGAGGTGGTCGTAACACGTGCGGGCGCGGGCCAGCGCCCGGCTGCGGTTGACAGCCGGCAGTGAGTGGGGCGGGGTGGCTCGTAGAGGCGCCATTGAGGCAAGGTTCTCGATCAGTTCCGCCGTGGCGGGGTCGGCCAGGCGAACGTAGCGATGACGGCCCTGACGCTCCTGTGCCAGCAGTCCTCCGGCGACAAGGAGGTTCAAGTGCTCAGTCGCGGTCGAGGCGGCCACCCCGGCATGGCGGGCCAACTCGGTCGCGGTCCAGGCCCGGCCGTCCAGCAGCGCGAGGCAGAACCCCGCGCGGGTGTTGTCCGCCAGGAGACCGGCCAGGGCGGCCAGGTCCGGGCCTTCGGCATGCGCGTCACGGCTGTTCATCACCGTCCATCATCCACCAGGGATCCTTCGGCGCGCGCCGAAGCTTCTCCGCCCTACCGTCGGGTCCCATGAACACCCTGACGCCGGACAGCGCGCCCGCCGACACCTCGGCGGACCATGTGACCATCACACCGAGCATCCTGTACTTCGGAACACCCGTGGTGCTGCTCTCCACGGAGAACGAGGACGGCTCCTTCAATCTCGCGCCGATCTCCTCGGCCTGGGCACTGGGCCAGGTAGTCGTCCTGGGTGTGGGGGTCGAGGGGCAGACCGCGCACAACCTCCGCAGCCGGCCCGAGCTCGTGATCAACCTGCCCGCGCCGACCCAGTGGCCGGCGGTGGAACAGCTCGCGCCGCTCACCGGGCGCATCCCCGTGCCCGTGAACAAGCAGGGCGCCTTCCGATCCGAGCGGGACAAGTTCGCGGCCGCCGGGCTGCGACCTGAGCCCTCCGCGCTGGTCCGGCCGCCCCGGGCCGCCGAATGCCCCCTGCAACTGGAGGCCCGTGCCGCCCGGGTCCAGCCCGACGTCTCCGGCGTGTTCCTCATCGTCGAAGCCCAGGTGCTCAAGGTCCACGCCGATCCGCGCATCGTCGTCCCCGGCTCTCAGCACGTCGACCCGGCCAGGTGGAGCCCGCTGATCTACAACTTCCGCCACTACTACGGACTCGGCCCCGAGCTCGGCCACAGCTTCCGTTCCCAGACACCCCGCTGAAGCAACGCATGGCCCGCACACTGCGGACCAAGCCCGGTAAGGCCGCCTACCGACACCGGAAAGCCATCGTCGAACCAGTCTTCGGACAGATCATGACCTGCCGGAACGGCCGCCAGCTGACCGCTTACCCGTTACTGGGACACGCTCCTAGGGTCGCGCCCGGAACGCCCGCCGGTAAGCACCCGGTGTCGTACCGAGTGCCCGTACGAAGCGCCGGTGGAGGTTGGTGGCCGAGGAGAGGCCGACCCGGTGGGCGATCGCCTCCAGCGGAAGGTCGGAGGACTCCAGGAGTTCGCGGGCCGCCGTGATGCGCCGGGAGAGGAGCCACTGCCCCGGGGTCGAGCCCAGCTGCTCGGTGAAGCGGCGGGCGAGCGTGCGCCCGGAGACGCCGACGTGCGCCGCCAGGTCCTCGACGGAGAGGGACTCGCCGAGGCGTCCCGTCGCCCACTCAAGCAGTGGAGCGAGCGATCCTTCGATCTGCGCGGCGTGCGGCGGCGCCGTGAACTGGAGCTGCCCGCCCTCGCGGTGGGGCGGCATGACCATGCTCCGGGCCACGCGGGCGGCGTAGTCGGCGCCCTGGTCCCTGCGCACCAGGTGCAGACACAGGTCGATGCCCGCGCCGGAGCCCGCGCTCGTGGCCACGTCGCCGTGGTCCACGTACAGCACATCCGGATCGACCTGGACCGCCGGGAACCCGGCGGCCAGCTCCGCCGCCCGCGCCCAGTGCGTGGTGGCGCGCCGCCCGTCGAGGAGGCCCGCTCGCGCCAGCGGGAAGGCGCCGGTGCAGATGCTGGCCACCCGCGCCCCCCGGTCGTGCGCGCGACGCAAGGCCGCCACGATCGCGGCGGACGGCGGCTCCTCGGTGGGCAGCCACCCGGGGACCACCACGGTGTCCGCCCGGTCGACCTCCTCAAGGCCTGAGGCGACGGACATGTCGTACCCGGCGAGCGTCGGGACCGGCCCCGGGTGCTCGGTGCACACGCTGAACGTGTAACGCCGGGGGATTCCGGAGCGCTCGATGCCGAACACGTCCGCCGCGCAGCCGAGTTCGAAGGTCGACTGAGGGGGGTGGACCAGGGCGACCACATGATGCATGGCAGGAAAGTACAGCAGATTGTCATTTCTGACACTGGGCCGGGGGCGCGGTGGCCGGACAGGCTGGCCCCATGACCACGAACTCCCCGCTGACCGGGCGGCACACCCCCGGATACACCTGGTCCCACGTCCGCGACACACCCGTCCGCGAGCTCTTCCCCGGCATCCGCCTTCGCCCGCTGTGGCAGGGGGAGAACGGCGCGAGCGCCCAGGTGGTGGAGCTGGATCCGGGCGCGTGCTGGCAGGGCCTGGACGTGCACGACCCGGGCCCCGAGGAGGTGTTCGTCGTGTCCGGCGTCTTCAACGACGGCGAGCGCGACTACCCGGCGGGCACCTTCCTCCACGCTCCCGCGGGCTCGTCACACGTTCCGCAGACGGCGACGGGGTGCACCCTGTTCGTCTTCTACCCGGAGGGGTGACGCGACCGGCGGCGCCGCCCGCTCCGTCCGGGTCGACACGTCTCCGGCGGCCTGCTTAAGATCCACCCCAGCATCGCGTGCCGGTCACTGTCTGGGTGAGGCATGGAGGTGCCGGAGATGCCCTCGGAGGCATTCCATGTCCGTACAGCTCAACCACACGATCGTCCACGCCCGGGACAACCGGGAGTCCGCCACTTTCTTCGCGGACCTGCTCGGACTCGACATCACCGCCGAATGGGGCCCGTTCATCGCGGTGGACCTGGCGAACGGCGTCACGCTCGACTTCGCCACCATCCCCGCCGAGCACATCACGCCGCAGCACTACGCGTTCCTGGTCACCGAGGCCGAGTTCGACGCGGCGTACGAGAAGATCACCGAACGGGGCCTCGCCCACTGGGCCGACCCGCACCAGAAGCGGCCCGGCGAGATCAACCGCAACGACGGCGGCAAGGGCGTCTACTTCCTCGACCCCGCGGGCCACGCCATGGAGCTGCTCACGGTGCCGTACGGCGGCTGGCCGCGGAAGTAGCGGGGACGAGGGGCCGCACGGCCCGTGAGGTGCGACCCCTCGCGCTCATGGGGGTGCCGGGGTTCAGCAGTTCAGGGCCGTGTCCCCGGAGTCGACGGCACAGCTGTCGGTGCCCGCGCCGCCGTCGGCGGTGTCACCGGCCGCGCCGTCCTTGACGTCGATGGTGTCGTCGCCGTTGTTGCCCTTGAGGGTGTCGGTGCCGTGGCGGTCGATGAGGGTGTCGTTGCCTTCGCCGCCGCCGACGGTGTCGTCGCCCGCGCCGGAGTGGATGACGTCGTTGCCACCGGCGCCGTAGACGATGTCGTCACCGGCCAGGGCGCAGATCACGTCGTCGCGGTTGATGCCGGACAGGACCTCGGGCCCGTTGCTGCCGACCAGCGTGCAGCGGTGGGCGTTGTTCACCGTGGTGTTCCGGGCGGCGGAGTTGTCGCCGGTGTTCGCGTCGGGCTGGTCCGCGGTCGCCGTGGCGGTGGCGGTGACCGTGCCGGTGGACGTCGGCGACAGGGTCAGCGCGACCGTCGCCGCACCGGAGGCGGCCAGGCCGTCGAGCGCGCAGGTCGCCGTGGCCCCGGAGACGGTGCACGAGCCCTGCGACGCGCTGGCGGACAGGATGCCGGTGGGCGCCCCCGTCAGGGTGATCACGACGGTGGCGCCGGTCGCCGCGTCGGGGCCGTTGTTGGTGAGCGTGACGGTGTCGGTGAGGGTGCCGCCCAGCGCGAAGGGGTTCGCGGAGTCGGCCACCGCGACGGCCAGGTCGGCGCCGGGCTCCGGGGCGGCGGTGTCGGCCGACGCCGCCGACGCGATGCCCAGGAGGCCGGACGCGGCGAGCAGAAGGCCGCCGAGCAGCGGCGTGACACGGCGTGGCGCACGACCGCGCTCCAGCGGTGTCCGACCGCGTCCTAATCGCGGTCCACTAGGTCGTACGTTGGCGCATCTCACAGGAGACTCCCGCGGGGAAGGGGCGGTCCCGGTGCCCCGGAACGGCCCGGCTGAAGTGGTGGAGACCATTCGTCGGCGTACGAGCGCCCGGAGCATCCCACAGGCCCCAGGCCCACGGCACCGCCCGGATCGCGACACCCGGCCACGCGCGGACCCTCCCGCCCCACCGTGCCTGCGCCGCTCCAGGAACGCTCAGGCCTCCCACGGGCCCCGGCATCCGGACACCGTCGTACGCCCCACACTCCTCACGCCCATCAGACCCTACGGACAACGGCGCACCGCCCCTCGCACCACGGCAGCACGCACGACGCCCCCGCCCCTCACCCGGCACTGCGGCGGGCGCGGTAGGCGCGCTGGCGGCAGGCCGGTGAGCAGTACGTCCGGGGGCGGCCGCGCGAAGGCCTCGGCACCAGGGCCCGGCAGCCGGGGCAGGGCTTTTCGTCACGCGCAGGGGCCGGGGCGGTGTTTTCGTCACGTGGCGGCCCGGCGCGCCGGGCCGCGCGGGCGGCGGTGGCGAGGTCCCCGCCCGGGACGCGCCCGCGCGGGGTGTGCGCGGCCAGCTCATCCTCCAGGACCGGGCAGTCCCCCGCGATGTCGTCGTCCGTGCAGAGCCGCGCGTGCCGGAGGTACCCCCGGGCCGCCTCCAGCTCCGCGATCTGCCGCTCCACCTGCGCGAGCTGGACGTCGATGGCGTCCCGCCAGGCGTCGCGCGCGGCCTTCCCCGAGGTGACGACGGCGGCCTGGTCCAGGGGCATCCTGCCGACCACGCAGCACAGATAGGCGAGGCCGATGCGGCGCAGGTCGGTGTCACCGTAGCGCCGCTTGCCGCCCTCGCGGGCGGGCGGGTTGAGCACGCCCCGCCGCTCCCACCACCGCACCGTGGACGGCGCCAGGCCGTACAGGGCCGCCGCTTCGCCGATGGAGACCGCACCGCTTCGCTTCATGAACTGAGTTGACATCAAGCCGACTTGAGAAGGCAAGGTCTTACTTAGGTTTACCTAAGTAGCCGCGTCAGCGCGGCAGGAGGGTCCGGTTATGGCAGCGGGCAAGCGCATCGAGAACACCGAGCACGTCGAGCACACCGAATACGTGGAGACCGTCGTCATCGGCGCCGGGCAGCAAGGGTGCGGAGTGGCCGGGGCCCTCCAGGAGCAGGGGCGCGAGGCGCTCGTCCTGGAGCGGGGCGAGATCGCCCAGGCCTGGGCGCACGAGCGGTGGGACAGCCTGCTGATCGGGAGCGGCAACCGCTCGCTGCGCTTCCCCGGCTGGGAGTACGAGGGCGACGACCCCTACGGCTGCCCCTCGGGCCCCGAACTGGCCCGGCGCCTGCGCGGGTACGTGGCGGAACGCGGGCTCCAGGTGCGCCAGCACACGGCAGTCGAGAGGGTCGAGTGCCCGCCGGACGCCTCCGCCCACGACGACGTGCGGTTCAGGACCCACCTGGCCACCGGCGGCGTCATCGCGTCCCGCAACCTCGTCGCGGCCGTCGGCGGGTACGCGGCCCCGCGCACCCCGGCCCTGGCCGCCGACGTCGACCCCGCCGTCCGCCAGGTCCATTCCCACGCCTACCGCAACCCCGGCGCCCTGCCGGACGGGGCCGTCCTGGTGGTCGGCGCGGGCATCAGCGGCCAGCAGATCGCGGACGAGCTGGTGGACGCCGGGCGGCGCACGTACCTCGCGGTCGGGCGGCACCGCGCGTGGCCGCGCCGCTACCGGGGCCACGGCATCCAGGAGTGGCTCGGCGCGCTCCCCTCCCTGTACGAGGACTTCGGGGCCGTGGGCGGCGACGGCGGGCCCGTCCTGCCGGGCCTGCCGGTGACCGCCATCCGGGACAAGCGCGCCGACCTCAACCTGGGCACCCTGGCCGCCAAGGGCGTCACCCTGGTCGGCTCCGTCCGCGCGGCGGACGGCCACGAGCTGCACCTGAAGGACAACGTCGTCGCCGTCGCGGAGGAGTCCGCCCGGTCGTTCCGGCGGGCCCTCGACATCATCGACGCCCGCGTCCGCGAGCGGGGCTTCGCCGTGCCCGAGGAGCGGCCCGCGCCCGAAGTCTCCCTGGCGCGCGTGGCCGACTTCGGCGAGCGCCTCGACCTGGCCCGCCACGGCATCACCGCGATCGTCTGGTGCACCGGCTTCGGCCCCGACTACCGCATCCTGCCGGACCGCGTCCTCGACGAGCACGGCGCGCCGATCCAGGAGAAGGGCCTGCTCGGGGCGGTTCCCGGGCTGTACTACGCCGGGCTCCCCGACGGGAACTCGATCGCCCCCGCGGGCATCGAGGCGAACGTGGAGAACGGCCGGTTCATCGCCCGCCTGATCCACGTCGACCACACCATGCGCTCCGGGGCACCGGCGGCCTTCGTCACCGCGTGAGACGCGACGAGGGCCGCACCCCCGGAGCCTTCCGGGAGTGCGGCCCTCAGCCGCGTACCGTGACCGCTTACTTGCTGATCAGGTTGCGCAGCACGTACTGCATGATGCCGCCGTTGCGGTAGTAGTCCGCCTCGCCGGGGGTGTCGATGCGGACGACCGCGTCGAACTCGACACCGGTGTCGGTGGTGACCTTCACCGTGCTCGGGGTCGTGCCCTCGTTCAGCTCGGTGACGCCCGTGATGGAGAAGGTCTCCTCACCGGTCAGGCCGAGCGAGTCGGCCGACTGGCCGGCCGGGAACTGGAGCGGCAGGACGCCCATGCCGATGAGGTTCGAGCGGTGGATGCGCTCGTACGACTCGGTGATGACGGCCTTGACGCCGAGGAGCGCGGTGCCCTTGGCGGCCCAGTCGCGGGACGAGCCCGAGCCGTACTCCTTGCCGCCCAGGATGACCAGCGGGGTGCCGGCGGCCTGGTAGTTCTGCGAGGCGTCGTAGATGAAGGAGACGGGCGAGCCGTCCTTCGTGAAGTCGCGGGTGTAGCCGCCCTCGGTGCCCGGCGCGATCTGGTTGCGCAGGCGGATGTTGGCGAACGTGCCGCGGATCATGACCTCGTGGTTGCCGCGGCGCGAGCCGTAGCTGTTGAAGTCGCGGCGGGCCACGCCGTGCTCCGTGAGGTACTGCCCCGCCGGGGTGTCGGCCTTGATGGCACCGGCCGGGGAGATGTGGTCGGTGGTGACCGAGTCGCCCAGCTTCGCCAGGACGCGGGCGCCCGCGATGTCGGAGACCGGGGTGGTCGCCATCGTCATGCCCTCGAAGTACGGGGGCTTGCGGACGTAGGTGGACTCGGCGTCCCACTCGAAGGTGTTGCCGGTCGGGATCGGCAGCGCCTGCCACTGGGCGTCGCCAGCGAAGACGTCCTGGTAGGACTTGTTGAACATGTCCTCGCCGATGGCGTTCGCCACGACGTCGTTGACCTCGGCCTCGGTCGGCCAGATGTCCTTCAGGAAGACCGGCTTGCCCTCGGTGTCGGTGCCGAGCGCCTCCGTGGTGATGTCCACCTTCATGGAACCCGCGAGGGCGTAGGCGACGACCAGCGGCGGGGACGCCAGGTAGTTCATCTTGACGTCGGGGTTGATGCGGCCCTCGAAGTTCCGGTTGCCGGAGAGGACCGACGTCACGGCCAGGTCGTGGTCGTTGACGGCCTTCGAGACCTCCTCGGGCAGCGGGCCCGAGTTGCCGATGCAGGTGGTGCAGCCGTAGCCGACCAGGTTGAAGCCGACCTTGTCCAGGTACGGGGTGAGGCCCGCCTTGTCGAAGTAGTCGGTGACGACCTTCGAGCCCGGGGCGAGGGTGGTCTTGACCCACGGCTTGCGGGTCAGGCCCTTCTCGACGGCCTTCTTCGCGACGAGCGCGGCCGCGACCATCACGTACGGGTTCGACGTGTTGGTGCAGGAGGTGATCGCGGCGACGGTGACGGCGCCGTGGTCGATCTCGTACGTCGAGCCGTCGGGGGCGGTCACGGTGACCGGGTTCGACGGGACGCCGTTGGAGGTGGCCGGGGCGTCGGAGGCCGGGAAGGACTCCTTGCCCGCCTCGTCGGCGGTGTCGACGTAGTTGCGCACGTCGAGGGCGAACTGCTGCGAGGCGTTCGCGAGGACGATGCGGTCCTGCGGGCGCTTGGGACCGGCGATCGAGGGGACGACCGTGGAGAGGTCAAGCTCCAGCTTCTCGGAGAAGTCCGGCTCGGCGGCCGGGTCCAGCCACAGGCCCTGCTCCTTGGCGTACGCCTCGACGAGCGCGACCTGCTGCTCGGAGCGGCCGGTGAGCTTGAGGTAGTTCAGGGTCTCGCCGTCGATCGGGAAGATCGCGGCGGTGGAGCCGAACTCCGGCGACATGTTGCCGATGGTGGCGCGGTTGGCCAGCGAGGTCGCGGCGACGCCCTCGCCGTAGAACTCGACGAACTTGCCGACGACGCCGTGCTTGCGCAGCATCTCGGTGATCGTGAGGACCAGGTCGGTGGCGGTCGTGCCCGGCTTCAGCTCGCCGGTCAGCTTGAAGCCGACGACGCGCGGGATCAGCATGGAGACCGGCTGGCCCAGCATCGCGGCCTCGGCCTCGATGCCGCCGACGCCCCAGCCCAGGACGCCCAGGCCGTTGACCATCGTGGTGTGCGAGTCGGTGCCGACGAGGGTGTCGGGGTAGGCCTGGCCGTTGCGGACCATGACCGTGCGCGCCAGGTGCTCGATGTTCACCTGGTGGACGATGCCGGTGCCCGGCGGGACGACCTTGAAGTCGTCGAACGCGGTCTGGCCCCAGCGCAGGAACTGGTAGCGCTCCTTGTTGCGGCCGTACTCCAGCTCGACGTTCTGCGCGAACGCGTCGTTCGTGCCGAACTTGTCGGCGATGACGGAGTGGTCGATGACCAGCTCGGCCGGGGAGAGCGGGTTGACCTTCGCCGGGTCGCCGCCCAGCTCCTTCACGGCCTCACGCATCGTGGCGAGGTCCACGACGCAGGGGACACCGGTGAAGTCCTGCATGATCACGCGGGCCGGCGTGAACTGGATCTCCTGGCTGGGCTGGGCCTGCGAGTCCCAGCCGCCGAGGGCACGGATGTGGTCGGCGGTGATGTTGGCGCCGTCCTCCGTGCGGAGCAGGTTCTCCAGCAGGACCTTGAGGCTGTACGGCAGGCGGGCCGAGCCCTCCACCTTGTCCAGCCGGAAGATCTCGTACGACTCGTCGCCCACCTGCAGCGTGCTGCGGGCGTCGAAGCTGTTCGCCGACACGACAGTCTCCTTCATATATGTGCGCGTTCCACCGCATCCTGCCGTCACGCCTCTTGGCCGATCCGCTAAGGTAAGGCTAAGTTAGGTAACCCTTACCGCCGGACTGGCGATGCGTACGGCTGCGGTGCGCCTCGGCAGATATCTCGATGTCGAGATAACTCTAATACATCCTCCGCGCGCGTGCTGGCGTGGGCGCCTTCAGCAGGGCTTCGCGCTGCGCGCTCGTCCTCAAACGCCGGACGGGCTTGGTACGCCTCGCGCGCCTTGCGGGGCGCTTCGCGCTGCGCGCTTGTCCTCAAACGCCGGACGGGCTTGATCTGCCGCGCGCGCCCTGGCGTGCGCGCCCCAGGGCCCCGCATGAGTCGACGCTC
Source organism: Streptomyces sp. NPDC043996 (assembly GCF_056435225.1). Lineage (NCBI taxonomy): Bacteria > Bacillati > Actinomycetota > Actinomycetes > Kitasatosporales > Streptomycetaceae > Streptomyces > Streptomyces sp. NPDC043996. The sequence goes on along the minus strand of NZ_JBWKEY010000005.1, from coordinate 203,350 downwards.
CGCCAAGTGGTCGAGTTCCCCGTCGCTGGCGTGCGACACGTTCGCGGCCCGGGCACAGTGGTGCACGGCGCTCACCTGCGGCTCAACGGGCGCCGGGCGGGCCGCGCCTGACGGGTCGGAACCAGCCAGTCCACTAATGGCCTACCCCGACGCGCGCCTCATCTCATATCTGAGATAGCCTCTGGCGCATGGCAGACGACTACCTCGTACGCATCGGCAAGCTCATTCGTGACGCCCGGCAGCACCGTGGCTGGACACAGTCGCAGCTGGCCGAGGCGCTCAACACCAGCCAGAGCGCCGTCAACCGCATCGAGCGCGGCAATCAGAACATCAGCCTTGAGATGATCGCCCGCATCGGCGAGGCACTGGACAGTGAAATCGTCTCGCTCGGGTACTCGGGTCCGATGCACCTGAGGGTCGTCGGCGGCCGTCGTCTCTCCGGCTCGATCGACGTCAAGACCAGCAAGAACGCCTGCGTGGCCCTGCTGTGCGGCTCCCTGCTCAACAAGGGCCGCACGGTCCTTCGCCGCGTCGCGCGCATTGAGGAGGTCTACCGCCTCCTGGAGGTCCTCAACTCCATCGGCGTGCGCACCCGCTGGATCAACGACGGCGTCGACCTGGAGATCGTGCCGCCCGCCAAGCTCGACATGGACGCCATCGACGCGGACGCCGCCCGCCGCACCCGCTCGATCATCATGTTCCTCGGCCCGCTGCTGCACCGCATGGACCGCTTCCGCCTGCCGTACGCGGGCGGCTGCGACCTCGGCACCCGCACGATCGAGCCGCACATGATCGCGCTGCGCCGCTTCGGCCTGGACATCGCCGCGACCGAGGGCCTCTACCACGCGGAGGTCGCCCGGGACGTCACGCCCGACCGCCCGATCGTCCTGACCGAGCGCGGCGACACGGTGACGGAGAACGCGCTGCTCGCCGCCGCCCGCTCCGCCGGGACGACCGTCATCCGCAACGCCTCCTCCAACTACATGGTCCAGGACCTGTGCTTCTTCCTGGAGGCGCTCGGCGTCAAGGTCGAGGGCATCGGCACCACGACCCTGACCGTGCACGGCGTGCCGGAGATCGACGTGGACGTCGACTACTCCCCCTCCGAGGACCCGGTCGAGGCGATGAGCCTGCTCGCCGCCGCCGTGGTCACCGAGTCGGAGCTCACCATCCGCCGCGTCCCGATCGAGTTCATGGAGATCGAGCTCGCGGTCCTGGAGGAGATGGGCCTGGACCACGACCGCTCGGCGGAGTACGCGGCGGACAACGGCCGCACCCGCCTGGTGGACGTCACCGTGCGCCCCTCCAAGCTGGAGGCGCCCATCGACAAGATCCACCCGATGCCGTTCCCCGGCCTGAACATCGACAACGTCCCGTTCTTCGCGGTCATCGCGGCCTCGGCGCAGGGCAAGACCCTCATCCACGACTGGGTCTACGACAACCGCGCGATCTACCTCACGGACCTCAACCGCCTCGGCGGCCGCCTCCAGCTCCTCGACCCGCACCGGGTGCTCGTCGAGGGCCCCACCCGCTGGCGCGCCGCCGAGATGATGTGCCCGCCCGCGCTGCGCCCGGCCGTGGTCGTGCTGCTCGCGATGATGGCCGCGGAGGGCACGTCCGTGCTGCGCAACGTGTACGTGATCAATCGGGGCTACGAGGACCTGGCGGAGCGGCTGAACTCCGTTGGGGCGCAGATCGAGACGTTCCGGGACATCTAAGGACGTCCCGTCCGGTCGGCTACGGGTGCGCTCCGCTGGGGCCTTCGCGGGGCGCCCCAGGCCCACCCCTTCCCGATCCGGGTGCGGCTGCCCCCGTTCCCCCGCTCACAGACAGTTGGCGCTTCGCGCCTCGTCCTCAAACGCCGGACGGGCTGGAGATCCCGGCCGTGGCTGAGACAGATTCAGCCCGTCCGGCGTTTGAGGACGAGGCCGAAGGCCGATTGCTTTTCGGGGGTCCAGGGGGCGGAGCCCCCTGGCTCGGGACGGGGCGGGTTAGGGGAGTACCGCGAAGCCGTCCAGCTCCACCAGGCACTCCTCGTCCCACAGCCGCACCACCCCGATCACCGCCATCGCGGGGTAGTGGCGCCCCGCCAACCGCTTCCAGACCGCCCCGAGTTCACGGGCGTGCAGGCGGTAGTCGGCGACATCCGTGGCGTAGACGGTGACCCGCGCGAGATCCGCGGGCGTGCCGCCCGCCGCGCGCAGGGCGGCGAGCAGGTTGGCCAGGGCCCGCTCGAACTGCTCGGGAAGGGTGGCCCCCACGACCTTGCCGTCGGTGTCGAGGGCCGTCTGCCCGGCGAGGAAGACGACACGGCCGCCGGTGGCCACGACGGCGTGGCTGAAGCCGGTGGCCGGGGAGAGCTCGTCGGGGTTGAGGCGCTCGGGGCTCACAGGGACTCCTTGGGGGCGGGGGCAGGGGCGGGGGCGTACAACTGCTTGGCGATGACGGCGCGCTGGACCTCGCTCGCACCCTCGTACACGCGCGGCGCACGCACCTCGCGGTAGAGGTGCTCAAGGAGGTGCCCGTGCTGGAGGGCGCGGGCGCCGTGCAGCTGGACGGCGGTGTCGACGACGTACTGGGCCGTCTCCGTGGCGAAGAGCTTCGCCATCGCCGCGCGGCCCGCGATGCCGGGCTCCCCCCGGTCGTAGGCGGCCGCGGCCGCGTACACGAGCAGGCGCGCGGCCTCGGTGCGCGTGGCCATCTCCGCGACCTGGTGGGACACCGCCTGGAGGTCCTTGAGCTTGCCGCCGAACGCGTCCCGCGCCGCGGTGTGCGCGAGCGTCGCGTCGAGCGCGGCCTGGGCCATGCCGACGGCGAACGCGCCGACGCTCGGCCGGAAGCGGTTGAGGGTGGTCATGGCGACCCGGAAGCCCCGGTCCACCTCGCCGAGCAGGTCGCCCGCGGTGACGCGCACGCCGTCGAAGGCGAGCGCCCCGATGGGGTGCGGCGACAGCATCGCGAGCGGGGTGCCGGTGAGGCCCGCGCGGTCGGCGGGCACCAGGAAGGCGGTCACGCCGCGGGCGCCCGCGCCGGGCGTTGTACGGGCGAACACGGTGTAGAAGTCGGCCTCGGGCGCGTTGGAGATCCAGGTCTTCTCGCCGGTCAGGCGCCATGCGCCCGCGCCGTCGGGGGTGGCGGCGAGGGCGAGGGCGGCCGCGTCCGAGCCCGCGCCTGGCTCGGAGAGCGCGAAGGCGGCGATCGCGCGGCCCGCGCGCGTGGGCGGCAGCCAGCGCTCCCGCTGCGCCGCCGAGCCGTACGCGTGCACGGGGTGCGCGCCGAGGCCCTGGAGCGCGAACGCGGTCTCCGCCTCCGTGCAGACGCGGGCGAGGGACTCGCGGGTCAGGCACAGGTCCAGGGCCCCGGCGGTGAACAGCCCCTCCAGGAGGCCGAGTTCGCCGAGGGCCTCGGTCAGCGGCCGGTTCACGCGGCCGGTCTCGCCCTTCTCCGCGAGGGGGCGGAGCCGGTCCCCGGCCAGCTCCCGCAGCCGGGCACAGTGAGCGATTTGTTCTGGATTGAGCGAGAATGCTGTCATCTCTGGCCTCTCCCCTGGCGCGGGGCGCCCGCGCACGCCCCGTACGGTATATCGCGAAGTGTTGACTGTCGTCACCATCACGATACGCTCGTTGGGCGAGCCCATCACTACGCCCGACCGGCAAAGGTGGCGAGGCGCCATGGAGACCACAGGGGCAACCAACAGCGAGAGCGGCGGGGTGCCCACGGGGCACGTCGACACGTTCGCGCGTGAGCACCTCCCGCCGCGCGAGCACTGGCCCGCGCTGGTGCGCGACCGGCCGGAACTGCACTATCCCGACCGCCTCAACTGCGGCGCCGAACTGCTCGACAAGTCCGCCGAGCGCCATGGCGCGGAGCGGCCCGCGTTCCGCTCGGGCGACGGCACGGTGTGGTCGTACGGCGAGCTCCAGGACCATGTCGACCGGATCGCGCACGTGCTGACCGACGAGCTCGGCGTGGTCCCGGGCAACCGCGTCCTGCTGCGCGGCGCCACCTCGCCCTGGCTCGCCGCCTGCTGGCTCGCGGTGATGAAGGCGGGCGCCGTCGCGGTGACCGTCCTCGCCCAGCAGCGGCCGCAGGAGCTCGCCACGATGTGCGAGATCGCGCGGGTCTCGCACGCGCTGTGCGACGCCCGCGCGGTCGACGGCCTGACCAAGGCCGGGGTGCCGGGCCTGCGCGTGACCACGTACGGCGGCGAGGGCCCCGACGACCTCCTGGCCCGGGCGGCGGCCCAGGAGCCGCGGCCGTACGCCGCCGTGGACACGGCGGCCGACGACGTCGCGCTCATCGCCTTCACGTCCGGCACCACCGGACGCCCCAAGGGCTGCATGCACTTCCACCGGGACGTCCTCGCGATCGCCGACACCTTCGCGCGCCATGTGCTCAAGGCCAGGCCCGACGACGTGTTCGCGGGCAGTCCGCCGCTCGGCTTCACCTTCGGCCTCGGCGGCCTGGTGGTCTTCCCGCTGCGCGTGGGCGCGTCCGCCCTGCTCCTGGAGCAGGCGGCCCCCCGCCAGCTGCTGCCCGCGATCGCCGAGCACGGGGTGACGGTCCTCTTCACTGCCCCGACGGCGTACCGCACCCTCCTTGAGGAGCTGGACGCGCCGGGCGCCGCGCACCCCTCGCCGCTGGCGTCGCTGCGCCGCTGCGTGTCCGCGGGTGAGAACCTCCCCGCCGCCACCTGGCAGGCCTGGCACGAGCGCACCGGGCTGCGCATCATCAACGGCATCGGGGCGACCGAGCTCCTGCACATCTTCATCTCCGCCGCCGACGACGCCATCCGGCCCGGCACCACCGGGCTGCCCGTGCCCGGGTGGCAGGCGCGCGTGGTCGACGCCTCGGGGGTGCCCGTGCCCGACGGGGAGCCGGGTCTGCTCGCGGTGCGCGGCCCGATCGGCTGCCGGTATCTGGCCGACCCACGGCAGCACGACTACGTACGGCACGGCTGGAACGTCACCGGCGACACCTACGTCCGGGACGCCGACGGCTACTTCCACTACGTGGCCCGCGCGGACGACATGATCATCTCGGCGGGGTACAACATCGCGGGCCCGGAGGTCGAGGAGGCCCTGCTGCGTCACCCGGACGTGGTGGAGACCGCCGTCGTCGGCCGCCCCGACGAGCGGCGCGGCCAGGTGGCCGTGGCGTACGTGGTGCTGCGCGCGGGCGCCCGCGCGGACGCCGAGCGGCTGCGCGAGTTCGTCAAGGCGGAACTCGTGCCGTACAAGTGCCCGCGCGAGGTGGTGTTCCTGGACGCGCTGCCGCGCACGGCCACCGGCAAGCTCCAGCGCTTCCGGCTGCGGGAGCCCGGCCCCGGCGCCGGGGCCTAGAGTGATCACGTGTCCGAGCAGCACACCCCCAGGTCCCTGATCGTCACCTTCTACGGCGCGTACGGCCGCGCGGCGCCCGGCCCCGTCGCGGTCGCCGAACTCGTACGGCTCCTCGCCCCGGTGGGCGTGGACGCGCCGTCCGTGCGCTCCTCGGTGTCCCGCCTCAAGCGCCGCGGCCTCCTGGTCCCGGCGCGCACCGCCGCCGGGGCCGCCGGATACGCCCTGTCCCCCGACGCCCGGCAGCTCCTCGACGACGGCGACCGCCGCATCTACCCCGACGCCGCCGGGCGCCGCGAGGGCGGCTGGGTCCTCGCCGTGTTCTCCGTCCCGGAGTCCGAGCGCCACAAGCGCCACGTCCTGCGCTCCCGCCTCGCGGGCCTGGGCTTCGGCACGGCGGCCCCCGGGGTGTGGATCGCGCCCGCCCACCTCTACGAGGAGACCCGGCACACCCTCACCCGCCTGGAACTCTCCTCCTACGTGGACCTGTTCCGCGGCGAGCACCTGGGCTTCACGCCGACGGCCGATGCGGTGTCCCGCTGGTGGGACCTCTGTGCCATCGCCAAGCAGCACGAGGCGTTCCTCGACCGCCACGAGCCGGTCCTGCGCGCCTGGCGCGACCGCCCGGACACGCCCCCCGAGCCCGCCTACCGGGACTACCTCCTCACCCTCGACTCCTGGCGCCACCTCCCCTACGTCGACCCCGGCCTGCCCCCGGACCTCCTCCCCGGGGACTGGCCGGGGGCCCGCTCGGCGGAGGTGTTCCGGGGCCTTGACGAGCGGCTGCGGGAGGCCGGGGCGGGGTTCGTGGCCGGGGCCTGAGCGGGGGTCAGCGGGGAGCGGCGGGCGACTCCAGGCTCAGCCTCGGCTTCGGGGCGTCCGTGCGGCCCGTCTGGGGGCGGCGGCTGCCCGCGCGGTACTGGAGGGGCCAGGTGACGCCGGGGCCCTCATAGGACTGCTCGGCCGCGGCGTGGAGGGTCCAGTGGGGGTCGTAGAGGTGGGGGCGGGCCAGGGCGCAGAGGTCGGTGCGGCCCGCCAGGAGCAGGGAGTTGACGTCGTCCCAGGAGGAGATGGCGCCGACGGCCATGACGGGGATGCCGGTCTCGTTGCGGATGCGGTCCGCGTACGGGGTCTGGTACGAGCGGCCGTACGCGGGCGCCTCGTCGGCGACGACCTGGCCGGTGGACACGTCGATCGCGGTGGCGCCGTGGGCGGCGAAGGCGCGGGCGATCGCCACGGCGTCGTCGGCGGTGGTGCCGCCCTCGGCCCAGTCCGTGGCCGAGACGCGGACCGTCAGGGGCCGCTCGGCGGGCCACACCTCACGGACCGCGTCGAAGACCTCCAGGGGGAAGCGGAGCCGGGCCTCCAGGGAGCCGCCGTAGACGTCCGTGCGCTGGTTGGTGAGCGGGGACAGGAAGCTGGACAGCAGATAGCCGTGGGCGCAGTGGAGTTCGAGCAGGTCGAAGCCCGCGCGGGCCGCCCGGCGCGCGGCGGCGGCGAACTGCTCGCGCAGGGCGGGGAGTTCGTCGGCGCGCAGGGCGTGGGGGGTCTGGTTGCGGGGGGTGTACGGGAGGGGGGACGGGGCCACCAGGGGCCAGTTGCCCTCGGGCAGGGGCTCGTCGATGCCCTCCCACATCAGGCGGGTGGAGCCCTTGCGGCCGGAGTGGCCGAGCTGGACGCCGAGCGCGGTCGCGGGGGCCTGGGCGTGGACGAAGTCGACGACCCGCGCCCAGGCGTCGCCCTGCTCGTCGGTGTAGAGACCGGCGCAGCCGGGGGTGATGCGGCCCAAGGCGCTGACGCACACCATCTCGGTCATGACCAGGCCCGCGCCGCCCAGGGCCCGCGCCCCCAGGTGGACCAGGTGGAAGTCGCCGGGGACGCCGTCCACGGCGGAGTACATGTCCATCGGCGAGACGACCACGCGGTTGCGCAGCGTCAGGCCGCCGAGGCGGAACGGGGTGAACATGGGCGGGGTGTCCGCGGGGCAGCCGAAGTCGCGCTCCACCGCGGCCGTGAAGTGCCCGTCGCGCAGCCGCAGGTTGTCGTGGGTGACGCGGCGGCTGCGGGTGAGCAGGTTGAACGCGAACTGGCGGGGCGGCTGGTCCACGTAGAGGGGCAGTTCCTCGAACCACTGGAGGCTGGCGCGGGCGGCGCGCTGCGTGGAGGCGACCACCGGGCGCCGCTCGGCCTCGTACGCGGCGAGGGCCGCGGGCACGTCGGGCTGCTCCTGGAGGCAGGCCGCGAGCGCGAGGGCGTCCTCGACGGCGAGCTTGGTGCCGGAGCCGATGGAGAAGTGCGCGGTGTGGGCGGCGTCGCCGAGCAGGACCGTGTTGCCGTCGCTCCAGCGGTCGTTGACGACCGTGCGGAAGACCAGCCAGGAGGAGTTGTTCGAGCGCAGGGAGCGGCCGCCGAGGGCGCCCTTGAATATCTTGGCGCAGCGCTCGATGGACTCCGCCACGTCCCCGTCGGCGAAGCCCGCCGCGCGCCAGACCTCCTCGCGCATCTCGACGATGACCGTCGACTCCGTCGGCGAGAACGGGTAGCCGTGCAGCTGCATCACGCCGTGCTCGGTCTCCGCGATCTCGAAGCGGAACGCGTCGAAGGCGAAGTCGGCGGCGAGCCAGATGTAGCGGCAGCGGTGGCCGGTGACCGTGGGCCTGAAGACGTCGGCGCCCGCCTCGCGGGTCGCGCTGTGCACACCGTCCGCGGCGACCACCAGGTCGTACGCGGCCGACAACTCGGCGGCGGGCGGCGCCTGGGCGCGGAAGCGGAGGTCGACGCCGAGTTCGCGGCAGCGCTCGTGCAGGACCGCGAGGAGGCGGCGGCGGCCGAGGGCCGCGAAGCCGTGGCCGCCGGAGGTGTGCCGGGTGCCGCGGTGCACGATGTCGATGTCGTCCCAGCGGACGAAGCGCTCCTGGAGTGCCGCGTAGACGACGGGGTCGGCGTGCTCGATGCCGCCGAGCGTCTCGTCCGAGAGGACGACGCCGAAGCCGAAGGTGTCGTCGGGCGCGTTCTTCTCCCAGACGGTGACCTCGCGCTCCGGGGCGAGCCGCTTGAGCAGCGCCGCGGCGTACAGACCGGCGGGGCCGCCGCCGACGACGGCGACGCGGCGGGCCAGCGGGGCGCGGCGGGCGCCGGTGGCCGAGGGCTCCATGGTCACCGCCCCCGCCACTTCGGGGACCGCTTGGCGGTGAAGGCCGCGTGGAACTCGGCGTAGTCCTCGCCGTTCATCAGCAGGGCCTGGGTGGCGGCGTCCAGCTCCACGGACGCCGCGAGCGGCATGTCGAGCTCCGCGGTGAGCAGGGCCTTGGTCTGCGCGTACGCCAGGGCCGGGCCATCGGCGAGGCGGCGGGCCAGGGCGGCGGCCCTCTCATCCGCCCTGCCCTCCTCGGTCAGCTCGCTGAGCAGGCCGATCCGCTCGGCCTCCGGGGCGCGCACCGGCTCGCCGAGCATCAGCAGACGGGTGGCGTGCCCGAGGCCGACCACCCGGGGCAGCAGATACGCGGCGCCCATGTCGCCGCCGGACAGGCCGACCCGGGTGAACAGGAACGCGAACTTGGCCGAGGGGTCGGCGATCCGGAAGTCCGCGGCGAGCGCGAGGACCGCGCCCGCGCCCGCGGCCACCCCGTGCACGGCGGCGACCACCGGGAAGGGGCACTCGCGCAGAGCGCGCACCACCTGCCCGGTCATGCGGTTGAAGTCGAGCAGCTGGGCGGTGTCCATGGCGAGCGTGGCGCCGATGATCTCGTCGACGTCACCGCCCGAGCAGAAGCCGCGGCCCTCGCCCGCGAGCACCAGGGCGCGCACCGACTTGTCCCGGGACAGCTCGGCGAGCAGGTCGCGCAGGTCGGCGTAGGCGCCGAAGGTGAGCGCGTTGAGCTTGTCCGGGCGGGCCAGGGTGACGGTGGCGACGCCCTCGTCGCGGGTGAGGCGCAGATGCTCCCACTCTGGGGTGCGGGCTGCGGAGCCGGTGAAGGGACTCATGACGTGCGGCCTCCTCGGCGGAGTGGGCGGACGCGTTCCCCTCTCGAAGCTATCACCGATCCATGACTGTCGTCATGAGTGCGCGATATACCGAGGTCCCGGAACGGGCCGACCAACGGCCCTGGCCGCCGTCGGCTTAGGATTCGTACGGTTGAAAGCAGGATCGCGGGACCACGGACCGCGCCGGCCCCCCTGCTCGCCGAACGGACGCGCCTTGCCCGAACCGCACTCTCCCGCCAGCTGGCGCATCGCCCTGCCGCACACCACGGCGGCCGTGCCGATCGCCCGTGCGCTGGTGCGCACGGCGCTCACGGACATCGGCTCCCTGGCCGACACCGACACCGCGGAGCTGCTCACCGCGGAGCTGGTGGCCAACGCCGTGGAGCACGCGCCGGGGCACGCACCCATAGAGCTCCTGATCGAGCTGCTGCCCACGCAGTGCCAGGTGGAGGTGCGGGACTCCAATCCGGTGCCGCCGGGGGATCTCACCGCGCCCGTCGTGGGCGGCGAGCCCGACCCCTGGCAGGAGCACGGGCGCGGACTCCTGCTGATCCGCACCCTCAGCTCGGCCTGCGGCCACCGGCCGACTGCGTCGGGCAAGGCGGTGTGGTTCCGCTTGACGGCGCCCTAGCGGGGCTCCCCAATCCCGCCCCTTCCCGAAACCAAGGGGCTCCGCCCCCTGGACCCCCAAAAGCAATCGGCCTTCGGCCTCGTCCTCAAACGCCGGACGGGCTGAAATCTGCCGGTTGCGGCGATCTTTCAGCCCCTCCGGCGTTTGAGGAGCGGGGTCTGGGGCGGAGCCCCAGTTCGGGAAGGGGCGGGTCTGGGGCGTCCCACGCGGGTCAGGGGGCCAGCGTCGCGACCAGGACCGCCTTGATCGTGTGGAGCCGGTTCTCCGCCTCGTCGAAGACGACGGAGTGCTCCGACTCGAAGACCTCGTCGCTGACCTCCAGCCAGTCCCGCCCGTGCCGCCCGGCCACCTCGCGGGCCAGGGACGTCCCGAGGTCGTGGAACGCGGGCAGGCAGTGCAGGAACTTCACGCCGGGATTGCCGGTGGCGCTCAGGACGTCCCGTGTGACGGCGTACGGGGCGAGGTCGCGGACCCGCTGGTCCCAGACCTCCGCGGGCTCCCCCATGGACAGCCAGACGTCGGTCGCGACGAAGTCCACGCCCGCGACCCCGGCGGCGACGTCCTCGGTGAGCGTGATCCGCGCCCCGGAGTCAGCGGCGAGCTCGCGCGCGCGGGCCACCACGTGCTCGGCGGGCCAGTAGGCGCGGGGCGCCACGATGCGTACGTCCATGCCGAGGAGCGCGGCGGTGACGAGGTAGGAGTTGCCCATGTTCAGCCGGGCGTCGCCGAGGTAGGCGAACGCGATCCGCTCCAGCGGCTTCGCGCAGTGCTCGGTCATCGTGAGGACGTCGGCGAGCAGCTGCGTGGGGTGCCAGTCCTCGGTCAGGCCGTTGTAGACGGGCACGCCCGCGTGGGCGGCGAGCGTCTCGACCGTCTCCTGGGCGTCACCCCGGAACTGGATCGCGTCGAACATCCGGCCGAGGACGCGCGCGGTGTCCCGCGCGGACTCCTTGGTGCCGATGTGTGACCCGGACGGGTCGATGTACGTCGTAAAGGCACCCTGGTCGGCGGCGGCGACCTCGAAGGCGCAGCGCGTGCGCGTGGAGGACTTCTCGAAGATCAGCGCGATGTTCTTGCCGCGCAGCCGCGGCGCCTCCGCACCCGCCTTCTTGGCGGCCTTCAGCTCCGCGGCCAGGGCGATCAGGCCGCGGAACTCGTCGGCGGTGAAGTCCAGCTCCTTGAGGAAGGGGCGGCCGGTGAGGCCGGGGCCGGGCGAGCCGTTCGCCATGGGGGCGCTCCTGGGGTGCGAAGACATGACGTTGAAAGTCTATACGATCAGCCACATTTATATGCACGCCCTACGAGCCCACCGGCGGGTGCGCGCTCCGGGCCCGCCCGGACATCCTCCCCCGGCCCCGCCCTCAGGCCCCGACCGCGTCCCGCTCCACCGGGCAGCTCATGCAGCGCGGGCCGCCCCGGCCCCGGCCGAGCTCGCTGCCGGGGATCTCGATGACCTCGATGCCCTGCTTGCGCAGATACGTGTTGGTCGTGGCGTTGCGCTCATAGGCGACGACCACGCCCGGCTCGACCGCGAGGACGTTGCAGCCGTCGTCCCACTGCTCGCGCTCGGCGGCGTGCACGTCCTGCGTCGCGGTGAGGACCCGGATGCGGTCGAGGCCGAGTGCCGCCGCGATGGCCCGGTGCATGTGCTCGGGCGCGTGGTCGGTGACCTTCAGCTCCTCGTCGACGCCCTGCTCGATGGTGTACGAGCGCAGCATGCCGAGGCCCGCGTACTGGGTGAAGGTGTCGCCGTCGACCATCGTCATCACCGTGTCCAGGTGCATGAAGGCACGGCGCTTGGGCATGTCGAGGGCCACGATCGTGGTCGCGGACCCGGCGGCGAACAGCTTGTGCGCGAGCATCTCCACGGCCTGCGGCTTGGTGCGCTCGCTCATGCCGATGAGCACCGCGCCGTTGCCGATGACCAGGACGTCGCCGCCCTCGATCGTGGACGGGTAGTCCGCCTGGCCCTGCGACCAGAGGTGCCCGACCTGGCCGTGGAAGAGCGGGTGGTGCTGGTAGATCGCCTCGAAGTGGACGGTCTCGCGCTGCCGGGCGGGCCAGCGCATCGCGTTGATCGACACGCCGTCGTAGATCCACGCGGAGGTGTCGCGCGTGAACAGGTGGTTGGGCAGCGGGCCGAGCAGGAAGTCGTCCAGGTCCATGCAGTGGAAGCGCACCGAGGTGGGCTCCGGGTGGCGCTCCAGGTACTCGCGCTTCGTCATGCCGCCGACCAGGGCCTCGGCGAGTTCGGCGGAGGGCAGCCCCTCGAACGCGGCGCGCAGGTGGTCCGTGGCGAGCGGGCCGTACTCCTTCTCGTCGAAGACGCGGTCCAGGACGAGCCGCCGGGCGGCGGGCACGTCGAGCGCCTCCGTGAGCAGATCACCGAACAGGTGGACCGTCACGCCCCGGTCGCGCAGCACGTCCGCGAACCCGTCGTGCTCCTGTCTCGCCCGCCGCACCCACAGGACGTCGTCGAACAGCAAGGCGTCCTTGTTGGTCGGCGTGAGCCGCTTCAGCTCCAGGTCCGGTCGGTGCAGTATGACGCGGCGCAGGCGCCCGGCCTCGGAGTCGACGTGGAATCCCATGTCCCCATCCTCACCTCTCCGGGGCCTCATGACGCGTCCAAAGCGCGCGGAAACAGGTCACGGGGCGGCGCGGCGGCGGCGCCCGCCGGTGTCCCGCCGGGCGTCCTGCCCGGCGGGACACCGGTGTTGCCTCCCACCGACCCCGCCTCGGCCCCCGCCTCGACCCTCGTGTCACAGACGCGGATCGACAGGTTCCGATTCCAGTGCGAGCACCGCGAACACCGCCTCGTGGACCCGCCACAGGGGCTCGCCGTCCGCGAGCCTGTCCAGGGCCTCCAGGCCGAGCGCGTACTCACGGATCGCCAGCGAGCGCTTGTGGCCGAGGAAGCGGCCGCGCAGCTTGTCCAGGTTCTCCGGACGCGTGTACTCCGGGCCGTAGATGATCCGCAGGTACTCCCGGCCCCGGCACTTGATGCCCGGCTGGACCAGGCGCCCCTTGCCGTCACGCACCAGCGCCCCGACCGGCTTGACGACCATGCCCTCGCCGCCGCGCCCGGTCATCTCCAGCCACCAGTCGGTGCCCGCGCGGACCGACTCCTCGTCGCCCGTGTCCACGTACAGCCTGCGCGTGGTGCGCAGCAGGCCCGATCCGTCGTGCTCCACCATGCGGTCGATCAGGGCCAGTTGCTGGTCGTGCGGCAGCCCGGCGAGGCTCTTGCCCTGGACGGCGAGGATCTGGAACGGCGCGAGGTGCACGCCGTCGAGCCCGTCGGTCGGCCAGCAGTAGCGGCGGTAGGCGTCGGTGAACGCGGCGGCGTCCGCGGCCCGTTCGCGCTGCGTGTCGAGCAGGCCGCCGACGTCGATCCCGCGGGCGGCCGCCGCCTCCAGGGCGTTCAGGGCGCCCGGGAACACCGCGCCGGACGCGGCGCCCACGGCCGCGTACTGCGTGCGCAGCAGGCCGGTGGCCTTCAGCGACCAGGGCAGCAGCTCGGCGTCGAGGAGCAGCCAGTCGGTGGCGAGCTCCTCCCACAGGCCGGCCGCGCCGACGGCGGCCCGCACCCGCGCGAGGACCTCCTCGGTCATCACCGGGTCGTCGAGGAACGGCCGTCCGGTACGCGTGCAGAGCGAGCCCGTGGGCCCGTCCACGCCGAACCGCTCGCGCGCCGCCTCCGCGTCCTTGCAGACCAGGACCACCGCGCGGGAGCCCATGTGCTTCTCCTCGCACACCACGCGCTCCACGCCGTCCGCCGCGTACTGCGCGAAGGCCTCCGCCGGGTGCTCCAGGTAGCCTTCGCGCCGCGAGGTCGCCGTCGGCGCCATCGTCGGCGGCAGGTACGGCACCAGGCGCGGGTCGACCGCGAAGCGGCTCATGACCTCCAGGGCCGCCGCCGCGTTCTCCTCGCGCACGGTCACGCGCCCGGCGTGCCGGGTCTCCACGACCCGGCGGCCGTGCACGTCGCCGAGGTCGAGGGGCCGCCCGTCGTGGCCGCCGGGCGCGTCGGTGCGCAGCGGCCGCGCCGGTTCGTACCAGACCTTCTCGGCGGGTACGTCGACGAGTTCGCGCTCCGGCCAGCGCAGCGCGGTGAGCTTGCCGCCGAAGACGGCGCCGGTGTCCAGGCAGATGGTGTTGTTCAGCCAGGTCGCCGTCGGCACGGGCGTGTGGCCGTAGACGACGGCCGCCTTGCCGCGGTACTCCTCCGCCCACGGGTAGCGCACGGGCAGGCCGAACTCGTCGGTCTCGCCGGTCGTGTCGCCGTACAGGGCGTGCGAGCGCACCCGGCCCGAGGTGCGGCCGTGGTACTTCTCGGGCAGGCCCGCGTGGCAGACGACGAGGGCGCCGCCGTCGAGGACGTAGTGGCTGACGAGGCCGTCGACGAACTCCCGCACCCGGGCGCGGAACTCCTCGCTCTCGCCGTCCAGTTGCCCGATGGTCTCGGCGAGGCCGTGCGTGTGCTGGACCTTGCGGCCCTTCAGGTAGCGGCCGAGCTTGTTCTCGTGGTTGCCGGGCACGCACAGGGCCTGGCCCGCGGCGACCATGGACATCACCCGGCGCAGCACGCCCGGGGTGTCCGGGCCGCGGTCGACGAGGTCGCCGACGAACACGGCCGTGCGGCCCTCGGGGTGGACGCCGTCGACGTACCCGAGCTCGCCCAGGAGCGTCTCCAGCTCGCTGGCGCAGCCGTGGATGTCACCGACGATGTCGAAGGGACCGGTGAGGTGGGACAGGTCGTTGAAGCGCCGCTCGGTGACGACCGTCGCCGTCTCGACCTCCTCGACGCCCCGCAGGACGTGCACCTTGCGGAAGCCCTCGCGCTCCAGGTGTCTGAGGGAGCGCTTGAGTTCGCGGATGTGCCGCTGGATCACGCGGCGCGGCATGTCCGCGCGGTCGGTGCGGGCCGCGTTGCGGTCGGCGCACACCTCCTCGGGCACGTCGAGCACGACGGCGATGGGCAGCACGTCGTACTTCCTGGCGAGCTCGACGAGCTGCTTGCGGCTCTCGCTCTGCACGCTCGTCGCGTCGACGACGGTGCGGCGGCCCGCCGCGAGCCGCTTGCCCGCGATGTAGTGGAGCACGTCGAAGGCGTCGCGGCTCGCGCTCTGGTCGTTCTCGTCGTCGGCGACCAGGCCCCGGCAGAAGTCGGACGAGATCACCTCGGTCGGCTTGAAGTGCCGGCGCGCGAACGTCGACTTGCCGGAGCCGGACGCCCCGACGAGCACCACGAGGGAGAGGTCGGTGACGGGCAGGACACGCGCCCGGTTCTCGCTGCTGTCGCGGCTTGCGCGGTTCTCGCTGCTCTCGCTGCTCTCGCTGCTGGTCATGCGGCCTTCTCCTCCTTCGCGGTCGTGGTGTTCTGCGTGGTCGTGGTGTCCTGCGCGGTCGTGGTGGCGGCGTCCCGTGTGAACGTGGCCATCTGGGTGGGCGGGCCCACCTCGGGGTCGTCGGGGCCCACCGGCGCGTACGCGACCTCGTACCCGTGCTGCCGTGCGACGCCGTCGGCCCACCGCCGGAACTCCGCGCGCGTCCACTCGAAGCGGTGGTCGCCGTGGCGGACGTGGCCCGCGGGCAGGGACTCCCAGCGGACGTTGTACTCGACGTTGGGGGTCGTCACGACGACGGTGCGCGGGCGGGCGGAGCCGAACACCGCGTACTCCAGGGCGGGCAGCCGCTCCACGTCGACGTGCTCGATGACCTCGCTGAGCACCGCCGCGTCGTACCCCTTCAGGCGCTTGTCGGTGTACGCGAGGGAGCCCTGGAACAGCTCCACGCGCTCCGCCTGGCGCTCGCCCATGCGGTCCAGCTTCAGCCGCCGGGCCGCCACGGTCAGCGCGCGCACCGACACGTCGACGCCCACGACCTTGGTGAACCGGGTGTCCTTCAGGAGCGCCTGCACCAGCTGGCCCTGCCCGCAGCCGAGGTCGAGCACCCGGGCCGCCCCGGCCGCTTCCAGGGCCGCGACGACCGCCTCGCGCCGCCGCACGGCGAGCGGCACCGGCCGCTCCTCCGTGTCGACGTCCTCGTTCACGGCGTTGTCGAGCTCCGTGACGTCCGTGTCGTCGGCGTCGGCGAGCCGCACCAGTTCGAGGCGCTCCCTGGCCGCGCGCGTCAGCGACCAGCGCCGCGACAGATAGCGGCTGGTGATCAGCGCCTGCTCGGGGTGGGCCGCGAGCCAGCCCTCGCCCGCGCGCAGGAGCTTGTCGACCTCGTCGGCCGAGACCCAGTAGTGCTTGGCGTCGTCGAGGACCGGAAGGAGCACGTACAGGTGGCGCAGCGCCTCGCTGAGCGTGAGCCGCCCGTCCTCGGCCTGAAGGACCAGGCGTACGTACCGCGACGCGCCCCACTGCGGGAAGCGCTCGTCCAGCGGCACCGGCTCGGCCTTCACCGTCCAGCCGAGCGGCTCGAACAGCGCCCGCACCAGGTCGGGGCCGCCGCGCGCGGGCAGCGCGGGGACCTCCACGCGCAGCGGCAGCGGCTGTGCGGCCCGCTCGGGCAGCGCCTTGCAGACCCCGCGCAGCGCGCTGGAGAAGACGGCGCTCAGCGCGACGGCGAGCAGCGAGGACGCGGCGTAGGGGCGGTCGTTCACGTACTGGGCGAGGGCCGCGTCCGGCGCGCCGCCGCGCCCCTTCCCCCGGCGCACCAGCGCCAGGGGGTCCACTTCGAGCAGCAGCGCGGCCGTGCAGCGCGCGTCGGACGCCTCTGGGTAGAAGACGTGCGCGCGGCCGTGCGAGGTGGAGAACGCCTGCGCCTTCCCGGGGTGCTTGTGCAGCAAGAACCCGAGGTCGGTCGCGGGGCGTTCAGGGGATCCTGTGGTGCTGATCGTCAGGAACACGGTGGGTCTGCCTTGGTATGCCTGTTGAGCTGCGGATGCTGTCGGCCCGTGGCGCACGGGTGCACATCGCGTGCACACGAGCCGCATGACGGCGGCTCCTGGCGGGATGGACCGCGGCAACGGACGGGCGCGCTGGGGGGATCACGGCGCGGGGCCTCTTCTCACCCCTCGCCTTCGAACGCGGGCGCCGCCTGCGATCGGCTCGCCGGTACGACGCCACCCCCCGGCGTGCCTGCACAAACGTACCTCTGTTGCGGTGATCGCACGCGGTCATTTTGGTGGCCTGAGCGGTGGGTGAACGCCGCGCGGTAGGCGCTGGGGGTCAGTCCGGTCCATCGGGTCAGGTGCTGGCGCAGGGAGTCGGTGGTGGCGAGGCCGCTGAGCCGGGCCACCTGGTCCATCGGCAGGCCGGTCGTCTCCAGGAGTTCCTGGGCCCGCAGGACGCGCTGGTGGAGCAGCCACTGGAGCGGGCTGAGGCCGGTTTCCGCGTGGAACTTGCGGGTCAGGGTGCGGATGCTGGTGCGGGCGTGGGCGGCGAGGTCGGCGCGGGAGAGCGGTTCGTGCAGCCGTTCCAGTGCCCAGCTACGGGTCGCGGTGAGGGCAGTGCCGGTCTCGGGCGGCAGCGGTGCCTCGATGAACTGGGCCTGCCCGCCCGGCCGCACGGGCGCCGCCACGACCAGGCGGGCCACCGCGTTGGCCGTCGCGGCGCCGTAGTCGGCGCGCACCAGGTGCAGGCAGAGGTCGATGCCCGCGGAGAGTCCGGCGGAGGTCAGGACGTTGCCGTCCTCGACGTACAGCACGTCGGGGCGGAGCTCGACGGCGGGGAAACGGCGGGCGAACTCCGCGGACTTGGTCCAGTAGGTGGTGGCGCGGCGGCCGTCGAGCAGTCCGGCCTGGGCCAGGACGAACGCTCCGGTGCAGATCGAGGCGACGCGCTTGCCCGCGGCCGCGGAGTCACGCAGCGCGGACAGGACGCGCGGGTCGATGTCGTGGCGGGCCGTGGTGCCGGTGACGATGACGGTGTCGGCGTCGTCGACGGCCTCCAGGCCGTGGGGGACGCCGACTTCCAGGCTGCCGCTGGTGGCGACGGCTCCCGGACGGGCGGTGCAGACGCGCACCTGGTAGCCGGGGGCGCCGTCGACCGACGTCTCGCCGAGCACGAGTTCGGGGATGGACAGGTCGAACGTGGTGGCCGGGGGGACGGCGATGACAGCGACCCGGTGCATGGCCCGAACCTCCGGATGATCGGCATTCGGGCCACTACCCTAATGATCACCTGGGGCGGAAGGTAGGGAGCACGTCGCCGCGGCTGTCGGGGCCAGCGGCCGATGCCCACCACCGCGACCAGGGAGAACACCGTGTCCTTGCACGTCATCATCGGAGCCGGAGCCACCGGATCGGCCACCGCCCGGCTGCTGGCCGACGCCGGAGAGCGGGTCCGGCTCCTCACCCGCCGCGGCAGCGGTCCTGCGCACGAGCGGATCGAACGCGTCGCCGCCGACGCCACCGACACCGCGCGGCTCATCGAGCTGACCCGCGGCGCGGCCACCGTGTTCAACTGCGCCATGCCGCCCTACGACCGCTGGCCGACGCAGTTCCCGCCGCTGGCCGCCGCCGTGCTGACCGCGGCCGAACGCGCCGGCGCGGACTACGTCATGCTCGGCAACACCTACGGCTACGGCCCCACCGCCGCAGCCGCCGCAGCCGCCGCCGAGGACCAGCCCCTGGCCCCGACCAGCGTCAAGGGCCGCGTCCGGGCCCGGATGTGGCAGGACGCCCGCACCGCCCACGACGCGGGCCGCGTGCGCGTGAGCGAGGTCCGGGCCAGCGACTTCCTGGGCGCGGGCGCCTACTCGCCATTCACCCTCATGGTGGGGGCGCAGATCCTCGCGGGATCGCCCGCCTCCTACCCCGGCGATCCGGACGCTCCGCACAGCTGGACGTACGCCGTCGACGCCGCCCGCACCCTCATCGCCGCGGGGCGCCACCCGGACTCCTGGGGCCGCGCCTGGCACGTACCCTCCACGTCTGAGGCGCCGGTACGGGAACTGGCCGCACGCCTGGCCGAAGCGGCTGGCGCGCCTGCCCCGCGGTTGGGGCGGATGACGGAGGCCGAACTCGAGGAGATCGGGCGGACCGACCCGGTCATGGCGGAGTTCCCGGAGATGCTCTACCTGTACGACCGGCCCGCCGTCCTCGACGCGTCGTTCACCGCGAAGACCCTGGACATCACCCCCACCCCGATCGACGAGGTCCTCGCCGAGATGGCCGCGGAGCGGGCCACGCCCGCCGTCTGACGGAGTCGATCGCGTGGTCCCGGGCGCGTGCCCGGCGGGGGTCAGGACAGCTGCGACTGCACCTGTGCGGAGATCAGCTCCAGGTGGTCCAGGTCGTCCAGGTCCAGGCACTGGAGGTAGACCCGGCTCGCGCCGGTCTCCGCGTACCTGCCGATCTTGTCGACGACCTCGGCGGGGGAACCCGCGAGGCCGTTGGCCTTGAGCTCGGCCACCTCGCGGCCGATGGCCGCGGCACGGCGGGCGACCTCGGCGTCGTCCTTGCCGACGCAGGCGACGAGCGCGTTGGAGTACACCAGCGCGTCGCGCCCGCGCCCGGCCTGCTCGGCGGCGTCGCGGACGCGCTGGAACTGGCGGGCGCTGTCCTCGACGGAGGCGAAGGGGATGTTGAACTCGTCGGCGTAGCGCGCGGCCAGGCGCGGGGTGCGGACCGCGCCGTGGCCGCCGATGAGGACCGGCACCTTGGCCTGGGCGGGCTTGGGCAGCGCGGGCGAGTCCGACAGCTGGTAGTACGTGCCGTCGAAGTCGAAGGTCTTGCCGACCGGCGTCTCCCACAGGCCCGTCACGATGGCCAGCTGCTCCTCCAGGCGGCCGAACTTCTCCTTCGGGAAGGGGATGCCGTACGCCTTGTGCTCCTCCTCGAACCAGCCCGCGCCCAGGCCCAGTTCCACCCGGCCGCCCGACATCTGGTCGACCTGCGCGACCTGGATGGCGAGGACGCCCGGCAGCCGGAAGGTGCCCGCCGTCATCAGCGTGCCGAGCCGGATGCGCCGGGTCTCGCGGGCGAGCCCCGCCAGGGTGATCCACGCGTCCGTGGGACCCGGCAGGCCGTCGGCCGCGCCCATGCGCACATAGTGGTCGGAGCGGAAGAAGGCGTCGAAGCCGAGGTCCTCGGCGGCCTTGGCGACGGTCAGGAGGGTGTCGTAGGTGGCGCCCTGCTGGGGCTCGGTGAAGATGCGAAGATCCATGGCTCCATCCTGCACGCTCGAACGCCCGTCAACCTCACTGGTCCCGCCGGTCCCCCGCGGCACCGGTCGGGTGAAAATGCGTCAACCCGGCGGCCGGTGCGGGCCCGCGCCAGTGACTGGCCCGAGCCGGTGATCGTTGCTCGGGCGGAGCCGGGCCGCCCGGCACCCGTGCCGGCGGCCGCGCCGGTGCGTCCGCCGCACCAAATGCCTCGACCGGCCGGAGCGCTTCCGGCCGCCGGGGCGCGGGCCGAGGAGGCCGTGATGTCCCAGGAAGCCGTGCCCGAGCAGGCGCACGACCCGTTCGCGCCGCAACAGGCGCGCGACCAGGTCGTGCCCGAGCAGCAGCGCGCCCTGCCGCCGGCCGGGCCGCAGGGCGCGCCCAAGGGCCTGCTGCAACAGATGGAGGAGTTGATGGCAGCGCTCAACGCGGATCTGACGCAACTGGACGCCGACCTTCAGGGGTCCACGCGGCCGCCCACGTCGGAGGGTGACCAGCGGGTCTGACCTCTCGGGTGCAGTGTTCGGCTGCGGGTGCCTCGTGGCTGGGCGCGCCCACGCGGCGGAGCCGCACATCGACACCGCCCCGCGCCCCTTCGGGGCGCAGCCCAGCAGAGGCGCAGCCCAGCAGAGGGGCGGCCCCGCAGAGGGGCGCCCCCCATAAGACGGCGGTCCGCGCATTTCAGCGCTCTGTGCGCGGGCCGTCAGCCCTCAAGCACCGCCCCTCCGCAGGTGTCGCGGGCCTGGTCGGCGGTCATGCGCTCGCGGGCCGCCAGTTTGCGGAGCATCTCCACGACGCGGTCCCTCGACTCGTCGGCCGCGTCGATCGACTCCATGCACTGCCAGTAAAGACCCTCGTCCTCGGCGGCCATCGCCACCGAGACGAGGGCGATCCCGGCCTCGGCGAGCAGGGTGCCGAGGCCGAGCAGCGTGTCGTGGGCGTCGGCGATTCCCGTAAGACCCGCCGCCCGTATCTCCTGTGCCGTGGAGCGCGGCGGGTCGAGCAGGCCGCAGCCGCGGCCGCTCAGCTCGCTCAGGCCGAGCGCCTCGCCCCGTAACTCCGGCGGCCCCGCGACCGCGAGGCGATGCCCGATCGCCTGGGCCAGAGCCTGGGACTGCCACACCTCCGCCACGATGGCCACCGGCTCCTGACTGCGCGCCAAGGCGCATCTCGTCGCCTCGATGAGCCGCATCGCATCCATGCGCCGTCCCCATTCATCCCGCGCCCACTCGCGGCACGTTCACCCGAACTCCCTTGTCCACTACCCACAGTGAGTGCCTTCCGTTCGAAAAGCCAGAGGAAGCCTGAAATCTGTGGACAAACTTACGACTGTGGACAATGCATCCACCCCGGAGAGTGACGAAGGGGTGTCTTGGCGGGACTTTTGGCGCGGCCTGCGGGTGGTGACTGCCGCCGACTTGCGGGGTGGATGGGCCCTGACGGCGCCGCCGGGCACGGCGGACGGGGGCCGTGGGGCGCACGCCGGGCGCTTGGCGAAGGGTGCGCCCTGCCGGTGCCGGGACGTGCGCGGGGCGGCGCGGGGCCGCCGTTCGCACAGCGCGGCGGGGCGGGCAGCGCGTCAGGGGGGCCGCGCGTCAGGGAGCCGGGAAGCGCTCCTCGTTGCGGTCGATCTTCGCCGCGAGCGCCGTCAGCGGGTCGATGCCGAGCACCTCGCAGAACTGGAGCAGATACGCGAGGACGTCGGCGACCTCGTCCGTCACGCGGTGGGCGGAGTCGGCGTCCTCCATCACGCGCGCCGACTCCTCCGGCGTCAGCCACTGGAAGATCTCGACGAGTTCGGAGGCCTCCACGCTGAGCGCGGCGGCCAGGTTCTTGGGCGTGTGGTAGGGCTCCCAGCGCCGCGCGGCCGCGAACTCGGCCAGCCTTCGCTGCAGTCCCGCTACATCGTGATCGGTCACGGGCCTCAGTCAACTACATCCCGGTTCATCCTGTTCGGCCGAGGTCCACCACGGTGACGCCGTCCGCCGCCGCGGCCCAGGTGGCGTCGGCGACGGCGCCGATGAGGCGGATGTGCCCGCGCCCGCAGGAGCGCGCCGCGAGGTCCGCGAGGGCCCGCTTCTGGCGCTGGTCCAAGCAGCGGTCGAAGCCGTCGGCGAGGACGGTCAGGCTCTGGTACGCCTCGGGGACCTCGGCCACCGGGTCGACCTCGAGGACCCGGGGCCCGGTGAGCAGCACCAGGGCCAGGGCCAGATACCGCAGCTCGCCGTCGCCGAGCCGCCCCACGCAGGTGCGCGTCCCGTCCCCCCGGTCGAGCACGGCCCGCAGCGCGCCGTCCACGGTCTGCTCGGCGAGGACGTCGGCGACGGGGCCCGCGCACCCGGCGCGCAGCGCGGCGACGAGCTGGGCGTGCCGGTTGCCGCACTCGGAGCGGGTGCGCCACAGGACCTCGGCGAGGTTGTCGCAGCCGCCGAGCAGACGGCCGGGGCGGGCGAGCGCGGAGAGCACGGGTTCGCGCATGTGGCCGGGGCGCGGGTCGCAGGCGAACACCGACCGCAGCGCGACGACGACCTGCTCGGCGGCGGCGAGCACGAGCCGCTGCCCGTCGGTCTTGCCCGCGACCCGCAGCGGGAGCAGCGCGGTGCCGAGCCGGTCGTCGGGCAGCGGCGCGCGGGTGACGGGGGCCGCGCCCGCCGTGTGCCAGGAGGCCTGGACGGCGCGGCGGCCGGGGTCGCGCAGCGCGGTCTCCAGGAGGGTGAGCCCGTCGCGGGTGAGCCGCTCGCCCGCGATGCGCAGCTCCGGCTCGGCCTGGACGGCGACGTCGAGCCGGACGGGGCCCGCGGGGCCATCGACGGTGCAGCCGATGCGGAAGCCGCGGCGGGCCTGGCCGTCGGCGCGGGCGCGCTCGGGCACGCAGCGGGCGGGCCGCGGGAACACGTCGACGAGTTCGGCGCCCGCGCCGAGCAGCGCGAGCGCCTCGTACGCGCGCAGTGCACTGGTCTTGCCGCTGCCGCTCGGGCCCGCGAAGAGTGTCAGCGGGCCGAGGCGGTACGTCGCGTTCCGGTGCCCGGCGAAGGCGGAGAGCCGCAGTTCGGTGACGCGCGGCCGGTCCCGGTCGGTCGCGGCCGCCGGATCCTGCGCGTACGTCCGGCGGGAGTGCACAGTCATGCACCGGAAGCTAAGCGGAAGTGGATCAGGCGAACCGTTTTGCCCAGCTGCCCTTCGCCCGATCGAGCGATCACCGCCTAAGAAGGCGCGTGAGCTGGGGAGTTGGGCTACGCGACCCCCTCCCGTGACCGGTCGCGAGACCCGCCGTCAGACCCGCCGTCAGACCCGCCGTCAGACGGTGGCCGCCTCCACCAGGCCCTGCACCTCGGTGTCGGGCGGCGAGAGCAGGAAGACGTTCTTCTCCACGCGGTGCATGCCGCAGCCGAGGCCGAAGACGACTCCGCTGCTGAAGTCGAGGACCCGCTTGGCGGTCTCGGTCTCGGCGCCGCTGAGGTCGAGCAGGACGGGGATCTGCGCCATGAGGTTCTCGGCGACCTCGCGGGCGTCGGAGAAGACGTTCACGCGCGTGACGACGAAGCGCCGCCGGGTCTCGGTCTCGGCGTCGGGCAGCGAGCGGTGCCCCGGCCACGACGGCCACTCGTTGCGGCCGCGCAGCGGCACGACCTGGGCGAGCCCCTCCCACTGTTCGTCGGTGGCTTCGTTGCTGGTCACAGAGCAACCCCGTCCTGCCTCGTCCTCAACGTCTGTACCAGGCAATTCTTACGTCAACTCACCCGGTTGGCCCAATTGCGACACGAGCGGGGCGCGGCGCGGCGGCCCCGGCGGCATCCGCGCGGGCCGGGAACTCTTCGGCCCGCGCGCCCGACTACCTGCCCGGTGCCGGGCGTCCGCTGCCCGCGCCGACGCCTCAGCCACGGGAGCGACATGTCAGGCCAGGCAAGCAAGCAGTCCACGTCACGGGGGTGGCGGCCGCCGCCCGCCCTGCTCGGGTTCCTCGTGCTGCTCGTGGTGGTCTTCGCCGTCTCGTACCAAGTCGGGGACTCGGTGGGGCCCGTGGCACCGGGCATGCGTTCCTCCACCTCGGACGGCGACGGCGGGTCCGGTGGCGACGGGGACGGCGGCGGTCACGGCGGACACGGCGGGCACGGCTAGTGGGCGCCGGGACGGCGACGACCACCGACCTGGTCGTCGGCGGCATGACCTGCGCGGCCTGTGTGAACCGCGTCGAGAAGAAGCTCGCCAAGCTGGACGGGGTCACCGCGACCGTCAACCTCGCCACGGGGCGGGCCCGGGTGACGCACCCCCCGGAGACCACCGCAGACGACCTCATCGCCGTCGTCGTCCGCACCGGCTACACCGCCGAACTCCCGGCGCCGCCCGCCCCCGTACCGGACGCGGGACCGGACCCCGTGGCAGCGGAGGCGGAGGACGGTGGTGGGGTGCGGGCCGAGCGGTCGCGGCTGCTCGTCACGGCGCTCCTTTCGGTGCCGGTGCTCGCCCTGTCGATGGTGCCCGCCTGGCAGTTCCGCAACTGGCAGTGGCTGTGCTTCGTGCTCGCGGCGCCGGTCGCGGTGTGGGGCGCGTGGCCGTTCCACCAGCGGGCGCTGCGGGGGCTTCGGCACGGGGCGGCCACCATGGACACGCTGGTGTCGCTCGGCGTCGCGGCCTCGTTCTCCTGGTCGGCGTACGCGCTGTTCCTCGGCGGCGCGGGCGAGCCGGGCATGCGGATGCCCTTCGAGGTGCTGCCGTCCGCCGGTGGCGGGGTCGCGCACGTGTACTTGGAGGCGGCGGTCGGCGTACCGCTCTCGGTGCTCGCCGGGCGGTTCCTGGAGGCGCGGGCGCGGGGCGCCACGGGGGCGGCGGTGCGGTCCCTCGCCGCGCTCGCCGCCAAGGACGTGACGGTGCGCGGCCCGGACGGCACGGAGCGGCGCGTGCCCGTCGCGCGGCTGCGCGTGGGGCAGGAGTTCACGGTGCGGCCCGGGGAGCGCGTCGCCACCGACGGCGTCGTCGTGTCGGGCGCGTCGGCGCTCGACGTGTCGCTGGTCACCGGCGAGAGCGCGCCCGTGGAGGCCGGTCCCGGGCAGGACGTGGTCGGCGGCAGCGTCAACACCAGCGGGCTGCTCGTCGTGCGGGCCACGGCCGTCGGCGCCGACACCCAACTGGCGAGGATCACCCGGCTCGTGACGGAGGCCCAGACGGGCAAGGCGCGCGCCCAGCGCCTCGCGGACGCGGCGGCGGGCGTCTTCGTACCGGTGGTCCTGACGCTCGCGGTCACCGTGCTCGGGTTCTGGCTCGGCGCCGGGGCGGACCCGCAGGCCGCCGTCACCGCCGCCGTGGCCGCCCTCGTCGTCGCCTGCCCCTGCGCGCTCGGCCTCGCCACGCCCACCGCGCTGCTCGCCGCCACCGGGCGCGGCGCCCAGCTCGGTGTCCTCGTCAGCGGGCCGCGGGCCCTGGAGACGCTGCGGCGCGTCGACACCGTCGTCCTGGACAAGACGGGCACGCTCACCACCGGGCACATGACCGTCACCGAGGTCACCGCCGTGGACGGCGGGCTCGGCCGTGACGCCGTGCTGCGGCTCGCGGGCGCGGTGGAGCGGGGTTCGGAGCATCCGCTGGGGCGCGCCCTGGTGGCGTACGCGCGTCAGGAGCTGGCCGAGGGGCCGCTGCCGCCGGTGACCGCGTTCCTGGCGACGCCCGGCGTCGGCGTCGAGGGCGTGGTGGAGGGCCGCCGCGTGGAGGTGCGCACGCCCGGGGAGACGCTGCCCGAGGAGCTGGCCGCCGCGCTCGCCGCGGCGGAGGCGGCGGCGCGCACGGCTGTCCTGGTGCGCGTGGACGGGGCCGACGAGGCCCTCGTCGCCGTCGGCGACGTGCTGCGGCCCGGCAGTTACCGCGCCGTCGACCGGCTGCGCCGCCTGGGCGTGGAGCCGGTGCTCGCCACCGGGGACCGCCCGGCCGTCGCGCACGCCGTGGCCGCCGAACTCGGCATCACCGAGGTGCACGCCCGCTGCACCCCCGAGGGGAAGGCCGAGCTCGTGGGGCGGCTGCGGGAGCGGGGCCGGCGGGTCGCGGTGCTCGGCGACGGCGTGAACGACGCGGCGGCCCTGGCCCGCGCCGACCTCGGCATCGCCATGGGCTGCGGCACCGACGCCGCCATCGGCGCCGCCGACGTGACGCTCGTGGGCGACGACATCGGGGCGGCCGCGACGGCCGTGCGCCTGGCCCGGCGCACCCTGGCCACGATCCGCGCCAACCTGGTCTGGGCGTTCGGCTACAACGCGCTCGCCGTGCCGCTCGCGGCCGTGGGCCGCCTCGGCCCGATGACGGCCGCCGTCGCCATGTCCGCGAGCTCCCTGCTCGTGGTCGCCAACAGCCTGCGGCTGCGCACCTGGGAGCCGGTGCCGCGCGCCGCGCGAGAGGGGATGCGCCGATGAGCGCCCTGTCCACCCGGGTGCGGGGCGGTCTGCTCGCCGCGCTCGCGCCGGTCATCGCCTGCGCGCTCACGCTGTGCGGGCTCGCCGCGTGGGTCGCCTCGGGCGCGGCGGGCTCACCCGCCCGGATCTCCGTGACGGGCGGGCGGGTGTTCCTGCCGTACGGCAATGTCAAGGAGACCGCCGCGTTCTTCCGGATCACCAACTACGGCGAGTCCGACGACGTCCTGCTGTCCGTGCGCTCCCCCGACGCCGACGACGTGATGCTCAGCAGGACCGTGGAGCGCGCGGGCGCGGGCGTCGAGTCGATGCGGATGGTGAAGTCCGCGGTGGTGCCCGCGCGCAAGCGGATCACGATGAAGCCCGAAGGACTCGACGTGATGCTCCGCCCGGAGCGGGCCCCGCGCCTCGGCGACGAGCTGCGGTTCGTGCTGCGGTTCCGGCACAGCGGGGAGGTGCGGGTGACGGCCGTGGTGGTCCGTCCCGGCAGCTGAGCGCGCCAGAACCGCGCACGCCCGTACGGGAACCCGGCGCGCCGCCCATCCGACTACTGCCGGGAGCACCGGGACACCGGGGACAGACACCGGGAACACAGAAGGCGGGTGACGGCCGATGGGCGGCCTCGACGTACGGGTACGGGGGATGACCTGCGGGCACGGCCGGGTCGTCGCCGTCGACGGCGTGGACCTGGACGTCGCCGCGGGCGAGCGCGTCGCGCTGACCGGGACGAACGGCTCCGGCAAGTCGACGCTCCTGCGCGCCGTGCTCGGCCTGCACAGGCCCGCCCGCGGCACCGTCCTCGTCGGCGGCCGCTCCACCGCGACGGCCGCCGACCGGGCCTGGCGGCGGCGCGCCTGCGCATGGGTGCCGCAGAAGCCCGCGACGGGCCGCTTCCCGCTGCTCGCGGGCGAGTTGCTGGACTCCAGCGGCGCGCCGGGGCCCGCCGCCGATGCCGCCGAGCGGCTCGGCGTGGGCCCGCTGCGGCGCAAGCCGCTGCACACCCTGTCCGGCGGGCAGCTCCAGCGGACGTACCTCGCGCGCGCGATCGGCTGCGTCGCCGCCGGGGCGGGGGTGCTGCTCGCCGACGAGCCCACCGCCGCGCTTGACTTCGCGGGGCAGGAGGAGGCCGCGGGGGCGCTCACGGCGCTGCCGGTCACGCTCGTCGTCGTCACCCACGACCGGGCGCTCGCCGCGCGCTGCGACCGGGTCCTGGACATGGCGGCGGGCCGCCTCCGGGAGGTGACCCCGTGACGGGGCGGCGCCGGGAGGCCCGAACTGGGGCTGAGGCCCGGTGATGAGTGTGCTCGCCACCGCTGACCTGGGCCTCATGCTCCAGCTCCTGCCCGTGCAACGCGCGGGCTTCGCGCTGCTGCTCGCCGCCGTCGGGCTGCCCATCGTCGGCGTCGTGATCGTCGGGCTCGACATCATGCCGGTGCGGTTCGCGATGATGCACGTCGCGCTGCTGGGCATCGCCGTCGGGCTGCTCACGGGCCTCGACCCGATGCTGTGCGCGCTCGTCGCCTGCGCCCTCGCCGGGGCGGGGGTGGCGCCGCTCGCCCGCACCCCGGACGGCCTCTCGGGCGCGATGGGCCTGCTGATGAGCATGGCGATCGCGGCCGCGCTGCTCGTCCTGTCGGTCTCCGGGGTCAACGCCTCCGGCGCGTTCGCGCTGCTGTGGGGGTCGATCCTGTCCGTCGGCACGGCCGACATCGTCGTCGTCGCCGTGCTCGCCGTCGCCGTGCCCGCGCTGTTCTTCTGGCGGCGGCGCGACCTCGCGCTGCTGCTGTACGACCGTGAGCTCGCGCAGTGCTCGGGGGTGCCCGTCGGGCGGCTCACCGTGGTCCTGCTCGTCCTGGTCGCCGTCGCGGTGGCCGGAGCGATCAAGCTGACCGGCGCGCTGCTCGTCGACGCGCTCACGCTGCTTCCCGCACTCGCCGCGCGCCGCCTCGGCAACCGGCTCACCACGATCGCGCTGTGGGCCGTGGCCATCGGCGTCGTCGTGAACGTCACGGGCTTCCTCTTGGCCCTGTGGCTGGACTGGCCGCCAGGCCCGGTCCTCGTCCTGCTGGCGGGGGCCGTCGTCCTCGCCGTCCACCTCATCCCCGAACGGAGCATCACCTCATGGCGCGCACCGGCGTCCCCACCCCCCACCGCCCCCAGCGGCCCCTCTCCCGTACCGCCCGCGTCGGGGCGCTCGCACTGACCGCCGCGCTCGCCCTCACGGCCACCGCCTGCGCCGACGAGAACCAGCCCAAGAAGACATCGGCGGGCGAGGACAACGGGCCCACGGTCGTCGCCACCACCACCTGGGAGGGCGCGTTCGCCAAGGCCGCGGGCGCCAAGGACGTCACGGTCCTGGTGCCGCCGTCCACGCACCACGCGCCCGACTACGACCCCAAGCCCTCCGACCTGGCGGCGGTCGCCAAGGCCGACTTCGTCCTTTACGCGCCGTTCGAGCCGTACGCCGACAAGATCAAGGAGGCGGCGGGCTCGGACGCCGAGCTGGTCCAGGTGAACCTCGACAACGACGCGACGAAGGCCGCGCGCGAGGTGACGCGGCTCGGCGGGCTCTTCGGCACCGAGGTCACGGCCGGGAAGTGGACGACGTCCTTCGAGCGGGAGTACGCGAAGCTCTCCAAGGACCTCAAGTCCTCCTGGCCCGGCGGCAAGGCGCCCGCCGTCGTCACCCAGGTGTTCACCGCGTGGTCGGCGCGGATGGCGGGCGCCCGCACCGTCGGCACGTACGGCCCGGAGCCGGTGAAGGCCTCCCAGGTCGCCGAACTGTCCCAGAAGAAGCCCGCGTTCGTGCTCGACAACGCCCATATGTCGACGGGTACGGTCCTGCCCGGCTCCGGCGCCGAGCAGGTGAAGATCGTCAACTACCCCGGGGACGACCTGGAGCTGCTGCCGGTGTACCGGGACGCGGCCGCGCGGCTGAAGAAGGCGATGACCAAGTAAGCAGTGACGGGTGTGTGGGCCCCGGCCGGGTCGGCCGGGGCCCACACGCGCGTCACACCTGCGCGGCGGCGGCCCGGTCCCGCAGCGCCGGACGGTCCGGCTTGCCCGCCGGGGTCAGCGGCAACTCGTCGACCAGGAGCAGCCGTTCGGGGTGCTTGGCGCGGTCGAGGCCGCGGCGCGCGAGGTGCTCGCCGAGGTCGTCGAGGGTGAGCGCCCCGTCCCGCGCGTCCGGCACCACGCAGGCGGCGAGCCGCTCCCCCATGACCGGGTCCGGTACACCGACGCACACCACGTCCCGTACCGCGGGATGGGAGCTGAGGGCGCGCTCGACCTCCGCCGGGCTGATGTTGGCGCCGCCCCGGATCACGACGTCCTTGAGGCGGCCGACGACGTGCAGCACCCCGTCCGCGTCGATCACGCCGAGGTCGCCGGTGCGGACCCAGCCGTCGGGGGTGCGGTAGCGGGCGTCGAGTTCGGGGGCGGCGACGTAGCACAGCGGGGTCATGGGGCCGCGGGCGACGATCTCGCCGACGGATCCCTCCGGCAGCGGCTCGTGGGTGACCGGGTCGGCGACGCGGATGTCGGCGACCCGGGGGTCGGGGCGGCCCGCCACGATGCCGTCCGCCCGCGAGGCGCCCGGGTGGCCCTCCAGACCCGTGTGGCAGTTGACGCCGTCCGCCGAGCCGTACAGGTTCACGACGGGACAGCCGAAGGCCTCGCCCGCGCGCTCGGCGGTGGTGGCGTCCAGCGGGGAGCCGCCGAGCACGAGCGCGGCGGGCGCGGGCAGCTTCTCGCCGTCGTCGTCCAGGCGGCTCAGCTGGTCCAGGATCATGCGGGCCATCGTCGGTACGCCGAGGATGTGCGTGGGCTCGTGCGCGCGGATCGCGGCGATCGCCGCCTCCGGCGTGAAGTGGTCGAGCAGCACCAGCGTCCCGCCGTGCCGGGCGAGGGTGACGGCCGTGCCGTTGGAGCCGAACGCCGACGCCAGCGGCACCAGGAACAGACAGCGCGGCGGGGCCTGTCCCGCGGGCATCAGCGAGGCGAAGAAGTTGCCGCGGCCCCCGGCGAGGGCGTTGTGGGAGTAGGCGACCATCTTCGGCTCGGCCTCGGACCCCGACGACACGAGGATGCGGGCGGGGCCGTCCGGGTGGGGGCGCTCGGCGGTGAACTCCGCCGGGTCCGAGCGCAGCAACTCCCGGAAGGACACGGCGCCTTCGGGCACGGTACCGGGGGCCACGGCGATGACGTGCCGCAGCGCGGGCAGCGCGGCGGCCGCCTCCGTGAGCGCGGCCGCCGGGCTCGCGCCCCGGTGCTCCGCCGCCGCGACGACCGCGACGGCCTCCGCGCGGCGCAGCAGGCTCGCGGCCTCCGCGGGGGTGCGGCCCACCGGGTAGGGCAGCGCGACGGCGCCGAGGGCGGCGAGGGCGAGGTCCGTGACGACGGCGGCGCGGGCGTTCGGGAGCTGGACGCCGACGACGTCACCCGGGCGTATGCCCAGCCGTCTCAGGCCGACGGCCAGACATCGGACCTTGCGGTCCAGGGCCGTGTAGCAGAGCTGGCCCTTGGCGTCGATGACCGCGGGGTGGTGGGGGGCGGTGATCTGGCGTGCGCGGAAGAGGGCGTACAGGTCGAGGTCCGGGCAGGTGCCGTCCGCCGCCCAGCCGCGGCGGAGGGGGGCGGGGAGGAGGTCGTGGAGGGCGTGGGGCATGGGGGCTCCTTGGGGTGGGGTGGGTAGATGGGGTGCGGGGGGAGCTCCCCAACCCCGCCCCTTTCCCGAAACCAAGGGGCTCCGCCCCCTGGACCCCCGTATCGCCGCTCCGCGGCTCGTCCTCAAACGCCGGACGGGCTAGAGCGTTCCGGCCGGGGCTTGATCTCCCGGGTGCGGGAATTTCAGCCCGTCCGGCGTTTGAGGACGAGGCGCGAAGCGCCGAAAAGCTTTGAGCGGGGGAACGGGGGCAGCCGCACCCGGAGCGGGAAGGGGCGGGCCTGGGGCGCCCCGCGAGGGTCAGGCCGGGCGGAGGCTCCAGGGGTCCGGCACCACCGGCGCCCCATGTCCGTCGCGCCCCACCGCGGGGTGGAGGGCGGAGAGATCGGTGGCGACGGCGGCGGCCGCGAGCCCGTGGGAGGCCAGCAGCCGCAGCGCGTCCCCGGTAGAGAGCCCAAGGAAGTCGTACGCCGCGACCGCCCCCGCGCAGGACCCCGCGGCGGCGACCCACCCGTCCCCCGTCCGCACCGGACGCCGGAACCCGGCGGGCCCGCGCCCCCGCACGCCCGCGGTGAGCGTGTCGGCGGCACCGAGGAGGGAGGAGTCGACGCGCACCCCACGGCCACCGGTGCGCTCCCGCAGGAGCAGCCCCGCGAGCACGGCCTCCGTGCCGAGCAGCCCGCCGAGCACGTCGAGCAGCGTCATCAGGGAGGGGGCGGGCGGCTCGCCCTCGGGGCGGACGGCCTCGCCGACGCCGGTGCGCGCCTGGACCATGAAGTCGGTGCCCATGGGGGCGTCGTCGAGGCGCCCGGCCCAGCCGCTGGTGTACGCGTACACCAGGCCGGGGTTGACCCGGGCCAGGTCCTGCGCGTCCAGGCCGAGCTGTGCGGCCTTGCCCGGCGCCCAGTTGTGCAGGAACACATCGGCGCCCGCGGCGAGTTCGCGCAGGCGGCGGCGCCCGGAGGGCGACTTGATGTCGGCCTCGACGGCGTCCTTGCCCCGGTTGAGGGCGAGCCAGCGGGCCGAGATCCCGCCGCACGCGGGCGGCATGCCGCGCAGCGGGTCGCCGCCCGGGGGCTCGACGCGCACGACGTCGGCGCCGAGCAGCCGCAGCAGGTGCGCGGTGAGCGGCGCCTGGATGCGGCGGCCCGCCTCCAGGACGGTGAGGCCCGCGAGGGGGCGGTCGGGGGTGGCGGCCTGGGCGGGCCGGGGCGCGGCGGCGGGCCCGTGCGGGGTGAGCGTCCACGGCGGCGCCCCGTCGTGCTCGGCGGCCCGCTCGGCGAGCGTCCGCAGGGCGCACACCTCGGCGCCGGAGGCGGCGGCCGCCGCCTGGACGCGGCGCCAGGCGCTGGCGCGGGCGGTGGCGTGCAGGGCGTCGGGGAAGGGCGCGCAGGCCGTGGCGTACCGGAACTGGAAGGGGCGCCAGCCCGCGCGGATCGCGTCGGCGGGAGCGTCCAGGGCCCGCCAGAACGCGGCCCAGGCGCCCGGGTCGAGGGTCTCCAGCTCGAAGAGGACGCCTTCGGCGCTCGTGAACGGGGGCCCGCCGGGGGCGAGCTGCGCCGCCTCGCCCTCGTCGGCGCCCGCGGCCGCGACGTACTGGGAGACGGCGAGCAGCCCCGCGCGCACCGCGCTGGTGGTGACGTGGCCCGAAGTGCCGCCGCGCGCCTGGGCGAGCAGCCCGGCGAGCAGGCCCTGCACGGCGAGGACGCCCGCGGCGGTCGCCGTGTAGTCGACGGCGAGCCCGCGCGGGGCGCCGTCGCGGCGGCCGTGCACGGCCATCACGCCGGTGGCGGCCTGCGCGGTCGCCTCGTCGACGATGGCGCCGATGGTGTCGACGGCGCCGGGGTCCGGGTGCGCGGGCCCGGCGGCGGCCACCGCGTCCCGGGCGGGCCGCATCGGGTCCGTCCAGCGCACGTCCGCGGTCACCGGCGCGAAGTCGCCGCCGCCGACGGCCACCTGGCCGGGGCCGCCGTCGGCCTGGTGGGTCTCGGCGCCGAGCAGCCGCAGGTGCGCGGCGACGATCCCGGTCAGCTCGGGCGGCCCTCCGGTGTCGCAGCGCACCCCGGCGAGGGGGTGCGTCGCGGCCTGGGGGGCGAGGGCGGGTGACGCTGTCTCCGACGCATGGGCCGTCATAGGGGCCGTCATATGGGTCGTCATATGGGTCGTCTCTCCTTCGCCGTGCGGCGACGGGCCGCCGCCGGTGTCGTTCCGAAGCCGGGAACCCGGGGCCTTCGGCACCCGACCAGTTCCTTGGAGAGTCAGTCGGGCGCCCGGGCCCGTGGGTTCCCGGCGAAGGCGAGGAAGCGGTGACGACGGTGACGACGGTGACGGAATCGAGTCGGCGGAACGGGGCGGCGGGGGCCGAGGGCGCGGGCGGCGCGGGGCTCGGGCCGCTGGGGCAACGGGTCGAGGCGTTCGTACGCCAGCAGGTGATGCCCCGTGAGGACGTCCTGGACGCGGGCGGGCCCGAGGCCGCCGCCGCGCTGCGCGCGCTCCAGGAGCGGGCGCGGCGCGAGGGCCTGTGGGCGCTGCCGCTGCCCGTCGAACTCGGCGGGCGGGGCCTTGACCTGGCCGCGTACGCGGCGCACGCGGAGGCCGAGGGCGCGAGCGACCACGGGCCCGCGGCGCTGGGCTCGGCGCCGCTCCTCGATGTGACGATGCTGCGGCGGCACGGCAGCGCGGCCGTCCGCGACAGGTATCTCCACCGGATCGTCGCGGGCGACCTGCGCGCCTGCTACGCCATGACGGAGCCGGAGACCCCCGGCACCGACCCGTACCTCACCGCGACGTCGGCCGTCCAGCAAGGCGACGGGAGCTGGCTCGTCAGCGGCCGCAAGTGGTTCACCTCCGGCGCCGCGGACGCGGACCTGGTGACCGTGCTCGCCCGTACCGACGGCGCGGCGCCGGACCGTGACGGCCTGTCACTGTTCGTCGTGCCGACGCGCTCGCCCGGCTTCCGCGTCGTGCGCGAGCTGCCGGTGCTCGGCGCGAGCGGCCAGTGGGAGATCGCGTTCGACGGGGTGTGCGTGCCCGGCGACCACCTCCTCGGCGAGCGCGGCGCGGGCCTCGCGATCGCCGCCGAGCGCCTCCAGCTCGGCCGGACGCTGCGGTGTCTGCGCTGGCTCGGGCAGGCGCGGCGCGCCTTCGACCTGATGGCCCTGCGCTGCGTCACGCGCGAGGGCTCGCGCGGGCCGCTGGGCGCCCACCAACTGGTGCAGCGCCATGTCTTCGAGTCGCTGCTCGCGCTGCGGACGGCGCGGCCGCTGGTGCACGAGGCGGTCGCCCGGCTCGTCGCGGGCGCGGACGCCCACGTCGAGGTCGGTCTGGCGAAGGTCGCGGCGGCGCGCGCGCTGCAGCAGGTCGTGGACGCGGCCGTCCAGGTGCACGGCGCCGCCGGACTCGGCCCCGACACCCCGCTGCCCGCCCTGCTCCGCACGGCCCGCGCGGCACGCATCCTCGACGGTCCTGACGAGTTGCACATCACCTCGGTGGCGCGCAGGGTCCTGAAGGGCTACGCGCGGGACGGGGTGTGACGGGCGGGACAGCGCGCGCCTCTGACGGTACGTCTCCTGGTACGTCTCTTGGTACGTCTCTTGGTACGCCGCCTCACGCGTCGCCCGGCGCCACGCGGCCCGTCAGCAGGGCGAGGCCCAGGGCCAGGAAGTAGTCGCCCCAGACCAGTTCGTGCCGGACTGCGGTGCCCGAGGCGGCGTCGTAGCAGCCGTCGAGGAGCATCCCGGCGGGCCGTGGCCCCTCTCCGGTGGTGAGGTGCGCGGTCACCAGGCGGTGCAGGACGGCGGCGGCGCGCCGGGTGCAGGCCGCGGTGTCCGCGCCGGGCAGCGCGGCGAGCTTGAGCAGCGCCACGGCGGTGATCGCGGCGGCCGAGGTGTCCAGGGGTCCTTCGGGCCGCGCCTCGTCGGCGGGCGGTACGAGGGGTCCGGTGAGGTCGCCGCCGAGCCACGCGGCCGCCTGGCGCAGCCGGTCGGGGCGCCAGAGTCCGGCGTCGGCACCGTCGGCGCCGTCGGCGGCGGCAAGGGTCAGGGCGTCGGCCACGGCGAGGAGCAGCCAGGCCCGCCCCCGGCTCCAGCCAGGGCCGGGGTCGGGCAGCGGCCGCCAGCCGGTGGCGGCCTCGTACCGCCAGGCGAGGGCGCCCGCGCGGCACAGGTCCAGATGCCGGTGCAGGTGCGACGCGGCGGCCGCGACGCCGCGCGGGCCCGCCGTGGCGAGCAGCGGCACCAGGCCGGGAACGGCGTCCGCGCGCGCCACGAGCCGCGGCCCGCCGAAGGCCTCGCCCCAGGGGACGAGGCCGAGTTCGGGGTCGAGGTCGGCGAGGCAGGCGCGGGCGGCGCGGGCGCGCAGGGCGCGGGCGGTAGGGCCGGTGTCGGCCGCGCCTGTGCCGGGCGGCCCGCCGGGTCCTGAGCGGCGGGACCCGCCGGAAGCGGATGGGGCACCGCCCAGGGGGCGACCGCCGCCCGACGGGACGGCACGCCCGGCGGCAGCGCCCGGCTGTCCGCGATCGGCCGGTGGAGCCGTGCCGTCCGGGGCGGCGGTCGCCGTCGGTGGGGAACCGCCGGCCGCGCGGGCGGCCGGACCCTCGGGGATCGTCCGGCGCCCGGCGACGGGCTCCGTCAGCCCGCCGCCGTCCCCCAAGGCCGTCCCGTACCAGAAGATGAGGCCCCGCGTCGCGGTGTCGGCGGTCGCCCACGCGGCCAGTCGCGCCGTGGCACGCGCCGCTGCCGTACGGTCCGTCAGGGAGCCCGTGGTGTGGGCGCGCAGCCACAGCAGGCCGGTCCAGAAGCCGCCGGTCCAGGCGCCCCGGCGGGTCGTCGTCCACACGCCGGTCGCGGGGTCCGCGTACAGCGGGAAGCGGTGCCCGGAGTCAGCGCCGGTCGCGGCGGCCCGGTCGAGCACGGCGCGCAGGGCGGGCGCGGCCCAGGGGGTGTGCGGCTCGGGGGTGTGTGACGCCGGGGCGTGCGACGCCGGAGCATGTGACGCCGGGGCGTGCGACGCCGGAGCATGTGACGCTGGGGTATGCGACGCCGGAGCGTGCGGCGCCGGAGCGTGCGGCGCGGGGGCGTGCGACGCCGGGGTATGCGACGCCGGGGTGTGTGACGCGGGCATCTCAGCGGTTCCCCCCGCGCTCCCGTACCGCCCACGTCAGACCCACCGCGCAGGCGGCGGCGAACTCCGCCGCCACCACGGTCCAGGCGACGCCGTAGTGGCCCGCGGCCGCGAGGAGGCCGAACAGGGGCGGGCCGACGGCGAAGCCCGCGAAGAAGCCCGCCGAGACCAGGGCCGAGTCCTGGCCCGCGCGGCCGGGCGCCGCGCGCTGCATCACCAGGACCATGGAGACCGCGTTGGCCGACACCGCGAACACGCCGACCGCGACCGCGCCCGGCCACACCAGCGGGGCCGCGGCGGCCGCGGCGAGCAGCAGCAGCGCCGCGCCCACCGAGCCCGCGGCGAGCCAGGCGGGCAGCCACTCCGCGCGGCCGGGGCGGGCCGCGCGCGACCAGCCGACGCGGCCCGCGATCCCGGCCACGCCGAGAACCGCGACCAGCGCTCCGGCCGCCGCCGGTGACAGGTCGAGGCGGCGGACGCCGTACAGCGCGAGGTAGGTGTTGACGGAGGCGATGCCGCAGCCGAGGAACAGCGAGAAGGCCGCGAGCCAGGCGATGGCCCCGCGCGGCACGAACGAAGCGGCGACCGGAGCGCCGGGCCGCGCGGGGGCCGTCCCGCCGCCCGTCCTGGGCAGCGCGCGCAGCGCCCACGCCGCCGTCACGACGGCCGCGCCCGCCGCCGTCCACACCGCGGCGCGCCAGCCCGACCACGCGGCGAGCGCGGTGAGCGGCAGACCCGCCGCGAAGGCGCCCAGCTGGACGCCGGACTGCTTCAGGCCGGTCACCGCAGCGCGCCGCGCGGGCTCGACGGACGCCAGGATCGCCTTGTTCGTGGCCGGGTTGGCGAGCGCCTGCGGCAGTCCGCCGAGCGCGACCGCCGCGAGCAGGAACCCGGCCCCTGGCGCCGCGCCGATCAGCGCGAGTGCCGCGGCCGACAGCAGCAGCAGGGCGACCAGGGCGCGGCGCGGGCCCACCCGGTCGACGATCCGGCCGCCGACGGGCGACAGGACGGCGGCGGTGCCGAAGCCGATCGTGGTCGTCAGGCCGAGCACCGTCGGCGACACGTCCAGCTCGTCCACCAGGCGCGGCCCGAGCGCGCCGAGGAGGAACAGCTGGAGCATGGAGAAGGCCATCGCGCAGGTGAGCAGGGCGGTGGGGGCGGGGCGCACGCGAGCCGCCGCAGCCGGTGGCCCTGGCGAAGCCGTGCCCCCGGCTGAGTCCCCGGCGCCCGCCGGTCCCGTCCGCTGCGTCGCCACGCGGCTGCCCCCTCTGTTCGCCTGGTGTGTCCGCCCGGTCATCCGGTGGGTCCGTCCGGCCTGCTCGCCCGGTCCGTCCGTTCGCCGCACCGGCCGCACCCGCCGCACCCGGCACGCCCGCCGGTCCGGCCGTCGCGCCGGTCGACAGTCGGCCGCCGCAGTAGTCGGACGCGGGCCCGCCCCGGTTCCCGGCGATCTTCGTGACCCGCGCCACAGGCCGGGTCGTCGGCGGAACATTCCGGACCCGCCCGCTGGCGCCGTCGCGCGGATGCAAAGATGAGGCCGCCATGACTGGGGGCCGAAGCTGTCGCGCGGTACGGGCTGCGGTGTTCGCGGCCGCCTGTGTGCTGCTCGCGGCCACCGGCCACGCCCTGATGTCCGCGTCCCCGCTGCCCTGGTGGGCACTGCCCGGCGCGGGCGCCGTCACGTTCGCGGGCGCCTGGTTCCTCGCCGGGCGCGAGCGCGGCGTCCTCACCGTCACCTCCGCGTCCGTCGTCGCGCAGGCCGCGCTGCACGCGTGGTTCTCGCTGACGCAGGCCATGACCCAGGGCCAGGCGTCCGGCGGTCCCTCGCTGGCCCAGCAGTGGGCCCAGCACCTGCTGTGCGGGGCGGGCGGCGCGGGGAGCATGTCGGAGGCGGACGCCGTGCGCGCCGTCACCGACGCGGGCCTCGCGGAGCGGATGCACGAGGCGGCCGGACACACCCGGCACTCCATGGGCATGCAGCAGACGGCGCTCCCCCCGGACGCGCTCGGCGCCTCGGGCGCCTCGGGCCTCTCCGGCTCCGCGGGCGCCTCCGGCGGGCACGGCGGCGCGATGGACGCCGCCGACACGATGAGCTCGATGCCCGACATGGGCTCGATGTCTGACCTGGGCTCAATTCCTGACATGGGCTCAATGTCCGGCATGCACGCCGGGCACGACATGGGTGGCATGTCACCGCTCGGCATGCTGGCCGCGCACCTGCTCGCCGCGCTGCTGTGCGGCCTGTGGCTCGCGTACGGCGAACGCGCGGCGTTCCGCATCGGCCGGGCTGTCGCGGGCTGGCTCGTCGCACCGCTGCGCCTGGCGTTCCGGCTGCCGCCGCCCCCGCACCGGCCGCGCCTGCGCCCGCGCCACGACCACGGCGCGCGGCGGCTGCGGCGGCTGCTCCTCGTCCACGCCCTCACCTCACGGGGTCCGCCCCTCGGGATCGCTGTCAGCTGACAGCCGGTTCCCCGGCCCGCCACGACGGCGTCCGGTGCGGCGCGCGAAGCGCCGTACCGCCCCTCGTCGTACGCGCGGACCGGGCATCGGCCCGCGCCGCTCAGGCGGCGCGGAGCCGTACGACACCTCTCACCGGCCGCGCCCCGGCGCGGCCGGTCCCGAACTCCGGATTCCCGTAAGGACATCAGGCGATGACCCCTGCCCTGACGACACCACCTGCCCGAAAACTTCCCTCTGGCCCGGAATGTCGACCGATGCCGCCGCACCGCGCGGACCAGCCGGTGAAGCCGCACCGCGCGGACCAGCCGGTGAAGCCGTACGGAGCGGAGCGGCCGACCCAGCCGCTCGGCGCGGTCGGCGCGGTCGGCACCGACCAGCAGCCCGCCAAGACGCTCGGCGCGCAGCCCGTCCGGCCCGTCAGGACCCGCCGCGCGCAGCCCGCACCGGCCCGCCGCACCGACGCCGCCGACGAGCCCGTCACGCGGCTCGCGCTCGCCGCGCGGGACGGTGACCCGGAGGCCGTCGACCGCTTCGTGCGCGCGCTCCACCGCGACGTACTGCGCTACGTCGCGCACCTGAGCGCCGACCCGCAGGCCGCCGACGACCTGGCACAGGACACGTTCCTGCGGGCGCTCGGCAGCCTGCACCGGTTCGAAGGGCGGTCTTCGGCGCGGACCTGGCTGCTGTCCATCGCGCGGCGCACCGTCGTCGACAGCCTCCGGCACGCGGCCGCCCGGCCCCGGCTCTCGGACCGCGACGACTGGCAGACCGCCGCCGAGCAGGCCCAGCCGCGCGGCCTTCCCGGCTTCGACGACGGCATCGCGCTCGCCGAACTGCTCGCCGGGATACCGGCGGAGCGGCGGGAGGCGTTCGTCCTCACGCAGCTCCTCCAGCAGCCGTACGCGGAGGCCGCCGCCGCCATCGGCTGCCCCGTGGGCACCGTCCGCTCCCGCGTGGCCCGGGCCCGCGCCACGCTGATCGAGGCCCTGGCCGCCGCCTGACGGAGCCGTCGGCGGAAGGGGGCGGCGCCGTCCGGCGCCGCCCCCTTCGCCCGGTTCCCCACCAGGTCCGAGCTGGGGCTAGCCCCACCCCGAAGACTCCATCTGCCTGTCATGACCGCACCCGGGGCGCGCGGCTGCAATGGTCGGGTGCTGATCCATCGGACGAAGACCTCCCTCGCCGCGGCCCGTCGTACCGGGCTCGCGCACCGCCGTGCCCTATGGGTCGGCGGCTGGCTCGCGGCCGCCGTCTGGGCGCTGGCCTTCCCTCTCGTGTCGGGCCTCGGGACGCACCGCGCGTGGGGGCTCAGCGCGGGCGCCGGATACACCGGTGCCGCGCTCGCCGCGTGTCTGCTGCCCCGGCCCCGGGCCCGCGCCCTGTCGGTGGGGTGCGCGCTCGCGGGCGCCGTCGTCGTCCCCCTGTCGCTGTTCCTGGTGACCGGGCACGGGCAGAGCGAGGTCGGCGTGATCGAGCGGTCGGGGGAGCTGCTCGTCAGCCAGGCGAGCCCGTATCTGACGGACCCCCAGACCGTGGGCGACTACACCCCCTACCTGCCCGGCATGGCGCTGCTCGGGCTGCCCCGGGCCCTGCTCGGCGACGACACGGCGGCCGCGCGGGCGCTCGGCGACGCGCGGCTGTGGTGCGCGGCCGTGTTCCTGCTGTGCCTGGTGGCGGGGCGGGCCGTCCTGGCCCCGCGCGCCAGGACCGCCGCGAGGGCCTCGTACCGCACCGGTCTCGCCGTGCTCGTCGCCTCCCCCGTCGTCGCGCTGCCGCTGTGCGTCAGCGGGGTGGACCTGCCGCTGGCCGGTCTGTGCTGTCTCGGTCTCGCGCTCGCCGCGCGCGGGCGCCCGCTGGCGGCGGGCCTCGCGCTGGCCGCCGCGTGCGCCCTGAAGTGGACGGCGTGGCCCGCCGTCGCGGTCGCCGCCGCGCTGCTCGCGAGCGGGCCGGGGGCGCGGGCGGCGGCGCGCTGCGCGGGCACGGCCCTCGCCGGGACGGTGGCCGCGGTGCTGCCGAGCGCGCTGCTCGCGCCGGGGCCGCTGGTCCAGCAGGTGTTCGCCTTCCCCGCGGGGCGCGGCGAGGTGGCGACACCCGCGGCGAGCCCCCTGCCCGGGCGCCTGCTCGCGGACCTCGGGCCGCTCGGCTGGTACGCGGCGGTGGCGCTGCTCCTGTGCGGCGGGGCCGCCGTCGCCGTGTCCCTGGTCGTGCGGCCGCCCGCGGGCGCCGTCGCCGCCGCCGACCGGCTCGCGGCGGGCCTGTGCCTGGCGTTCCTGCTCGCGCCCGCCGGACGGTTCGGGTATCTCGCGCTGCCGCTGGTGCTCGTGGTGTGGACGCGGCTCGCCGCGGGGGCGCGCGCGGGAAGAGGGGCGGGAACGTGGGGGAAAACCCTCCCCTCAAGTCGGGGGCAAGCCCACTCCCCGGCTGTGACCTGCGCGACTACGCTTTTCCTTGTTCGTGGAGTTCTACGGTACGAGTGACGAGTACGGGAGTTCGATGTGTCGCCGCAGGCCGCGCTGGTGCCGGGGTGCCCGGGGGACGAGCCCGTGGGCGGGAGCGGGCCCGGCGACGGGAGCGGGCCCGACGGCGGGAAGGCCCCCGGCCCCGCCCCCGTCGCGGTCTGGGCCGCGCTGCGGCAGCCGCCCCACCGTTTCCTCCGCTCCTCCTGGCCGCCGCGCGCCTTCGCCTTCCTCCTCAGCGGCGCGCTGCTCGGCCTCGGCGTCCTGGTGCTGCTGGTCGTCCTCGTCGCCAGCGGCGTGCTCCTGTCGGTGGCCGGCGTCGGCCTGCTCATCCTCACGGCGGCCGCGCTCTTCGGCATCCCCCTGGGCCGCCTGGAGCGCCGCCGGCTGCGCCTGGTCGAGCCGGTGCCCCTCGCGGACCCGCACACACCGTTGCGGGACGCCGGGGTGCGCCGGACACTGCGGACCCGCTGGAACGAACGCTCTACCTGGCGCGAGTTGGGGTACGCCTGGCTGCTCGCCCTCGTCTTCTCCGCCGCGGGCCTCGGCCTCACGGCCCTGGTGTTCCTCGCGGGCCTGCTCATCGCCTCGCCCGTCGTCGTGTGGGCGCTCGCACCGGAATCGGTGATGATCATCCCGGGCCGCGCGGTGCCCCACCCCCTCGCGGCCCTGCCGTTCACCGTCGTGGGTCTGCTCGGCCTCGCCGCGGCCGCGTATCTGGCGGCGCTGCTCGCGGGCGCGCAGGTGCGGGCGGCGCACTTCCTGCTCGCGCCCCGCGACGAGCCGCTGTCCCGGCGCGTGGTCGAGCTGACCCGCTCCCGGGTGCGGCTCGCCGACGCCTTCGAGGCCGAGCGCCGCCGCATCGAGCGCGATCTGCACGACGGCGCGCAGCAGCAGCTGGTGGCGCTCACCATGACCCTGGGCCTGGCCGAGATGGAGCTCGGCACCAGCAATCCGGCGGCGGCCGAACTCCTCGCGCGCGGCCGGGGCGAGGCCCGCCGCGCCCTGGAGCAGCTGCGCGACCTGGTGCGCGGCATCCACCCCCAGGTCCTCACCGACCACGGCCTGGCCGCGGCCGTCACGGAGGTCGCGCTGCGCCACCCGGTGCCCGTCACCGTGGACATCGACCTGCCGCACCGGCTGCCCGACGCCGTCGAGACCACCGCGTACTTCACGGTGACCGAGGCCCTCGCCAACGCGGCCAAGCACAGCGGCGCGGCCCAGGTGCGGATCGTCGGCGCGCTGGCCCGCGCCCGGCTCACCCTGACGGTCACCGACGACGGGCGCGGCGGGGCCGACCCCGCGCGCGGCACCGGCCTGACCGGACTCGCCGACCGCCTGGCGATCCTGAGCGGGCGGCTCGTGGTGTCGAGCCCCGTCGGCGGACCGACCGAACTGAGGGTGGAGGTGCCGTGCTCCGCGTAGTCATCGCCGAGGACGCCGTCCTGCTGCGGGCGGGGCTCGTGGAGCTCCTCACCCGCGGCGGCCACGAGGTGACCGCCGCCGTGGGCGACGCCCCGTCCCTCGCCCGCGCCGTCGA
The DNA here is from genome assembly GCF_056435225.1 of Streptomyces sp. NPDC043996. Taxonomy (NCBI): domain Bacteria; kingdom Bacillati; phylum Actinomycetota; class Actinomycetes; order Kitasatosporales; family Streptomycetaceae; genus Streptomyces; species Streptomyces sp. NPDC043996. The sequence goes on along the minus strand of NZ_JBWKEY010000005.1, from coordinate 160,648 downwards.
CGCCGCCCGGCCGGACGTGGTGATCACCGATGTGCGGATGCCACCGGACTTCCGCGACGAGGGCCTCAGAGCCGCGCTCGAACTGCGCGCCCGGCACCGGGAACTGCCGGTGCTCGTCCTCTCCCAGTACGTCGCGACGGCGTACGCGACGCAACTGCTCAGCGGCGGCACGGGCAACGCCGCCCAGGGAGGCCTCGGCTATCTCCTCAAGGACCGGGTGGGCGAGGTCGCGGACTTCCTCGACGCGCTGCGCCGGGTCGCCGCCGGGCAGACCGTCGTCGACCCGGAGGTCGTCCGCGTCCTCCTGTCACGGCGGACCCAAGGCCAGCCGCTCGCCCGGCTCACACCGCGCGAGCGCGAGGTGCTCGCGCTGATGGCACAGGGCTTCAACAACCAGGCCATCGCCCAGCGCCTGACCGTCACCGAGGCCTCGGTCGTCAAGCACTCCAGCAACATCTTCGCCAAGCTCGACCTCGACCCCACCGAGGGCAACCGCCGCGTCCTCGCGGTGCTCGCACATCTGCGGGACGCCGTGGAACCACCGCCGTCGCCCTGAGCCCGCCCCCTGAGCCCACCCCCGGCGTCCGCGCGCCGCCACGGCCTCCCGGACCGCTGAAACCGCGCTGAAGCCGCCGTGAACCCGGCCCGCCCCAAGCTGTGCGCCATGACAACGACCAAGACGCCGACAGCGCACACACCGGCCGCGAACGCCCTGGCCATCGCGGCCCGAGGGCTGCACAAGGCCTACGGCGAGAAGAAGGTCCTCGACGGCGTCGACCTGGCCGTGCCGCAGGGCACCGTCTTCGCCCTCCTCGGCCCCAACGGCGCGGGCAAGACCACCGCCGTGAAGATCCTCTCCACGTATGTCACCGCCGACGCGGGCGACGCGCGCGTCGGCGGCCACGACCTGGCGACCGACCCGCGGGCGGTGCGTGCGGCGATCGCCGTCACGGGGCAGTTCTCCGCCGTCGACGGCCTGATCACCGGCGAGGAGAACATGCTCCTGATGGCGGACCTGCACCACCTCCCGCGCCGCGAAGGCCGCCGCACCGCCGCCGGACTCCTCGAACGCTTCGGCCTGACCGACGCCGCGAAAAGGCCCGCCGCCACCTACTCCGGCGGCATGAGGCGCCGCCTCGACCTCGCCATGACGCTGGTCGGCGACCCCCGCGTCATCTTCCTCGACGAGCCGACCACCGGCCTTGACCCGCGCAGCCGCCACACCATGTGGGGAATCGTCCGGGAGCTGGTGGCCGGGGGCGTCACCGTCTTCCTCACCACCCAGTACCTGGAGGAGGCCGACGAACTCGCCGACCGGGTCGCGGTGCTGCACGACGGCCGGATCGCCGCCGAGGGCACCGCCGAGGAGCTGAAGCGGCTCGTCCCTGGCGGACACGTGCGGCTGTGGTTCGCCGACCCGGCCGCGTACCGCGCCGCCGCCACCGCCCTGCGCGAGGGGGCCACCCGCGACGACGAGGCGCAGGCGCTGCGCATCCCGAGCGCCGGGAGCCAGCGCGAACTGCGGAGTGTCCTCGACTGGCTGGACGCGGTCGGCGTCGAGGCGGACGACGTGTCGGTGCGCACCCCCGACCTGGACGACGTGTTCTTCGCCCTCACCGGCGGCCTCGACCAGCCCCGCGTCGGCCAGCCCGGCCCCGACCAGCCCGGCCTCGACCAGCCCCGCCCCGGCCAACCCGGCGCCGGCCAACCCGCCCCCGCCAAGCCCAAGGAGTCCGTCCGTTGAGCTCCCTGTCCCTCGCCGCGCGCGACACGGCCACGATGCTGCGCCGCAACCTCCTGCACGCCCGGCGCTACCCCTCCCTCACCCTGAACGTCCTGCTCACACCGGTCGTCCTGCTGCTGCTCTTCGTGTACGTCCTCGGCGACGTGATGAGCGCGGGCCTCGGCGGCGGCACCGCCGACCGCTCCGCGTACGTCGCCTATCTCGTCCCGGGCATCCTGCTGATGACCCTCGGCGCCATCCCGGCCGCGACCGCGGTCTCCGTATCCATGGACATGACCGAGGGCATCATCGCCCGCTTCCGCACGATGGCGATCCACCGCGGTGCGGTGCTCATCGGGCACGTCGTGGGCACCGTGCTGCGGGCGGTCATCAGCGTGGTCGTCGTCGGCGCCGTCGCGGTGGCCATCGGCTTCCGGACCACGGACGCCACGGCGGTGGAGTGGCTCGCGGCCCTCGGGCTGCTCACGCTGGTCGCCACCGCGTTCGCCTGGATCGCCGTCGCGGTGGGCCTGGCCAGCCCGAACGTCGAGGCGGCCAGCAACAACGCGCTGCCGCTGCTGATGCTGCCGTTCCTCTCCAGCGCCTTCGTCCCCGTCGAGGCGATGCCGGGCTGGTTCCAGCCGGTCGCCGAGTACCAGCCGTTCAGCCCGGCCATCGAGACCCTGCGCGGCCTGCTCCTCGGCGGCGGGATCGGCGGCGACGGGTGGCTCGCGGTCGGCTGGTGCCTGGTCATCGGCGGGTTCGGCTACGCCTGGTCGACGTCCCTGTTCCACCGCGACCCGCGATGAGCGCGCGGGCCGCCGCCCGCAACTCCTCGCGCCCCAGGGCGGCGTACTCCGACACCGCGTCGGCGTACGCCGCCCGGTCGGCGTCCTCGGCCGCCCGCCGCGCACGGGGCGCCGACATCGTCGGCTGGAAGTCCCGCAGCGCGCCAAGCCGTTCGGCGAGCGCGACCATCCGTACGGCGCCGGTGTCCCCCGACGCGAGCCCCACCACGCCGAGCGCGTGCAGCACCGTACCGATCACGGGGAGCCCCACGGCGGTGCCGCCCGGTCCTGACAGGAGCGTCCGCAGCCGCTGCCGCAGCCGGTCGACCGGCTCCGCGACGAGCTCGACGCGGTCGGCGTGGGCGTGCGCCGTCACCGCCGCCGACTGGAGCCGCAGCGCCCACGGGTCGAGCCACGGGTCGCCGACCGACATCGAACCGTCCACGGGCAGCCGCTCCAGGGCGCCGCGCCACAGGCCGAGCCCGGTCTCCGTGCGCCCCCGGGCGAGCGCGATCTCGGCGTGCCCGGCGGACTCGGGGCTGTAGAAGGCGTCAGGACCGGCGGCCCCGTCGTCGGCTGCCTGCCGCAGCCAGTGCTCGGCCTCGTCGGGTTCGCCGCGCTGCAGGCAGGCGAGGGCGAGTCCGTGGCGGATGCCGCTGTAGTCGTGCGCGTCACCGAGGCGCGGCAACGCCTCGCTGGCCGCCGTGAGATGCCGGTACGCGACGTCCCCGTGCCCCCGCTGCAGGCTCAGCTCGCTCATCCGGGCGTGCGCCATGACCTCGAGGGACGGATTGTCGGCCCCCGCGAGGGCGGCGACCATCCGACGGGCGGAGGCGAGCACGCGTTCGGTGTCGTGCTCGTCCGTCCATACGTACGTGGCGACGCACTCCGCGAGGCCCGCGACCAGCGGCAGTTCGCTGGCGCAGAGCGCGCGCAGCACGTCGTGGCCGGGCGGCCGCATCTCGGGGATGGCGCTCAGCACGAGCGCGGCGGCGCGCAGCGGCGAGTCGGCGGGGGCCGGGGGCAGCCGCCGCAGGGTGACGAGCTGGCGCACGGCCTGCGGGCCGTAGTCCATGAACAGGCTCCCCGTGCACAACGCCGCGGCGGCGCGGGCGACTTCGACGTACGCGGGCTCGGGACGGTAGTGCGAGAGCGGCGGTCCGGTGTCGGCGGCGAGCGTGAGGACGCGGGGGTAGCTGAGGTCCGTCGACCACAGCGCGGCGAGTACGGCGGTGAGGGCGGCGGTGGCGGGTCCGTCCCCGCGGGCGAGGGCGTGCCGCAGAGCCGCCACCAGGTTGTCCTGCTCGGGTGTGATCCGCTCCCTGGCGGCGGCCGGCGCCGGGCCGACCAGCGTGTCGTAGTGCGCGACCCCGAAGTCCCGCGCCCAGGCGAGGAACCGGCCGACGGCCTCCTCTTCCCCGCCCGCCTCCGCGCGGCGGGACGCGCTGAACTCCCGTACGGTCTCCAGCATCGCGAACCGCGCCCCGGCCGGGGTGTCGGTGACGGTGAGCAGCGACTGTCCCGCCAGCTGTTCGAGGACGAACAGCGCGTCCCCGCCGAGCACGTGCTCCGCGGCCTCGGCGCCGAAGCCGCCGGGGAAGAGGGAGAGGACGCGCAGCGCGGCCCTGGCGTCGTCACCGAGGAGGTTCCAGCTCCACTCCACGACCGCGTGCAGCGTGCGGTGGCGCTCGGGCGCGTCCCGGGCGCCGCCGCGCAGCAGCGCGAACCGGTCGCCGAGGCGGCGGGCGACCTCCGGCACCGACAGGACCCGTACGCGCGCGGCGGCCAGCTCCACGGCCAGCGGCAGCCCGTCGAGGTGGCGGCAGAGACCGGTGACCGCGTCGGGGGGCAGCTCCACGCCGGTCCTGGCGGCCCGGGCCCGCTGTGCGAACAGCTCGACGCAGGCGTCGAGGCCCAGTTCGGGCAGCGCGTACACCGCCTCCGACGTGAGGCCGAGGGGTGCCCGGCTGGTCACGAGCACCCGCAGCCGCGCCGCGGCCGAGACAAGGGCGTGGACGAGGCCGGCGGCGCCCCGGATGACGTGCTCGCAGTTGTCGAGCACCAGCAGCGCGTCCCCGGAGCCGAGCACGCCCCGGATGCCCGCCACCGGGTCGGCCGGGGCGGGGCCGCCCATGACGCCGTGCCGCCCCTCCCCCACGCCGAGCGCGGCGGCCACCTCCGTGGCCACGTCCTCGTCCGCGCTGACCCCGGCGAGCGGCACGAAGTACACGACGCGCTGCTCGGCCGCGCGGCTGACGGCGTGCGCGAGGCGGGTCTTGCCGAGGCCGCCGGGGCCGACGACGGCGACGGCGCGGGAGGTCCGAAGGAGCCGTTCCACCGCGGCGACGTCCTCGTCCCTGCCGAGCAGCGGGTTGGGCTCGTGCGGCACGCCGTGGCGCACGGGTGGCGCCTCGCCCCGCAGCAACTCCCCCTGGACGGCCTTGAGTCCGCTCCCGGGCTCGGCACCGAGCTCGTCGCGCAGCTCGCGCCGGTACGCCTCGTACCGCGCGAGCGCCGCGGCCGGTCCCGCCGTCGCGGCCTCGGCGCGCAGCAGTTCGGCGAGCACCTCCTCGTCGCGCGCGTGCTCCGCGGCGACCGCGGCCAGCGGCCCGGCGGCCTCCGCGTGCCGCCCGAGCCGGGCGAGCGCCAGGGCCCGCCCGCGCACGAGGGCGCTTCGCGCGGGGGCGCGCTCACCGCGAAGGACCGCCACGGGGTCGTCGCCCTCCTCGCCTCCCCCGTCCCACAGAGCGAGCCCGGCCTCGGCGGCGGCCAGCGCCCCCGCGTGGTCCCCCGCCCTGGCCCGCGCCGCGCTCTCCTCCACGCGCAGCAGCAGCGCGGAACTGTCGACCTGCTCTGCGGCGAGCCCGAGCCGGTACCCCACCGGCGTACTGACGACGACATCGGCCCCCAGCGCCGCCCGCGCCCGCGACACGAGCACCTGCACGGCCTTCACCGGCCGCTCCGGCAACTCCCCCGGCCACAACCCCGCCACGAGCCGCTCCGTACCGCACCCACCCCGCAAGTCCCCCGCGAGCAGCGCCAGAAGCCCCCGCAACCGAGGCGCGGTGACCTCCCGCCCGCGATAGGCGACACACGACAACAGGGTCAGCTCGATCACCCGATCACACTAACGAACCCGGCCCCGCGCCCAGCCCGGCCCGACGAGGGCCCTCCGACGGGCCTCCGCAGCCGCCCACCGACCACCGACCACCGACCACCGACCACCGAACGAACTCACAGGCCGAGCTCACGGGCCGAGCTCACAGGCCGAGCTCACAGGCCGAGCTCACAGGCCGAGCTCACAGGCCCAGCGCATCCAAGCGCGCCATCAGGTTCCGCTTCCGCCTCTGCCCGGCGCGCAGCGCGGCCACGTAGGCCATGAACTCCTGTTCCCCGCCCAAGCGCCGATGGCAGTCGCGCATGCTCAGGAGCAGGCTGGTCAGCCGCTCGTAGACCGCGTCGCCGGTCCGCCGCGTCAGGGGCTCGGCCAGCCGCAGGTAGACGGTGAGCGCGTCGTCGGGGCGACGGGCGCGGATGCCGTCCGCGAGGGCGAGCCACTGGCCTTCGTCGGCTCCGCTTCCGGTCGCGGCGTGCCAGGCGGCGTCGAGGTCCTCGTCATCGAGGAGCGCGTCGACGAGAACGGGTCCGCGGCCCCGACTCGGCCGGTCGGCCCCGGCCCCGGCCTCGGCCTCGGCGCGCAGCACGGCGAGGGCGCGCTCGCGCTCGGCCGGCCAGTCGTCAGCCGCCCGCGCGGCCTCCCGCAGCTGCCGGTAGGCGGCCAGGGTGGGGTGGGCGGCGAAGTACCGGCGGCGGAGCTCCACGGCCTGCCGGAGCTGGCCGTGGAGCGCGTAGCGGGAGCAGAGGTATTCGACCAGGTCGAGACAGACATCGACGAGGTCCGGGACGTCGGCGATGCCGCGCTCCGCCCAGCGCAGCGCCTCGTCCGGGCGACCGGCGGCGTCGAGCTCACGGGCGATGGAGGCATGAGTACCGCCGTCCGGGGCGAGGTCGGCCGCGTGCAGCGCGATCACCGCGTCCACATCCCCCTCCCTCCTGGCCAGGCGCTCCATCAGGTCCTTCTCCGCCCAGCCGCCGGGACAGCGTCGCCACGCCTCGGCCGCGAGGTTCCGCACCGTGGTGACCCCTTGGGCGCCGAGCACGTCCTCGTAGTCGAGCGGGTCGATGTCGATGAGTTCGCCCGGGTCGCCGAGCGCGTGCTCGACCAGCCAGCGCGCGAGGTCGTCCGGGTCGGGGCGGGCGGCGCGGCAGGCGGCGAGGTGAGCTTCGGCGAGGCCGGTCATCACCGCGCCGAGCAGCCCGTCGGAGTCGTCGACCCGCTCGTACGCCTCCGCGAGCTGTCGCAGGGCGTCGCGGCTCAGTCTGATCGCCTCCTCGGCGCGTCCCGTGCCGCAGAGCGCGGTGATCGCGAGCACCGCTTGCTCCGCCTGCTCGCCGTAGGCCCGCGCATCGGCGTGCTCGACGTATCCGTACCGTGCGTACGGGCCGATGTCGAGGAGTTCGCGGATACGGGCCCGCACTTCGTCGAGGTCTCCCCGGGCGCCCGCGGCACGCAGCTCCAGGCGGCGGCGGAGCTGTCGGTCCTGGTCGACCTGCTCCCGTACCAACGCGAGCAGTTCGGCCTGGGAGAGCCCCGCCAGCCAGCCGTCGAGCCCGGCGGTGCGCGCCCGGGCACGAGCGCGTTGCCGGGGCAGGCTCCGCTGTCCGGCGAGCAGGTTCAGTCCGACCGCCACGAGGTGCTTGCAGAAGTTGCCTTCCACGCCGTACGGACAACTGCACTGCCCCCGCGGTCCGTCCGCCGTGTCGAACTCCAGCTCCACCTCATAGGGGTCGGTTCCCTGAACCCTCGCGGTGGCCCAGCCGTCGCCGATCTCGGTCACGGTGACCGCGTCCCGATACCTCTGAGCGCGCTCGAAGGAGCGCGCACCCGCCCGCGCCCGCAGGTCCGCCTCGGTGTATCCGCTCATGGCCCGCCCTGCTCTCGCTCTCGCTCTCGTGCCGGGACATCCCCCGAACGACTCCGCGGCGCGACGGAACCGCGGAGCGGTCCGCGCGTCAGTCCGTCTCCCTGTTCTCCCACCGCTCGCTGAACCAGCCCAGCGTCTCGATCAGCAGCTGTCGACTGCCCGGGTCCTCCAGCACGGAGAGCCGGAAGCTGGGGCGGAGCTCCAGCTTGCCCTCGGGGATGGCGACACCGTCCAACCGGTTCAGCCTCTCCAGCAGTTCGGCCCGGTGCGCGCGGTCGGTGAACGGCTCGCGGTTCGCCAGGTATTGGAACACGACCTCGGCCACGCCGCCGCGTCCACCGCCCGGATACAGGACCAGCGGCCAGATGCCCGAGCCCGGACCGCCCGCGCTGCCGAGCATGAGGAACGCGCTGGTCGTGACCTCGCCGGAGCCGTGACCGACCCAGCCGCCGAGCTCCTCCCAGCCCGCCAGCAGCTCCCGCACGGCGGACACCGTCTCCGGGGTGTCGTCGGCGGCCAGCTGACGGAAGAACCTGGCGGCGCGGGTCTCCTCACCCCGCGACTCCCCACCGCCCCGCTCACCCGCCGCCTCCCCAGCCTCGGCTTCGGCCTCGGCCTCCACGACGAGCTGAGCGAGGTCATCACTCACCAGGCGCTGAGCGGGATCAGCCGCCCCACCAGCGGTGAAATGCACACCATCGGCCCTCAGCCGAGCACGCACATCACCACGGTCCTCCCCGCTCCACCGGAACCCTTCGGCGACCTTGCCGTCGGCGTTGAGCACCCGGTAGGCGTTCACCACCCCGTCGGTCTTGGCGAGATGGGTGCCCACGGCCTGGGCTCCGGACCCGATGAACGCCGCCAGGTCTCCGTACGACGTCCAGGTGCCGTGCGGAAGCGCCGCGAGGACCTGGTGGGCGAGGTGCCAGTCCCGGCTGCGCTCGGCACGTCCGACGCCGCTCAGGGGTGCGGGCCACAGCCGGACGGCCCGCTCCGCGAGGTCGTCGGCCCGGGCGAGGATCTCCCGGGCGCCCCAGCGCTCGGTGGCCGCGATGCGCCGGTTCAGCTCCAGGTGGCTGCCGTTAAGGAGCCCCTGCTTGCGCTCGAAGGGATGGTTCGACAGCTCGGCGTTCACCGCCGTCAGCGTCAGATTGCCGAGCGTGTGCTGCAAGCGGGCGTGCAGCTCCTCCGGGCTCTCGCCGTCGGCCGCGTCCTCGCGCAGCATCCGCATCCACTCCTCGCCCGGCGACTGCGGCATGACGTGTTCGATGGTCAGCCGCGCCGAGCCGAAGTCCACCGGCTCGGGGTGCTCATGGCTTTCCTCCAGACGCTGGAGCACGAGCCTGCGCTGGTTCGGCCGACCGTACTGATAGAAGGGCGCGGTGCGGATCTTGTCGCGCAGCTCCTCGTCGTCCGGCCAGAAGCGGTTGTCGGCGGAGAGGAGCTGACGCAGCCCGTCAGCCACCGGCAGGTCGCCGGGGAGCTGGGCGGGCACCGACTGGAAGATCCGGTTCAGGTTGTTCGCCGGCACCCGGCAGATCGTCCGCCGTACCAGGAAGCTCTCGACGTACGACATGGCCCGGGCGGTGTCGCGCTGGTCCAGCTCCCCTCGCGCCCGCCGGTCGAGCAGCAGCATCAGCGCGGGATGGGTCACCACGGCCTGCCAGTCGTGCAGTCGGCTCAGATGACCACGGACCGAGGGGTCGCCCTCCTCCGCCGGGTGGATCACCTTGCGGTAGTGCGCACTGCGCCGATGCAACTCCTTGATGTAGGCCTCGATGTCCGCCTCGGTCTGGGCGGCGCTCGTCTCCCGCCGCTCGAAACGCTGCTGCTGCGCGGCGTACAGATCCTGACGGCGGACCCGGTCGTCCCCGTCGAGCACCAGCTGCAGCCACATCAGCTGTTCGAGCTCATCGTTACTGAGGCTGCCCTGCAGCGGCAGCCAGTACGTCTCGTACACGTACTCACCACGCGTAGGCAGCCGCATGAACAAGTAGTTGCGCAGCAGATCCGCCTGACTGAGCTTCAGCCCGGTGTTGTTGAGCGACTCGAAGATGCGATGGACGTTGTCACCGCGCTCGGCGGTGACGGCCACCAACGTGAGCCGTGAGGTGATCGCCTCCTCGATGCGCAGGACGTCCTGCGGACTCGCCGGATCGGCCGCCTCGACGAGCTTGCGCCGGAAGAAGCGGTACGCGGTGGCGACCCTGTCCCCGGCGGCCTGCTCCTCCTGAACGCTGTGGATGTGCGCGGCGAACTGCGGACGATCCGCCTGAGTGGGCAGCAGCCTGAAGCGGTCGTCCCCCGTCTTCCGCTTGTTGATCAGATACTCCTCGTCGATCCGCTCGGCCTCATCCGGCCGCGCCGCGGCGATGTGATCGCGGATCGCCGCCAGCGCGAGGGACAGCGTGGTCAGCCGCTGCTGACCGTCGACGACGAGCCACCGGGGAAAGGTCGCCTCGTTCTGCGGGGACGGCGCGAGCACCACCGACCCCAGAAAGTGCGTACTCGCCGACGCCCCGCTCTCCAGCAGCTCGGCCTGCTCGAGAACATCGCTCCACAGCTGCCCCAGCTGCCGCTCCGACCAGGAATACGTCCGCTGATACAACGGCACCTGGAACTGCTGGGCCCGCCCCTGAACCAGATCAGCGAACAGTGTCTCTTTGGCCTGCATAGCGCCGCCCGTCCTCCCCTACCTCGCCCGGCCAGAGCCGTTTGGGAAGACGATAGGACCTACCGCCGACAGCCGTTCACCAACACCCCAACCGGACAACTACCCACGGCACCCCCTCCGGGCGCTCTGACCCGTCAAGAACGCGGCAGCCGTCACGCATGCGCCTGATCCAAGTCATCGAGGAGCGTGGCGAGGAGGGCCTCCTCGTGCAGTGGGGTGCGGTGCTCGGTGTAGAGGTCACGGAGCTGACGGAGTTCGGCTGCCTGATCTCCGGCGTGGGCCGGACAGTCCGTGAGGCCAAGGTGGCTGGCATACGTCCAGCTGTCGTATCGCCAGGTACTGGCAGCTGGCGCCGCGGAGCGAACCTGATCGACCACGACGAACCCCGCATCGTCGACGTCGGCCCGGACCGCGATCGTCCGCGTGCAGGCGGCGAGGCCGGACACCAGGTCGAGGGCCGCGTGGGACGGCATGCCGTCCGTGCAGATCAGCGCAGGGCACCGCGGACCCAGTTCGTCCGCGGCGGCCTCGACCACCGTGGGGTTCTCACAGACGTAGACCTTGATGTCAGCGGAAACCGACCAGGTCCCGGTGAGCGAGCGCAGCGACAGCCACAGCGGCTCACCACGAGCCGCAGCGCTCCACCGTGCGGCGGGCGCCTCACCGCGCAGGGGGAGATTCAGCACCAGAACACGCGAGGACACGCCGTCACACCGCACTCCCGCAGCGGCCCATGCGCGTCGCCAGTCCCGTCCTGCCCGCAGCGGCCGCGGCACACCGTACGCATAGGCGATCAGCCTCGACACCGCGCGGCCGAGTTGTTCCTTGTAGTCCAAGGCATGCGCGTCTCCGAGCACGGTCGCGGCCAGTTGGGCCAGCCGGACGCCTGGCCGGTCCGCGCCCGGGAGATGACGCCAGACCCGAACCGTCTCGTCCGCCAGGGCGCGGAGGTGACCGTCGCCTGGGCGTGGCATGCCGGGGTCAGCCAGCCACGCCAGTGCATGAGCGGCCTCGATTCCAGCGTCAGCCAGCTGCGCGACCGCGGCTGACCGCTCGGCGTCCGCCGTGGCCCGCTGCGCGGCGCGCACGCGCGTCAAACTGCCGAGAGGGGATCCGTCGAGGTTCTCCACGAACTCCCGTACGGTCAGTCCGTGGTCGTGCAGGGCGGCAGCGAGGTCCTTCAGTCGAACCGGTCGGCCGGAGGCATCCCAGGCCGCGCCTACCAGTCTGGCTACCTCGCGGCGCTGCGAGGCAGTGAGGGTGATCCGCAACGTGCCGTTCTCCGTATGGAAGCCTCGTTCGGCCCGCCGCCGTACGGCATCCAGCACGAGGGACGGTCCAGTCAGCCGGGCCCAGGCCATCAGCCCCTCGGGGAGTTCATTCATCGCCGTACGCTCCGAACAGCCCCTCGGCCATGGGCTCCGCCGCTTCGGCCGACACACCGAGACGGTTCACGTCCACCTGGGTCATGGCGCCGCCGCACCACAGGTAGGGCATCGCGTCCACGCCGGGCAGGTGTCGCTGGCGGGCCAGGTCGTACACCGCGACTGCCGGCACCGTCGGGTAGGTGCACCACTCGTCGTGTGCCGTGAGCATGATGTCCAGTTCGAAATCGACAGTGAGACCCATGAATGACGCCTTGATCGCGGCGTCCACGCCCGTCATCGCCTCGTCCAGCCACACCCAGCGCGGGGCATGCGGACCGGCCGCGTCGTAGGCGACGACCACGGCGGCGAACAGCGGCTGGGACAGCAGTACGACCTTCTCCCCACCGGACTTCGCGGCGTGCCTGGCCGAGTCGAACGCCGCCCACGTTCCGCCGGCACCCAGCCTGTACTTCAGTGAAAGGCGGAGCCAGTCCCGGTAGTCCAGGGCCCGCGCGAGCTGTTCCTTCCAGTCGGCTACGCCCTCGGCGGTCGCATCACCGCGGGCTTCATCGATCTTGCGGGCGAGGAAGGAGCGCACCAGTTCCTGCCGATCCGCCGAGAGCTCGGCGTACCCGCGCCCGAGCGCCGAGACGACCGCGCCGGCGTCGGGGTCCGTGGGATCGGCCTCGCAGTCCACCCTGACCACATGACCGTGCCGGGTCGGGTGCCTGGCCAACTGAGTGTTGATCTTGGCGAAGGTGTGGGTGGTGTGGTCGAGGCGATCCTTCAGGTGCTCGATGAACGTCGAGCCGAGGAGGGTGGTGAGTACGCGCTGCTGCTCGGCGTCGTATCCGTCCTGCTGCTGGCGCACGCGCTCCGCCAGCGCGTCGGCGGCTCTGTGCGGAGGTTGCCAGCCGTCCACCGGGTCAGCCAGGATCACGATCTGCTCGATGCCTGGGGTGCCCCGTTCGTCTTCCTCATCGAGCGCTCGGGCATCGCGGTTGGGGAGCAGTTCCTGTCGCAGCTCCTCCAGTTGCTGGTAGCAGCGGCGCCGCACCCGGTCCTCGTCCACGGCCAGCGCTGGAACGTCGAGCTCTCTCCGCGCGGTGGCTGCGAACTCGCGTGCGGACTGTACGTTGCGCCGTTCAGGCGACGTCAAGCCCACCGGTTCCGCCAGGCCTCCGTCCACAGCGGCCCAGAGCGCTGTCATCGCCGCGTCTCTCGCTTGTTCGGCCCGCTCCCGCCGCTCCTCGTGACCGTCCAGGACTTCCTCTGCGCGGGCGGCGGAGATCTTCGCCTCGGACAGGGTCTCCGAAAGCCGTTCGATCCGCCTTTCCAGGGCTGCGGTTTGGAGGTCGAGCTCGTCGCGTCGACGCAGCTGCGCCTGATGGTCGGTGCCGAGTACCGACTCCGCCGTCGTCAGTTGCACGGCGGCCTGCCGCAGCCTTCCTTCCAGCTCGGCGACCTCGGACTCGGCCGACTGCCGCTCACCTTGGCGTTGCTCGAGCACCAAGGAAGCGGCATCCAGTGCGTCCTGACGGGCCGCCAATACCTCCAGCTCGCCGGACAGCGAAAGGAGACACGACCGGAGGTCCTGCAGAGCCGCGGCCTGCCCGTCGAGGTCGCGCAGACCGAAGCGGTGGGCACCGGCGTAGTCGGCGAACCGCGCCCACGCCTCGTCCCGCCGGGTCAGGTGGGCCGCGTGTCGCCCTCGCTCGTCGCGGGCTTCGTCTTCACGGTCCAGATGGCGCCGGGCACGGTCGGCCAGCCTGACCACGGTCGCACCCAACCCCTGCTCGACCTTGTCGGGGAGCGCACGGTCCTGCTCGTCCAAATGCCCCCTCATTTCCGAGAGGCCCAGCAACTCGTTGTCCAACAACGCGAGTTCATCACCCAGCTCAGAAAGTTCCGCTTCGAGCCGTACGATCCTCCGCTGCCGGGCAGCCGCACGCGCCGCCGCGCCCAGATAGGCGGCGGGCCCGGTCGGCTCAGCGCGACCGACGAGTCCTCCCACCCGCCAGCCGCCGTCCGCAGCCACCCAGTCAGCGCCCTCATCACCAACCGGCTCAGCGGTCTCGCGCCAGCCGATTCCGGCGAGAAGACGTCGTACGACATCACAGCCCACTCCCCCTGCCGAGTCCGGCCGCAACACACTCAACAAGCTCTGCCCCGGCAGTACCTGGGCGGGCACCGGCTGCACATCGGCGACCGGCACGCCCTCCCGCGTCGACAGACATCCGTCCGGCGTGACCCATGCGTCGAGCAGCCCCGACGCGGCCAGAGCCGCCTCAAGCAGTGCCAGCCGGTCCTCCGCCACGTCCCGCGCGGGGTTGACGAGACGCCAGAACGGGGCGCCTTGCCCCTCCGCGAGGTCCGGCCGCTCGCGTCGCGCCCACACCGCCGGCTCCGGCGGTGAACTCTCGGTGCGCTCCCGCACAGCGGCCAGATCGGCTTCGGCTACGTCGCGACGGCCCTGCAGCGGAGAGCGTCGCAAGCGGAGCCGTTCCACCCGCCCGGCCAGCTCGTCGCGGGCCGCCGCCACGTATGCGCGCATCGCCTCAATGGGCGACTCTCCCTGCTGGACCTTCCCCGTCCGGGCATCGAAGACGGTCAGCTCATCGACCCTGTCGCACCAGCTGTCGACGAGTTCGACCGGGCAGCGGACAACGCGGGTGTCCACGGCCCAGTCACGAATCTGCTCGCGCAGCTCGCCTACCTGCCGCTCGGCCTCGGTCCGTGCCTCGTCATCTTCTTGGCGGGCCATGTCCAGGTGCTGTTCCGCACGCTCCACCGCATGAGCGGACCGCTCTGCCACGCGCTCGGTCTCGCCGTGTCCGGCCCGTAACTGACGCAGGGTCTCGAAGCGTTCGGCACGAGTGCCGTAGTCGGCCAAGAGCGCTTCGACGTCGCGGGCGGGCCAGTGCCGTTCGACGGAGTCCGCCAATCCGGATGGGTCAGCCAGAGCGCGCAACGGCTCCCCGTACGACCGTGCCTTCTCCTCAGCCTGACCGACCGCGTTCCGTGCCTTCTCGGCCTGTCGACCGGCATCGTCCATAGCGGACTGCCGACGGTCCGCCCGGTCCCGCGCCGCGTCCGCCTGATCCGACAGGCCGGACGCCATGCGGCGCAGCCCCTCCACTCGCTCGGCCGCGGACACCGCGTCCTGGTACGGGCGGGAGTCGAGCAACTCGCGCAACTCCGTACCACGGTCCTGCTTCTCCTGTTTGGCCTCGACGAGCTGGGATTGGGCAGTCCCCACCTGGGACCGGGCGGTCTCCAGGTGAGTCGCCGCCTTGTTCTTGCCGCGTGTGGTGTTGTCCAGAGTGGTGGTGGCCGTGGTGAACTCGTCGGCGCGTCGACGTATCACGACTCGCACCCACGGCCGCCACCCGTTGCTGACGAACCGCGCCACCGCCGTGGCAGCGGCCTCGGTCTGCTCCACCGCACGGCGCAGTTGCTCCAGGTGATCCCAGCCCTCGGCGAGCTGGGTGATCTCATGGCCCGACAGGGGCGGCAGGGCCGCGCGCAGTGTCTCGGCCAGGCTGACCGGGTTGAGCCGTTCCCCGAGTTTGGGCTTACGCAGCTGCTTGAGCAGGTCCGTGAGGTTGTCGTACGACTCGCTCGTCAAGCCGAACAGCTCCTCGGCCAGCCGTGCGCGGTACGCGAGGGCAGTGCTCGGCACCGCCATTCCGTCGATCTTCTTGAGTTCCTTCTCCTCGATCGCGCGGCCCGCTGAGACCAGCACGAAGTCCTTGCCGGGGCGCTGCGCGGTAGTGAAGTGCCAGGTGGCGACGGACCCACCGCCTGTTCCTCGCCGGGCACTCGCGCCCATGCCGCACACGAAGAACCGCGAGGCGCCGGCCTCGTCCCGGCGTCCGAACTCAGCCCAGGCATAACCGAGTCCCGAGTCAGCGGGGCCGCGTGGATCATCGCCCTCTCCTGTGGGCAGCAGGTTGAACCGCATGGTGCGGTGCTGTGAGCCGAAGGGGTCGAGCACCGAGGCGGCGATCTCGCCACGCAGCAGCATCAGCGTGGTCAGTTCGAGGACCTTGGTCTTACCCGCCCCATTGCCGCCGCGCAGCACCAATCGCCCGTCGGCGAACCAGAATTCCGCGTCGTCGTACTCCCAGAGATTGACGATGCCGACGCGCAGCGGCTGCCAGCGGGACCGGGTCGGCTCGGGCAGCCCGCCACCAGTGGCCGCGGCGAGCCACGCAGGTTCCAGCTCGGGCTGATGCGACATCATGGGTTGCGCACCTCCTCGAAGCTCGCTGCCACCGACGTCACCTTTGGGTCGCGGAACCGTGCCGCCGCTGGTGAGATCCGCCACCGGTGGGGCTCTGCCGCGGGCCGCAGCAGGTCCAGGGCTTGCAGCAGTTCCACGGCGTGCTCACGGATCGCCTGGCCCGTCTGGAGTTCCTTCGTCATGGCCTTGAGGTGGCGTCCGCGTACTTCGGCAGCGGAGCGGTCGAGCTGATCGTCGTCAAGCAGGCCCTCGTCGTCCTGACGGTCCAACAGCTCGCCCAGCATCATCAACGTGGCGAAGTCCACTCCTCGCAGGCGCGGGAACGGCAGGTCCGTGTCGCGCTCGTCGGTGACCACAAGGGCCAGCCCTTCGGCACGCTGTTCCGCCACCCAACCCGTCATCTCCGTACACCAGGCCACAATCCGATGCCGCTGACCTGCCAAGTAGCCGCGCTCGTCAGAGGTGAGGTCTTCCCAGAGGCAGACCGGGAGCTCGATGAGCCGACGCATCACGCCGAACCGGGCGGCCGGATCGGCCACCGCCCCCTCGCTCTCGTCGCCTTGGGTCAACGTCGCGCGCAGCGCGGCAGGATCCACCAGGCGCAGCAGCAGCTCCCGTCGCACCTCGTACGCTCCGCCGATCGCGTCCCGGTTGTGTGCCCAGCCTTCGCGCTGTTCGTCGGTGCCCCGGGCGACGGGCTGCAGCGCCCCGCTGTCCACCAGCAGCCCGATGGCCTTGACGAAGAGCTGCCGTTCGGCGAAGCGGTCCGGCTCGTACGGGGCGAGGCCGACGTCCTCATACCGAGTCAGTGCCCGCACCCGGTCCGAAAGGTCTTGGGTAGTCGTCACGTCCTCGGCGTCCTCAGCGCCTGCGGCGGCGAGGATCGCGAGCACCAGAACGCGCCGGGAGGGCGCGGCGAACCGTCGTGGCGCCGTGACCGTACGGCCCAGGGGCAACCGAAAGAGCCGTGCGGCGGAGTCGGTGACGACGAGCCGGTACGCCAGCCGGGAGGCGAACCACTCTGTCAGCACCGGCCGGTGCCGCGGATGCCGGATCAGGGCGAACAGCTCCGGATCCCGTCGGCGATCGACCACCGGACGCGCCAGCAAGCCGGTGAAAGCGCGCCGTCTCTGCTCCATGTCGCCGCTCATCGTGCGGGCTCCAGTTCGAACAGCCAGTTCGTCGTCACGAATCGCCCCCGGGGACTGTGCAGCACGGTGGTCGCGGGGCCGCCATCCGGTGGCGTCAGGCTCACCCGCCATCTCCCGTCTCCGGTCACCGCCGTCCGGGCTCCCGAGCCGGTCCTGCAACGGGCCCCACCGAGCAGTTCGAGCAGCAGGTCCAACTCCGGCTCGGACACCCGGTCCCACCCGGCGAGGCGGCTGCCGGAGCGGGCCCGGAGGGTCGCCTCCGCGTCGGCACGTGCGGCCAGAGCGGCGGCGCGTGCCCGCCGTGCGGCCATGCGTCCCGCGCTGTAGTCCACCGTGCTGGTCCTGCGGCCCACGGCGGACCGGGCTCCCTGCTCCCGAAAGCGTGCGGTGACCGGCGCTGCGGGCGCGTCGGCCCACGAGCGCGTGTGGTCGTCGGCGGCATCGGCGGGCAACATCAGGTGCCGCGCGGAGAAGAGGGCCGTCGCGGTGTCCCACATCCGCCAAGCGCTCTCCTCATCGGGCGCCTGCTCGATGGCCCGCGCCAGTCGCAGCAGTTCGGCCCGGCGCGTGACGGTGCCCCCGGTGTCCATCAGGATGTGCATGTTGCGTGCCCAGGGCGCCACCAGATCGCGCAGCTGACGCCGCAGTCGCCGCGCCTGCCCGGCGGCACCGGTGAACCAGCTGGACAGGGCCGCCCACGTCCGCGCCCACCTTTCCGCCTGGGTTCCCACGACGTCGTCTGTCGTGTCCTCGGCCAGCGCGGTTCGTGCGCAGGCCCGCCACACCGACTCGCTGAGGGCCGGGCCCAACTCGTCGATCAAGGCGGCGATCCGCGGAGTGTGTACGTCCACCTGCTCGCCCCACATGGCGACATAGGACTGCAGCGTGCGCCACAGAACCTCTTGCTTCTCCGGATCGGGGCCGCCGGACAGAGCGTGCGCCAGACTGCGCTGCCAGACGCGCGCGGCTGCCGCCATCCCCTGGTGCACCACGATGACCTGCTGGTATTCGGCCGCTGCCGCGGGGTAGCGCCGTTCCCGGACTGCCCGCGCGAACATCTCTAGGCGATCGTGGATCGCCCGCGGCGCGAGCGTCAGGTCCGCCGCGGCGTCCTCGTCAGCCCTCAGCTCCGACGCCCAGAACACATGCAGGCGAGCGGCCACTGGGGTGAGCTGGTAGCGGTCTCGGCGGCGCAGAAAGTCGTCACCAGTGCGCGCCGCGTCCTGCCAGCGCGTGAGGACGCCCCATCTGACGAGCTGGTCGAGCCGGGTATCCAGGCTGAAGCCCTCGGCGGCGGCCAGTCGGCCAACGGTCTCGGGCGGCAACCTCGCGGACAGATACCCGGGAACGCGTGCGTTGATGTCCTCGTACGACACTCCGACCAGGCTGGCGTCCTGCGCCTCCAGCAGGATGTCGAGGATCACCCGGTACTGGGCGGCGTACCGGGAGACGAGGTACGCGGGTACCAGCTCCTGGCCGGGCAGATGCCCCGCCCATGGGTCCGGTCGGCTGGGCTCGGGCAGCACCTCGTCCTCCGGCATAGCCATCAGCGTAGGTTCAACTGCCTTCCGTTTAAGGCAGGTTGGCCTGACTGCCGCTTGGCCATGTCAGGCAGCCGACCTCGGCGGCCTGCGAGCGGAGTGCGCGTCGGCGCCCCCGGACATGCCGGTGACCACGGTCACTCCCGCGAGGATCGCGGCGTACCGGGTCCGTAGCGCACGCAGTCGCAGCGCATGGCTCTCCACATCCCGGATGTGATCGTCGAGCTGCTGCAAGTTCAGTTCGGCGCTGCCTCCGTCGGAGAACACCCAGATTTCCGGTGTGCGGCCGTCGGCCCCCTCTTCATCCTCGTGCAGCCAGGCGAGGTGTGCCGTGATCATCGGCGGCGAGGGCCGTCCGCCCTGCTCCCCGGGCACCTCCAGGTGCACCGGAGCACCCCAGTGCGCGCCGTCGCGGTCCGGGCCGCAGTTCTCGACACACCAGGACGGGCACCGGCGCGGCTCGTGTTGTCTGTTTTCCTTCCGCGACATGACAGGGCCCCTTCCTCAGGAGTCGTCGGCTCAGCGCCTCGGCAGTGACGTCCACGGCCTTCTACGTGTACGTCCAAGACGGCAGCGGCTGTGTCACTCATGCCGCCCGCCGTAGCGGATCCGCCATGTCGGCCATGTTCCGGTACACACGGAAGTCGCAGTCTCCCGGCCGCCCGCCGAGCCGCTGGACGATGAGCGCGGCGACCAGTCCCCATCCAGGCCGTACGACGGGGTGGCGCTCGCGGCCGACCAGCAGGATTCCCCCCGCTCCGGGCCCGACGCAGCGGTCGGCCAGCGCGCCTGCCAGCGCCGTGCCGAAACCCCAGAGATCGACCCTGAGGCTGGTCGGCAGCTCGGCCCTGACGGACACATACGGCCTCGGCACACCATTCCTACGGGGGGCCGCCACCACCGCTCCGAGAGCATCCGGGACCAGGCCGTCCGAAGGCAGGATGTCCCCGGCCTCACCGCCCAGGCGTTCGGTGATGACCGCTCTGACGGCGAGGATGACGTCACGGTCGGACCTCAAGCCGTGGCGGGGCGCCCGTCCAGCGCCCCGGAATTGATCACGGCCGCTCATCGCCAGGGCCCTTGGGGCCGGGCAGGCCCACCAGGCTGATCAGGTGCGCGGTAGGAACGCGGTAGCTGTTGCCGATCCTCAGGAGCGGACAGGGGAACCTGCCTCGGCGGGCCAGGTCGTACGCCCTGGTCCTGCCCAGCCGCAGCACCTTGGCGGCCATACACAGATCCACCACGACCGGCAGAGCCAGCAGTTCCCGCACGGTGATCCCCTGTGTGGCGGTTCCTTCCTCAGCCAGGTGGTCTGATGCCGCATCGGCGCCTCCCCGCGCGGGTTCTCGCCGCGTGATCCGCGGAGTTTCCGTTTCGTTCTTCATGTCATGCCGCCCTAGCTTCTTTCGCACGGCCCGGTCGTTCGCGACGATGGGGTCGCGCGAGCGGGGCAGGGATGGGTTTCATGCTTGCTGCCATGGATGGCTGCGGAGGCTGTTCCCCCTGTCCCGCCACCTCTTCTGAACTGCTGATTAGGCTCTGCGGACCATCGCTTGGTAGGGCGAGGACAGGCGGAAGGGGACGCGCCGCACATTGCACGGCGAGGGGAACATCATGGTCGCCACCGCAGGATTCGACACCGCCAAGGACTTCCACTGGCTGACGGTCATCGACGACCGCGGCCGACACTTGCTCAGCCACCGCGTCGACAACGACCCCGAGTCGATCGACCAGGCCATCACCGAACTGCTCACCGTTCAGGACGAACACGGTGCTCTCACCGTGGGTCTGGACCTGTTGGGAGGCATCGCGGGACTGCTGACCGCCATGCTGCTGAACGCCGATCTGCGCTGCGTCCACCTGCCCGGCCTGGCAGTCAACCGCGCCCGGCGCGGCACCCGCGGCGGAGAGAACAAGTCCGACCCCCGGGATGCGAGGGTCATCGCCGAACAGGCCATGCTCCGGGACGACTTGCGCGTCATCGAACTGCCCGAGGAGACTACGGCCGAACTGCGGCTGCTGGTCAGCCACCGCAAGGTGCTGGTGAAGGAGACCACCGCCCGCGTCAGTCGCCTGCGCGACCTGCTGACCAGCATCCATCCTGGTCCGGAACGCATCGTCGACCCCACCCAGAAGTCGAGCCTGCATCTGCTCTCGCGCTACATCACCCCAGACTAGATCCGGCGTGCCGGCACCACACGAATCACCGCATACCTGCGCCGCCAGGGCGTCTACCAGCCCATGGCCGGCAAGCTGGCCGACGCTCGGTCACCGCTGCCCGCGCCCAGCACACCAGCGTGGTCGGCGAACGCCGCACCGCCCAGCTCATCCGGGAACTCGCCGCCGACCTGCTGGTCTCCAAGGACCGGCTGCGGACCGTGGAAGCTGAGATCGAGCAGAGGGTGGACGCACACCCTGACGGGGCCCTCATCCGCAGTCTGCCGGGGATGGGGGCCAACCTCAGCGCCGAGTTCATCGCGATGGTCGGCAGCATCAACCGGTTCACCAGCGGCGACGCCCTGGCCGCCGCTGCCGGACTCGCCCCCGTCCTCGCCCAGTCCGGGAAGATCCGCTACTCGCGCGGTGCCCTGGGCGGTGACAAGGCTCTCAAACAGGTCTTCTACCAGTCCGCGTTCTGTGCCATCCAGCGAGACTCCGTCTCCCGAGCCTTCTACGACCGCAAGAGAAGCGAAGGCAAGCGGCATCACCAAGCCCTGATCACCCTGGCGCGCCGCCGCGTCAACGTCCTCTACGCCATGCTCCGCGACCGCGAGCCCTACAGAGCACGCCCTCAACTGCGCCTGATCGCTTGACAACAGCATTAGGCAGCCTCTGCCAGTTCCGCGAGGGTCGGGCTTGCGGGAAGATTCCGCCTCGTGTCAGCTCCCGGGACCAGCAAGTAGCGGGCGAGGCGTTCTTCGGCGACCGCGCGCCGGACGCGGCACGCGGTGTATCCGATACCGAGGCGACGTGCGGCGTCCGCCAGTCCCTCGTTCTCCATCCGGGTGCGGCCGATCAACTCGGCCTCGTCGGGGGTGACAGCGCCGGCACGCACCGCTCGGTCCAGGACGAAGTCCGGGTGACCCGAGGTCGGGCGGTGGGCGTGCAACACCCACCGCTCGATCAGGGGGACGGCTCGTAGCCCACCCGTGTAAGTCGCCCGGGCGCGCAGCCCGGCCCGGTAGCCGGCCCACCACAGTCGCGACGCCACGCCGCGCACATCGACGTCGATCGACTTGAGTTCCTTCAGGAAGCCCTCGATCACTTCGGCCTCCGCGTCCGGAAAGGGCAACCCTCCGCCTCGTACCACCCGGGCCGCGGCTCCACGAAGCCCGGGCGCCATCATCCATACCGCGGCGAGGGGCCAGTCCCCTCCCTCGCTCTGTGCCCGGAAGACCAGTTCCTTCCACACGTCCTCGCGGACCGCGTAGGGTGTCGCCCTGCCCAGGAGCCGAGTGCGAAGGTCCCGCAACGGAGCCTGCTTTTCAGGGAAATCATGCTCGATGTCCATGCCGTCGACATCGAGTGAGAAGATTGCCGACTTGGAATCAAGGTCCCGGAATGCCGCTTCGATCGAATCCAGCGGCGTCCATTCACCTGCCCACGGCATCTGGACTCCTCGCTCTTACGCCGCGACGGGGCGTGCGCTGAAAGGCTCGGTTCCGCGCCCGTTCTCGCTCGTGGACAGTTGCCTCTGCCCGATGTTCCGCAGGGTGAACGGTCGAGCGGCACTAGCTGCCCTAGGCGGACGCCACTCTGATTCACTTCGGGTCAGATGTTCCACGACGCGACGTTCCGCCCGACCGCGTCGCTTACTACATGCCTCGTAACTGATGCCGAGTCGCCGTGCGGCAACCGCGAGCCGTTCACCTTCGATGCGCGTCCGGCCGATGAGGTCTCCTTCGGCTTGGCTGATGACTCCCTCCTTACACAGCCTGGCCAGCGCGAGATCCGGATGGCTGGGGACATGTGGCGCCGAGGGCACGCACTCACCGAGATCCGATGCGAGATGCCGAACGGCATCCAGATCGTGCAGCCGGGCGCGGTGTGCGCCTCGGAACGCTGCCCACCACAGTCGCTTCGGCAGGCCGTCGGCCGTTGGATCGACCTTGTTCAGTGCGGACAGAAAGGCGGCGACGGCCTCGGAGTCCAGATCTCCTCGGTCCACCTGTGGTGCGCTCGCCTGGTTCTTGCTGATGCGGCGCAGGCCCGGCAGCATGACGCCGATCGCGGCGAGCATCCACACTTCCCGATCCGTACCTCTGTGAGCGCGGTGGACGAGCGCTCGCCAGACGGCGTCCCGGGTCTCCGCTTCCGCGGACTCCAACAGCCGTGTCCTCGCTTCGTCCACCGGAACCGGCCTGGACAGAGCGTCCTGCCCGAATACGTCTCCGTCGAGGGTGAGTGGATTGGGGTCGGCAGCGAGTGCTTGAAAGACGGATTCGACTGTGTCCAGCAGTGAGCGGTTCACGGCAGGCGACATCGCCTATCTCCCTCTGGATTTCCTCACGGCGCCGGGCGGCTGGCACCCCCGGCGATCACCCCCCACTACATAAGACCGCCCTATCCATCCTGCGGGGACACGGGTGACCGGAATTCCTCGGTCTTGTCTTCCAGAACTCGAAGTGCGACTGCATCTGATGCGTTCGGCACTCGAGTCGGACCACCGAGATCAGCCCCTCAAGGCGACGGCGGCAGCCATCGCGCCGCCTGTTCACGACTGACCCGCTCGGCATCCACGTACCACTGACGACGCTCCTTGTCCCAGCGGGCGCCGAGAGACCGCTTCGCCTCGTCCTTCTCCGCGTACGGAACGTTCAAGTACAGCCGCTTCCCGCCCTGCACCGGGGCCCTTCCGCCCGCGGACCTGGGGTTCCACGCGGCCCGCTCCTTGCGCGCCCGCTCGATCACGCGGCCCACCCGCTCGCACGCCTTAGGGTCCGTGAGTCGCATCATGAGGTCGGTCGGGCCCGCATTCGCCAGCAGGTTGAGGGAACCGTGCCACAGCACGGCACCGTCGAGGATGAGCACCTTCTCGTGCATGCGCTCGCGGAACTCCACTTGGCAGCCGATCGACCGCAGCTCATCAGTCAGTCCCTTGACGCGTTCAGCCGCGGCGTCCGTGGTCTGCTCCTCGGCCGGACGCGTCCGGACGATCACGCGGACCCCGTCGGATATCCGCTTGGCCAGCTGTGCCGACCACGCACGTACGGGCCGGGGATCGAGGAACGGGCAGTAGATGTCGATGCTGCGCCGCGCCCTGTCGATGTCCCACCCCACCGCCCTGGGCACTTCGTCGGCGGGGAAGAAGGCCGGACGGGCCAACTCGTCGTCCGGAAGCGAGGCCAGTTGGGCGGCTTCGCGCACGGGGATGAGTTCATCGACGGACATGCACTGGGCGTGGGCCTCAAGGTGGTCCAGCATGCGCCGCGCTTCGCTCTCGACCGGCAGGTGCTGGCGAAGGTGTTCGACGTCGGCGAGGACGATGAGGTGGTCCTGAGCACGACTCAGGGCGACATTGAGCAGCCGACACGTGTGCGAGGACAGACCTGTGCCTTGGAAGAAGTAGCCGGGCTTCGCTCCGGCACCGGCTGTGGTGTCGAGAATGACGATGGGCCGTTGGCTTCCCTGGAACCGGTGCACCGTGTCCACCAGCCCCTCGAACTGCTCCCCGAAGCGGTAGCCGAGGCTGCTCTTCAGCGCCTTCACCTGCGCCCGGTACGGAGCGATCACAGCCAGCCGGTCGGTGGCTCGCTCGCCGGCTGGCACGCTCTCCCATTTGCGGCCGGGCAGCACCCCTTCGTACTGCAGGCCGCGGACGAGTTCATGCACGGCCGCCTCGTGGACGGTGTTGGTGAGGTGGTCACGGTTGGGGATGCGTTGACGCGAGGTGTCGATGAGGATCAGTGGAGAGTCGACGAGGGTATTGAACGGGATGCGGGAGTCGTCCCCGCGGCCGGTCCGCAGTGGCGCGTCGGGATAGGCGACTGTGTTCACGAGGGCGCAGATGGCGCTGTGCATGCGGTACTGCGTGTCCAGGGCCACGAGCCGTGTGTCGCGGTTCACCGACCCTCCGGCGCCGACTAGACCGGCCGTGTGGAACACGTCGTGGGCGGTCCATCGCCGGGCATGGTCACGCTCGGGGCCGGTCGCCTTGCGGTCACCGTCGCCCTTCGTCACGGCGGGCAACTGCCGGAAGTCGCCCGCCACCACGACTCGCTTGCCGGCGAGCCCGGCCGCGTACCAGGCCGACGGCAGGTCGACCATTCCCGCCTCGTCGATGACGACGACGTCGACCCGGTCGAGCAGCTTCCGGGACTGCACGGCCTTGGCGACGGTCGCGCCGAGCACTCGGCACTTCGACCGGACCGTGTCCTCGATCCCCCCACGCTGCTTCTCAAGTGCGTCGACGTCCGCCTGGAGTTGCTCGGCCTGCTTGTCCAGGGCCACCCGGTTCGGCAGTACCGCCAGCTTCGGCAGCTCGGCCGAAAGCGCCGCCCTGATCCGCGTGATCTCACCCGTTGCCCGGCGCAGGTCCCGGTCGGCGGCGGCCAGGACCGAGGCCGCGTTCCGGATCAAGGCCTGAGCTTGGGCAATTGCAGCCTGCGCGGTGTCCAGCTGGCTCCGCTTCCGAGCCGCGAAGATCCCGCTCGGGGCCCCGATCCGCGCCATCACCGCCTCCTGGGCGGATATGTCGGCACGGGCCGCGTCCTGCGCCTGGGTCCACATCACCCGTGCTTGCCCCGCCCCTCCGTAGGCACTCTGCGCCGAAGCAAGGTCGCCCCGAAGCCCCTCCACCTTGTCGTGGGTGGCGATGCCCTCGCGCACCTGCCGGAGCGCCGCGGCGTTCTCGGTCAGGGCGGCGTCGATATGCGCGGTCAGCCGTGCGGCGATGCGCTCCGGGTCCACCTCATCCCCGTACTTCTCACTGAGTGAGGCAACGGTGATGTCACCAGCACGCTGTACGAGACCGTCGGCGAAGCCCTCTTCTCCGGAGAGGAGCTCACAGATCCGTTCGAGGGCTTGGTCCACGGCGACCTTGGTGGGCGCGAGGAAGAGCACCGAATGGCCCTGCCGAAAGGTGCCTTCGACGATGTGCGCAACCACGTCGGTCTTGCCGGTCCCCGGCGGCCCCCAAAGAAACAGCACCTCGCTGGCGAGCGCCTGCTCGACGGCCTGCCGCTGACGCGGATTCAGCTGGAGCGAAGCCCAGTCGGCCACCCAGCGCCCGGCCGTGCCGTCATTCAGAAGCTTGGGGGCACCGCGCCCGAGCATCCACCCCGCGCTCTCCACCCGCACCGGGTGATTAGGCTGCCCCACCGTTTCAAGCCGCTCCGAGAGGACCCGCCACGAAGCCGCGTCGTCCTCCCGGATCTGCACATGGGCCGGCGTCTCCCCGAGATCACCCTCGGTGACGAGCCGCACCTTGCCCTCGGGCATACGCGTCACCTCGGCCGGAGCCCAGACGCCGGTGGACCGCGACGCACGGACCAGAGCCGGCTTGCCGTTCATGGCGTCGAGCCACTTCCGGTACTCGAACAGATATTCGTTCCACCCTTCGATAACCGAGACCCTGCGCCCCGCGGACAGGGAAACCTTCTGGCCGTCCTTTCCCTCACTGCGCAGCTCGGCGGCGATTTCCAGCCGTACCGCCGTCAGCAATTCGGTCACCGGATACGGCCGTGCCGATTCCCCACCCATTCCGCCCCCTGTCATCCCACAGCCGCGGCAGCTGTGCGTTGCACATGCCATGCAGTCCGACTGTAGACAGAGCGAACCGCAGGACTCAGGCTTTCTGGCCAGGACCTGCCCATACCCCACGAGCAACCCGGACACCGGGACGAAGCCCCACAACGTGCGGGCCGAACGCCTCGTGGCGCAGCAGCTACTCGCCGCCCACTCTCCAACAGCACAAAAGGGGACACACCCCCGGAGAGCCCCAGGCAGGCTGCTGTTGCCATGACGGAACTCGCGGTTACCGGCAAGTACTCCTAGTTCAGGCCTCCTCGCTACGGCTACTCCCCGCTGACCGCTTGTACCGAGCAACTTGCCGAGATCGTGCAGGAGGTCCGCATCAGTGGAGAGGCAACCGAACGCGAGCGCCTGTCCGACTTGAAGGAAGCATGGTGGAAGTGCCAGCGATGGGAAGCCTCGAAGCACAGCCCGCAGCGTGGAAGCACGCCACGCGCTTCGTCGAGCGCACAGGCGCACTCCGACCTGTACAGAAGGTCTACCGACCGGGCCGACCATGGCCGAAGCACAGGCGTGGATCGAGTAGGCCGAGTGCTACGCGAAGCGCCTGAACCCACTCAACGGTTCACCATTGCAAGAAGCGACCAACCTTCGCAACCGAGTGACGCCCCGCCGGGGCGGGCGTCAAATGTGCGCCACGGGTCCAGGCTCCGCCCGTCGCGACCCTGCGCCCCAGCCCTCCACCGACCTGTCGCGGTCCCATGAACACGCACGGTCCAGGACCACTCTCTGCGGGAGAGAAGAGCGGACTCCGGCAGGTCCCTGCGGCAAGCACCGAGCGGCCAACTCGCATCATCACGGCCGACCGCCTCGGCTCCTGCCAGGCCTCCCAGCCCCCACGCCCACCAGGGAATCGCAGCCCATCCTCCTTGGCTGCGGCTCCGCCGCATCAGGTGGCTGCCCCGAAGAGCGTCCACACTCCGAAGGCCAGGCCGAACAGTGCGAGTTCCGCCAGGTCGGTAACCGTGACAAAGGTGAAGCCGTGATCCTGGCAACGGGTGAATAGTCCTTTGCGCCTACGGCGGCACGACCGGTGGTATGGCGTCGTTCCACCACAACGAGAAACTCGCACATATCCACCTATACCTAACAATCCCACGACAAGTGGTACTGAACCCCTCGATATCCCGCTCAATCTCTCACACGTACAGAAGAGTTGCGTGTTCCGACCCGTACGTCTTCGGACGAACCGCAAGGCCCACATTCCGGTCACTCGCCCATGGCCCTCACCCACGCCGCCCCGCTCAGCCACCGCAACGCTCACCGAACACCCCGCCGACTTCGACGGGACCCGTCCTGTCGCTCACCTCGACTCCCGGCTGACCCGACACGGCCGGCTCCCCTCCAGCCCTCTGGACTGCCCTTGTATGGCCGCTGTCACATCTGGCCCGCCTGTTGTCAGTCTCACCGTCTAGGATTTCTTCCAGGGATTTCAGCCGGGTTGCCTGGGCCGCACCAGCAGGAATGCGACCGGCATACACGCAGATGAGCCGAGACGGGGCAGGAGCCGCATGGAGGATGGCCGGTGGACGACGGTCACCGAGTCCGAGTTCGAGCACGAGCGCCGCGGTCTTGAGGCGATCCGCAGGCTCCTGCCGAACGAGGAGCCTTGGCGCGCCTGGTCGAACTTCACCTTCACCGCGAACAGCGGGCACGTCCGCGAGATCGACCTCATGGTCACCGCGCCGGCCGGTGTGTTCCTGGTCGAGCTGAAGGACTGGCACGGGTCGGTGAGCGGCGGCGGCAACAGCTGGGTGCAGACGACACCCGGCGGCACCCAGCGTCGGCACGGCAATCCGCTCCACCTGACGAATCAGAAGGCCAAGGAGCTGGCAGGTCTGATCGGCAACGTCGTGGGGCGTGGCCCCGGACGGCCGAGGATCTGGGTGGGTGAGGCGGTCTGCTTCACCGACGACAGGTTCCAGGTGAATCTGGCGGGCGCCGACCTGAACGGCGTGTACAAGGTCAGGCAGCTGGTGGAGATGCTCGCCGTTCCACCGGACGACACCCGGGGGCAGGTGACTGCCGGGGTCGCGCGCCAGGTCGACGCGGCCCTCAAGCAGCTCGGCATCGCGTCCGTCCGCCGTCAGCACGAGGTCGGGTCGTACCTCCTGGAGACGAAGTCGTTCGACTCCGGCCCCACCTGGGCTGACTACCTGGGACGTCACACCCAGTTGCACGACCTGGCGCGAGTGCGGGTCTTCCTCAGCGAGCGGGGCGCTTCGGACACCGAGCGCGCCTCGGTGGAAAAGGCCGCCGCACGCGAGGCGACGGTGCTCAGCCGGTTCCGGCACCCGGGCGTCGTCCAGCTGAAGAGCTACCTGCCGTCGGGGCACCCCGCAGGCCCGACGATCCTCTTCGACTACCACCCGGAGACCCTCAGACTCGACGACTACCTGGTGGAGCACGGCGAGCGCCTCGGCCTGCCGGGCCGTCTCGCACTGGTCCGCCAGCTCGCCGAGACTCTCCGTTCCGCGCACTCCAACCGGCTCCATCACCGCACGCTGTCGGCGCATGCAGTGCACGTGATCCCGCGCAACCGTGGTCCGCGCGGGCGCGAACTGGGCGAGGAGCAGCGCTGGCTGAGCCCCCGGCTGCAGATCGCGGACTGGCAGATCGCCTCCGGGCACAGCGCCAGCCAGGGCAAGCCGCTGACCCTTGCCACCTCCCATGTGTCCGGTCTGCACGTCTCCCAGCAGGCCGACCCGTATCTGGCGCCCGAGCTGCGGATCCCGAAGGCGGACCCGGTCCGGCTCGATGTGTACGGGCTCGGCGTCCTCACCTATCTCCTGGTCACCGGGCAGGCGCCGGGTGCGACCCAGAGCGAGGTCCTGTCCCGTCTGGAGGCGGGCGAGACCCTTGCGCCGAGCGCGCTGGTGGACGGCCTCAACCCCGACATCGACGACTTGGTGGAGGCGTCCACCGCGTACGAGCCGAACCGCCGCCTCTCCACGGTCGACGACTTCCTGGAGATGCTGGAATACGTCGAGGAGGCGTTCGCCGAGAAGGCTGAGTCCCCCGACGACGCGGCGGGCGGCGGTTCGGCCGGCGCCGGTCAGCCCCCGACATCCGGCGGGGAACAGCCAGAGCCGGAGAAGGACCCGCTGGAAGCCGTGGCCGGTGATGTGTTCGCCGGGCGCTGGGAGATCGTGCGCCGTCTCGGTACGGGCTCGACGTCGCGGGCGTTCCTGGTCCGTGACCTGGCCGGTGAGCCCCGTCGTAGCGGCAGCCTGCCGGTCGCGGTGCTCAAGGTCGCGCTCAGCGAGGCGAAGCACGTGGTGCTCGACCGGGAGGCCGATGTCCTGGGCCGGATCCACCGGGATTCCAGCATCATCGCGCTGTACGAGCGGGAGCCGCTGACCCTCGCGGGCCGCAGGGTGCTCGCCCTGGAGTACGTGGGCGACAGCCGCGCACTGGACACGGAGGGCACGGGCAAGCCCGCACGCCGACGCGAGGACACCGTCGCCCGTCAGCTGCGGGACTACGGCCGCCTCCGCATGGACCAGCTGGAGACGTACGGAAAATACCTGTTCGGCGCGGTGGAGCACCTGGAGGCGGAGGGCATCTGGCACCGGGACCTGAAGCCGGACAACATCGCGATCCGGATCCGCCCCAATGGCACCCGCCAACTCGTGATGATCGACTTCTCGCTCGCCGGTTATCCCGCGAAGGAGATCGAGGCGGGCACCGAGGGCTATCTCGACCCGTTCGTCGGGATCATCACGCGCGGTTCGTACGACGGCCACGCCGAGCGGTACGCGCTGGCTGTCACGCTGCACGAGATGGCGTCCCGCGAGCTGCCCCGCTGGGGTGACGGCTCGGTCACGCCCCGGCAGACAGATCCGGAGGAGTGGCCGTACCCGCAACTGGCCGCCGACGCCTTCGACGACCCGGTGCGGGACGGCCTGGTGGCCTTCTTCCGCAAGGCCCTGGCCCGGGACGTGAAGGACCGCTTCCCGGACCTGAAGCCGATGGAGCGCGCCTGGAACGCGATCTTCCTGGACGCCCAGCGGACGACAGCGCCGAGCTCCGGGCACGGCAACAAGGTGGTGGCGGTAGAAAGCGCTGCGCCGCAGATCGGCCAGAGCGACGACGACACCTCGGCCGAGGAGATCCGCGACGAGCAGGCGGAGCGGGCCGCCCGTTCCACACCACTGTCGGTGGCGGGCCTGACCCTCGCGGCGCAGTCCCAGCTGTTCGACCTGGGCCTGAACACCGTGGGGGACGTCCTCGACTACTCGGTGCGGAAGTTCCTGACCGCGCCGGGCATGGGCGCACGGACCCGCACGGAGATCCAGAACCGGCAGAAGCAGTGGAACCTGCGACTCGGCAAGACACCGGCGCCGATGAGCAAGGAGGCGCTCAAGGCCGCCCGCGAGGAGGTCACCGAGCTGGAGCAGGCGGTCGCCGAATCGGTCGCGGCGGGCGGCGGCAACACAGGGCCGGAGGTGCTGCGCGCGCTGAGCCTGGACGCGCTGGCGTCCCGCCTGGTGCCGCGCCCGTCGGGCGGCAGCGCCCGTTCCAACGCGAAGGAGCGCGAGGCCGTCCGGCTGCTGCTCCGGCTTCCCGATGAGAACGGTGATCTGCCCGAGGGACTGCCCTGGGTCCGGCAGACGGACGTCGCCAAGGCCCTTGCCCTCACCGTGGGCCGCATCCCGCAGATCGTGAAGAAATCGCGCGAGCGCTGGTACAACGATCCCGCGCTGAAGCTGCTGAGCGAGCAGGTGATCGAGCTGGTCGCCGATCGCGGCCGGGTCGTGCCGGTGCTCGAACTCGCCGACGCGCTGCTCGCCCAGCGCGGCAGCAAGGTGGCGAAGCGGCGCGACCGGCGTGCGCTGGCGCTGTCGCTGCTGCGTGCGGTGGTGGAGCGGGAGCAGTTCCGGGAGCAGTACGAGGAGACGCCGCCGCGGTTCCGGTACTTCCACGCCCGGCTGCCCAAGGGTGCAGAGCCGGTGCTCGGACTGATCGTCATCGACGTCCGCGACGGGGAGGACAGTGACGACGGGGCGGACACCCCGACCCTGCCTGCCCTCCAGGAGTACGCGCTCAAGCTGGGTACGCAGGCGGACGAGCTGGCGGGCCTGGAGTCCCTGCCGACGGCGAGCACGGTTCTCACCAAGCTGGCCGCGGTCCGGCAGCCGCCGGGGGCGCTCGGCTGGGACGAGCGGCGGACAGCCGAGATCGCGGTCGCGGCTTCCCCGGGTGCCGCGCTCACGCCTCGCCTGGAGATCTATCCACGAGATCTGGATCTCGTACGTGCACTGCGGATCACGCAGGCCGGTGTAGTCGCCGTGCAGCCGGGTGTCGAGGAGGAGCGCCAGCCGGGCCTCACCGTCGACGCCCTGCACAAGCGGGTCTTCACCCGCTTCCCCGACCTGGGCGACGATCCCCTCGTCCCGTGCGAACTGCCGGTCGGCAGCGCGCTGGTGCGGTTGCTGAAACAGGCCGGTTTCGAGCTGAAGCTGGCGACCCGCTACGACAAAACCCTCCGGCTCGTCCCAGACCGCCCCGCCGGGGAGTTCACCAGCGGGCTGACGTCCGCGAGCTGGGGTATCGCCGCCTCGGCGGCGCGGCGGTCCGCGCCCACGCAGTACGACGCGGACGCGGCGGTCGCGGCGGCGGTGAAGGCCGAGCAGCGGCTCGTGCACTCGGCGGGGCAGGACGGGTTCCGGGTCCTGACCGTGCCGGACCGGGGTGCGGAGACGGCGGTACGACGGCTGGCCGGCCAGCCGTACGGGGCGGCGGTGGTGTCGCTGACCGGGCTGTTCCTCGCCGAGCTGCGCGGCGTGATCGCCGAGGCGGCCAAGCCGATCTGGGAGACCGTCCTCAAAGCGGACGCCACCGAGGCGGGCACGCGGCCCCACCAGCAGTTGCGGGTCCGTACGGACAAGGCGTGGGGCCGGGTCGAGCCGCTGCTCCGCGACCGCCTGGCGCAGGGCAGCGGTCCGCTGCTCCTCACCGACACGGCGGCACTCGCCCGGTACGACGCGTTCGACCTTCTGGGCCGGCTCGCCGAGGAGTCGCGGCAGGGCGGCAACCCGCTGTGGCTACTCGTCGCCCAGTCCGACCCGGCGCGCGCGCCGAGGCTGGCCGGGCAGAGTGTTCCGTACCAGGCTGGCTTCGACGAGTGGATCGTCGTGCCGGACGCGTGGGTGGCGCGGAAACATCTGGCGCCGGACGCCGTCTGACGTACGGCGGATCGTCGCCTCTTCTCTCCTCCTTCTCGTCTCGCCTTTTAGTCACAACTTCGGGAGCAGTCCGTGATCGACCGCAAGAGCCTCCTCAGTGACCTGCAGAAGCAGGTCAAGGCGGCAGAGACCGACCTGGACGCGCAGGTCAAGGCCGTTCCCGAGGTCGGGGCGCGACTGCGCGGCGAGTACGACCAGGCGAAGAAGCTCGGCCGCACGGCGGCGACCTGGAACAGTTGGCTCGGGGAGCGGGTCACTCAGGTCGCGGTGGCGTGGGTGCTCGGCACGGTCTTCGTGCGGTTCAGCGAGGACAACCGGCTGATCGCGGAGCCGTACATCACGGCGCCGGACGTGGCGGGGCGGGAGGTCGCCCAGGCGCGGTACGAGGAGTACATGGCGAAGGACGCCGACCCGACGTATCGCGGCTGGCTGGAGACGGCGTTCGCGGAGCTGGGCACGGGGCAGGCGGGGCGACTGCTGTTCGACCGGGATCACAATCCGCTGTACCAGATTCCGCTGTCGCATGACGGGGCGGGAGCGCTGCTGGCGTTCTGGCGGGAGCAGAAGTCAGTGGCGGCGGAGGCGGAGGACGACTCCGGCAGCACGTCGGCCGCATCAGTGCTGGTGCACGACTTCACGGACCCGCTGAGCGAGGACGGTACGGAGGGGTGGGACACCCGGTTCCTGGGTGACCTGTACCAGGACCTGAGCGAGGCGGCGCGCAAGACCTACGCGCTGCTCCAAACCCCGGAATTCGTCGAGGAGTTCATCCTCGACCGGACGATGACGCCTGCGGTACGGGAGTTCGGCTTCGAAGAGCTGAAGATGATCGACCCGACGTGCGGGTCGGGCCACTTCGTGCTGGGCGCGTTCCGGCGGCTCGTGCGGATGTGGGCCGAGGAGCGGCCGGAGGTCGGGGCGTACGAGCGGGTACGGGCGGCGCTGAAGTCGGTTCACGGAGTGGACCTGAACCCGTTCGCGGTGGCGGTGGCGCGGTTCCGGTTGCTGGTCGCGGCGATGGCGGCGAGCGGGATGCGGACGTTCGGGGCGGCGCGGGAGTACGAGTGGCCGATCCAGTTGGCGGTGGGCGACTCGCTCATCAAGGACCGGCAGTTGGAGCTGCAGCTGGGGCTCGGGGAGGAGGGGGCGGGTCGCGACCCGCTGGCGGAGTTCTCGTATGCGACGGAGGACGTGCAGGAGTTCCCGGGGATTTTGCGGGAGGGGCGGTACCACGTGGTGGTGGGGAACCCGCCGTACATCACGGTCAAGGACAAGAAGCTCAATGAGCTGTATCGGGAGCTGTACGACGCCTGCGCTGGGACGTACGCATTGTCCGTCCCCTTTGCCCAGCGCTTCTTCGAGCTAGCCAAGCGGGGCGGAGGTGACGGGCACAGCTACGGCATGGTCGGTCAGATCACCGCGAACTCCTTCATGAAGCGAGAGTTCGGGACGAAGCTGATCGAGGAATACTTCGCGCACAAGGTCGAGCTGACCGAGGTCATCGACACGTCGGGAGCGTATATCCCAGGGCACGGAACGCCGACGGTGATCCTAGTGGGACGGCCCAAGGACGGGGCGAAGCGACAGACAACGATCCGGACAGTCCGAAGCGTACAGGGCGAGCCTTCAGCACCGGACAACGCGGAGAATGGCCTCGTCTGGCGGGCGATCGTGGACCAGATCGACCAAGCCGGGAGCGCGGGGCAGTGGGTATCGGTAGACGACTTGGAGCGACGTCGGCACTTCGAGAAGCAGCCGTGGATCCTGACTGACGGCGGGTTGGAGCTCAACGAATCAATCGCAAGTTCGGCACGTAACAAGTTGCGGGACACCCTGTCTCGCCCAATTGGATTCGCTAGCTTCCCCGGCCAAGATGACGCATTCATCAGTACGCCCGATACCTTGCAGCGCAGGGGTGTTTCCGATTCTGTATCACGTAATTTTGTCACGGGTGCAGTAATCAGGGACTGGGCCGAGAACTACATCGAGTCCGCGATCACCCCGTATGCCGCAGACTTGAAGCCCCTTGATTGGGATGAACACACTCCGTGGGGGCGGATCCTGTGGCCACTGCGCTCACAACTGAAGTCCACGAAGGACTTCGATGGCAAGTCCCATGCCGATACAGGAAAGGCTTGGTGGGCGTGGTATCGATGGGTCCCTGAGCGATATCTCACTCCCTTGTCACTCACATTCGCCTCCGTAGCGACGCACAACCACTTCGCCCTTGACCGCGGCGGCAACGTGTTCAACAGGCATGCACCTGTAATTAAGCTGCGGAAGGGTTCGCCGGAGGAGGAGCACGTCCGGCTGCTCGGGCTACTCAACAGCTCCACGGCCGGATTCTGGCTCAAGATGGTGAGCCACAACAAGGGAAGCACCGTAGACGCACGAGGGGCACGCCAGTCAACAATCCCCTTCGAGGATTTCTACGAGTTCACTGGAACCAAGCTCCAGGAATTCCCTCTTCCCGCCGAGTTTCCTACGGCCCTCGCCACCGAACTCGACACCCTCGCCCAGCAAATCTCCGCCACAACCCCCTCCATCCTAGCCGCCAAAGCCACCCCCACACCTCCAGTCCTCCGCGACGCCCAAACCCGCTATGCCTCAGCCCGCGCCCGCATGATCGCCCTCCAAGAGGAACTCGACTGGCAGGTCTACTCCCTCTACAACCTGCACTCCGAGGACCTCCGCCTGCCCGATTCCTCCGCGGTCCCCGAACTCACCCTCGGCGAGCGCGCCTTCGAGATCGTTCTCGCGCGCCGGGTTGCCGCCGGTGAGGCCAGCGGCGAGTGGTTCAAGCGGCACAACTCCACCCCCATCACCGAGATCCCCGCCAACTGGCCCGACGACTACCGCGCCCTCGTCCAGAAGCGCATCGACGTCATCGAGTCGAACCGAGCCATCGGCATGATCGAGCGCCCCGAGTACAAGCGCCGCTGGGCTACCGAAGGCTGGGACTCGATGCGTCAGAAGGCGCTGAAGTCCTGGTTGCTCGACCGGATCGAGGACCGCTCGTACTGGTTCGACGCGAACGGCAACCCCACCGTCACCACCCTCGCCCGGCTGACCGAATCCCTGTCCGCCGACGAGGACTTCACCTCCGTCGCCGACCTCTACGCGCCCCGCCAGGACCTCGCCAAGACCGTCCGCGACCTGCTCTCCGAGGAGCACGTCCCGTTCATCTCGGCTCTCCGCTACAAGCCCGCCGCGCTCAAGAAGCGGGCTGACTGGGAACACGTCTGGGATCTCCAGCGCGAGGAGGACGCCGCGCCGGACGAGCCCGCCAAGCGGAAGATCCGGGAGCGGACGCCCGTACCACCGAAGTACACGTCGGCCGACTTCCTCAAGCCCAGTTACTGGCGCGCCCGCGGCAAGCTCGACGTGCCCAAGGAGCGGTTCGTCTCGTACGGCACGGTGAACGCGCAGTCGCCCGAACTGTACGGGTGGGCCGGCTGGGACCACCTGGAGCAGGCACTCGCGCTCGCCTCGTACATCCAGACCGCCGGTCTCGGCAGCGAGGAGATCGTGCCGTTCCTGGCCGGGCTCCTTGAGCTCCAGCCCTGGCTGGACCAGTGGTACGGCGAGTACGACGCCGAGTTCGGTGCCTCCCCCGCCGCCGAGATCCTCGCCTTCCGACAGCAGAAGCAGGGCGAACTCGGCCTGACCGACGACACGTTGCGCGCCTGGCGCCCTGCCCCCGCCACCCGCGCGAAGAAGGCCGCCGCCCCGAAGAAGACGGCGGCCTCCGCAGAGTCCGACTGAGCAGTGTGTCTGTGAGGCGGCGGATCCGCCGCCTCACAGACGACAGTCAGAAAGCCGACACGTGCGTGGTGAAAGCCGCCCAGGCACTGGAGGTGACGGCGAACGAGTCACGGCCGAGGTCCTTGGAGTCCCGAACGCGGACGGCTTTGGCGTCCAGCGCGACCTCGATGCAGTTGTCGCCTTCGCTTCCGCTGTAGCTGCTCTTGAACCAGTCCAGGTCTTCCGTGGTGCTCATAGCGCTCCTCGCGCCTGATTTCCAGCAAGCTCACCGTAGCCCAGCAATCCAGAGCCTGGGAACGCAGCTTGCCATAGCGTTGGAGGAGAACACTTACGTCGTTCGGAGCGGCGATCAGGCTGCTGGAGCGCTGGCCTTCGACGTAGCCGATCCACTAATGGCCAGGCCGCTCGGCCAAGTACATCTGACCGTCGACG
Source organism: Streptomyces sp. NPDC043996 (assembly GCF_056435225.1). Lineage (NCBI taxonomy): Bacteria > Bacillati > Actinomycetota > Actinomycetes > Kitasatosporales > Streptomycetaceae > Streptomyces > Streptomyces sp. NPDC043996. Next base: position 124,036 of record NZ_JBWKEY010000005.1, on the reverse strand, counting down.
CCGGTGTGATCCTCCTGCCAAAGCGGCATGACCTGGATCTCCACGTTGCGAGTGACCTCAACTCCTCCCAAGCGGCGTTCAAGAAGCGCTTGCTCGATGACAAAGCTGAAGACGGTGTTCGGCCGCTGAGTGAGGAGTTGCTGCCGGTCCAGTCGAGCGGCGACCTCGCGTTCCAGTTGCTCCTCGGTTACAGGCGGGAGCCTGCAGTCGAACACCGCCCGGATATATCCCTCTGACTGCAACAGCCCTGGGAATCCCCCGGCACTCATACGCGTACAGCGTGATCGCCTCTTCCTCGATCCCCGCCCGTTGCAGGAACCAGGACGCCAGCCCGGCCTTCCTCCGCAGGGTCTTCGCCGCTACGGCAAGGACCTTGCCCGCGACCGGCTCCAGCACTTCGGCCGTCCGGTCCGGAAGGTTCTCTGGAAGGGAATCGCTCGCCCTGCTCGATCTTCGCGACGTACGCCGCCGAATACCGCACCCGGACCGCGAACTCCTCCTGGGTGAGCTCTCCCGCCTCCCGCAGCGCCTTTAAGACGGCCCCGAACGTCCTGAGGCTGTCCGACAGTTCGGGTTTGCCACCCGCCGCCGTACCGCCGTCGTCCTGGTCCGCCGTCATCGCCGCCCCGCTTTCCGTGCCATGCGCCCCGCGCCCCGCGTCGGCCAACCTGCCTATGGTTACGGCTAGTTACCCGCCCAGTCCAGGACGTTAACCTCCCCGCCACCCCACTCGGCGCGAGCCTCGCCCGCCGGACCGCCGTGGCCCGGCTCGACGACTGGGGCGTCCCGCCCGGCAGCCCGTTCTCCGACACCGTCGCCCTCCTCGTCGCCGAGCCCGCGGCCAACGCCGCCCGCCACGGCCACGTACCGGGACGGAACTTCGAGCTACGCCTCCTCCACAAACACGCGCACACGACCGCAGTCGTACGCGTGGAGGTGTCCGACACCCACCCGCGACGGCCCGACCCCACGACGGTCACCACGGCCGACGGGGACGCCGACGGCGGCCGAAGACTCGCCCTCGTACCGGCCGTCGCCGACGACTGGGGCGTCGAGGATTGCACCGGCCCCGGCAAGACCGTTTGAGCACAGACCGGGCCGACCGGCCACCCGGACCCGAGCGGACCGGACCGCCCCTGACACCGGCATCGCTCACCGACGCCCGGCGAGGGAACCGGACGACTCAGAGCAGCACACGCTTGCCCTCAAGGAATCCCGCCAGCTCCGGCACCGGCAGAATCCGCACGCCCGTGCCGCCCTGATCCAGAGCGTTCCGGTAGGCGCACAGCCCCCGAGGGTCGGACGTGACCACGACCGCCTCCGGGTGACGCGCCGCGACGACGACCGCGAGCGCGTCCACCGCGTCGGGGCGCTCCTCGTCCGGCAGACCAGTCAGTGCGAGGACCTGCCCGGACCGCTTGGCGTCATCGGTCACGTGTCCGCCCTGGCACACACCGCACGGCGGCGGCTCGGCACTCCGGGCTCCGAAGACCACGCACTCCGAGATCAGCCTGGTCAGCGGCGTCCACCTGCCGGGCCGCCACGCCTGCGCGAGGACGGGCAGCGGGATCACCGGCGGGTGGCCCGGGCCGAGCAGCGCGCGGTGCAAGAGGAGTGCGGGGCGGTCCTGGCGGTCGACAGCGAGGAGCATTCCGGCGTCGTAGACGAATACCGGGTGGTTCACGCGACGTGGTCCTCCGCGGCGGCCAACGCCTGAGCCATGCCGGCCCGTGCTGCCGCGACGTCCTCCTCCGTGATGTCCACCGCAGCCTCGACCGGCACCGGAGCGGCGTCCGTGGCCGCGATCGCGGCGTCTATGCCCGCGAACCGGCGCACCACGACCTCATCCTCCGCCATCTGCCGCCGCACCGCGGCCGTGACGTACGCCGAGACATCAAGGCCCAGCGCCTCGGAGGATTTCTTGACCGCCGCGTGCAGCACGGGGTCCATGCTGATGCTGAAACGCGCCTTCATGGCCATACCCCAAAACGTAACACGCCGTGTTACGCGGTTGCTGCGAATCGGCGAATCGGACGGCCGGGTGTCAGTACCACCCTTTACGATTAATCGCGCAGCTCAGTTCCTGATCGAGCTGAAGGACCGGCCGGGCGAGGAGCATCACAGACACCATGGCGTTCATGAGCAGGAACACCCCGCGTCCCGAGGACCGCCCCCTCCTGCGCGAGCTGATCCGCATCCCGGAGCGGGTGTCGACCTCCGACTTCGTGCTGAAGCTCGGTGAGGCCGTCACGCCCGGGGGCGCCGAGGCCGCCCTGCGGGACTATGTCGTCACCGACCGCCTGCGCGGCAACTTCGACGAGGCCCTTGACCTGATCAAGTCGGCGCTCGACAGCCACTCCTCCAAGGCTGCCTATCTGCACGGTTCGTTCGGTTCCGGTAAGTCGCACTTCATGGCGGTGCTCTACGCCCTGCTCTCCGGCCATCAGGCCGCCCGCTCCAAGACGGGCCTCGATCCTGTCCGCGCCCACCACTCCTGGCTGGACGCGGGAGATCGTAAGTTCCTTCTTGTCCCGTACCACATGCTCGGAGCCAAGTCCCTTGAGCAGCGAGTTCTCGGCAAGTACGTGGAGCACGTACGCAAGGTGCACCCCGGCTGCGATCTGCCGCAGGTCTATCTGACCGACGGCCTCTTCGAGGACTTCGCCGCCCATCGCCGTGGCAGCGGCGACGACCGTGTGATCGCGCAGCTCGCCGAGGCGGACAGCGGCGAAGGCGACGAGTGGGGCGAGGCGTTCGCCTGGACCACCGAACTGCTCGACCGGGCCGTCGCCGCGCAGGAGGAGCACGAGAACACCAAGGGTTTCGACCTGGACAACCCGACCACCCCGCAGGAGCTGCGGGCCCGGCTCGTCCAGGACCTGACCAAGACCCTCTTCCCGTCCTTCGCCCGCAACGCCTCGGAGAACGCCGACGGTTTCGTCTCCCTGGACAAGGGCCTCGGCATCATCGCCGCGCACGCCAAGTCCCTGGGCTACGACGGCCTCGTCCTCTTTATGGACGAGCTGATCCTGTGGCTGGCCACCCTCATCCACGACCAGAAGGCGCTCGGCCGCGAGGCAGGCAAGGTCACCAACTTCGTGGAGGGCGCCGACGAGCGCCGCGCCATCCCCGTCGTCTCGTTCATCGCCCGCCAGCGTGACCTGCGCGAGCTGGTCGGCGAGGAGATGTCCGGCGCCGCCGAGGCCGCCGTGCAGGACACGCTGAAGCTCAACGGCGGTCGGTACGACTCGATCGTCCTGGAGGACCGCAACCTGCCGACGATCGCGCAGGCCCGTCTGCTGCGTCCCGTCGACGACGAGGCCGAGGCGAAGGTCGCGGCGGCCTTCGACGAGGCCAAGAAGCTCGGCCCGGACGTGTGGCAGACCCTGCTCGGCCACAAGGACTCCACCACCGGTGCGGACGAGGACGCCTTCCGGCGCACGTACCCGTTCCCGCCGGCGTTCATGGACACCCTGGTGCACATCTCCGGAGCGCTGCAGCGCTCCCGCACCGGCCTGAAGCTGATGAGCCAGCTCCTGGTCGACCACCGGGACGACTGGCGGCTCGGCCAGCTCGTACCGCTCGGCGATCTGTACCCGGCGATCGTCGGCGGCGGCGACAAGGCGTTCAGCGGCGAGACCAGCGTCCACTTCGAGGCGGCGGACAAGCTGTACCGCGAGAAGCTGCGCCCGTACCTGCTGAAGACCAACCAGGTCACCGAGGACGACGTGGAGACGTACAGGCGTCGTCCGGAGACGATCAACGACCCGCAGGTGAAGGCCCGTTGCCGGGACTTCACCGGTGACAGCCGGCTGATCCAGACGCTGCTCCTGTCCGCGCTCGCACCGAGCGTCCCCGCCCTGTCCGACCTGACCCTCGCCCGGCTCAACGCGCTCAACCACGGGTCCATCACCACCCGGATCGCCGGAACCGAGATCGGCCGTCTGGAGCAGAAGGCGAAGGAATGGGCGGCGACCTTCCCCGAGATCAAGGTCGCCGGCACCGGTCCCGGCGCGGTGGTCCGCCTGGAGCTGACCGGTGTCGACCTCGACGCGGTGCTCGCCAACGCCCAGGTCCACAACAACCTGGGCAACCGCCGGACCAAGATGCGCACCCTGCTCAAGGAGTCGCTCGGCGTCACCGACGGGACCGGCGGGTTCGACCCGTACGACACACTCGACCTGGTGTGGAAGGGCACCGAGCGGCAGGTCGAGGTGGTGTTCGGGAACGTCGCCGACGTCGACTCGCTGTCGGATGCGGCGCTGCGGCCCAACCAGGAGGACGCCTGGCGGCTCGTCGTCGACTTCCCTTACGACGAGGGCGAGTTCGGGCCGATGGACGACCTCCAGCGGCTGCGTACGCTGCGGGAGAAGGCGGGCGGGGACTCGCGGACCCTGGCCTGGCTGCCGACTCATCTCACCGACGCCACCCGCGGCGACTTCGAGCGTCTCGTCGTCATCGACAAGGCGCTGTCCGACGAGGCCCGCTTCGACTCCGAGTTCGCGCGCAGTCTGAACGCCGACGATAAGGCCCGCGCCAAGGGGATGCTGCAGTCGCAGCGGGAGGTCCTCACCGAGCGGGTCCTGGGCGCGCTGAAGCAGGCGTACGGACTCGCGCAGAAGCAGGAAGGCGTCGTCGACCTCGGCTTCGGCAATCACCTGGAGGCCCTGCAGCAGGTGGCGGACCTGCAGCTGCCGATCGGCGCGCAGATGGACGATGCCGCACGTCAGCTGTCCGGGAAGCTGCTCACCCACCAGTTCCCCGCCCACCCCGACCTGGATCCGGAAGGCACCGGGAAGCCGCTGCGGGCCACCGAGGTCAAGACCGTTTTCGAGTACGTGCGCAAGGCCGCCGAGGACCGTGACGGGCAGGTGGAGGTCGAATCCAAGGACCGCAAGGTCATGGCGCGGATCGCGGGCGGCCTGGGGCTCGGTGTGATGCAGGAGGCGTACTACCGGCAGTCCACCGCCTGGCTCGACCACTTCAACGGGCAGGCCCGGCGGGACGGCGTCGCCGAGCCGACCCTGGTCAAGCTCGCCCACTGGAGCGACCAGCCCGACCCGCGCGGCCTGCCCGAGCCGCTGCGCCGACTGCTCGCCGCCGCGTATGCGGAGATGTCCGACCGCGTGTGGGTGCGCGGCGGGGTCGCCGTCGAGCCCGCACCTCTGCCGAGCGATCTGAAGCGTGACTACGCGCTGCGGGAGCAGCCGCTGCCCACCGAGGCGGAGTGGGCCGAGGCCCGCAAGCGGTACGAGACGGTGTTCGGCACGCCCGCACCGCAGTTGCGGCGCGGGCGGATCGTGAACCAGTTCGCCGGGGAGATCCGTAAGGCTGCGAACGCGTTCGCCACCGATGCGGGACGGCTCGTCACGGAGCTGGAGAAGCACCGGCAGTTCCTGCACCTGGACGACGCCTCGCCCCGCCTCGTGCTCGCCCGGCGGGCCCAGGAGCTGGTGGACGCGGTGCGGGCGGAGAACCTCGGCGCCAAGGCTGTGGTGGACCGGCTGGCCGGCTTCGACCTCGGCGGGTTCACCGCGCACCGGTACAGCATGTCGCTGACCAGTGCCAAGGCCGTGGCCGATGCGCTGCAGAACACCAGCTGGGGTGAACAGCTGGAGCTGGCCGACACGCTCGGCCGGGACGGTGCGGCGATCCTGGAGCGGGTGCGCGACGCCGCGGCCGGTGATCCCGGCGACTACCCCGACCTGCCTGCCGTACTGAAGAAGGGCAGCCGGGAGGTGATGGCGCTGCTGCGGTCCCGGCAGAGTCCGCCGTCGGCCCCGCAGCAGCCCGCCGCCCCGGCGCCCAGCTCCGACACAGTGCCCCTGGACGGCGGCTCCGCCCATCCGCAGGTGCTGCCGACGCCGCCGCCCGCGCCGCGTGATCCGTCGCGCCCGGTGGCCCGCTCCGGCGGGGGCCGGACGACGGCCGCCCGGGCGGCTGCGGAGTTGCAGGCCGAAATCGCGGCACTCGCCGCGGCACACCCCGACGCCACCGTCGAGGTCACCTGGAAGGTCGTCGGCTGATGTCCGGTACGATCACCACCGCGCCCACCGTCGGGCCGGGCCCCTCGGCTGCGGGTCCCGCCCGCCTGTCGGTGAGCACGGTCCGCCAGTTCGTCGCCGCACGCAGCAAGCTCTGCGATGGCGCGGTCCGCGTCATGCTGCTCCGGGCCGCCCCGCAGTGGGACGGGGCTGCCGAGCAGCCGACGGTGGGCGGGACGCAGGTACGGGTGACTGTCGCGCCGTCCGTCCTCGCGGTGCACGAGCAGATCCTGGACCACCTGGAAGCGCAGGTCCCGCCGGAACCGCGCGTCCTCATCGTCCTCACCGACCGGGAGAACACCGAGCTCGACCCCGGTCTGCTCGCCCGCGTCTACAGTCGCCGCATCAGGTCCGTCGACAACTGGGAGGTCGTGCAGGAGGCGTTCGGCGCGAGCGGCCTCGACACCCGCCTGCGCGGCGAGACTTGGGCCGCCGAGGCGCTCCTGGACGCGGCGGGCACCCGGGGCTGGCGCTCGATCGGCAGGGGCGTGCTCTCCCGCGACGAGGCCCTCACCCGGCTGACCCGGCGGCGTCTGCGCCTCGACGACAGCAGCGGGGATGCACCGGCGGGCCGCGCCCTGCCGGGAGAGTCGGACCGGGTCGACCCCGTCGCCCTGTTCCGGTGGACCCTCACCCCCGGCGGCCCGGACCTCCTGCGCGAGCTGCGCGGACCGGAGAAGGCCGGCCTCGCCCGCTTCCTCGCCGCACCCGAGCAGGGCGGCTCCGCGGGCAGGGTGATCACTGCCCTGGTCGATGCCGAACACGGCCCCGACGCAGCTGCGTACGCGGTGGTCTGCGCCGCCCTGTGGGGGCACGCGGAGGCCGACCACGACCTGTACCGCGCGCGCGGCCGGGCCGAGCGCTGGCTCGGCGAGCAGCCGCCCGCCCAGGGCGACGAACTCGACCGGCTCCTGGCCTCCTTCGCCCGCAGCGGTGAGGCGTACGTACGCGATCTCATCGACCGGGGCGAGCATCGCCTCGCCGACCCGGTCCTGACCCGGGCCGCACAGCTGGTCGCCCAGTTCGGGGCGCAGGCAGCCGCCACCGCCAGTCCGCTGCTGCCCGCCGGGCTCGACGCCCGGTTCACCGCGGCCGGTCACGCGCTGACCGGCGGCTCCCCCGAAGCCGTCACGGAATCCGTCACCGCGCTCCGCGCGCACGCCCTTGCCACCACAGACGGCGAGACCCGGGCCCGCATCGAGCGGGTCCGGATGGCCGTACGGCTGCGACGGTGGCTGGCCGGGAACCCGTCGGACGAGATCGAGTCGGTGACCGACGGGACGGACCGCCAGATCCGCGAGCTCGGCTGGGCCGACCGCGCCCTGGAACACCTGGAGGCGGGCGGCGACCCCGACTCCGTACTCGCCGCCGCGTACAGCAGGATCGGCGACCAGGCGCGGCGGACCCGCCGCACGCTCGACCACTCCTTCAGCGAACGGCTCGCGGTGTGGACGGCGGACGGCAGCTCCCCCGGTTCCCTGCTCACCGTCGAGTCCCTCCTGACGCGGGTCGTCGCGCCGGTCGTCGCCGAGCCGGGGCGCCGGGTCCTGCTGCTGCTCCTGGACGGGATGAGCGCGGCCATAGCAGCCGAACTGGGGCAGGAACTGCGAGAGCAGTGGGCCGAGTTCGACCCGCTTCCCGGGGCTCACGGCGCGCCGGTGCGGCGGGCCGTGGCCGCAGCACTGCCCACACTCACCGCTGTCTCGCGCACCTCGCTCTTCACCGGAACGCTGATGACGGGCGACCAGAACGACGAGAAGCGCCTCTTCCCTCAGCACTCCTGCTGGCGGGGCGCCCCGGCGGCCGTCTTCCACAAGGACGACCTGCGCGGCCCCGACACCGGCTCGCCCTTCTCCACCGCCCTCGGTGAGGCCCTCGCCGACGAGCGCATGCATGTCGCCGTCGTCCTCAACACCGTCGACGACCGGCTTGCCAAGGAACAGAAGCTCGGGGACGGCGCCTGGCAGGCCAAGGAGGTCGGCGGTCTCGAACCGCTGTTGCGGGCCGCGCGGGCGAACGGCATGACCGTGCTCCTGACCTCCGACCACGGCCATGTCATCGAACGGCGGGGCAGCAAGCTCGACGCGCCCGCAGGCACCATCGGTTCGGCGCGTCACCGCGGCCCCGGCGGCCCGCTCGCGCCCGCCGAGATCGCGTTGGCCGGGCCGCGGGTGGTCTGGCCGGAGCCCGGTTCGAGCATCGTCGTTCTGCGCGACCACGACGCCCGGTACACCGCTCTCAAGGCGGGTTACCACGGCGGCGCGACCCTCGCCGAATTCGCCATCCCGCTGCTCGCCCTGCTGCCCTTCGGCACCGAACCACCGCAAGGATGGCGGGAGTTGGGCGATCCGGCGCCGCTGTGGTGGTCGGACGAGACAGGCATCGAGACGGAATCCGGCGCCGAGGCCGTCGCCTCGTCCGCCCCCGCTGCCCCCGTCGCCACGCCGTCGCGTCCGGGCGCCAAGCGGTCCAAGAAGGCCGCCCCGCCCGTGGCCGAGGGCGTCATCGGTCTCTTCGGCGAGGAGGAACTCGCCCCTCCGACCCCTCCCGCGCCCGAGAAGCCCGCCGGCCCCGAACCCGAGACCGAAGCCCCCTCCACCCCGGCCCAGCCGCCCGCCGTCGCACTCGTGGAACGTCTCGTCGCCACCGAGCTGTACGCGGCGCAGCTGAACCTGCTCGCCCGGAAGCCGCGGGAGCCGTCCGTCCTGCCCAAGGCGCTGGTCGCCCTCGTCGAAGCAGGCACCCTGCCCATGACCGCCCTGGCCGAACGCGCGGGCCAGCCCGCCGCCCGCGCCCCCGGCTTCGCCGCGACCCTGGCCCAGCTCCTCAACTACGACGGAGCCCAGATCCTGGAGATCCTCCCCGACAACCGCACCCTGCGCCTGCACCGGGCCCAGCTGATCGAACAGTTCGGACTGCGCACCCCGTGAGCACGACGAACCGGATCCGCCCGCCGGCATTCCAGCGGTCCGGCGACCTCCCTGATGGGAGACTGTCCGGGTGAACGCGTTCGGACCCTCAGCCCCTCGTGCCGGTACACCCGTCGGCGCCGTACGCCGCCGCGCCGTCGTGGACGCACTGCGGCGCGGCGCCGTCCCCGAGAGCGGTCTCGACCTGCTCGCCACCGGCCTGGGCCGCTTCGAGCAGGCGGTCGACGAGGAACTGGACACCGTCGCCGCCGGAGGCTCGGTGTTCAAGGCGGTGCGCGGTGAGTACGGATCCGGCAAGACCTTCTTCACCCGCTGGCTCGGCGAGCGCGCAAAGCGGCGCACCTTCGCCGTGGCTGAGGTACAGGTGTCCGAGACCGAGACCCCGCTGCACAAGCTGGAAACGGTCTACCGGCGGCTCACCGAACGCCTGACCACCGCGAGCTTCCCGCCCAGCGCCCTGCGGCCCGTCGCCGATGCTTGGTTCTACGCCCTTGAGGAGGACGCGCTCTCCGACGGCGCGGCCGAAAGTGAACTGCCGCAGGCCGTGGACCGGCTGCTCACCGCCCGCCTGGCCGAGGTGTCCCGCCAGGCCCCCGCCTTCGCCACCGCCCTGCGCGGGTACAAGCAGTCCCTGGACGCCGGCGACGAGGCGACCGCCGCCGCGGTGATGGCCTGGCTCGGCGGCCAGCCGCACGTCGCCGCTGCCGCACGTCGCAGCGCAGGAGTCCGCGGCGACCTCGACCACTTCGGCGCCTTCGGCTTCCTGCAAGGCCTGCTGACCATGCTCAAGGACGCGGGGCACGCCGGGCTCGTCCTCGTCCTGGACGAGGTGGAGACACTGCAGCGGGTCCGCTCCGACGCCCGTGACAAGGCCCTCAACGCCCTGCGTCAGCTCATCGACGAGGTTCATTCCGGCCGCTTCCCCGGCCTCTACCTCGTCATCACTGGCACGCCCGCCTTCTACGACGGACAGCAGGGCGTCCAGCGTCTCGCCCCGCTCGCCCAGCGCCTGGCCACCGACTTCACCACCGACCCGCGCTTCGACAACCCGCGTGCCGTGCAGATCCGGCTTCCCGGATTCACCGAGGAGTCCCTGACCGGTCTGGGCGCCACCATCCGCGACCTGTACGCGGACGGCGTCTCCTCCTCCGACTCCGCCGAGCGGATCAAGCGGCTCGCCGACGACGCGTACCTTGCGGACCTGGCAAGAGCCGTGGGCGGGGCGCTGGGCGGGAAAGTCGGAGTGGCACCGCGCCTGTACCTAAAGAAGCTGGTCGGGGACGTACTCGACCGGATCGATCAGTTCGACGACTTCGATCCGCGTACGCACTACAAACTGACCCTCGGCACCAGAGATCTCACTGCCACCGAACGCAACCTCGCCGCGCCCCCGGCGGCCGCGTCGGCCGACGACCTCGACCTCGACCTCTGATCTGACGCCTTCCCCTCCCGTTCCCGGAAGACCAAGCGCAGGGAGCCACCCACGTGCAGGACCAGCCGCCCGGCGCCGACCCGCTCGAACGCCTCGATCCGGTCGTCCTGCACCACATCGTCAACACTCTCGGATGGCCTGATCTGCGCCCCCTGCAGAAGGCCGCCGTGGAACCACTGATGGACGGCGAAGACGCGATCCTGCTCGCGCCGACCGCGGGCGGGAAGACGGAAGCCGCCACCTTCCCCGTCCTGTCCGCCATGCGGAAGCAGCACTGGACCGGCACCTCCGTCCTCTACCTGGCCCCGCTCAAAGCCCTCCTCAACAACCTCGTCCACCGCGTCGACACCTACGCACAGTGGCTGGGTCGCCGCGCCGCGCTCTGGCACGGCGACACCCCGGAGTCCGTACGCCGCCGTATCCGCACCGAGTCGCCCGACTTCCTGCTCACCACACCCGAGTCGCTCGAAGCGATGCTGATCAGCGTCAAGACCGACCACACACACATGCTCGGCCGCGTCCGTGCCGTGATCATCGACGAGGTGCACGCCTTCGCGGGCGACGACCGGGGCTGGCACCTCCTTGCCGTACTCGAACGGCTGGAGCGGCTGGCCGGTCACCGGATCCAGCGGATCGGGCTCTCCGCCACCGTCGGCAACCCGGACGCACTGCTCACGTGGCTGCAGGGGGCACGCCCCGCCGAACGCCCTGGACGGGTCGTCGCGCCCGGCATCACCCTGCCGGACACGGCCGTGGACACCTCCCTGCCGAGGCCCGTGGGAGACGTCGAACTCGACTACGTCGGCTCACTTGCCAACGCCGCCAAGGTGATCTCCGCCCTGCACCGTGGCGAGAAGCGTCTGGTCTTCTGCGACTCCCGCAAGCAGGTCGAGGAACTCGGTGCGGCGCTCCGGGCCCGCAATGTCACCGTGTTCCTCTCGCACGCCTCGCTCTCCACCGATGAACGGGCCCGCTCCGAGCAGGCGTTCGCCGAGGCGCGCGACTGCGTCATCGTGTCCACCTCCACCCTGGAGCTCGGCATCGACGTGGGCGACCTCGACCGAGTACTCCAGATCGACTCCCCTGGCACCGTCGCCTCGTTCCTGCAGCGAATCGGCCGCACCGGCCGCCGCGCCGGCACCTCCCGCAACTGTCTCTTCCTCGCCACCCGGCCCGAGTCGCTTCTGCAGGCCGCCGGACTGCTCACCCTGTGGGCCCGGGGCTGGGTCGAGCCCGTCACCCCGCCACCGTCGCCCCGTCACCTCGTAGCCCAGCAGCTGCTCGCGCTCACCCTGCAGGAGCACCGCATCGGCGACCGGCTCTGGCCGGACCGGTGGAACGGCCTCGCGCCCTTCGATCGGTCGGCCGCCCCGCTCCTGAAGCATCTGGTCGACGAGGGCTTCCTGGACAGCGACGACGGCATGCTCTTCATCGGCTCCGAGGCCGAGAAGCACTTCGGCCGCCGCCACTTCATGGAACTCACCGCCTCCTTCACCGCGCCGCCCGAGTTCACCGTCCTCGCCGGGCGCACCGAGATCGGCACCACCGACCCCACCGTGCTCACCGAGGAACGCCCCGGCCCACGCCGTCTCCTGCTTGCCGGGCGCAGCTGGCAGGTCACGTTCATCGACTGGGCCCGCCGCCGTGCCTTCGTCGAACCCGTCGAGGACGGCGGTGTGGCCACATGGCAGGGCAGCGAGGCGCGCGGTCTGTCGTTCGCCCTCACCCGCGCCATGCGTGAGGTACTCCTCGGCACCGATCCCGACGTCCTGCTCACCCGCCGCGCCACCGCTGCCCTCGCCGAGCTGCGCACCGATCGCGCCGCTCACGAGGTCCACCCGGCCGGCACTCTCGTGGTCCGCGATGCCGACGCCACACGCTGGTGGACCTGGGCCGGCTACCGCGCCAATGCGACCCTCGCCGCCTCCCTCGGCAACCTCGCCGATCCCGTCCAGCGGCCCTCCGACACCGATCTCCGCCTGCGCCAGGACCTCTCCCCCGCCGACTGGAAAACCGCCCGCGCCGAACTCCCGGGCTCCCTCACCCTGCCCACCGTCGACCCGCGCGCCGTCCGCGGCCTGAAGTTCTCGGCTGCCCTCCCGCCGCGCGTGGCAACCGCCACACTGGCCGAACGTCTCGCCGACTTCGACGGGGCACTGACCACGGCGCGAGAGCCGGTACGGCTCGAATGGGGGATGTGAACTCCGCTCCTGGCAGGGCGAGTTCCGCTACCGCCCCAGGTCTCTTCGCCTCTCCTCCAGGCACCGCTGCCACCTCCGCCACGCCCGCCGAGCCTCGGCCAGTGAGGCCCGCGAGAACTCCTCCTGTGCAAAGCCCGACCTGGCTGCGGGCACCACATGTTCGACGGTTCGGGAGATCCGTTCCGCATGGGCGAGTTCGAGCATGAGGGTCGGCTGCTCCTCCCGGGCTGCGACGGCCAGCAGGTCATCGAATGCCTTGCAGTCGTCGTAGGCGGACGGAAGCGCGGGCAACGCATCCTCGCCGAGCCTGCCTCGATTCCGCACGCCGCATCGGCCGCGTCACGACCGAGGGTCCGGTTCAACATCTGCAGTACGGGTACCGACGCCCAGTGAAAGCCACCCGTGCCCACACACGACCCCATCTGAAAGCCCGTCGGAACGAGCGTCATGCCAGCGTCAGGACTCCCAAGACACCCCGTCCGCAGACCAGGCAACAATCAGCCACCGCACCGGAAAAGCCCAGGCCGGAGCCCATAAGGCCAAGCCATCACGCCTCGAACCGTTCCCTCCAGGGAAAGGCGTCGAACTTCAGCCCCCCCTCCCCCCCGCAAAACTGCAGGTCAGCGACCCTTCGCGGCGGGCTCAAGAATCGCCACGCACTCCACATGATGAGTCATCGGAAAAAGATCAAACGCCCGCAACATCCGCACCCGATACCCCACCCCCCGGAAATACCCCAAGTCCCGAGCCAACGCCGCCGGATCGCAGGCCACGTAGGCGATGCGGCGGGCGCCCAGGCCCGCCAGGTGGTGGACCGTTGACTTGCCCGCGCCCGCGCGGGGCGGGTCCAGGACGATGAGGTCGACCTCGGTGATGCCGGTGCGCGGCAGGACCGCCTCGACCTTGCCCTGCTCCACGCGGACGCGGTCGAACGCGGCGAGGTTGTGGCGGGCGTCCTCGACGGCCCGCTTGGAGGACTCGATGCCGAGCACCGCGCCCTCGTCGCCCACCCGGTCCGCGATCGCGCCCGCGAAGAGGCCGACGCCGCAGTAGAGGTCGAGGGCCGTCTCGCCCTTGCGCGGGAGGAGGCCCTGCATGACGGCCGTGACCAGGGTGTCCGCCGCCTTGGGGTGGACCTGCCAGAAGCCGCCGCTGCCGACGCGGTACGTGCGGCCGTCCGCGCGCTCGCGGACGAAGGGGCGGCCGTGGACGCGGTGCGTGCCGCCGTCCTTCTCGCCGACGCGCATCACGGAGACGGGGCGGTCGAGTTCGACGATGGGCAGGCGGGCGCCGGGGCGCGGGGTCAGGATCACCTGGCGGTCCTGGGAACCCGTCGCCGCGATCGCCTCGACGGTCTCCATGCCGGACCAGTCGCGCCGCTCGACGCCGAGCTCCGTGACGCCCTCCGCCGCGATCAGGCAGCGGTCCACCGGCTCGATCTCGTGGGAGCGGTGGCGGCGCAGTCCCGCGCGGCCGGAGTCGGCGTCCACCGCGTACTGCACGCGGGTGCGCCAGGACGGGACCTCGCCCGCGGGCAGCTTGTCGCCCTCGGCGGGCATGACCGTGCCGTCCCAGCCCGCCTCCTCCGGCGTGAGCCCGGCGAGGTGGGCCAGCTGTTCGGTGATGACCTCGCCCTTGAGGCGGCGCTGCGCGCCCGGCTTCGCGTGCTGCCAGTCGCAGCCGCCGCAGCGGCCCGGGCCCGCGTAGGGGCAGGGGGCCTCGACGCGGTCCTTGGACGGCTCCAGGACGGTCACCGCGTCGGCGCGCAGGAAGCGCGAGGACTCGTCGCCCTCCGTCACCCGGGCGACGACCTTCTCACCGGGCAGGGTGTGCCGTACGAACAGGACGCGGCCGTCCTGCGTACGGGCGATGCAGTGGCCGCCGTGGGCGACGGGGCCGACCTCGACCTCGTACTCCTCCCCGACCAGCGTGTTCTTCGGTTCTGCCTGCATGGCGGGGTGACTCCACTACATAAGGGGAAAGCGGCCGGACAACAGCCCACCAGTCTACGTGGGTGTCGCCCGGCCGCTCGCCGGGGCCGATCGCACAGAAGATCACACAGAAGATCACACAGAGGGACGCGAAGGGTCAGGCCTTCTTGCTGGGCTCCTTCGCCCGCTTCTCCACCGGACCGCGCCGCACCGAGCCCGGCGCGTTCCACTCCTGGCGCTTGCGGGCCCGCTTCTTCGCGGCCTCGGAGGACTCCAGCTGGTAGGGCACGGAGGTGACCATCACGCCGGGCGTGAAGAGCAGCCGGCCCTTGAGGCGCAGCGCGCTCTGGTTGTGGAGGAGGTGCTCGTACCAGTGCCCCACCACGTACTCGGGGATGATCACGCTGACCGCGTCGCGCGGGCTCTCGCGGCGCAGCGACTTCACGTAGTCGATGATCGGGCGCGTGATCTCGCGGTAGGGGGAGTCGAGGACCTTGAGCGGAACGCTGATGTGGCGGCGCTCCCACTCCTCGCGCAGGGCCTTGGTCTCCGCCGCGTCGACGTTGACGCTGAGCGCCTCCAGGGTGTCCGTGCGCATCAGCCTGGCGTACGCGAGGGCGCGCAGCGTCGGCTTGTGGATCTTGGATACGAGGACGATGGAGTGGACGCGGGAGGGGCGGACGCTGTCGTCGGAGGGGCCCTCGGGGGCCGCGATCTCCTCGGAGACGCGGTCGTAGTGGCGGCGGATCGCGCTCATCGTCACATAGAAGATGACCATGCCGAGCAGGGCGACCCAGGCGCCGTGGGTGAACTTCGTGACGAGGACGACGATCAGGACCAGGCCGGTGAAGAAGGCGCCGAAGGTGTTGATCGCGCGGGAGCGGATCATGTGGCGGCGCTTGCCGGGGTCGCGCTCGGTGGCCAGGTGGCGGTTCCAGTGCCGGACCATGCCGATCTGGCTGAGCGTGAAGGAGACGAAGACGCCGACGATGTAGAGCTGGATGAGGCGGGTGGAGTCCGCGCCGTAGATCCAGACGAGCAGCGCGGCGGCGCCCGCGAGGAGCACGATGCCGTTGGAGAACGCGAGGCGGTCGCCGCGGGTGTGCAGCTGGCGCGGCAGGTAGCGGTCCTGCGCGAGGATCGAGCCGAGCAGCGGGAAGCCGTTGTACGCCGTGTTGGCGGCGAGGAAGAGGACCAGGGCGGTGGCCGCGGCGAGGACGATGAACAGGAAGCTGCCGTTGCCGAAGACCGCCTCGGCGACCTGGGAGATCACCGGGTTCTGGACGTAGTCGCCGCCGACGGGGACGCCGTTCTCCAGGAGGTCCTTGGCGGGCTTCTCCGCCATGTGGACGTTGGTCGCCATGGCGAGGCCGATGATGCCGCAGAACATGGTGACGGCGAGCGCGCCCATCAGGGCGAGGGTCGACGCGGCGTTCTTGGACTTGGGCTTGCGGAAGGCGGGCACGCCGTTGCTGATCGCCTCGACGCCGGTGAGCGCGGCACAGCCGGAGGAGAAGGCGCGCAGGAGCAGGAAGACGAGGGCGAAGCCCGCGATGCCCTGGTGCTCGGCCTTGATCTCGAAGTCGGCGGTCGGGGCCTTCATAGTGTCGTCGAGGACGAAGCCGCGGAAGGCACCCCAGGCGATCATGAGGAAGACGCCGACGACGAACACGTACGTCGGGATCGCGAAGAGCTTGCCGGACTCCTTCACGCCGCGCAGGTTCATCAGCGTGAGCAGCACGATGACGATCACCGCGCACAGCACCTTGTGCTCGACCACGAACGGGACGGCGGAGCCCAGGTTCTCGATGCCCGAGGAGATCGACACGGCCACGGTCAGGACGTAGTCGACGAGCAGGGCGCTCGCGACGGTCAGTCCCGCCTTGGGGCCGAGGTTGGTGTTGGCGACCTCGTAGTCGCCGCCGCCGCTGGGGTACGCGTGCACGTTCTGCCGGTACGAGGCGACGACGGTGAACATCAGCACGACGACCGCGGCGGCGATCCAGGGGCTGTAGTGGTACGCCGACGCGCCCGCGATCGACAGGACGAGCAGCACCTCGCCGGGCGCGTACGCGACGGAGGACAGCGGGTCGGACGCGAAGACGGGGAGGGCGATGCGCTTCGGCAGGAGCGTTTCTCCGAGCCGGTCGCTGCGCAGTGCGCGCCCGATGAGGATGCGTTTGGGCACGTCGGTCAGTTTGGACACGCAGAGGATCGTAAGCGTTGCATCAAGATGCCGCCCACCCAGTACCCCCGTCCGCCAGGGAATACCAGCCACAGGGGTGCGGAGGCCGCGGCGGGCGGCCGCGGGCCCGGGATTCCGGGCCCGCGGCCGCTGTTCGGGGGGCCTCGCACACCCCCGGTGACCAGGCCTTCGACCGCGGGGGCGGGTGGTCGGACGTCACGGCTTCCGACCACCCGCCCTCGCGGATCGATGTCCCCTCCCCCTTATCTACGGGCGATTACCTACGGTTATCCCTGGGCCCGCGGCGGGCCCTGATCCGCCGGTCGTAAAAACCCGGCAAATTCCCAGCCGTGCGGCGTCAGGTGCGGCGTCAGGTGCGTACCGGGTGCGGCTCCGCCGCGGCCCCGGCCCCGGCCGAGGCCCCGTACCCCCGCGTCAGCCGCTCCTCCGCGCGCCGCACCGCCTTGGACGGCCACCACGTGGCGCGGCCGAGCAGGAGCAGCGCCGCGGGCAGGATCATGACGCGGATGACGAAGGCGTCCACGAGGACCGCCACCGCGAGCACGAAGCCCATCTGCTTCATCTCCAGGATGTGCAGCATCACGAAGCTGGCGAAGACGGTGACCATGACGATCGCGGCGCTGGTGACGACCTTGGCGGAGGAGGCGATGCCGTCGATGACGGCCTGGCGCGTGGGCACCCCGTTCAGGGCCGCCTCGCGGATGCGGCTCACCACGAACACCTGGTAGTCCATCGAGAGCCCGAAGAGGATCACGAAGAGGAACAGCGGGACGCGCGAGGAGATGCCGTGCAGTGACACGAAGGACAGCAGGTCCTCGGCCCACTCGCCCTGGAAGACGAGGACGAGAAGCCCGAGCGCGGAGGCGGCCGACAGCAGGTTGAGGCCGACGCCGAGCAGTCCGAGGACCACGGACCGGAAGGCGTACACGGTCATCGCGAAGGTCAGCAGGAGCAGCACGCCGAGGACGAGCGGCAGCTTGTCGTTCTGGTGGGCGACGTAGTCGACGCCGCGGGGCACGTCGCCGCTGACGGCCGTCTCGACGCCGTCGAGCTTGCCGACGGTCGCGGGCAGGTAGTCGTCGCGGAGGTGGTCGAGGGTCCGTACGGCGTCGTCGGAGTACGTGACGTGCCGGGCGCCGAGGTCCAGGGTGCTGATGCGGCGGTCCTTGGACGTCTTGATGCGCGGCTTGGCGTGGTCGGCGAACAGCGGGTCGGCCGCGGCCTCCCGGTCGAGGGCGCGCAGGGCCCGGACGACGTCGTCGGACCGCTCGGGCGTGGAGCGCGCCACGACCTGGAAGCGCAGGCGCTCGTCGGGGAAGGATTCGAGCAGCCGGTCGTACGCCCGCATCGCCGCGATGTCGCGCGAGAAGCTGTCCCTCGCGGGGTCCTTGAGCTTCAGGTCGAGGGCGGGCAGCGACAGGCCGACCAGGGCGAGGACGGCGAGGCCGAGGGTGAGCGCGGGCCGCTTGCGGGCGGGCGCGAGCAGGATGTTCCAGACCCGGCCCGGCTTCTTGTCCTCGCGGAGCCGCACGGGCTTGCCCCGCGCGCGCCGCTTGGCGGCTCTGCGCTCGGCGCGCAGGCCGAGCTTCACCAGCATCGCGGGCAGCGCGGTCACCGAGCTGGCGACGGCGACGGCCACGACCAGGATGGTGCCGAGGGCGAGCGAGTCGAAGATGACGTCGTCGGCCAGGAACAGCGCGGCCGTGGAGACGATCACGGCGAGACCGGAGACCACGATCGCGCGGCCCGCCGTCGCGGCGGCGGCCTCGACGAGCGCCTCGGAGGAGAGCCTGCCGCCCGCGCGGGCCCGCTCCTCGCGCTCGCGCTTGAGGTAGAAGAGGGTGTAGTCGACCCCGACGGCCATGCCGATGAGCAGGATCATGCTCAGTCCGACGCCGGTGTCGGGCAGCAGGTGCGAGGCCAGCATCGCCAGGCCCATGGTCGCCATGATCGAGGTGACGGCGAGCAGCAGCGGCACCCCGACCATCAGCAGCGAGCCGAACACCAGGGCCAGCGTGATCAGCGTGATGGGCAGCGTGATCGCCTCGGAGAACGCGAGGTCCTTGTCGCGCTGGTCGTCGACGCCCTTGCTGACGGAGGCGACGCCGGTCTCCTCGATCACCAGGCCGGGGTGGGCCTTCTTGACCTTCTCGGTCTGCTCCTGGAGCGGGACGACGTTCTTCTTGCTGTCCTGCTCGGGGCCCTTGAGGCTCACCGGTACGCGGATGACCTTCCCGTCCTTGGAGCGGACCGGCGCGGCCACCTCGTCGACCCCGGGCAGCGCCGTCATCCGCCGGGTGACGTCCCGCACGGCGGCGTCGGCCGCCGCCTGGTCGAGGGGCCCGGACCTGGCCTTGATCAGGATCTGTTCGAGGGGCCTGATCTGCAGGCCGCCCTCGGAGGCCATGGCCTCGGCGCGCCCGGCCTCACCGACCTGGAAGTCCTCGGAGGTCGCGCTGTTCATCCCGGCGGTGATGCCGAGGCCGAGGCACAGCGCCACGAACAGGAACCACCCGACGATCGCCCGCCACGGGTGCAGCGCGCTCCACCGGGCCACGCGCACGGTCACGGACCGCCTGCCCCCGCCCGGCTCTCCGCCGGATCCTCGTATCCCCATCGCCGACCCCCTCATTTCCGACCCCCTCGTCTTCACGGCCGCCCCCGTCCTTCATGTGTAAGAGCAGGCTTACGGGTGATGTGTAAGCGCAGACTGACAGGTGAAGGATGAATGCGTCAACTGTCAGAGGAAGGCGAAGTTCGGGCCGACGAAGGGTTTGACAGTGGTTCACGGCGTGCGTAAGCCTTGGCTGACAGGTATCGGGACGGCACAGAGGCGGGCCATGAACAGCGAGGAGCTGCTTGCCTTCCTCTCAGCGGTAGGCCACGCGCAGCGCATCCGGATCATCACGGAGCTCGCCCCGGGGCCGCTGTACGTCAGCGAGCTGGCGCGGCGCCTGGGGGTCTCGCGCCCCCTGCTCTATATGCACCTGGAACGCCTGGAGAAGGCGAGCCTGGTGATCGGCCGCCTGGAGCTGTCCGACGACGGCAAGGCCCTCAAGTACTTCGAACTCGCTCCGTTTGACGTGCAATTGAACGTCGATACGATTCTGGCTGCTGCCCGGCAGGACGGGGCGAGCGAGCACGGACAGCACTCTCCCGAGGGGACGCCCCAATGAGCGACGCGATCATCCCGATCGCCTTCTTCCTGATCCTCGCCGGCGCGATAGTCGCCGTCGCGTACTTCCAGACGCAGCGCAGCCGCGAGCGCGACCGGGAGTACAAGGAGGCCATGGACGCCTACCACAAGGCGGTGGAGAGGTCCCGGGCGGAGGCCGAGACGATGCGCACGCAGCTCGTCGAGCTGAACGTGCGGGTCAGGTCGATGGAAGGCATGTTGCGCGACGTGGAGTGAGGGCGCACTCGGGCTCCGACCCCCTCGCGAAGCCGTTAACGTGGACTCTGCACACGCACCGGGAGATACACCGGACCGGCCGGGAGCGCCCCGCGAAGCGGATGGCGCCGCGCTGGAACGCGTGCCGAAAGAGAGTCATGAGTAGGGCATTTACGCAGGTCAAGTGGGCCATGAGGAGCGCGGGGTAACGACGTGCACATCGTCATCATGGGCTGCGGAAGAGTCGGTTCGGCTCTCGCGCAGACCCTGGAACAGCAGGGGCACACGGTCGCCGTGGTCGACCAGGACCCCACCGCCTTCCGCCGCCTGGGCTCCGGCTTCGGCGGCCGCCGCGTGACCGGCGTCGGCTTCGACCAGGACACCCTGCGCGAGGCCGGCATCGAGGACGCGGGCGCCTTCGCCGCCGTCTCCAGCGGCGACAACTCGAACATCATCGCCGCCCGCGTGGCCCGCGAGATGTTCGGCATCGAGAACGTCGCGGCCCGCATCTACGACCCCCGCCGCGCGGAGGTCTACCAGCGCCTGGGCATCCCCACGGTCGCCACGGTCCGCTGGACCGCCGACCAGATGCTGCGCCGCCTGCTTCCGTCCGGCTCGGAGCCGCTGTGGCGCGACCCCACCGGCGGCGTCCAGCTCGCCGAGGTGCACGCGTCGCCCGCCTGGATCGGCCAGAAGATCAGCCGCCTCCAGGAGGAGACCGGCGTGCGCGTGGCCTTCCTCACCCGGCTCGGCGAGGCGGTCCTGCCGACGTCGCAGACGGTGCTGCAGGAGGGCGACCTGGTGCATGTGATGATGCGCACCGACGAGGTCGAGAAGGTCGAGGCGGCGTTCGCCGAGGGCCCCGAGGAAGGCGGTCACTGATGAGGGTCGCCATTGCCGGAGCGGGCGCGGTGGGCCGTTCCATCGCCGGAGAGCTCCTGGAGAACGGGCACGAGGTCCTGCTCGTGGACAAGGCGCCGACGGCCATCTCCGTCGAGCGCGTGCCGCAGGCCGAGTGGCTCCTCGCCGACGCCTGCGAGATCACCTCCCTGGACGAGGCGGCGCTCCAGCGCTGCAACGTCGTGATCGCCGCGACCGGCGACGACAAGGTCAACCTCGTCGTGTCGCTGCTCGCCAAGACCGAGTACGGCGTCCCGCGCGTCGTCGCCCGCGTCAACAACCCGAAGAACGAGTGGCTCTTCAACGAGTCCTGGGGCGTCGACGTCGCGGTCTCCACGCCGCGCCTGATGTCCGCGCTCGTCGAGGAGGCCGTCAGCGTCGGCGACCTGGTGCGCCTGCTTCGCTTCAGCCACGGCGACGCGAACCTGGTCGAGCTGACGCTGCCGCCGGAGTCCGCGCTCGCGGGCACCCGCGTCGGCGACGTCCAGTGGCCCGAGGACACCTCGCTCGTCACGATCATCCGGGGCACCCGCGTGCTCACGCCGACCCCGGACGACTCGCTCGAAGCGGGCGACGAACTGCTCTTCGTGGCCGCGCAGGCCCGCGAGGAGCAGCTGGAGGACCTGCTGTCGGCGCGCAACTAGAGCCGTAGGGCTTTGTACGCAGGTGGGGGCGCCCGGAAGATTCCGGGCGCCCCCACCTGCGTTGCCGTGTATCGGCCCTTCGGGCCTCGTCCTCAAACGCCGGACGGGCTTAGTTCTCCGCGGCCGTCCTGCGGCGTTCCTCCTCGGCCTTCTCCTCTGCCTCCATCTCGGCGAAAACGTCGATCGGCGGCGGGGCCTTGGCCAGGAAGACCCAGGTGAAGTACACCGCGAGGACCATCGGGGGCAGCTTCAGGGCGATCAGGACCCAGCCGAGCTGCTCGGTGTCACCCCACCAGTAGAGCGGGAAGAGGATCGCGTACTTGGCGAGGAAGATCAGGCCCCAGGCGAGCGACGCCTTCGTGTAGGCCTTCTTGCGGCCCGGGTTGCGGGTGCGCCAGGACATGTTCTCCCGGAACACCGGGCCGAGGAGCATCCCGAGCAGCGGGTAGCCCACGAGCGCCGAGAGGAAGAACGCGGCGCCGAGCCCGACGCCGTAGATCATGCCCGGCAGATAGAAGTCCTTGGCGTTGCCCGTGAACATGGCGAAGGCCACGCCGAAGGCGACGCCGAAGACGCCGCTGAAGGCGTGCTTGACGGTGTCCCGGCGGACCAGGCGGACCACGACCAGGAGCAGCGCGACGCCGAGCGCCGCGATCGCCGAGACGTGCAGGTCCTTGGTGATCGTGTAGATGAGCACGAACAGCAGGCCCGGCACCATCGTCTCGACCGTGCCGCGGATGCCGCCGAAGGCGTCGAAGAGCGCGGCCTGCGTCATCGCCTTCGTGTCGGTGCCGTCATGGGCTTCGGGGTGCTCCCCCGCTGCCTGGTGGGTCGGCTTGTCGACTGACGTCACCGGCTACTCCCGTCCGAGCGGTCTGAGTTCGTACTTGGGGTTGAAGAGCACTCTGCGGCCGCGGTCCACGGAGATCCGCCCCGAGGCGATCAGCCGCCGCCCCGGCTCGATGCCGACGATGGAGCGCCGGCCGAGCCAGACCACGTCGAGCGCGGCGGAGCCGTCGAACAGCTCCGCCTCCAGGGCGGGGACACCGGCACGTGGCCGCAGGGTGACCGTGCGCAACGTACCAGTAACCGTGACGATCTGGCGGTCCTGGCAGTCTCCGATGCGGGTGCAGCCGGCCGTCTCCGCGTCCTCGCGGAGCTCCTGTGAGTCCAGGTCCTGCTGGGAGGACGACAGCCGGTCGAGCATGCGCCTAAAGCGGCTCCCCGGCTTACCGGAGCCGGCACCAGAAGCAGGGACAGCACTCATACCGAAAGCGTACCGGTGGGCACCGACGCTCCCGCAATGGGTGCGCTCACCTGTGCATATGCCGGGCCCATGGGGGCGGGGCGGAGGCAGCGCCCCCGCCCCGTCCTTCCCCTGGCGCTATCTCTCGAACCGGTACCCCATGCCGGGCTCCGTGATGAAGTGCCGCGGGTGCGCCGGATCAGCCTCCAGCTTGCGCCGCAGCTGTGCCATGTACACGCGGAGATAGTTCGTCTCCGTGCCGTACGAGGGTCCCCACACCTCCTGCAGGAGCTGCTTCTGGCTGACGAGCCTGCCCGCGTTGCGCACGAGGACCTCCAGGAGGTGCCACTCGGTGGGGGTCAGGCGTACGTCGCGCCCGTTGCGGTTGACCTTCTTCGCGGCGAGGTCGACGGTGAAGTCCTCGGTCTCGATCGTCACGTCGTCCTCCCCCGCGCCGGTGGGCTCCGCACGGCGCACGGCGGCGCGCAGGCGGGCGAGGAGCTCGTCCATCCCGAAGGGCTTGGTCACATAGTCGTCGGCGCCCGCGTCGAGGGCCTCGACCTTCTCGTCGGAGCTGTGCCGGGCGGACAGGACCAGG
Source organism: Streptomyces sp. NPDC043996 (assembly GCF_056435225.1). Lineage (NCBI taxonomy): Bacteria > Bacillati > Actinomycetota > Actinomycetes > Kitasatosporales > Streptomycetaceae > Streptomyces > Streptomyces sp. NPDC043996. The sequence goes on along the minus strand of NZ_JBWKEY010000005.1, from coordinate 100,513 downwards.
ATCGGCACCCGTGTCCAGCCGCGCAGCCCCTTGATGACCTCCACGCCGTCCATGTCGGGCAGGCCGAGGTCGAGCACGATCACGTCGGGGTGGCGGGCGGCGGCGAGCTGAAGCGCCGTGGCGCCGTCCGGTGCCGCGTCCACCTCGTACTTGCGTGCCTTCAGGTTGATCACGAGGGCGCGTACGATCTGCGGCTCGTCGTCGACCACGAGCACCCGGGTCATTCCTACCTGCCTTTCGGGCTTGTCAGCGCCGCTCACGCGGCTGTCGTTGCCACGTACGCGGCTGTCGGTGGCGGTCACGAGATCATCTGGGCGGTGAGATCGGGCACGACGGGCGGTCGGCCGCTCGCCGCCTTCAGCGTGAGCACCATCGTGAGGCCGCCACCGGGGGTGTCCTCAGCGTTGAGGGTGCCCCCCATGGATTCCACGAAGCCGCGGGCGACGGCGAGGCCGAGGCCGACGCCACTGCCTCGTGGTGCGTCACCGTAGCGCTGGAACGGCTCGAAGATGCGGTCCTTTGCGTCATCGGGGACACCTGGCCCCCGGTCCACTACCCGCAGTTCCACGCGCTCCCCCAGCGCGCTCGCCGACACCAGGACGGGGGCGTTCTCTGGCGCGTACTTGACGGCGTTCTCCACGATGTTGGCGACGGCGCGCTCCAGGAGGCCCTTGTCGACGGCGACCATCGGCAGGTCCTCGGGGATGTCGAGGTCCGCGCTGCCGTCGGGTACGCCGCCCAGGGCCATCGGCACCACCTCGTCGAGGTCGATCTCGCGGATCAGCGGCGCGACGGTGCCCGTCTGCAGCCGGGACATGTCCAGGAGGTTGCCGACCAGGTGGTCGAGCCGGTCGGCGCCCGCCTCGATGCCTTCGAGGAGTTCGGCCTGGTCCTCCTCGGACCACTCCACGTCCTCGGAGCGCAGCGAGGTGACGGCCGCCTTGATCCCGGCGAGCGGGGTGCGCAGGTCGTGGCTGACGGCGGCGAGCAGGGCGGTGCGGATGCGGTTGCCCTCGGCGAGGGTGCGGGCCTCGTCGGCCTGCGACTGGAGGCGCTGGCGGTCCAGGACCACGGCGGCCTGCGCGGCGAACGCGGCGAGCACGCGCCGGTCCTCGGCGGGCAGGACCCGTCCCGACAGGGCGAGCGCCATGTGGTCGCCGACGGGGACGTCCACGTCGGCGTCCTCGGGGCGGCCCACGTGGGCACGGGCGCCGACGCTGCCCGCGCAGGTCCACGGCGCCACGTCACCCTCGCGCTCAAGGAGGGCGACGGCCTCCATGCCGAAGGTCTCCCGGACGGTCTCCAGAAGCGCCTCCAGGCTGTTCTCGCCGCGCAGCACGCTGCCCGCGAGGTGGGACAGTATCTCGGACTCCGCCCGCAGCCGGGCCGCCTGGTGGGTGCGCCGGGCCGCCAGGTCGACCACGGAGGCGACGGAGACGGCGACGGAGACGAAGACGCAGATCGCGACGATGTTCCTGGCGTCGGAGATCGTCCACTGGTGCAGCGGCGGGGTGAAGTAGAAGTTGAGCAGCAGGGAGCCGAACGCCGCGGACGCGAGCGCCGGGAGCATGCCGCCGAGCAGGGCCGCCGCGACCGTCAGGGTCAGGAACAGCAGCATGTCGTTGGCGAGGCCGAGGTCGGCGTCGATGTGCGTGAGCAGCAGCGTGAGCAGCGCGGGGCCCACGATGCCCGCGAGCCAGCCCCAGATGATCCGGGAGCGCCCGAGCCGGGCACCGCGCGCGACGGGAAGACCGCGCCCCTTGGCGACCTCGCTGTGGGTGACGATGTGGACGTCGAGGTCGGGCCCCGAGTCCCGGGCGACGGTCGCGCCGACGCCGGGCCCGAACATGTACTGCCAGGCCTTGCGGCGCGAGGAGCCGAGGACGATCTGGGTGGCGTTGACGCCCCGGGAGAAGTCGAGCAGTGCCGCGGGGACGTCGTCGCCGATGACGTGATGGAACGTTCCGCCGAGGTCCTCCACGAGGGTGCGCTGGACCGCGAGTTCCTTGGGGGACGCCGCGGTCAGGCCGTCGCTGCGGGCGATGTAGACGGCGAGGATCTCGCTGCCGGAACCTTTCGCCGCCATCCGGGCGGCCCGGCGGATCAGGGTGCGGCCCTCGGGTCCGCCGGTCAGGCCGATGACGATGCGCTCGCGGGCCTGCCAGGTGGAGCGGATGTTGTGCTCGCCGCGGTACTGCTGGAGGTACTCGTCCACGCGGTCCGCGACCCACAGCAGGGCCAGCTCGCGCAGTGCGGTGAGGTTGCCCGGGCGGAAGTAGTTCGCGAGGGCGGCGTCGACCTTGTCGGCCTTGTAGATGTTGCCGTGCGCCATGCGGCGGCGCAGGGCCTGCGGCGACATGTCGACCAGTTCGATCTGGTCCGCGCGCCGCACCACCTCGTCGGGCACCGTCTCGCGCTGACGCACCCCGGTGATCGACTCGACCACGTCGCCGAGCGACTCCAGGTGCTGGATGTTCACGGTGGATATGACATCGATGCCGGCGTCGAGGAGTTCCTCGATGTCCTGCCAGCGCTTGGCGTTGCGCGAGCCCGGCACGTTGGTGTGCGGGAGCTCGTCGACCAGGGCGACGGCGGGGGCGCGCGTCAGGACCGCGTCCACGTCCATCTCCGTGAAGCGCGAGCCGCGGTACTCGAGCTCCTTGCGCGGCACCTGCTCCAGGCCGTGCAGCATCACCTCGGTGCGTGGCCGGTTGTGGTGCTCCACGAAGGCCACGACACAGTCGGTGCCGCGCTCGATCCGCCGGTGCGCCTCGGAGAGCATCGCGTACGTCTTGCCGACGCCCGGTGCCGCACCGAGATAGATCCGAAGCTTGCCGCGTGCCATGGCCTCATTGTCTTCCTGAAACTGCTGTGTACGCAGCGTCGACCTTACGGCCAATAATTACGGCAAATCGGGTGAGCGAGACGTTCCGGGGGCTCCTTGACGCAACCCTGATGCCCAGGGTTGCGTCAGGAGCCCTCATTTACGCGCGATTTTCGGCCTTTCCGGATACTCGGCCGCCGGTCGTCGGCCGGGTTGTCCGCGGGCGTGGGCGTCTCTCGGACGAGGAAAGGCCCGCGGGACCCGGATCATCCGGGTCCCGCGGGCCGTGCCCGTGAGCGGGGGTGTCAGCCCTTGTCCGCCACGAGGTGCTTCAGGGCGATGTTGAGCTTCAGGACGTTCACCCGGGGCTCACCCATGAAGCCGAGGATGCGGCCGTCGGTGTGCTCGTCGACCAGCTTCTCGACGTCCTTGACGTTCAGGCCGTTCTTCTCGGCGACGCGGTGCGCCTGGAGGTCGGCGTACTTCGGCGTGATGTGCGGGTCCAGGCCCGAGCCCGAGGAGGTGACGGCCTCCGCCGGGATGTCCGAGACCTTGACCTTGAAGCCGGCCGTCGAGTTGTCCTTGACGACGGCGTCCTGGGCGGCCTTCACCTGGGCGCACAGCCCTTCCGTGGCCTTGGGGTCACAGACCTGCTTGCCGTCCTTCTCGATGGCGCCGGAGTCGCCCGAGAGGTTGGTGGCACCCGACAGGATCAGCTTGTACTTCGTGTTCACGCTGTTCTCGCCGAGCCCGTTGGACGGCCGGGGCTGGAACCACTTCAGGTCCGGCTCCGGGGTCTCCTGGCCCTTCTTCAGGGGCAGGTCATAGCGCTGGCCGATGAGCTCGGAGCCGACGACCTTGCCGCCGTCCTTGATCTCCGAGCCGTTGGCCTTGTCGTTGAAGAGGGCCTGGGCGACGCCGGTGACGACGAGCGGGTAGATCACGCCGCAGACCACGGTCAGGACGAGCACGGCACGCAGGCCGGCGCCCAGCAACCGGGCGGTGTTTCCTACGGAGTTATTCATGCCAAGTCACCCAATGCCAGGGATGAGGGAGATGATCAGGTCGATGAGCTTGATGCCGATGAACGGCGCGACCAGACCGCCGAGGCCGTAGATGCCGAGGTTGCGCCTCAGCATCTTGTCCGCGCTCATGGGCCGGTACTGCACGCCCTTCAGGGCCAGCGGCACCAGGGCCACGATGATCAGCGCGTTGAAGATGACGGCCGACAGGATCGCGGACTTGGGGCTGGACAGGTCCATGATGTTGAGCTTGTCCAGGCCCGGGTAGACCACCGCGAACATCGCCGGGATGATCGCGAAGTACTTCGCGACGTCGTTGGCGATCGAGAAGGTGGTCAGCGCGCCACGGGTGATGAGGAGCTGCTTGCCGATCTCGACGATCTCGATGAGCTTCGTCGGGTTGGAGTCCAGGTCCACCATGTTCCCGGCCTCCTTGGCGGCCGAGGTACCGGTGTTCATGGCCACGCCGACGTCGGCCTGCGCGAGCGCCGGGGCGTCGTTGGTGCCGTCACCCGTCATCGCGACGAGCTTGCCACCGGCCTGCTCGCGCTTGATCAGCGCCATCTTGTCCTCGGGCGTGGCCTCCGCGAGGAAGTCGTCCACGCCCGCCTCGTCGGCGATCGCCTTGGCCGTCAGCGGGTTGTCACCCGTGATCATGACGGTCTTGATGCCCATGCGGCGCAGTTCGTCGAACCGCTCCCGCATGCCCTCCTTGACGACGTCCTTGAGGTGGATGACACCGAGCACCCGGGCGCCGTCGGCGTCCTCCCGGGCCACGAGCAGCGGCGTGCCGCCCGCCTGCGAGATCTTGTCGGTGAGCTCCTGCGCCTCGGCCGTGACCGTGCCGCCGCGCTCCTCGACCCAGGCGACGACCGAGCCGGTCGCGCCCTTGCGGACCTTGCGCCCGTCGACGTCCACACCCGACATGCGGGTCTGGGCGGTGAAGGCGATCCACTCGGCGTCCACGAGCTCGCCCTGGTGGCGCTCGCGCAGGCCGTACTTCTCCTTGGCGAGGACCACGATGGAGCGGCCCTCGGGCGTCTCGTCGGCGAGCGACGACAGCTGGGCGGCGTCGGCCACCTCGGCCTCGGTGGTGCCGCGCACCGGCACGAACTCGGCGGCCTGGCGGTTGCCGAGCGTGATGGTGCCCGTCTTGTCGAGCAGCAGCGTGGAGACGTCACCGGCGGCCTCGACGGCACGCCCGGACATCGCGAGGACGTTGCGCTGGACCAGGCGGTCCATGCCCGCGATGCCGATCGCGGAGAGCAGGGCGCCGATGGTCGTCGGGATGAGGCAGACCAGGAGCGCGCAGAGCACGATCATGGACTGCTCGGCACCGGCGTACACCGCGAACGGCTGCAGCGTGACGACCGCGAGCAGGAAGACGATGGTCAGCGAGGCGAGCAGGATGTTCAGCGCGATCTCGTTGGGTGTCTTCTGCCGGGCCGCGCCCTCGACCAGGTTGATCATCCGGTCGATGAAGGTCTCGCCGGGCTTCGTCGTGATCTTGATGACGACGCGGTCGGAGAGGACCTTCGTGCCGCCCGTGACCGCGGACCGGTCACCGCCGGACTCGCGGATGACGGGCGCCGACTCACCGGTGATCGCCGACTCGTCGACGCTGGCCACGCCCTCGACGACGTCGCCGTCGCCGGGGATGACGTCGCCGGCCTCGCAGACGACCAGGTCACCGATCTTGAGCGCGGTGCCGGGCACCTGCTCCTCGGTCTTGCCGTCGGCGGACAGGCGCCGGGCGACCGTGTCGGTCTTGGCCTTGCGCAGGGTGTCGGCCTGGGCCTTGCCGCGGCCCTCGGCGACCGCCTCCGCGAGGTTCGCGAAGATCGTGGTCAGCCACAGCCAGCCGGCGATCGCCCAGCCGAACCAGTCGCCCGGGTCCTTGACGGCGAGGATCGTGGTGAACACCGATCCGATCAGGACCACGAACATCACGGGAGACTTGACCATCACCCGCGGGTCGAGCTTCTTGATGGCGTCCGGGAACGACTTCAGGAGCTGCTTGGGGTCGAACAGACCGCCGCCGACCCTGCCGTCGTCCGGCTTGTGGCCGGTCGGCACGTCCTGGTGCGGCGCGCGCGTGGGAGTAGCGGTCGTCATGGAGCTGCGCTCCTCTTGCTTCTTGGTTTCGGTGGTCATGACGCCAGACCCTCAGCGAGCGGCCCGAGCGCGAGCGCCGGGAAGTACGTCAGACCGGTAATGATCATGATGGTGCCGACCAGGAGGCCCGTGAACAGCGGCTTCTCGGTGCGCAGGGTGCCCGCCGTCGCCGGGATGGGCTTCTGCTCGGCCAGCGATCCGGCGAGCGCGAGGACGAACACCATCGGCAGGAAGCGGCCGAGCAGCATCGCGAGACCGATGGTGGTGTTGAACCACTGGGTGTCCGCGTTCAGACCCGCGAAGGCCGAGCCGTTGTTGTTGGCTCCGGAGGTGAAGGCGTACAGGATCTCGGAGAAGCCGTGGGCGCCGCTGTTCGTCATCGAGTTCTTCGGCGTGTCCATGGCCATGGAGGCGCCGGTGAAGCCGAGGACGAGCGCGGGCGTGACGAGGATGTAGCAGGCCGCGAGCTTGATCTCGCGGGTGCTGATCTTCTTGCCCAGGTACTCCGGCGTGCGTCCGACCATCAGACCCGCGATGAACACCGCGATGATCGCCATGATGAGCATGCCGTAGAGGCCGGAGCCGGTACCACCGGGCGCGATCTCGCCGAGCTGCATGCCGAGCAGGTTGATGCCGCCGCCGAAGCCGGTGTTGGAGGAGTGGAAGGAGTTGACCGCGCCGGTCGAGGTGAGCGTGGTGGCGACCGAGAAGATCGCCGAGCCGCCGATGCCGAAGCGGGTCTCCTTGCCCTCCGTCGCGCCGCCCGCGAGGTCGAACGCCGGGCCGCCGTGGTGGAACTCGGTCCACATCATCAGGGCGGTGAAGCCGATCCAGATCGTCGCCATCGTCGCGAGGATCGCGTAGCCCTGCTTGACCGAGCCGACCATCTTGCCGAACGTGCGGGTCAGGGCGAACGGGATGACGAGGATCAGGAAGATCTCGAAGAGGTTCGAGATCGGGTTCGGGTTCTCGAAGGGGTGGGCGGAGTTGGCGTTGAAGTAACCGCCGCCGTTGGTGCCCAGCTCCTTGATGACTTCCTGCGAGGCGACCGCGCCGCCGTTCCACTCCTGCGAGCCGCCCATGAACTGGCCGACCTCGTGGATGCCGGAGAAGTTCTGGATGGCGCCGCAGGCGACCAGGATGAGCGCGCCGATCACGGAGATCGGGATCAGGATGCGGATGACACCGCGGACCAGGTCGGCCCAGAAGTTGCCGAGCTCACCGGTGCGCGAGCGCGCGAAGCCGCGGACGAGCGCCACGGCGACGGCGATGCCGACGGCCGCGGAGACGAAGTTCTGCACGGCCAGACCGGCGGTCTGCACGACGTGGCCCATGGCCTGCTCGCCGTAGTACGACTGCCAGTTGGTGTTGGCGGTGAACGACGCGGCCGTGTTGAAGGCCTGGTCGGGGTCGATCGCCTTGAAGCCGAGCGAGCCGGGCAGGGAGCCCTGGAGCCGCTGCAGCAGGTACAGGAAGAGCAGGCTGGCCGCGGAGAAGGCGAGCACGCCGCGCAGATAGGCGGGCCAGCGCATCTCGGTGCTGGGGTTGGCACCGATGCCCTTGTAGATCCACTTCTCGACGCGCAGGTGCTTCTCGGAGGAGTAGACGCCGGCCATGTAGTCGCCGAGGGGACGGTACGCGAGGGCCAGCGCGGCGATGAGCGCGAGCAGCTGGAGCACGCCAGCGAGTACGGGACTCATATGAGGACTCAGAACCTCTCCGGGAACACAAGGGCGAGGACGAGATAGCCCAGAAGGGCGACGGCCACGACGAGGCCGACGATGTTTTCGGCGGTCACAGCTTTGCCACCCCCTTGGCGACGAGGGCCACCAGCGCGAAGACCGCGATCGTGGTGACTACGAAGGCCACGTCGGCCATCGTGTGCTCCTAGATGAGATTCGGAATTACTGACGTGACGAGGAAACCGTCTCGATGGCGGGTTCCGATCGTCGTTGACGTCTCCCTTACGGCCATTGGCGCCGCGTTGACGAGTCTCTTACGGCATTCCCTACGGCCAGCGAAAACGCCAATGGGCCGCACCCCCTAAAAGGGAGTGCGGCCCATTGGCTCGCAACATTTGAGGCTGCTGTGACGCCTGCTACACGGACACGGCCGTGGCCTGCCACAACACGGCGGCGGCCGAATCGAACCCCTCGTTCCGCTTGAACCCGCCAGCGGTACGGGGGTCAGCGACCGGCACCGGCGCGGGCACCGGCGGCCGACGCGACGCCGTCAGCGGACCTCGGTGATCTCGGGGCCGCGCGCGAGCTGGCCCATGCCGCCCGAGAAGCGCGAGGTCTCCTGGTCCTCCTGCTGAACGCCCTCGGCGACCATCTGCGCGTCGTCCGGCAGCTTCAGGACGATCGGGTCGCGCGGGGCCATCGGGCCCTCGCCACGGACCACGACCGTGTCCCGGAAGATCTGCTCGAGAAGCCCCGCGGCCCCCGGCTGCACCGCGCCCTGCCCGGAGATCACTCCGCGCAGGAACCAGCGCGGGCCGTCCACGCCCACGAACCTGACGACCTGGAACCCGCTGGTCCCGTCCGGCAGCTGCACCGGCACCTGGGCGCGCAGCTCCCAGCCGAGCGGCCCCTCGACCTCGTCGATGACCCCGCCCTGCTGGGTGATGCCGGAGGCGATCTCCTCGCGCACCTCGCCCCAGATGCCCTCCCGCTTGGGAGCGGCGAAGCCCTGCAGCTGGACGGCGCTGTCCTGGAGCACGACGGTGGCCGCGACGATCGCGTCGCCCGCGACCTCCACCCGCAGCTCCATGCCCTCGACCCCCGGCACGAAGAGCCCGCCGAGATCCACCCGGCCCTCGCCGGGCTCGAGGACCTCGGAGACGTCCCACGGCCCGTCCGGGCGCGGCTCCGGCTCCAGGCGCACGCGCTGCGGCGCGGCGTCCTCGGCGTTCTCAGCGCTGTCGACGACCTGCTCGGCCTCGCTCGCCGCGTCCTCGGCGGCACCACTCTTCTTGCGACGTCCGAACACGTCACTGTCCTTCCCGGTCGGATACGACCGACGCGTATTGATTCCCACCCGTTTGTCCACCCGAGCTGACGCCCACGGCGGCGTGGCCGCCGGTGGACCCGAATCCCCCCTCGGCCCGCGCCGAGTCGGGAAGCTCCGCCACCTCCTGGAAGCGGACCGTCTCGACCTGCTGGACGACCAGTTGGGCAATCCGGTCGAAGCGCTCGAACCGCACGCTCTCGCGCGGGTCGAGATTCACCACGATCACCTTGATCTCCCCACGGTACCCGGCATCAATCGTCCCTGGGGCATTCACCATGGCGACACCGCAGCGGGCGGCGAGGCCGGAGCGGGGGTGCACGAAGGCCGCGTACCCCTCGGGCAGGGCGATGGAAACCCCCGTCGGCAGCACCGCGCGCTCACCGGGCGCGAGTTCGCAGGCCTCGGTCGTGCGCACATCGGCTCCGGCGTCGCCGGGCATCGCGTACGACGGCAGCGGTACGTCGGGGTCGACGCGCCGGATCAGCACGTCCAAGGGGGCTCGGTCGGTCACGGGTTCACCTCGAAAGCGCGGGCACGGCGGATCTGGTCCGGGTCGTTCATGGCCGCCCTGATCTCCTGGGGGCGGCCGTTGTCGATGAAGTGGTCGACCTTCACCTCGATGAAGAGGGCGTCGGCTCGCACGGCGACGGGCCCCTCGGGGCCGCCTATCCGTCCGGTGGCCTTCGAGTAGATCTTCCGTCCGGCGACGGCGGTGACCTCGGCCTCCAGGAACAGGACCGTGCCGACCGGCACGGGGCGTGCGAAGTCGGTCTCCAGGCGTCCGGTCACGGCGATCACCCGCAGCAGCCAGTTCAGGGAGCCGAGCGTCTCGTCGAGCGCGGTCGCGAGCACGCCGCCGTGGGCGAGGCCCGGCGCCCCCTGGTGCGCCTCGCGCACCGTGAACTCGGCGGTGACGGTGACGCCTTCACCGGCCCGCGCCGCGAGGTGCAGACCGTGGTCCTGGCCCCCGCCGCAGCCGAAGCAGTGCGCGTAGTGCGCGCCGATCAGCTCGCCCGGCGCGGGCGCGTCGGGGTGACGCACGGGGGGTATGGCGTCGGCCGGGGGCCGCAAGGCCGCTGTTGTACCACTCACAGGCGCAGACCTTACCTCCGCGTCAGCCGAGGTCGCGCACCATGCCAAGCTTGGCCGTATGCAGTCTTACGAAGAACGCCTGACCGCGCCCCGTTCGTGGTGGCTCATCTCGGCCCTCGTCGGTTTCGCGACGGGCCTGATGCTGCTGCCGCTGGGGACGCTGCCGCTCCTGTGCGGCCTGGTCGGCGGGACCGCGCTCGCGGCGGTGCTCACCAGCGCCTACGGCTCGGTCCGCATCCGTGTCGTCGCGGGTTTCCTGGTCGCGGGCGAGGCGAAGATCCCGGTCACGGCGCTGGGCGCCGCACAGCCGCTGGACGCCGCGGAGGCCCGCGCCTGGCGGACCCACAAGGCGGACCCGCGCGCGTTCATGGTCCTGCGCAGCTACATCCCGACGGCGCTGCGCGTGGAGATCACGGATCCCGAGGACCCGACGCCGTACGTGTACGTGTCGACGAGGAACCCGGAGGCGCTGGCGAAGGCGCTGGAGGCGGTGCGGGCCGCATAAGGGCCCTCTCGTAAGGGCCTGCCCATAAGCCTGCTCGTAAAGGGCTAAGCCTGCCCGCAAAGGGCCCGCTGATAAGGGCTCGCGGCCCCGCGGCCGCGGCCGTCGAAGACTAGGCGTCCAGCTCCTTGGGGCCCGGCAGCGGCGGCAGCTCGGTGAGGGCGTCCCAGGGCACCTGGGACCGGCGCAGGTCCGCGCGGATGCGCTCCGCGAGCTTCTTGGTGTCCCGCCGGTTCATGAAGGCGCCGGCCGCCGCGCCCACCATGAAGGGCATCAGGTTCGGCAGGTTCCGCACCATCCGCTTCATGATCTGCTGGCGCAGCTCGCGCTTCATCTGGCCGCCCAGGGCGGCGTTTATCGACAGCGGCTTGGCCACGTCGATCCCGCGCTCCTCGGTCCACGAGCGCAGATACGCGGAGCTGCGCTCCTTGAGGTTGCCGGGCGGGCGCTGTCCGTACACCTCATAGAGCTCGGCGATCAGCTTGAGCTCTATGGCGGCGACGCCGGTGATCTCGGCGGCGAGTTCGGCGGGCATGGCCGGGGGCACCGGCAGCATGGCCGCGGCGCCGATTCCGGCGCCCACCGTGGAGGTCGCGTTCGCCGCGCCGGCGATGAGCTTGTCCGCGAGCTGCTCGGGGCCGAGGCCCGGGAACTGCTTGCGGAGCGTGGCCAGGTCCCGCACGGGGACCCGGGGGGCGTTCTCGATGATCCGGTCGGCGAGATAGCCGATGCCGGCCTTGGCGCCGCGGCCGCCGCGGCGCACCCCGTCCTTCAGGCCGTTCGCGACGGCGGCGAAGCGCTTGCCCTTGGTCGTGGGGCCCTCGCCTCCCGCCGTCGTGTCCTGCTCCACGGCCTCGACGGCGGCCTGGGGCGACGTCCGCACCGCTGCCCGGTGCATGAGTGCGGGAACCGCCTCATAAGCCGCCTCAGCGCCGTTCTGCGCCCCGCTGGGGCCCAGGGGGCCCGCCGGGCCCGCGGGAGCCGCTCCCGGGGCGCCGACGGGCCTGAGCGAGGCCTCAGGGCCTCGCTCCGCGTCCGTCGCGCCGTCGGGCGCCTGCGCGTCCGCTTCGTGGTCGCCGAAGCGGTTCTTCCCGGGCGGGGTCGAGCCAGTCACGGCCGACCCCGCTCAGTCGCAGTCGCGGCAGATCGGCTGGCCGTTCTTCTCCCTGGCCAGCTGGCTGCGGTGGTGCACCAGGAAGCAGCTCATGCAGGTGAACTCGTCCTGCTGCTTGGGAAGCACGCGGACGGCGAGCTCCTCGTTGGACAGGTCCGCGCCGGGCAGCTCAAGGCCTTCGGCGGCCTCGAACTCGTCGACGTCGACGGCCGAGGCCGACTTGTCGTTCCGCCGGGCCTTCAGCTCTTCAAGGCTGTCCGAGTCGACGTCGTCGTCGGTCTTGCGTGGGGTGTCGTAGTCCGTTGCCATGTCGCTCTCCCCCTCTGGGTGTCTGCGGGTGTCTCAGCGCACGTAACGCGTGAGAGGCCGGACTTGTGCCCGACCTGAGGCGGAGATTTTGCCTCACATCAAGGTCTGTTACTCAATCGACACCCAACCGCACCCCTGAAGAGGTGATCGGTTTGGATGGCGATCGGGACCGTACACGGTCCGAATGTCGCACTTCACGGGCGCCACCCCGTGTACTTCCCGTGATCAAGACACCTGAAAACCCGGATTTTCCCGGCTTTCCGACGACTTTCGCGGTCACGGAGAGTAGAGGGCTAAAAATTCGCTCCTGTGATCGATCACACACGAAATCTCCGGGAACAGGTCCCGAAAATTCCGCTCAAAGCGAACATCCGCGCGCCACGCGGCAGCATCTCAGATCTGCAGGGTGACACGCATCACGAGCCCTCCCCCCTCGCGCGGCTCCGCGATGATACGGCCCCCGTGCGCCCGCGCCACCGACCGGGCGATGGACAGGCCGAGACCCACTCCCTTGTCGCTGCCCGTCCGCTCCGTGCGGAGCCTGCGGAAGGGCTCGAAGAGGTTGTCGACCTCGTACGCGGGCACCACGGGTCCGGTGTTGGTCACCACGAGCACGGCCTGGCCGTGCTGGGCCTCGGTGGTCACCTCGACCCAGCCGTTCTCCTTCACGTTGTACCGAACGGCGTTCTGCACCAGGTTCAGCGCGATGCGCTCCAGGAGGACGCCGTTGCCCTGCACGATCGCCAGATGGCGCTCGCCGCGGATCTCGACGCCCTTGCTGTCGGCCTCGGCCCGCGCCTGGTCGACGGCGCGGTCGGCGACCTCGGCCAGGTCCACGGGCTTGCGCTCGACGATCTGGTTGTCGCTGCGGGCCAGGAGCAGCAGGCCCTCCACGAGCTGCTCGCTGCGCTCGTTGGTGGCGAGCAGCGTCTTGCCGAGCTGCTGGAGCTCGGGCGGCGCGTTCGGGTCCGAGAGCTGCACTTCCAGGAGCGTGCGGTTGATCGCCAGCGGGGTGCGCAGCTCGTGCGAGGCGTTGCCGACGAAGCGCTGCTGGGCCGTGAAGGCCCGCTCCAGGCGGTCCAGCATCTCGTCGAAGGTGTCGGAGAGCTCCTTCAACTCGTCGTCGGGGCCGTCCAGTTCGATGCGGCGCGTCAGGTCCGTGCCCGCCACCCGGCGGGCGGTGCGCGTGATGCGGCCCAGCGGGGACAGGACGCGGCCCGCCATCGCGTACCCGAAGGCGAAGGCGATCACGGCGAGGCCGAGCAGGGCGAGCAGCGAGCGGCTCAGGAGGTTGTCCAGGGCGACCTGGCGCTGGTGGTCCGTGCACGAGCTGATCGCGGAGTTGAACTCCGTGAGCGTCAGATTGCCCGAGGCGGCCTGCGGGCAGTTGTCGCTGGTCACCCTGATCTCTCTGCCGCCCACGATCTTGAACAGCGGTTCGTTGCCCGTGTTCAGCGCCTGCGCGGCCAGCAAGTAGATGATCGAGAGCAGCAGGATGCCCGCGATCAGGAACATGCCGCCGTACAGGAGCGTGAGCCTTATGCGGATGGTGGGGCGCAGCCACGGGAAGGGCGGCTCGGCCTTCCTGGGGTCCCACGTGGGCTTCGGGGGCGCCGCTGGTGGCGCCGGGGTCGCGGCCACCGCGTCAGATCCGGTAGCCCGAGCCGGGGACCGTGACGATGACGGCCGGCTCGCCGAGCTTGCGGCGCAGGGTCATGACCGTGACGCGGACGACGTTGGTGAACGGGTCGGTGTTCTCGTCCCAGGCCTTCTCCAGGAGCTGCTCGGCGGAGACCACGGCGCCCTCGCTGCGCATGAGCACCTCCAGGACCGCGAACTCCTTGGGGGCCAGCTGGATCTCACGGCCCTCGCGGAACACCTCGCGGCGGTTCGGGTCGAGCTTGATGCCGGCGCGCTCCAGGACGGGCGGCAGCGGGACGCTGGTGCGCCGCCCGAGGGCGCGCACGCGGGCGGTGAGCTCGCTGAACGCGAAGGGCTTGGGGAGGTAGTCGTCGGCGCCGATCTCCAGGCCCTCGACGCGGTCGCTGACGTCGCCGGAGGCCGTGAGCATCAGGACGCGGGTCGGCATGCCGAGCTCGACGATCTTGCGGCAGACGTCGTCGCCGTGCACCAGGGGCAGGTCGCGGTCCAGGACGACCACGTCGTAGTCGTTCACGCCGATGCGCTCCAGGGCGGCCGCGCCGTCGTACACGACGTCGACGGCCATGGCCTCCCGGCGCAGTCCGGTGGCCACCGCATCGGCGAGCAGCTGCTCGTCCTCGACGACGAGTACACGCACGTCGCTGTCCTTCCGCTGTGCCCGGCTCCGGTTTCTCCCGTGAGCGAGGCAGGTCTGATCTGGGGGTGAGGCCTCCATCCTGCCCCTTTCGGCCATAAACCGGCTGTAAGACGGCTCCCCGTCCCAGGAGCACGGGAATTTCTCGGACTTCTCTCCGGGTTGAGGTTTCTCTGAGGAGGGGCGAGGGGAGGACGGCCTTACACCCCGCGATCACGCTTCGTATGTGACGCGCCACGACCTGCTTCACGCAGTGGGCGGCGTCGGACGTGATCGCCCCTTCTAAGACACACCGGCACACCCCCGTGCCACCGACCCACACGACCCAGCCGAGGGGGCGCAACCATGGACGCATTCACCGCAGGTCTCCTGCAGCGCATAAAGGCCACGGAATCCGACCTCGCGCAGGCCCGCGAAACGGGCGACGACTTCTTGGCCGAGGTCGAGCTGGCCGAGCTGGAGGATCTGCACCGCCTGGCCGCCGAACACGGCGTGGAAGTCGCCGTGTCGACCTCCTGATCAGCACCTGAGCTCGCACGACAGGGCCCCGGTTCCGCGCCCGCGGGACTGGGGCCCTGTCGTGTCTGGGGCGGGTCTGGCTCGGGTCTGGGGCGTGACTGGGGCGGGTCTGGGGCGGGTCCGTCTCCGCGTCGTGCCTGTCGTCGCGTCGTGCCTGTCGTCGCGTCGTGTCCGTCGTCGCGTCGTGCCTGTCGTAGCGTCGTGTCCGTCGTCGCTCGGCGTCAGTCGTGCCAGGCGCCGCGCTCGTCCAGGAACGCCCGCAGCGGCTCGAAGAGGCCAGGCGGGCCCGCCACCGTCAGTTCGCCCGACAGGGGCTCGCCGGGGCGGCCGCCGGTGAGCGCGCCCGCCTCGCGGGCCACCAGGTCTCCGGCGGCGAAGTCCCAAGGGTTCAGGCCGCGTTCGTAGTACGCGTCCAGGCGGCCCGTGGCCACGTCGCACAGGTCGATGGCCGCCGAGCCGCTGCGCCGGATGTCCCGCACGCGCGGCAGCAGCTCCCGGACCACCTCGGCCTGGTGGGCGCGGCGCTCGGCGACGTACCCGAAGCCCGTGCCGATCAGCGCCTGGTCGAACGGCGGTGCGGGGCGGGTGCGCGCGAGGCGGTCGTTGACGTACGCGCCCTGGCCGAGCACCGCTCGGTACGTCTCGCCCCGCACGGGCGCGTGCACGACGCCCACCAGGGTCTCGCCGCCCTCGCCGGTGCGGCGGGCCGCGATCGACACCGCCCAGTCCGGGCGCCCGTACAGATAGTTCACCGTGCCGTCGATGGGGTCGATCACCCACTGGATGCCGCTGCTGCTCTCGGTGCTCGCGCCCTCCTCGCCGAGCACGCCGTCCCCGGGTCTGCGGGCGGCGAGGAAGTCCGTGATCAGCTTTTCGGAGGCGATGTCCATCTCGGTGACGACGTCGACGGCGCTGCTCTTGGTGGCGGCCACCCCCAGGTCGTCAGGGCGGCCGTCGCGCAGCAGCTCACCGGCGCGGTGCGCGGCCTCCAGGGCGACGACGAGGAGTTCGGCCTTCAGGGCGTCGGAGGCGTCCGAGGCGGCGCGGTCGGCGGGGGCGGCGGGGTCCGTCACGGGGGCTCCTTACGCGAACGGGCTGTCGGCGCCCGCGGCGGCGGGCTTCGGGCTGCGTGCGGGGCAGCAGCCCACCGGGCACAGGTCGTGGCTCGGGCCGAGCGCGCCCAGGGCGCAGGGCGCCACGGGACGGCCGCTCTCGGCGGCGGCGCGCTCCAGGACGAGCTCGCGCACGGCCGCGGCGAACCGCGGGTCGGCGCCCACGGTGGCCGAGCGCCGGACGGGCAGGCCCAGCTCCGCCGCCTTGGCCGTGGCCTCGGTGTCGAGGTCGTACAGGACCTCCATGTGGTCCGACACGAAGCCGATCGGGACCATCACCACGGCGGGCGCGCCGGCGGCGTGCCGCTCCTCCAGGTGGTCGCAGATGTCCGGCTCCAGCCACGGGATGTGCGGCGCTCCGGAGCGCGACTGGTAGACGAGCTCCCAGGGGCGGTCGACTCCGGTCTCCGCGCGCACCGCCTCCGCGATGACCCGCGCGACGTCCAGGTGCTGTCGCACATACGCCCCGCCGTCGCCGTGGTCCGCCGCCGGGCCCGAGGTGTCGGCCGCGGCGGTCGGGATGGAGTGCGTGGTGAACGCCAGGTGCGCTCCGTCGCGCACCTCCTCGGGGAGGTCGGCGAGTGACTTCAGGACGCCGTCGGTCATGGGGCGCGCGAAGCCCGGGTGGTTGAAGTAGTGCCGCAGCTTGTCCACGCGCGGCACGTCCAGGCCCTCCTCCTGGAGCGTGGCCAGGGCGTCCGCGAGGTTCTCGCGGTACTGCCTGCAGCCCGAGTACGAGGCGTAGGCGCTGGTGGCGAGGGTGAGGACGCGGCGGCGGCCGTCGCGGGACAGCTCGCGCAGGGTGTCCGTCAGATACGGCGACCAGTTGCGGTTGCCCCAGTACACCGGCAGGTCGAGGCCGTGGTCCGCGAAGTCCTTGCGCAGGGCGTCGAGCAGGGCGCGGTTCTGGTCGTTGATGGGGCTGACGCCGCCGAACTGGAAGTAGTGCCGCCCCACCTCCTTGAGGCGCTCCTTGGGGATGCCGCGGCCCCTGGTTACGTTCTCCAGGAACGGGACGACGTCGTCCGGGCCCTCGGGCCCGCCGAACGAGAGCAGCAGCAGGGCGTCGTACGGAGTGGGATCCAGTGGGGCATCGAGCGCATCGGACATGTCTTTGATCCTGCCACCCACCACTGACAGCCGAAAACGGCGGTCCGCGCCTGCGGAGGGTGACGATCCCGTCCATCGGAACATGACGGTCCGCATCGCGGGCGGCACACCTAGGGAACGCGGGCGGCACACCTGAGAAAGGCGCTATGGGAAAACGGCTGCCCCTAGGACTCGCCGTGGCTGTCTACGGCGCCGTCTATGGCGCTGTCTATGGCGCTGCCTACGGCCGAAAAGTGGCCCTCCAGCCGTCGAAATCCGGTCGTAGTCGGGCTGGAAAGCACGCCTCGCGCTCTCCTGGAAACGGCACCCCACGCGCCCGGAAAAACGGCACCCCACGCGCCCGGAAAACGGGTGCCCGCGCCACGGGAGAACAGGTGACCGCTCCTCCTGAAAAAGACGGTGCGTTCCCGGCTCGGCGGCCGTAACATGTACCAGCCATCTTCACGCCTTACCGGAGCCGCACACCCGACCCAGGGAGCCGCCCCGGCCCCTCTGCGGAGTCCACGTGCCAAGCCCCTACCGCGCCATCTTCGCCGCCCCCGGTACCAAGGGGTTCTCCGCCGCTGGCCTCCTCGGCCGGATGCCGCTGTCCATGATGGGCATCGGGATCGTGACGATGGTCTCCCAGATCACCGGTCGGTACGGCCTCGCGGGCGCGCTGTCGGCCACCGTCGCGCTGTCCGCCGCGGCGATCGGCCCGCAGATATCCCGGCTCGTGGACCGGCACGGCCAGAGCCGTGTGCTGCGGCCCGCGACCCTGGTGTCGCTCGTCGCCGTGGCGGGCCTGCTGCTGTCCGCGCGCCTGGAGCTGCCGGACTGGACGCTGTTCGTCTGCGCCGCGCTCGTCGGCTGCGTGCCGAGCCTCGGTTCGATGGTCCGCGCGCGCTGGGCCGCCCTGTACCGCGACACTCCGCAGCTGCACACGGCGTACTCCTTCGAGTCCGTCGTGGACGAGGTCTGCTTCATCTTCGGGCCGATCATCTCGATCGGCCTGTCCACGGTCTGGTTCCCCGAGGCCGGGCCGCTCCTGGCGGCCGTGTTCCTCGCCACCGGCGTCTTCTGGCTGACCGCGCAGCGGGCCACCGAGCCGGTGCCGCACCCGCGCGAACACCACACCAAGGGCTCGGCGCTGCGCTCTCCTGGACTGCAGGTCCTGGTGGCCGCGTTCGTCGCCACGGGCACGATCTTCGGCGCCGTGGACGTGGTCACGGTCGCCTTCGCGGAGGACGAGGGCCACAAGAGCGCGGCCAGCCTGGTGCTCGCCGTGTACGCGTTCGGCTCGTGTCTGGCGGGCGTGGGCTTCGGGCTCATGCACTTCAAGGGGTCGCCCGCGCGCAGGTGGCTGCTGGGTGTCTGCGCGATGGCCGTGAGTATGATCCCGCTGCAACTGGTCGGGAGCCTGCCGTTCCTGGCCGCGGCGCTCTTCCTCGCGGGCCTGTCCATCGCACCGACGATGATCACCACCATGGCCCTCGTCGAACAGCACGTACCACGCGCGAAGCTGACCGAGGGCATGACCTGGGTCAGCACCGGCCTCGCCGTCGGGATCGCGCTCGGCTCCTCCGCGGCCGGCTGGGTGATCGACGCCGCGGGACCGAGCGCCGGGTACGGCGTGGCGGGCGTGGCCGGGGCGCTCGCGGCCGCGGTCGGATTCCTGGGGTATCGCCGGCTGAAGCAGCCGGATCCGCGACGGGGAGGGACCCATGGGCACGGGAACGGGCAGGGGCACGGACGCGGCAGCGGAAGCGGAAGCGACCAGCGCGAGGAGTCGAGCGGCGTGGCGTAACTGGGCGGGCACCGTCGCCGTGCGCCCCGCGCGCGAGGCGACGCCCGCCTCGGTCGACGAACTGGTGGCGGCGGTGCGCCGCGCCAGGGAGGACGGCCTGACGGTGAAGCCCGTCGGCACCGGCCACTCCTTCACCGCCGCCGCGGCCACCGACGGCCTGCTGATCCGCCCCGACCTGCTCACGGGCATCCGCCGGATCGACCGCGCCGCGGGCACCGTGACCGTCGAGGCGGGCACCCCGCTCAAGCGCCTGAACGCCGCGCTCGCCCGTGAGGGCCTGTCGCTGACGAACATGGGCGACATCATGGAGCAGACGGTCTCCGGGGCCGTCAGCACCGGCACGCACGGCACCGGCCGCGACTCCGCGTCGCTCGCCGCCCAGATCACCGCGCTCGAACTCGTCACCGCCGACGGCCGCGTCCTGACCTGCTCCAAGGAAGAGCACCCCGACGTCTTCGCCGCCGCCCGCCTCGGGCTCGGCGCGCTCGGCGTCATCAGCGCGATCACCTTCGCCGTAGAGCCCCTGTTCCTGCTGCGGGCCCGCGAGGAGCCGATGGGCTTCGACGAGGTCACCGGCGCGTTCGACGAACTCGTCGCCGAGAACGAGCACTTCGAGTTCTACTGGTTCCCGCACACCGGCAACTGCAACACCAAGCGCAACAACCGCAGCCTCGGCCCCGCCGCCCCGCCGCACGCGGTGAGCGCCTTCGTAGCGGACGAGTTGCTCTCCAACGGCCTCTTCCAGGCGGTCAACTCCCTCGGCCGGGCCGTCCCCGCCACCATCCCCGCCATCGCGAAGATCTCCAGCAAGGCCCTGTCCGCCCGCACCTACACGGACATCCCTTACAAGGTCTTCACCAGCCCGCGCCGGGTGCGCTTCGTGGAGATGGAGTACGCCGTGCCGCGCGAGGCGCTCGTCGAGACGCTGCGCGAGCTGAAGGCGATGGTCGACCGCTCCCCGCTGCGCGTCAGCTTCCCCGTGGAGGTCCGCACGGCGCCCGCGGACGACATCACACTGTCCACGGCGTCCGGCCGCGACAGCGCGTACATCGCCGTCCACATGTACAAGGGCACGCCCTTCCGTACGTACTTCGGCGCCGCGGAGCGGATCTTCGTCGCCCATGACGGGCGGCCCCACTGGGGCAAGCTCCACACCCGCGACGCCGCGTACTTCGCCAAGGCCTACCCGCGCTTCGCCGAGTTCACGGCCCTGCGCGACCGCCTCGACCCGGACCGGCTCTTCGCCAACGCCTATCTGCGGCGCGTGCTCGGCGACTGACGCGACGGCCTAGGGGGCGTGGCACCGCACCAGGGGCCGCGCCCTCACTGCTCCGGAGACCGCTGCTGTTCCTGCACGCCGTTGTCCGAGCCGTTGTCTGAGCCGTTCCCGCCACCGTTCGACGGCGTGGGGGTCGGCGTCGGCTTGGGGGTGGGCGTGGGGGTCGGCGTCGGGTCGACCTTCGAGCCGTCGTCGTCCTTGTCCCCGCCGTCGTCCGGCTTGCCGCCCTGGTCCTTGTCGGTGTCCTTGCCGGTGTCCGAGCCGGTGTCGTCGTTCGGCGAGGGCGTGCCGCTCGGGTCCTTGGACGTGCCGTCGTCCTGCTGCGAGCCGTCGCCCTCACTGGGCGTGGCGTCACCGGAGGGCTGGTCGGAGTCGCCGGCCGGCCGCTCGTCGTGGGACGACGACGAGTTGCGCCCCTTGAAGGCATCGCTGATCGTCGTGCTCTTGCCGTCCCCGCTGAAGCTCTGCCCGCTCACCAGCTCGTACGTGGTGATGCCGGTGAGCGCCACGCCGAAGACGACGGCGGCGGCGACCAAGGGCCGCTTCCAGCTGGTCACCCGCGCGCGGTGCGTCGTCCCCTCGGTGAACTCCTCGGACGGGAGCGGCGGTTCGCCGGGACCCGCGGGGGCCGCCTGGCGCAGCACCTGGGTCCGCTGGTCGCGCGGCAGCATCCGCGTGGCGTCCACGGCACCGAGGAGCTGGGTCGCGTCCGCGTCGGAGGCACCGGCCCCGGCCTGCGGCAGCATGGTCGTGGGGTCGGCGTCACCGACGTGTGGGAGCACGGTGGTGGGGTCGGCGTCCGGGGCGGCGTGGTCGGCGTACTGCCGTCCCCACGTCGTGGTCACCGGGCCCGTGCCCGCGGCGTAGGGCACGGAAGGCGTCGGGGGTGCGGAAGGCACCGAGGGCGCGGCTCTGAACGCCTCGGGCACCGGGGCGTTCGCTCCCGCCGGAACCTGCTGCGCCTTCGGCTTGGCCTGCACCGCGACGTCGCGTATCTGCTCGCCCGTGCGCTTGAAGAAGTGCTGGAACACCGTGCCGCCGCAGGTGGCGATGCCGCTCACCACACCGGCGCCGAGGATCGTTCCGTACACGCCGAAGCTGGACGCGAGCTTCGCGGCCAGCACGGCGGCCACGGCGCTCCCCGCCACCTGCGGCACGCTCAGATCGAGCCGCCTCTTGCCCTGCGTGTCCTCCGACGTGTCCTCCGACGTGTCCTCCGACTCCCCGCCGGAATCCGGCTGTCCGCGCATCTCCCGCCCTTGCCTGCCCTTCTCGCTTTCTCGACATCTCGACTTCTCCGTATAGTTCGGCGCATCCCGGTTCTTCTCGGCTCATCTAGGCGCGTTCGCCCTGAAAGCCACGAGTCATGCGTCAGCGGAGATAAGGCCCGTCGTCGTACGATCTACGCGAGCCACATGAGATAGGGACGTACACCCGAAGGAAATAGTTCCGATTCAGGTGATTACGTGAAGAGCGCCACTCGCGCGCGGGCGCATCGCGCCCCTTGACGCCATCAACTCCCTTCACCCGGGAGAAGTTCGGCAGCGTGCCGGTCCACCCGGGTGGCCCGAATGGAGTAGTGTTGCGAGCCCTGGGCCCGGTCTCCAGCCAGGGTGCCCGGGGCCAGCCAGGACCGCCGGGAGGGGGCTCGCTGCACAGAGTGACGAGTTTGGTCACTTAGCGTTGCGAATAGGTAACCGTGCCATAACGGCGATCCAGGGCCCATGCCCGACACGCCGGGCAAATCGGCAAGGTTGTGGCAGGCTGCACCCGGGCAGGCCACACTCGACTAGCGGAAGCAGCGACGCACGTGACGTCGGCAGGCACCACCCGGGAGGTCCCCATGCCCGAACTGCGTGTCGTGGCCGTCAGCAACGACGGCACACGGCTGGTGCTGAAAGCTGCCGACAGCACGGAGTACACGCTTCCGATCGACGAACGGCTCCGCGCCGCCGTGCGCGGCGACCGGCCCCGGCTCGGCCAGATCGAGATCGAAGTCGAGAGCCACCTCCGGCCCCGCGACATCCAGGCACGTATACGCGCCGGAGCCAGCGCGGAAGAAGTCGCCTCGCTCGCCGGCATCCCCGTGGACCGCGTCCGCCGCTTCGAGGGCCCCGTGCTCGCCGAGCGCGCCTTCATGGCCGAGCGCGCCCGCAAGACCCCCGTGCGCCGCCCCGGCGAGAACACCGGCCCCCAGCTCGGCGAGGCCGTCCAGGAGCGGCTGCTCCTTCGCGGCGCCGACAAGGAATCCGTCCAGTGGGACTCCTGGCGCCGCGACGACGGCACCTGGGAAGTGCTGCTCGTCTACCGCGTCGCCACCGAGCCGCACTCCGCGAGCTGGACCTACGACCCGCCGCGCCGCCTCGTCCAGGCCGTCGACGACGAAGCGCGCGCCCTCATCGGCGAGACCGACGACATCGCCGCGCCCGAACCGAGCTTCCCGTTCGTGCCGCGCATCGCCCGGCTCCCCCGCGAGCGCTCCCTGGAGCGCGCCCTCGACCGCCCCGGCGGCCCCGAGACCACCGAGGAACCCGCGAGCACCGGCGCGAGCGCGACCATCGGCGAGCAGGAGCGCGACTCGCTCACCAGCCTCCTGGAGGCCGTCCCGAGCTTCCGGGGCGACATGGTCGTCCCCGAGCGCCCCACCACCGCACCCGCCGAACTGCCGCCCGCGCAGGAGGAACCGGAGCAGGAGCCCGAGGCCGAAGAGGCCCCGGCGACCGCCGCGTCGGCCGGATCCGCGTACGCGGACGTGCTCATGCCGCGCGCCGTGGCCAGCCACCGCGAACGCCTCGTCGGCTCCACGGACCGCCAGGCGGAGGCCGACGGCGTCCGCCCCGGCCGCCGCGCCGCCGTGCCGAGCTGGGACGAGATCGTGTTCGGCACCCGCCGCAAGAAGCAGGAATAGCCGCCCCGGAAACAGGGAAGAGCCAGCCGCCCGCGCCTCGCACGGGCACCGCGAAGGGCCCGTACGCAAGATCCGTACGGGCCCTTCACATGATCCCCACGCGTCACGGAGCGTCACGACGTCCGGGACGTGTCACGGAACGTCACAGCGAACCGTCACTGCGGTCTGACCCAGCGGTCTGACCCAGCGATCGTCATGGCGACACGGCAATCCGTCACAGCGGTCTGACACGACGGTCTGACACGACGTCCGGCGCGCCGCGGTGCTAGCTCGGCTCCGGGCCCGTCGCCACCGGGCGGGAGGCGTCCGAGGACCACTCCGACCAGGAACCCACGTACAGCGCGGCCGGAACGCCCGCCACCGCGAGCGCGAGGACCTCGTGCGCGCCGGAGACGCCCGAGCCGCAGTAGACGCCGACCTCCCCCGCCTCGGCGGCCCCCAGGGACGCGAAGCGGGCCGCGAGTTCCTCGGCCGACCGGAACCGGCCGTCCTCCGCCACGTTCTCCGTCGTGGGCGCCGAGACCGCGCCGGGGATGTGGCCGCCCACGCGGTCGATCGGCTCGACGTCGCCCCGGTAGCGCTCGGCCGCCCGCGCGTCCAGGAGCAGGCCCGACCGGGCCAGGGCAGCCGCGCCGTCCGCGTCCAGGCGCCCGATCGAGTCCGGCACCGGCGTGAACGTGCCCTCGGCGGAGGGGCGCACGTCACCGGACTCCAGCGCGCCGTCCCACACCGCGAGCCCGCCGTCGAGGACCCGCACCGAAGGGTGCCCCGCCCAGCGCAGCAGCCACCAGGCGCGCGCCGCCGCCCAGCCCTGGCCGCCGTCGTACACGACGACGTCCCGGTCCGCCGACACGCCCGCCGCCCGCATCGCCGCGCCGAACCGCTCGGCGTCCGGCAGCGGATGCCTGCCCGCCGCACCGGCCGGGCCCGCCAGCTCGGCGTCCAGGTCGACGAAGACCGCCAAAGGCAGGTGCCCCTTCTCGTAGGCGGGCCGCTGGTGCGGGCCGCCGAGCTGCCAGCGGACGTCGAGCAG
This sequence comes from Streptomyces sp. NPDC043996, assembly GCF_056435225.1. Lineage (NCBI taxonomy): Bacteria > Bacillati > Actinomycetota > Actinomycetes > Kitasatosporales > Streptomycetaceae > Streptomyces > Streptomyces sp. NPDC043996. Next base: position 76,480 of record NZ_JBWKEY010000005.1, on the reverse strand, counting down.
CACTGGCGGATTCTCGCCCGCCAGGTCGCTCGCGAGTTGGGATGCGGAGATGATGGCATTCATAAGCCCCAACCTTGCCCACAGGGTGGCCGCCACGTCCAGGTCCGGCTACCCTGCTCGGCCGGACCACGCCCGAACACGTGACGTACGGGACCGGGCACACCGCGTACCGCCAGCGGACACAGCCCGGCAACCGCGCGTTCACGGATGCGAAACGGCCCACCGGGCATCCTCCGCCAAGAGACCGGAAAAGGCGGCGCGGCCGGGGAGCGCGGGGCGACCGGTGATGCAAGCATCTGCACGGACGGGCATGCGCGCGGCCTGAGTACGCGCGTTCGAAAAGCGAATCGAAGCGGAAGCGAAGCGGAGTGGCGACGGCTGAGCGACGACGGACGGCAGCGGCGGACGGCGGGCGACGGGTGGCGGCCTTCGGCATCCGTTGACCGGCCCGCCCACCGATGCCTGCCGTCGCCCGGCGGCCGACGCCCCATGGGCCCGAGGAGAGAGTGACGATGACCAAGGCACGGTGGCCGGAGAGCCGACGCGTCCCGACCGCGCGGCCCGCACCCGGCACGCCCTGCTGGGTGAGCCTGATGGCGCACGACCTGGCCGCGACCCAGGAGTTCTACGCCTCGCTCTTCGGCTGGACGTATCAGCCAGGACCCCAGCAGCTCGGCCCCTATGTGCGCGCCGTCCTCGACGGCCGCGAGGTGGCCGGGATCGGACAGCTTCCCCACGACCGGCACCTGCCCATCGCCTGGACCCCGTATCTGGCGTCGGACGACGCGGACGCCACGGCGGAGTGCGCGCGGCACTGCGGCGGCACCGTGGGCGTCGGGCCGCTGGACGCCGCGGAGGCCGGGCGGATGGCGATCGCCTCGGACCCGTCGGGCGCGGTGTTCGGCGTCTGGCAGGGCGCCGGGCACATGGGCGCGGGGGTGGCCGGAGTGCCCGGCGCGCCCGCCTGGAACGAGCTGCTCACGCGGGAGACGGCGGAGGTCGCCAAGTTCTACCGGACCCTGTTCGGCTACACCGAGGAGGCGTCCGACGTCGCCGGCCTGGACTATCTGACGTTCTTCCTCGACGGCGAGGCGGTGGCGTCCGCGCACGGCGTCGGGAGCGCGCTGCCGCGCGACCGGGGCGCGCACTGGATGACGTACTTCGAGACCGCGGACGTGGACGCGTCCGTGGAGCGGGTCGACGCGCTGGGCGGTCGCGTCGTGGAGCCCGTGCGCGTCGGTACGCACGGGCGGGTCGCGACGGTCGCCGACCCGGAGGGGGCGGTGTTCACGCTCGTGCACTCAGAGGAGGGCACAGCATCTGAGGGGTCCGGGCACACCGGCCAGGAGCAGGCCGGACGCGGTTAGGAGCGGACCGGCGCGTCGGCGGGGTCGACCGGCAGGACGTCGGGCGAGAGGGCACCGGCGCGGGCGGAGGCGGCGGTCATGCGGCGCCGGTGGTGACGGCGGCACAGCACCTCGTAACCGACTTCGTCGGCCGCCTGGTTGACGTCCCCGACGACGACCTGGGCGCCTTCGACGACCATGTGGCCGCCGACGGTGCGGGCGTTGTGGGTGGCGCGGGCGCCGCACCAGCACAGGGCTTCGACCTGGAGGACCTCTATGCGGTCGGCGAGTTCGACGAGCCGCTGCGAGCCGGGGAAGAGCTTGGAGCGGAAGTCGGTGGTGATGCCGAAGGCGAAGACGTCGAGGCCGAGGTCGTCGACCACGCGCGCGAGCTGGTCGATCTGCTCGGGGGCGAGGAACTGCGCCTCGTCGGCGATGACGTAGTCGGCGCGGCCGCCCTGGGAGAGGTGGTCGACGAGGTGGGCGTAGAAGTCGAGGTCGTCGGCGACCTCGATGGCCTCGGTGACCAGGCCGAGGCGCGAGGAGAGCTTGCCCGCGCCCGCGCGGTCGTCGCGCGCGAAGATCATCCCCTGGAGTCCGCGGGTCGAGCGGTTGTGCTCGATCTGCAGTGCGAGGGTGCTCTTCCCGCAGTCCATCGTTCCGGAGAAGAACACCAGCTCAGGCATGGGAGGGTGAGGGCCTTTCATCGTGTGCGGGGGGTGCGGGGGGCGTGCGCGGGCAGGTCAGCGGCGCGGGTCGGCTAGCCGCGCACCAGGTACGTACTACGTGCGTACTTCGAGGAGCGGTACGAGCTGTTCCGCCGGGGTCATGGAGCCGTGGTTGCCGACCATCGCGGACTCCTTCGGCTCCGTCCGCGAGGCGATGATCACGGCGTCGTCGTGGGCGGCGGCGACGACGTCGCCGATGCGGCCGTGCACGCGCTCGTCGACGTGGCGTCCGAACCAGCCCGCGGCGATGGCCTCCTCGCGGCTCGCGACCCAGAAGCGGTCGCCGAGGACCTCGCGCCACACGGTGAGGACGTCGGCCTCGGCGCCGGGGACGGCGTAGACGTGCCGGGCACGGCCCTCGCCGCCGAGGAGGGCGACCCCGGCGCGCAGCTCCCAGTCCTCGTCGAAGTCGATCCGGGAGTCTTCGTCGAAGGCGATGTCGATCATGCCGTGGTCGGCGGTGATGTAGAGGGCGCTGCGCGGCGGCAGTCGCTCCGCGAGGCGCTGGGCGAGGCGGTCGACGTACATGAGCTGGCCGCGCCAGGCGTCGGAGTCGATGCCGAACCGGTGGCCCTTGCCGTCGACTTCGGCGTAGTAGGTGTAGACCAGGGCGCGGTCGGCGGCCGCGAGCTGCTCGGCGGCGAGGTCCATGCGGTCCTCGCCGGAGAGGCGGCCGCGGAACGTGCCGCCGCTGAGGGCGACCTTGGTGAGCGGGGTGTGCTCGAAGGTCGGCGAGGAGACCTGGGCGGTGCGCACGCCCGCGTCGTGGGCGCGCTGGAAGATCGTCGGATACGGCTGCCAGGCGTGCGGGTCGGTCCAGGGCTTCCAGCGGAGCTGGTTCATCAGCTCGCCGGTGGCGGGGTCGCGGACGGTGTAGCCGGGCAGGCCGTGGGCGCCGGGGGGCAGGCCGGTGCCGACCGAGGCCAGGGAGGTGGCGGTGGTGGCGGGGAAGCCCGCGGTGATGGGGCGTCCGGTGCCGCCGCGCGAGGAGCCGAGCAGCGACGTCAGGAAGGGCGCTTCGGCGGGGTGGGCGCGCAGCTGCTCCCAGCCGAGGCCGTCGATGAGGAAGACGCAGGCGCGGTCGGCGGGGGCCAGCTCGGGGATGACGGGGGCGAAGCCGTCGACCTCCTGGTGGGCGACCAGCGTGGGCAGCAGGTCGGCGAGCGATCCCGCGCCGTACTCGGGCAGGGGTGCGGTGGCGAGGTCCAGCGGCCGTACGTCGTCCCAGCCGCCGGCCCAGTCGGCCGTGGTCATCAACGGCCGGTGCCCGTGCCGGTGGCGCCGGTGGCCGCCGTGATCTCGGAGAGCGCCTGGGCGAAGACGAGGGTCTGCCGGACGGTGTCGGGGCCGTCCCCGGCCTCGCTGACCCGCAGGCTGAGGTCGTCGGCGGTGGAGCTGCCGGTGTAGCCGTGGTCGGCCTCGCAGTTGGGGTCGCCGCAGGCGGCGGGTTCGAGGTCGATGCGCGATACGGCGCCCCAGCCGATGGTGAGGACGACCTCACGGGGCAGGGAACCGGGGACGTACTTCTCGGGGTTGGCGACGACGCGGCTCACCACGACCGACGAGATCCGGCCGATCTTCACGGATTCCGTGGAGGTCGTGGCGTACGGGGTCGGGGAGGTGCTGTCGGCCGCCTGCTCGTCGGTGTGGCTGACGATGAAGCGGGTGTCGGTGAGGACGAGGACCGTCACGTGGCGGCGCACTTCGTTGGCGTCGAACGTGGTCTCCTGGTGGACCAGATACGACCCGATGGCCTCGCCGCCGACCGCGGCTTCCACCGCCTCGGCCACGAGGGCCGGGTAGTAGCCGCTGCGCTCGATCGCCGCGCGCAGCCCCTGGGTCGTGGTACCGGTCTTTGCCATGCGGTCCATCCTACGGCCCGACGCCCGCCCCGAGGCGCGCGGTGGCGGCCTCGGGGCTTCGCCCTCCGGCTCGCGACGACCTCGGCTAGTAGGCGGGCAGGGTGCGCGGCCCCAGGTCGTCGCGGGCCGGGGGCGGGGCGAGGCGGACGGTGCCGCTGAGTACGGACAGGCCGTGCTGGGCGACGACCACCGGTTCCAGTGAGACGGTGACCACTTCAGGATGGTCGTCGACGAGCCGGGAGACGCGCTGGAGGAGCTCCTCCAGGGCCTCGACGTCGACGGGGGCGGAGCCGCGCCAGCCGAAGAGGAGGGGCGCGGTCCGGATGGCTCTCACGAGGGTGCGGGCGTCGCGGTCGGTGACCGGGATCAGTCGGTGCGCGGTGTCGCCGAGGAGTTCGGAGGCGGCGCCCGCGAGGCCGAAGGAGAGGACCGCGCCCGCGGCGGGGTCGTGCCCCGCGCGCACCACGGTGTCGACGCCGCGCGCGACCATGGCCTGGACGACGGGCCGCAGCTCGGCCGGGCGCCCGAGGGCGTGGGTGAGCTCGCGGTAGGCGCGGCGCAGCTGTTCCTCGTCGGCCAGGTCGAGGCGTACGCCGCCGAGGTCGGGGCGGTGGCGCAGGTGGGGGGCGGTGGTCTTGAGGGCGACGGGGTAGCCGAGCTCGCGGGCGGCGTGCGCGGCGGCGTCGGCGTCGGGCGCGGGCAGGGCGGGGCGGACGGCGATGCCGTAGCGGCCGAGGAGGTCGCGGGCGTCGTGGACGTCGAGGGTGAGGCCTTGGGCAAGGCCTTGAGTGACGCCTTGGGTAAGTCCTTGGGTGAGTCCTTGGGGGTCGTCGCCCTTGGTGAGGAGCGCGGCGATGAGGTCGGCGGCTCCCTGTTCGTCGATGTCGTCGTACTCGGGCACCTTGCCGGGGTCGGCGATGTCGTGCCGCCATTGGGCGTAGGCGACGGCTTCGGCGAGGGCGCGGACGGCGCGCTCGGCGGCCGGGTAGGCGGGGATGCGGGCGTGCGGCGGCGGGGCTTCGGCCGCGGGCGGCGCGGCGGGCGCCGGGTCGGCGGGGCGGGCGGCCGCCCGGGGCTTGGTGCTCGCGGCCGCGGAGAGGGCCTCGGCGAGCTCGCCGAGCTCCACGTGGACGACGGCGACGGGCTTGGTCGGGCAGGAGGCGGCCGCGGCCCGCAGCGCGGCGGCCAGGGTCTCCCCCTGGCCCTCGCGGCTGGACTCGCCGAGGGAGGGGATGACGGTGACGACGGCCGCGTCGCAGGTGTCGGCGGCGAGCGCGGCGCCGAGCGCGGCGCGGAAGTCCTCCGGGGTGGCGCCGGTGGTCAGGTCGCGCGGGGGCAGCGGACGCAGCCCTTCGGCGACGCAGGCGTCGTACGTGAGCAGGCCGAGGGACTCGGAGTTGCCGAGGATGGCGACGCGGGGTCCCGCGGGCAGGGGCTGGCCGGCGAGGAGGAGACCGGCGTCGACGAGTTCGGTGACCGTGTCGACGCGTATGACGCCCGCCTGGCGCAGCAGCGCGGAGACGGTGGCGTGCGGGAGGCGGGTCGCAGCGCCCGCGTGGCCGGTGGGGGCGATGCCGCTGTGCCGGGCGCCCTGGACGACGACGAGGGGCTTGGCGGCGGCGGCGCGGCGGGCGAGGCGGGTGAACTTGCGGGGGTTGCCGATGGATTCGAGGTACATGAGGGCGACGTCGGTGTCCGGGTCCTCGTACCAGTACTGGAGGACGTCGTTGCCGGAGACGTCGGCGCGGTTGCCCGCGCTGACGAAGGTGGAGACGCCGGTGAGGCCCGCGCCGCGGCGGTGCAGCCGGGAAAGGAGGGCGATGCCGATGGCGCCGGACTGGGTGAACAGGCCGACGCGCCCGGTGGCGGGCAGCTCGGGGGCCAGCGAGGCGTTGAGGCGCACGTCGGGGGACGTGTTGAGGACGCCGAAGGCGTTGGGGCCGATGAGGCGCATGCCGTAGGAGCGGGCCTGGCGGACGAGCTCGCGCTGCCGGTCGCGTCCTTCGGGGCCGCTCTCGGCGTATCCCGCGCTCAGGACGACGAGCCCTTGGACGCCGTGTTCGCCGCAGTCGGCGACGGCTTGTGGGACCCGCTCGGCGGGAACGGCGATGACAGCGAGGTCGACGGGCTCGGCGACGGCCCGCACCGAGGGGTGGGCGGGGACGCCCTCGACGCCCTGGGCGGTGTCCTCGTCGGTGAAGGCGTGGTTGATGGCGTACAGGCGACCGGTGAAGCCGGAGCGGCGCAGGTTGCGCAGGACGGTGCGGCCGACGCTGTCCTCGGCGCGGCCGACGCCGATCACCGCGACGGAGCCGGGGGCCAGGATGCGCTGCACGGAGCGGGCCTCGGCGCGCTGTTCGCGGGCGCGCTGGACGGCCAGGGAGCGGTCGGTGGGCTCCAGGTCGGCTTCGAGGCGGACGACGCCGTCCTCGAAGCTGCGCTCCTGGCGGTACCCGGCGTCCGTGAAGACCTTGACCATCTTGGTGTTGGCGGGCAGCACCTCGGCGGTGAAGCGGCGCACGCCACGCTCCCGGGCGACGGCGGCGAGGTGTTCGAGCAGCGCGGAGGCGACGCCCCGGCCCTGGTGGGCGTCCTGGACGAGGAAGGCGACCTCGGCCTGGTCGGCCGGGGACGAGGCGGCCCGGCCGTCGGCGTCGACGCGGTCGTAGCGGACGGTGGCGATGAACTCGCCGCCGACGGTGGCGGCGAGCCCGACGCGGTCCACGTAGTCGTGGTGGGTGAAGCGGTGCACGTCCTTGGCGGACAGGCGCGGGTAGGGCGCGAAGAAGCGGTAGTACTTCGACTCGTCGGAGACCTGCTCGAAGAAGCTGACCAGACGGTCCGCGTCGGCGGCGGTGATGGGCCGGATGCGGGCGGTACCGCCGTCGCGCAGCACCACGTCGGCTTCCCAGTGCGAGGGGTACGCGTGGCCGTCCGCCGGGGTGTGCATGGGGCCAGGGTACGGGTCGCGCGGCCGCGCGGGCCGGGGCAGTGTAGGAGGCGTCGCACGGCGGTCGGGTGGCGGCACGGCGCGGGACGAGGGGCCGCGGGCAGCCGCGGCGCCGGTCCGGCCGGAGCACCCGGGTCGGCATGAGACACTGGTCTAGACAAGTGTGAGACACCTGGAAGGGCAGCAACACATGGCTGAGCGCCGCGTCAACGTCGGCTGGGCCGAGGGCCTCCACGCCCGGCCCGCCTCCATCTTCGTCCGTGCGACCACGGCCTCGGGCGTGCCCGTGACGATCGCCAAGGCCGGCGGCAACCCCGTCAACGCGGCCTCGATGCTCGCGGTGCTCGGCCTGGGCGCGCAGGGCGGCGAGGAGATCGTGCTCGCTTCGGACGCCGAGGGTGCGGACGCCGCCCTGGACCGTCTCGCGAAGCTGGTCGCGGAAGGGCTTGAGGAGCTCCCCGAGACCGTCTGACACCGTCTGACACCGTCGGACATCGCGGTACGGAGCCGCGCGAACCCAAGGGTTCGCGCGGCTCCGTCGTGTTTTCGGGGGCGTGCCGCTTTCGGGGTGTGCCGCTTTCGGGGTGCGCCGGGGCTGCCGGGGTGTTCGGCGCGAATTGAACGACGTGCGGGCATGCCGCTTGAACGAAGCGCGACCATGCCGCTGTCAACGTGCCCGTGCCGCCGGGAAAGAAAGAAAGTGGCGCCGGGCGGGAAATCCGGTACGGAATTCCCGCTCTTTGTCTACGGGCTCGCCGTTAATTCCGCGCGCCCACCGTGTTTACGGCATGTTGCGGACCCCTCACACGACCGGCGCGCGGCCGGTGCGCGGACGCCGTGCGCTCGGCGCACAGGACGGTCAGCGCGCGGGCGCGGTCGGCGTCCTTGCGGGTGACCGCGTCGACGACGGCGGCGTGCCCGGCCCAGACCTCCGCGGGCGCGGCCGGGGCCTCCGCGACGTACATCCACGCGATCTTGTGGCGCAGCTGGGTGAGCAGGGCGATCAGGCTGGGGCTCGCGGACGCCTGGGCGAGCGTCTCGTGGAACCAGCCGTCCAGCGAGCGCAGGTCCTCGCCGCCGCCCCGGCGGGCCCGCTCCTGGCCGAGCCTGACGAGGCCGCGCAGCACCTTCAGATGGGCCTCGGTGCGGCGCTGTGCCGCGCGGGCGGCGGCCAGGGGCTCCAGGAGCGTGCGGACCTCCAGGAGGTCGGCGGCGTCCTGTTCGGTGGGCTCGGCGACGCACGCGCCCGCGTGCCTGCGGGTGACAACGAAGCCCTCGGCCTCCAGGGTGCGCAGGGCCTCGCGCACGGGGACGCGGGAGACGCCGTAGCGGCGGGCGAGCAGTTCCTCGGTCAGCCGCGTGCCGCGTTCGTAGACACCGGCGACGATGTCGTCCCGGATGGCCGTGCACACCGAGTGCGCGGGAATGCGCATGACGGACCTCCGCTTTACTGCCCTTAATGCCCGTGAAACGCGTCGCACGACGCACTGAATGACGCTTGCGCCACGAACCTATGGACTCTGCCACGACGGACTCTATTGCAGGCAGCCACATTTTCCGATGGTGCGCGGTAATCCATGGATATCTTTTGGCCAAGGGTGTGCGCCCAGGACGCGTGCGCGCGGAGCGCGTGCGCGGCGTACGCACGCGGAAAGCCCCGGCTCGGGGAGCCGGGGCTTTCGGAAGCGTGGGTGACGGCGGGTCAGACGCTGACGCCGTGGGAGCGCAGGTACGCCACCGGGTCGATGTCCGAGCCGTAGTCGGCGCCGGTGCGGGCCTCGAAGTGCAGGTGCGGGCCCGAGGAGTTGCCGGTGGAGCCCGAGAGGCCGATCTGCTGGCCGGGGGTGACGGCCTGGCCGACGGTGACGCTGATGGACGACAGGTGGCCGTACTGGGTGTACGTGCCGTCGTTCATCTTGATCACGATGTTGTTGCCGTAGGCGCCGCCCCAGCCCGCCTCGACGACGGTGCCCGCGCCGACGGCCTGCACCGAGGTGCCGGACCCGGCGTGGAAGTCGATGCCGGTGTGGCTGCCGGAGGACCACATGCCGCCGCCCGCGCCGTAGGAGGTGGAGACATACGAGCCGTTGACCGGGGCCACGTAGGCGTTCAGGCGCTTGCGCTCGGCGTCGCGGGCGGCGCGCTCGCGGGCCCGCTCCTTGGCCTCCTTCGCCGCCTTGGCCTCGGCCTCCTTCTTGGCCTTCGCCTCGGCCTTCGCCTTCGCCTCGGCCTCGGCCTTGCGCTTCTGCTCGGCGGCCTTGTGGCGCGCGGCCTCCTCGGCCTTCTGCTGCGCGGCGGCGTCGTTGGCGGCCTGCTTCTGGGCGTTGGCCTGCGCGTCGATCTCGTCGGCCAGCGTGTCGTTGATGGCGATGGCCTGGGTGAGACCAGTGCTGCCATGGTCGGCGGAGCTGTCCGCGGCGAGCGCGGGAGCGGCCAGGCCCGAGATGACGCCGGTGGTGGTGAGGGCGGCGACGCCCGCGGCGCTCGCGGTGGTGCGGGTGATGCGGCTCGGGCGACGGTGCTTGCCGGTCGGGCGGATGAGCGCCATGAAGCGGCTGGTCCTTTCCTTCCTTCTCGCCTACCGGGTTAGCTGACGGGTTCGGAGCAGGAAGGTCTCCTACGGGCTCCTCGCCTCGCGGCAAGGGGTCCGATTCACCCCAGGGGACGTGTGGGTCCCCGGCTCCCCTGGCTCGCGCCGTACGGGGACTCGGCGATGACTGTCCGGTGCCGCGGACGCGGCGTACTGCCTTACGGACAGCCGCACTGACGCTAAACGCCTCATCTTTCAATCGACAAACGGATCCCGGCTTTTGTAGCGCACGCCACACGGCAGACGCCCAACCTCCATGTCAATTCGGACATATGGCGGCATGACGGGACCCCGGGGGCATCTCTAGCCTCCGGGGTCCCATGAGTCAGGCGATGTTGGTGCCGGTTTGTCCGTGGCGTGTTGGTGCCGGTTTATCCGTGGCGCGTTGGGGCGGTTTGTCCCTGGCGCGTTGGGTCGGTCCGGCCTTGGCGTCAGCCGGTGACTACGGTCACCTCGCCGATGCCGAGTGCCTTCACCGGCTCCGCGATCTGCGCGGCGTCGCCCACGAGGACCGTCACCAGCCGGTCGCTCGGGAAGGCGCTCACGACGGCCGCGGTGGCCTCCATGGTGCCCGTGTCGGCCAACTGCCGGTACAGGTGCGCCTGGAAGTCGTCCGGCAGCTGCTGCTCGACCTGGTCGGCGAGCGTCGACGCCACGGCGGCGGCCGTCTCGTACTTCAGCGGGGCGACGCCCACCAGGTTCTGCACGGCGACGTCGCGCTCGGCGTCCGTGAGGCCCTCGGCGGCGAGGGTGCGCAGGACCGTCCACAGGTCGTCCAGGGCCGGGCCCGTGTTCGGCGTGTCCACGGAGCCGCTGATGGCGAGCATCGCGACGCCCGTGCCGCCCCGGTCGGAGCGCAGCACCTGGCCGAACGCGCGCACGCCGTACGTGTAGCCCTTCTCCTCGCGCAGGACGCGGTCCAGGCGGGAGGTGAGGGTGCCGCCCAGGCAGTAGGTGCCGAGGACCTGGGCCGCCCACACGCGGTCGTGCCGGTCGGGGCCGACGCGGCCGATGAGCAACTGCGTCTGGACGGCGCCGGGGCGGTCCACGATGACGACGCGGCCGGTGTCGTCGGCCGTCACCGGCGGCATCGGGCGCGGTTCGGCGCTGCCGCCCGTCCAGGCGCCGATGGTGTCGGCGAGGATGGCGTCCAGGTCCGTGCCGGTGAGGTCGCCGACGACCACGGCGGTGGCCGTGGCGGGGCGCACGTGCTTCTCGTAGAAGGCGCGCACGGCCGCGGAGTCGATCGCCGTGACCGTCTCCTCGGTGCCCTGGCGCGGGCGCGACATGCGCGCGTCGGCCGGGAAGAGCTGCTTGGCGAGCTCCTTGGCGGCGCGGCGCGCGGGGTTGGCGGTCTCGTGCGGGATCTCGTCCAGACGGTTGCGGACGAGGCGCTCGATCTCGCTGTCCTCGAAGGCGGGCGCGCGCAGGGCGTCGGCGAGCAGGCCGAGCGCCTTCGGCAGCCGGGAGACGGGCACTTCGAGCGAGAGCCGGACACCGGGGTGGTCGGCGTGCGCGTCGAGCGTGGCGCCGCAGCGGTCGAGCTCGGCGGCGAACTCCTCGGCGGAGTGCTTGTCGGTGCCCTCGGAGAACGCGCGCGCCATGATCGTGGCCACGCCGTCCAGACCCTGGGGCTCGGCGTCCAGCGGCGCGTCGAGGTGGACCTCGACGGCGACGAGCTGCTGGCCGGGGCGGTGGCAGCGCAACAGCGTGAGGCCGTTGGCCAGGGTGCCGCGCTCGGGGGCGGGGAAGGCCCAGGGCTTGGCGGTGCCCGCCTGGGGCTGCGGGTGGAGATCCATCGTCACGGACGTCTCAGTCTCAGTTGTCTCAGTCTCAGTCGTCTCAGCCTCAGTCACTTCGCCGCCTCCCCTGCCTGCTCGGTGTTCTGCTCTGCGTCCTGCTCAGTGGCGTCGGTGGCGTCCGTGGCGTCCTCCGCGGGGGCCACGGGCTCGTACACGAGCACCGCGCGGTTGTCCGGGCGCAGACGGGCCTTCGCCACCTCCCGCACCTCCTCCGCCGTGACCTCCAGGACGCGCTGGACGGCGGTGAGGGCGAGCTGCGGGTCACCGAAGAGCACGGCGAAGCGGCACAGTTCGTCGGCACGGCCCGCGACCGTGCCGAGGCGGTCGAGCCATTCACGCTCCAACTGGGCCTGGGCGCGTTCCATTTCCTCCGGGGTGGGGCCCTCCTCGGCGAACCGGGCGAGCTCCTCGTCGACGGCGGCCTCGATGACGGGGACCTCGACGTCGCCGGAGGTCTTCACGTCCAGCCAGCCGAGCGAGGGCGCCCCGGCGAGCCGCAGCAGGCCGAAGCCCGCGGTCACGGCGGTGCGGTCACGGCGCACCAGGCGGTTGTAGAGCCGCGAGGACTCGCCGCTGCCGAGCACCGTCAGGGCCAGGTCGGCCGCGTCGGACGCGCGCGTGCCGTCCTCCGGGAGGCGGTAGGCGGCCATCAGGGCGCGGGCCGGCACGTCCTCCTCGACGACCTCGCGCAGCTCCTGGCCGATGCGCTCGGGCAGCGAACCGTCACGCGGCGGCTGCTTGCCGTCGTGCGAGGGGATGGAGCCGAAGTACTTCTCGACCCAGGCGAGCGTCTGCTCCGGATCGATGTCGCCGACGACGGAGAGGACCGCGTTGTTGGGCGCGTAGTACGTACGGAAGAAATTCCGGGCGTCGTCGAGGGTCGCCGCGTCCAGGTCGGCCATCGAGCCGATCGGGGTGTGGTGGTAGGGGTGGCCCTCCGGATACGACAGGGCGGTGAGCTTCTCGAAAGCCGTGCCGTAGGGGACGTTGTCGTAGCGCTGGCGGCGTTCGTTCTTCACCACGTCGCGCTGGTTCTCCATGGACTCCTCGTCGAGGGCCGTCAGGAGGGAGCCCATGCGGTCCGCCTCCAGCCAGAGGGCGAGCTCCAGCTGGTGGGCGGGCATCGTCTCGAAGTAGTTGGTGCGCTCGAAGCTCGTCGTGCCGTTCAGCGAGCCGCCCGCGCCCTGCACCAGCTCGAAGTGGCCGTTGCCGTGCACCTGCTTCGAGCCCTGGAACATCAGGTGCTCGAAGAGGTGAGCCAGGCCCGTACGGCCCTTGACCTCGTGGCGCGAGCCGACGTCGTACCAGAGGCACACCGCGGCGACCGGGGTCAGGTGGTCCTCGGAGAGCACCACTCGCAGGCCGTTGGCCAGCCGGTGCTCGGTCGCTGTCAGGCCGCCGGAGCCTGCCTCGGCTGTGGCCGTGTGACCCATGGGCATGTACGTCCCTTCGATCGCGGAATCCTCGATAAGTGCTGTCGGTCCTGCCACCATATGCAAGGCTGCAGACACCTGGCGAAGTTCCCGCTCCGCCCTCGGCGTAGTCGGTGTTCGCCGTGGGCGTGATCGCGGCGAGGCGGGGCACGGGGGCGGGAGCGCGGGCCGCGCCCCTCGCGCCCCCGCACGGCGGACCCGTGGGAGGGCTCGCCGGGAGCGTCCCGTCGGCTGCCTCGCGAGGGCGGCTCGTCGGGGCGTCCGGACCGCCTCGGGCACCGCCGACCGCCTGGTCGTGGCGCGGCCACGCCCGGGTCGTGGTCGGCGTTGTCAGTGGGACGGTCCACAATGGTCGGCGTCAGATCCCGCACTTGTTGGTGAAGGAGCCGCAGCAGCGATGGCCCGCCGCAGCACGAAGACCCCGCCGCCCGACGACGCGTTCGAGGAGAAGATCCTCGACATCGACGTCGTCGACGAGATGCAGGGCTCCTTCCTCGAGTACGCCTACTCGGTCATCTACTCCCGCGCCCTGCCCGACGCCAGGGACGGCATGAAGCCGGTCCAGCGCCGCATCGTCTACCAGATGAACGAGATGGGCCTGCGCCCCGAGCGCGGCTATGTGAAGTGCGCCCGCGTCGTCGGCGAGGTCATGGGCAAGCTGCACCCGCACGGCGACGCGTCGATCTATGACGCCCTCGTCCGCATGGCACAGCCCTTCTCCATGCGCCTGCCCATGGTCGACGGCCACGGCAACTTCGGCTCCCTGGGCAACGACGACCCGCCCGCCGCGATGCGGTACACGGAATGCCGCATGGCCGACGCCACCTCCCTGATGACGGAGTCGATCGACGAGGACACGGTCGACTTCACGCCGAACTACGACGGCCAGGAGATGGAGCCGGTCGCCCTCCCCGCGGCCTATCCGAACCTGCTGGTGAACGGCTCGTCCGGCATCGCCGTCGGCATGGCGACGAACATGCCGCCGCACAACCTGGGCGAGGTCATCGCCGCCGCCCGCCACCTGATCAAGCACCCGGGCGCCGACCTCGAGACGCTCATGAAGTTCATCCCGGGCCCGGACCTGCCCACGGGCGGCCGGATCGTCGGCCTGTCCGGCGTCAGGGACGCGTACGAATCGGGGCGCGGCACCTTCAAGATGCGGGCGACGGTCGCCGTGGAGGCGGTGACCGCGCGCCGCAAGGGCCTGGTCGTGACGGAACTTCCGTTCAGCGTCGGCCCGGAGAAGGTCATCTCCAAGATCAAGGACCTGGTGGGCTCCAAGAAGCTCCAGGGCATCGCCGATGTGAAGGACCTCACCGACCGCGCGCACGGCCTGCGCCTGGTCATCGAGATCAAGAACGGCTTCGTCCCGGAAGCCGTCCTGGAGCAGTTGTACAAGCTGACGCCGATGGAGGAGTCCTTCGGCATCAACAACGTGGCTCTGGTCGACGGCCAGCCCCTCACGCTCGGCCTCAAGGAGCTCCTGGAGGTCTATCTCGACCACCGCTTCAACGTGGTGCGCCGCCGCAGCGAGTTCCGCCGCGGCAAGAAGCGGGACCGGCTGCACCTGGTGGAGGGCCTGCTCGTCGCCCTTCTGGACATCGACGAGGTCATCCGCCTCATCCGCTCCAGCGAGAACAGCGCGCAGGCCAAGCAGCGCCTGATGGACCGCTTCTCCCTGAGCGAGGTCCAGACGCAGTACATCCTGGACACGCCGCTGCGCCGTCTCACCAAGTACGACCGCATCGAGCTGGAGTCAGAGCGCGACAAGCTGAACGCGGAGATCGAGGAGCTGACCCGCATCCTGGAGTCGGACGCCGAGCTCCGCAAGCTGGTCTCGACGGAACTGGCCGCCGTCGCCAAGAAGTTCACCACGGAGCGGCGCACGGTCCTGCTGGAGTCCTCCGGCGCCACCACCACCGCCGTGCCGCTCCAGGTGGCGGACGACCCCTGCCGGGTGCTCCTGTCGTCGACGGGCCTGCTGGCGCGCACGGCCAACGGCGAGCCGCTGGCGGACGCGGACGGCAAGCGCGTCAAGCACGACGTGATCGTCTCGGCCGTGCCGTCGACGGCGCGCGGCGAGGTGGGGGCCGTGACGTCCGCGGGGCGCCTCCTGCGGATCTCCGTGGTCGACCTGCCGCAGCTGCCGGAGACGGCGTCCGCGCCGAACCTCTCCGGAGGCGCGCCGGTCACGGAGCTGCTGTCCCTGGAGTCGGACGAGAAGCTGGTGTGCCTGACAACGCTGGACGAGTCCTCGCCGGGCCTGGCCCTCGGCACCGAGCAGGGCGTGGTCAAGCGCGTGGTCCCGGACTATCCCTCCAACAAGGAGGAGCTGGAGGTCATCACGCTGAAGGACGGTGACCGCGTCATCGGCGCCGTCGAGCTGCGCACGGGCGAGGAGGACCTGGTCTTCATCACGGACGACGCGCAGCTGCTGCGCTATCCGGCGGGTCAGGTCCGCCCGCAGGGCCGCCCGGCGGGCGGCATGGCGGGCATCAAGCTCTCGGACGGCGCCAAGGTCATCTCCTTCACGGCGATCGACCCCGCGGTGGACGCGGTGGTGTTCACGGTCGCGGGCGCGCGCGGCACGCTCGACGACTCGGTGCAGACGACGGCGAAGGTCACCCCGTTCGACCAGTATCCGCGCAAGGGCCGCGCCACGGGTGGCGTGCGCTGCCAGCGGCTCCTGAAGGGTGAGGACTGCCTGAGCTTCGGCTGGGCGGGGCCGACGCCCCCGCGCGCGGCACAGCGCAACGGCACGCCGACGGAGCTGCCCGAGCCCGACCCGCGCAGGGACGGCTCCGGGGTCTCCCTGGCGAAGCCGGTGGCGGCGGTGGCGGGGCCGGTTTAGCGACGCGTTCGGGGCGGGGCCCGGCGTCCGGCTGGGCTCGGCTTCGGCTCGGGGTCGGGTCGGGCTCGGGCTCGGGCTCGGGTCAGGCCCGGGCAGGGTTCCGCCTCATCCAGAGTTCGGCCTCAGCCTCAGCCTCAGCCTCTGCCTCTGCCGTGGGCGCTGGGACTCGGCCCTGGACTGGCACTCGGCCCTTGGCTGGCACTCGCCTCTGGGCCAGGGCTCATCCGTCGGCCAGGGCTCATCCGTCGGCCAGGGCTCATCCGTCGGCTAGGGCTCGATCTCGGTCTCGGGGTCGAGATCCGTTCCGGGGTCCAGACCCGGCTCGGTCGCGGCCCCCGCGCCCGGCACTCCCCCAGCCACGGCATCAGGGTCGGCGCCCGCCTCCGGCTCCTGTACGTAGCGCAGGACGCCCCACATCCCGAACTCATCGGCGTGCGGGGCGTCCTCGTCGTTCTCCCTGCACAGGGTCAGCCGCGCGTGCAGCGCCGGTACGTCGATGCCGGACCCGATGAGGACGAGCTGGGTGAGCCGCTTCTCGCCGGGCGCCCACGGCTCGGGATAGAAGCGCAGGAACCGGCCCACGGCGTGCACGGCGTACCGGTTGCGGGCGTCCGCGGACCCGAAGTCGACATGGCCCTTGATCCGGTAGAGCCCCTCGGGCCTGCTGTCGAGGAAGGCCATCAGCCGCCGGGGGTTCAGCGGCGCCTCGGAGGTGAAGGCGAGGCTGTCGTACGCGGCGTGCAGGTGGGCGTGCCCGGGGTCGCCGCACTGGCAGTCGCCGCCGTCCTCACCCCGGTCGCCCTCGCCGTGGTCGTGCAGGTCGTCGAACGACAACTGCCCGACGCGCTCCCCCACGGGCTTGCGGTCGAGGACGAGCCCCACGTCCACGCGCCCGTACGAGGCGGCGACGACGGCCGCCCGGTCGGTACGGCCCCTGACCGCGTCGAGCACGCGATCACGCTCCGGGGCGGGCACGCGGTCGGTCTTGTTGACCACGACGAGGTCGGCGATCCTCAGATGCCGGTCCACCTCGGGGTGCCGCTCCCTGGTGGCGTCGAATTCGGCGGCGTCGACCACCTGCACCAGGCCTCCGTAGACGATGCCCGGATTCTCGCTGGCGAGCAGCATCCGCACGAGTTCCTGCGGCTCCGCGAGGCCGCTCGCCTCGATGACGATGACGTCGATGCCCGTGGAAGGGCTCGCGAGCCGCTCCAGGTACACGTCGAGTTCGCTGGCGTCCACCGCGCAGCACAGGCATCCGTTGCCGAGGGACACAGTGGAGTCGCCGAGTTGCCCGGCCACGGCCATGGCGTCGATCTCGATGGAACCGAAGTCATTGACGATCGCGCCGATACGCGTACCGCCGCTGCGGTGCAGCAAATGATTGAGCAGTGTCGTCTTGCCGGACCCGAGGAAGCCGGTCAGGACAACGACTGGAATCTGCTGCTCACTCACGCGTGGCCCCTCGCATCAACACACATCAAGATGGATCAAGTCGTCAATGCGCGTACACCTCACTGGGGACGACCATGTGACGTCCATGTGCGGTCCATGTACAGCCATGTACGGCATTTGAAGACGGCTCCAGGATATGTGCGCGTAGACGTGCCGGTAGGCGAACGATTCTCCGTGGCGCTCTTGGGGCACACATTGGGCACGGCCCAGGGATGTGTGAGCCCGGTCCCCTGCCGTGCTTCCGTGCGCCTCTTCTCCGCCTCCCGGCCGATCAGAGCCGCTCGGCACCCTGGGAGACGGCAAGCGCCGCCCATCGCTCGCCGGTCGCACCCTGCCGCCCCGCACCCGAAGACCGGCGGACGGCCGCCCGATTCGGGGGTTGACATGGCCACACAGAAATACTGGATACGGGGGATCGGTCCGGCCGCCATGGCGGGGCTCGCGATCACGACCGGAGCACTGACCCTCGCGGCCGCCCGGCTCCGCAGGCACCTGGCTCTCGCCGAGCAGCACCGTCTGCACTTCGCCCTGCTCTGCAAGGCCATGGAGGACGAGGCGCTCGCCGCCGTCCTGGACACCTACGAAGACGAGGTGCCCCCGGAGCGGCAGCGGCAGTTCCTGTTCGCCAACGCCCTCTACACCAACGCTCTCCACGCCTACCGGACCGGGGCCATGAACCTGGGAGAGCTGTACGGACACCTTCGAGTGATGTGCCAGAACCCGGTCTTCCGCGCGTACTGGGAAGCCACCCGCCACCACCGCGCCAGCCTGCGCTCCTCCTCCGAGGAAGCGGAGCTGGGCCGCGTCATGGATCGCCTGGCCCGAGACCTCCGGGAGGCGGACACCGACGAGTGGTGGGTCGTGGGGAATCCGCCCGGCGACTGACCGGCTCTAACCCCCCTTGGGATGAGTCCAGTTGGAGCACGCCACAACGCGCTCCGGCGAAAAACAGCGGCTAATCTGTCGTCGCCTCAACACCCCCATTCCCTCATCCCCCAAGGACCACGATCCCCTTGAACATCCTGCGCCGTATCGGCGCCTCTCCCCGCCAGCGAGGCAGCGCTACTGGCCAGACTTGCCCCGACATCTTCGAACTGAGCACGGGCGATTTCGCCGTGATCGGAACCGAGATGACCGCCGCTCTGGAGGGCGTCCTGCCCGCCGACGCGGCCCGCGCCGACTACGAACGCATCGTCGTGATCAGCCGAGACACCCTCATCCGGGCCAAGCCGGACATCCCCAAGGCCTGATCCGCTCCCGGAACCGGACGCGGCGCCCGACTCCGGCGTTCCGCCTCCGAGCCGCCTTCATGTGGGCGATCCCCCACCACAGGCGCCTCCACTCTCCACGATTACCTCCGCGCGCCATTCCCACCGCGCGCCCTTTCCTCACGCGGCCGCGTTCCCTCTCGCAGCTGTTTTCCCTCTCGCGCAACGGAGCTTTGTCATGCCCGAAAACCCTCTCCGCCGAATAGGTGACACTCCGCGCGAGCGGGGCAGCCTCGGCGGCGCCAACTGCCCGGATATCTTCGAACTGCCCCACGGTGATTTCGCCGTGCTCGGCACGGACATGACCACCGCGCTCGAGGACTCACTGCCCGACGGCGTGACCCGCGCCGACGATCAGCTCATCGTCGTGATCAGCCGAGACACCCTCATCCGGGCCAGGCCCGACATCCCCGACGCCTGACCGGCCACGGGTCACACAGCCCTGCGGCGCCCGCCACCTCGGGCGCCGTTTCTCGCCCCCACCCCTGGGAAGAATCCCGCCCAGGGGTGACTGATGCCGGGTCGACAGGCATGGCGTTCGGCACGCACCGCCCTCCTGTGGGGCAGCGCCGTCACCGCCGGCATCGCGCTCGTGGGCCTGGCGTCCTCCTGCTCATCGTCACCCTGCTCATGCAACAGCGTGAGCTGCGCCTCCAGAGACAAGAGCTCGCACATCAGAGGGAAGAACTGACGGCGTCCCGGGCGGAGTTGCGCCGCAGCGCCGTTCTCCGAGGACGACCTCGTCGTCTACGCCTCGAGCCTGCTGTCCAGCCCCGCCTTCCTGCGCTACTGGAACGCCACCCGGGTCCACAAGAGCCAGCTGCCCGCGGACAGCGCGGAAGGGCGCATGTTCCGGATCTTCGAGCGCGCCCTGGCCGCCCAGCGCAGGGGAACACCCCCGTCCACAGCGTGATCGGGGATGTTCCGCGGCCACCGGCCCCGCGCGGGCGTTCGGCGGGGCGCCGCTCAGGCGAGCGGCGGCACCGCCACCGGCGGCTCCACCCCCACGTACCGCGCCGCCGGGCGGATGATCTTCGAGTCCTCCGCCTGTTCCAGGATGTTGGCGCTCCAGCCGACGACCCGCGCGGAGGCGAACGTCGGCGTGAACATCTCACGCGGCAGCCCGCACAGCTCCATGACCACACCCGCGTAGAACTCGACGTTGGTGTGCAGCTCACGCCCCGGCTTGAGCTCCGCGAGGATCGCCTCGACCTGCCGCTCGACCTCCACGGCGAACTCGACGAGGTCGCCGCCGAACTGCTGGGCGATGCCACGGAGCATCCGCGAGCGCGGGTCCTCGGTGCGGTAGACGGGGTGCCCGAAGCCCATGATGCGCTCGCCCGCCAGGACGCGTTCACGGATCCACGGGTCGATGCGGTCCGGCGTACCGATCGCGTCGAGCGTGTCGAGGGCACGGCTCGGGGCACCGCCGTGCAGGGGGCCGGAGAGCGCGCCGACGGCACCGACGAGACACGCGGCGACGTCCGCACCGGTCGACGTAATGACACGAGCCGTAAACGTTGACGCGTTGAAGCCGTGATCAATGGTGGAGATCAAGTATTGCTCAATGGCCCGCGTCCGGACCGGGTCCGGCTCGGAACCGGTCAGCATGTACAAGTAGTTGGCGGCGTACGACAGGTCGTCACGCGGCTCCACGGGGTCGAGGCCCTGGCCTAGCCGGTACAGCGCGGTCAGCAGCGTCGGCACGACGGCGGAGGCGGCGAGCGCGTCGGCGCGGCGCCGGTCACCGTCGATGTCGTACACCGGCCGAAACCCCTTCGAGGCGCCGAAGAGCGAGAGTGCGGTGCGGAGTCCGGCGAGCGGCCCGGAGAGCGCGCTGGCGCGGGCGATGTCGGGCAGCGCCGCGCGCACCTCGTCGGGCAGGTGCCGCAGCGCCGCGGCCTGCTCGGCGAAGGCGGTCCGCTCCGCGACGCCGGGCAGTGAGCCGTGGAACATCAGGTGCCACACGTCCTCGAAGCCGCGGGTCTGCGCGAGCTCCACGGCGGAGTACTGGCGGTAGTGGTAGAAGCCCTCGCGTCCCCGAACGTCCCCGAGACGGGTCTCGGTGACGACGACACCCGCGAGGCCCCTGGGGACCTCGACAGGGCTCCCCGGGGTGACAGGGGCTGTGGGGGTGGTGGGGGCGGCGGCGGAGCCATTGATCGGCATGGGTGTTCCTCGACTTCCTCCCTGGACTTGATTTGACTGTCCATGCTTGACTCGAGTTCTGTCAATATTGATTGAATCAATGCACAAATGCAGGTGTCGAGACACAGATACGGTGACGCCCATGACGGATCAAGAAGCGGGTGCGGTCGCACGCGAGAGGCGACGGATCAGCACCAAGGAGGCCGCGGAACTGCTCGGAGTGAAGCCCGAGACCGTGTACGCCTATGTGAGCCGCGGTCAGCTCAGCAGCCGCCGCGGCCCCGGAGGGCGCGGCAGCACCTTCGACCCCAAGGAGGTCGGGGCACTCGCACGCCGGAACCGGCGCGAACCCGCCGCCGCGGCGGCCGCCAACGAGCTCTCTGTCCGTACCCGCATCACGCTCATCGACAAGGACCGCTACTACTTCCGCGGCGTGGACGCGGCCGAACTGGCCCTGGGCCACTCCTACGAAGAGGTCGCCGAGTGGCTGTGGACCGGCGTCCTGCGCCCCGGCATCCACTTCACGCCCCCGCCGGAACCCGCGGGGGCCGCACGGCTCGCCGTGCGCGCGCTGCCCGCGCACTGCGCCCCCACCGACCGGCTGCGCGTGGCGGCCATCTCGGCGGCGGCCGCCGACCCGCTCCGCTTCGACCTCTCCGAGGAGGCGGTCGTCGGCACGGCGCGCACCCTGATCCCCACCCTCGTCGCGGCGCTGCCGCCCGTCCTGCACACGCATCGCGACGGCGGGCCGCTCGCCGGGCGCCTGTGGGGGCGGCTCAGCGGCCACAAGCCCGAGGAGGCCGCCCTCCACGCCCTGGACACGGCCCTCGCGCTGCTCGTGGACCACGACCTGGCCGCGTCCACCCTGGCGGTCCGCGTCGCTGCGTCCGCGCGCGCCCACCCGTACGCGGCGGTGTCGGCGGGCCTCGGCGTCCTGGAGGGCCCGCTGCACGGCGCGGCGAGCGGCCTCGCGCACCGCATGCTCCTGGAGGTGCTCGACCGGGGAAGCGCGGTACCGGTCGTCGCGGACGAGCTGCGCGCGGGCCGCCGCGTCCCCGGGCTCGGCCACCGGCTCTACGCGGGCGAGGACCCGCGCGCGCAGGCGCTGTTCGGCCTCCTCGAGGTGATGCCGAAGGCCGGCCCCGCCCTGGCCGCGGCGCGCGACGTCGTGGCGACCACCGCCCGCCACACCGACCTGCGGGCCAACGTCGACCTCGCGCTCGCCGTGCTCACCGTGTCGTCCGGCATGCCCGCCGAGGCCGGCGAGACGATCTTCGCGGTGGCGCGGACGGCCGGCTGGATCGCGCACGCCATGGAGGAGTACGAGGAACGGCCGATGCGGATGCGTCCGGTCGGACAGTACGTCGGGCTGCGGCCGCCGCAGCCGTTGCCCACCACGCCGGAGGCGTGAATCACGCCGGGGCGGGCGCGGGTTAGGCTCACCTCCGTGAGTACGTGCGCGACCGCCTCGCGGGACCTGAACGAGCCTCTCGCTGGCACCGCGGCCACCGCCAGGACCTGGCTGCTCCTGGAACAGTCCGGCCCCTGGGGCGCCAAAGCGCTCACGTCCAGCCACCTGGACCCGGAGGTCGGCCGCGCCCTGGAGAGCGCGGCCGAGTCGACCGGCGTGCGCGTCGCGCTCATCCGCCGCCCGGGGCGGCACGCCGACTGCCACACGCCCGCGCGGCACCGGGTGTTCGTGGCTCACACGTCGCCGGGCGCGACCTGGCTGCGCTCCCATGTGATCGACGAGCCACGGCAGTTGCTGGACCTGGACTTCGCCGCGCTCGGCGCAGGCGACCACGGCGGCTTCGGCGCACCGCACACCGGCGAGCCGCTCGCGCTCGTGTGCACGAACGGCAAGCGTGACCGCTGCTGTGCCCTGCTCGGCCGCCCGCTGGCCGCCGAACTCGCCGCATCGGGCGAGGAGGGGGTCTGGGAGATCACTCATCTAGGTGGTCATCGCTTCTCCCCCACGCTGCTCGTCCTGCCGTATGGATACGCGTACGGACGGACAGCGGCCCCCGCGGTGAAGGAGATCCTTCAGGGCGTGCGCGAGGGACGCGTCGTCACCCAGGGCTGCCGGGGGAACTCCGCCTGGGACCGTCCCGGACAGGCCGCGGAGCTCGTGGTGCGCTCGGCCGCCCGGGAGCACAGGGCGGACGTCCTGAGCGTCGTGCGCACGGAGGGCGACGCCCCGCGCTGGACGGTCACGGTCGCCCACGCCGACGGCCGCCGCTGGCAGGTCACCGTCGCCCAGGGCTCCTCGCTGCCGCCGCGACCGGAGAGCTGCGGCGCGGCGCTGGGGTCCCCGGCGCGAATGGACGTGGTGGCCGTGCGCGAGATCACCGACGAGGCCCCCACGCGCGGGGCAGGCGGCTGAGAGCAGCGGCTCCAAGAGATCCCCCTGAGAGCTGCAGCCCCAGGAGATCCCCGCCACACTCCCCTCGGAGAACTCCGTCCGCCGCCGTACCGTTCGTACCCATGAGCCCGACTCCCCCTGCCCGACGTCTACGCCTCGGCCTGCCGCGGCGCGTCTTCTCGCAGGTCCTGCTGATGCAGCTGGCGATCGCCGCCGGGGTCACCGTGCTCGCCACCGGTCTGTTCCTCGCGCCGCTCAGCAAGCAGCTCGACGACCAGGCCATGCGCCGCGCGCTCGCCATCGCCCAGACGACGGCGGCGCAGCCGCGGATCGTCCAGGACCTCACCTCGACGCGTCCGGCGGCCGACGGGCCCGTGCAGGCGGCCGCCGAGCGCATCCGCGAGGCCAGCGGAGCCGAGTACGTCGTGATCATGAACAAGCTGGGGGTGCGCTGGTCGCACACCGACCCCGGCGAGATCGGCAAGGTCGTGTCCACCGACCCCAGCGACGCGCTCGCCGGCCGCGACGTCATGCAGATCGACAGCGGCACGCTGGGCCGCTCCGCGCGCGGGAAGGTGCCGTTGCGGGTCGCGGGCGGCGACATCGTCGGTGCCGTCTCCGTGGGCATCGAGTACGACAGCGTCCGCGAGCGGCTGATCCACACGATCCCGAGCCTCTTCGCGTACGCGGGCGGGGCACTCGCCGTCGGCGCGCTGGCCGCGTACCTGATCTCGCGACGGGTGCAGCGCCAGACCCGGGACCTCGCCTTCTCCGACATCTCGGCGCTGCTGGCGGAGCGCGAGGCGATGCTGCACGGCATCCGCGAGGGCGTCGTCGCCCTGGACCGCGGCGGGCGCGTACGGCTGCTCAACGACGAGGCTCAGCGGCTCCTCGGACTCGGCGCGGAAGCGATCGGCCGGCCGCTGGACGCGGCGCTCGGCCCGGGGCGCACCACGGACGTCCTCGCGGGACGGGTCACGGGCACCGACCTGCTGACCGTGCGCGGCCAGCGCGTCCTGGTCGCCAACCGCATGCCCACGGACGACGGGGGCGCCGTGGCGACCCTGCGCGACCGCACCGAACTGGAGCAGCTCGGCCGCGAGCTCGACTCCACGCGCGGTCTGATCGACGCCCTGCGCGCCCAGGACCACGAGCACGCGAACCGCATGCACACGCTGCTCGGCCTGCTCGAGCTGGAGATGTACGAGGAGGCCGCGGAGTTCGTCGGGGAGGTGGCGGGCGCGCACCGGGTGACCGCCGAGCAGATCACCGAGAAGATCCAGGATCCGCTGCTGGCGGCTCTTCTGGTCGGCAAGGCGACGGTGGCCGCGGAGCGGGGCGTGGCGCTCGCCGTCTCCGAAGGCTCCGTGTTGCCCGACCGGCTCGTCGACCCGGGGGGCCTCGTGACGATCGTCGGGAACCTCGTCGACAACGCGCTGGACGCGGCGGCGGGCACACGGCACGCACGCGTGGAGGTCGTTTTGCGTACCGAGGGTCTACAGGGACGCACGGTCGTGCTCCAGGTGCGCGACTCCGGTCCCGGTGTTCCTCCTGAGCAGCACGAGGCGGTCTTCACGGAGGGCTGGACGACGAAGGAGCCGCCGGTGCACGGCCAACGGGGCATCGGCCTGCCTCTGGTGCGCAGGCTGGCCGAACGGCAGGGCGGTGGCGTACGGCTCGGGACGAGTCCCGACGGGGGCGCCGAGTTCACCGTCGTCCTGCCCGAAGGGCTCGCGGAACCGCGACCGGTCACTGCCGAGGAGGCCCGATGATCGACGTACTGGTGGTGGACGACGACACGCGCGTCGCGGACGTGAACGCCGCCTATGTGGAGAAGGTCCCGGGCTTCCGCGTGGCCGGGCGGGCCCACAATGCGGCCGACGCGCTGCGGCTCGTCGAGGAAGTGCCCATCGACCTGGTGCTGTTGGACCACTATCTGCCGGACGAGACGGGGCTCGCCGTGGTGCGGACGCTGCGCGAACGCGGCCACCAGACCGACGTGATCATGGTGACGGCGGCGCGTGACGTCGCCACGGTACAGGCGGCGATGCGGCAGGGCGCGCTGCAGTACCTGGTCAAGCCGTTCTCGTACGCGGGTCTGCGGACGAAGCTCGACGCGTACGCGACGCTGCGGCGCACCCTGGACGACGGCGGCGAGGCGGAGCAGGCCGAGGTCGACCGGATCTTCGGCGCGCTCTCGGCGACTACGGCGCCCGAGCTGCCCAAGGGACACTCCCCCACCACCGCGGAGCTCGTCCGCAGGGCCCTGATGGCCGCTGAGGGGCCGCTCTCCGCTCAGGAGCTGGGGGAACACACCCGGCTCAGCCGGCAGACCGCACAGCGCTATCTGAAGCTGCTGGAGCGCACGGGGCGGGTGCGGCTGAGCCTGAAGTACGGCGACACGGGGCGGCCTGAGCATCGCTACGAGTGGGTGTCCGGCCGCTGACGCGGTGCCGCCGCACCCGTGCGGCGGCACCCCGTGGCTTCGGCGCGGTCACACGGCGCCCGCTCCGGTCAGCGACCGCACCTCTGTCTCGGCGTGTTTGGCCTCGTCCGCGCGGTCCCTGGAGGTGACCGTGCCGAGCCAGCCCGCCAGGAAGCCCAACGGGATCGACACGAGCCCCGGGTTGTCCAGCGGGAAGTACTGGAAGTCCACGCCGGGGAACAGGGACTCCGGGCTCCCGGAAACCACGGGCGACAGCATGACGAGCACAAGGGCGGGCAGCAGGCCCCCGTACACCGACCACACGGCGCCCCTGGTGGTGAAGTTCCGCCAGAACAGCGAGTAGAGCAGCACGGGGAGATTGGCGGACGCGGCGACCGCGAAGGCCAGGCCCACCAGGAACGCGACGTTGAGATCGCGGGCCAGCAGCCCGAGCCCGATCGCCACGACGCCGATCCCGGCGGCGGCGACGCGCGCCACCGCGACCTCGCTGCGCTGCTTGCCGTGCTTGCGCCGCAAGGACGCGTACAGGTCATGGGCCACGGACGCCGATGAGGCGAGCGTGATCCCGGCGACCACGGCGAGGATCGTGGCGAACGCCACGGCGGCGACGACCGCGAAGAGAACCGTTCCACCGGTGGAATCCGCGCCGCCGCCGAGATCCAGCGCGAGGAGCGGAACCGCCGTGTTCCCCGCCGCGTTCGATCCCCGCACCGCGTCGGTGCCGACGATCGCGGCCGCGCCGAAGCCGAGCACGATCGTCATCAAGTAGAAACCGCCGATGAGGCCGATGGACCAGACGACGGAACGGCGCGCGGCACGCGCGGTCGGCACCGTGTAGAAGCGGGAGAGGATGTGGGGCAGCCCGGCGGTGCCGAGCACGAGCGCGAGGCCGAGACTGATGAAGTCGAGCCGCGCGGTCCAGTCCCCGCCGTACTTCAGGCCGGGCGCGAGGAAGTCACGCCCGTGTCCGCTGCGGTCGGCGGCGGTGCGCAGCAGTTCGTTGAAGTCGCCGTGGAACCGCATCAGGACCAGCACGGTCAGCGCGATCGTGCCGCCCATCAACAGGACCGCCTTCACGATCTGGATCCATGTGGTGGCCCGCATCCCTCCCATCGACACATAGATCACCATGAGCGCGCCGACACCGATCACCGTCCACGCCTGCGCGGCCTCGCTCGTGCCCCCGAGCAGCAGCGCGACCAGCGAGCCCGCCCCCACCATCTGCGCCACCAGGTAGAGCACGGACACGGTGACCGAGGACGTTCCCGCGGCGATGCGCACCGGCCGCTCCCGCATCCGTGCCGCGACCACGTCGGCGAGGGTGAACCTCCCGCAGTTGCGGACCAGTTCGGCCACGAGCAGCAGCACCACCAGCCAGGCCACGAGGAACCCCACCGAGTACAGCAGCCCGTCGTAGCCGTACAGCGCGATCAGCCCGGAGATGCCGAGGAACGAGGCGGCCGACATGTAGTCGCCCGCGATGGCAAAACCATTCTCCATGGGCGAGAACAACCGTCCGCCCGCATAGAACTCCTCCGCCGAGCCGTGGCGATTGCGGCTCACATACGTCGTGATCGCGAGCGTGACCGCCACGAACACGCCGAACAGCACGAGCGCCAGCGTCTGGTGGTCATCGGTCACCGCTCGGCCCCCTGCCTCAGCGCCCGCTCTCTCTCCTGCTCGAACACGGCCCAGCGCAGATCGAGCGCCGCCCGGTCCCGCCGCAGCCGGGCATGCCGCGCATACGCCCAGGTCAGCAGGAACGTCGAGAGGAACTGCGCGAGTCCGGCGAGCATCGCCACGTTCACGGCCCCGGTGACGGGCCGTGCCATGAGCTCCGGCGCGGTCGTCGCCGCTACGACATACGCCACGTACCAGGTGAAGAAGGCGACCGCCGCCGGGACGACGAACCTCCGGTAGCGACGGCGCACCTCCTGGAAAGCGGCGCTCGCCTGCACCTCCAGATAGATGTCGGCCGCGCTGGCGGGCCGCGCCACCGCGGCGTCCGGCCCCGGCGGTGTCGGCGTACCCGTGCCGTCCAGCTCGCCCCAGCCAGAGGCAAGCTCGTCGTACCACGGATCCTTCACATCACCGGGCCGATCCCGCCCGGCATCGCGGCCGTCGTGGTTCTCCACCGAACTCTCCTTGCCCGCAGCCATGTTCGGCCGCGTGCCCAAGGATGGGCAGAACAGGAAGATCCCTGACTCTTGTCCCCCCGCTCTTCACCCCATCAGGTGAAGGTGATCCTCACCTGCGCGTACTCCCCGGCAGCTGCGCGAGACCGTGCCGATACGCGTAACGCACCGCCTGGGCCCGGTCCTTGAGGCCCGCCTTGGCGAACAGGTTGTTGATGTGCGTTTTCACGGTGGCGGTGGAGACGTGCAGCGCTCTAGCGATCTCCTGATTGGTCATCCCTTCCGCGATCAGAGCGATCACCTCCGTCTCCCGCACGGTCAGCCCGTCCGGCGGCTCCGCCCGTCTCGTGGCGGGATCCGGCTCCGAGAGCCGCTCGAGCAGCCGCCGCTGGATCTTCGGCGACAGCCCCGCTTCCCCGGACAGCACGTCCTCGATGGCCCGCACGATCTCGTGACCACCGGCGTCCTTGGTGAGATATCCCCGCGCCCCGGCTCGCAGTGCCGGGAACAGCGACTCGTCGTCGGCGAACGTCGTCAGCACCACGACCTGCGTGCCCGGATACTCGGCCCGGATCCGGCGGGTGGCCTCCGCCCCGTCACAGCGCGGCATCCGCAGGTCCATCAGGACCACATCCGGCGCCAGCTCCGCGACGAGCCGCACCGCCTCTTCGCCATCGCCGCCAGCACCGACCACCTCGACCCCCGGCAGCAGCCCCAACAGCATCACGATGCCCTCACGCACCACGGTCTGGTCATCGACCACGACCACACGCGCGGGCGCCTTGCCACCACCCGTCGCCCCCTGCACGGCGCGACCGTCCTGCCCCAGCCCAGCACCCGCACCGCCCTCAGCACCAGCACCAGCACCAGCCATGGGGGCACCGACGCGGTGCCCTTCGTCCCCTGTCATCCCGGCACCCTCAGCCTCACCGCGAAGCCCTCCTGGTCCGGCCCCGCTTCCAGCGAACCGCCGAGCAACTCGGCACGCTCGCGCATACCCAGCAGACCGTACCCAGCTCCCGAAGCGGCCAGTTCACCCGAATTCCCGCCCGAATCCCTTACGTCCAGCGTGACTTCCCCCTCTCCGTACGCCAGGCACACCGTCACCTTGGCCCCTTGCGCGTGCTTCCGTACGTTCGTCAGGGCCTCCTGCGCCACCCTGCGCACCGCCTGCGAGGCCTCCGCCGCGAGGAGCCGCCGCTTGCCGGAGACCGCGACGGCGGCTCCGTCAGACGCGGCGAGCTCTCGCAGATAGTCCTCGACCGGCGTCATCTCCCCGCGCAGCGCGGACAGCGCCTGCCGGGTCTCGGCGAGGCCTTCGGCGGCCATGGACCGTGCGGCCACCACCCGTTCGAGGACCTGCCGCCGCTCCGCGTCCCGCTCGATCAGCAGCCGGGCCGCTTCCAGGTGGACCAGCTGGGCGGACAGGCTGTGCGCCAGCACGTCATGGATCTCCCGTGCGATCCGGGCGCGCTCGGCCAAGGCGGCCGACTCCGTCTCCGCGGCGCGCGCCGCCCTCTCCTGTGCGAGCAGCCGCTGGGCGTTGCCCCTGGCCTCGGCGTCAAGCCGCAGCACGTATCCAGCGAGACCGAGCCCCACGGTGATGGCGGCCGTGGTCGGCCAGGGGTCCTCGTTCATCACGGCGAACGCTCCCAGTGCCGTCGCGGCGGTGATCACCGCCGCGCCGAGTGGCAGCCGCTCCAGGGCCAGGGCCGCGCTGCCGCACCACAGCACGGCCGCGGGAACGTCGAACCCGGTTGCCTGGGCCGTGGCGCCCATGCCCATGAGCAGCCCCAGCGCCAGCAGAGACGGCCAGGCACGCTGCTCCAGCGTGGCCCGGAAGTACCCCGCGATCACCACCACACACAGAGCGAGCGCCGCCACCGCCAGGGCGACGCCCCAGCCGGGGAGCTCACGCCGTCTGAAAGTGCTCCAGAGCATCATGCCGAGGAACACCACGCGCACGCCCCAGTTGAGCAACCGTCGGGACCGCGTCATCGCCGCGTCGGCGAGCGCCTCCCGAGCGGGCCAGCGCATCCAGCTCTCACGCGTCATGCCGACTCCTCTCCCGTCCGCACGGGCGCCTCCTCACCGTACGGCGCCGGTGAGCGCGGTGGCCGGGCGGAGGGCGTGGACCCGCAGTTCCAGGAGTCCCGCGCGCACCAGGAGTGACGCCGCCAGCGCGAGGAGCAGCGCGCCTGCGCCCTGGTGAACGCCTAGGAGCAGGCCTATGCCCATCAGCCCGAGCCGCGAGGCTATGCCGATGCCCCACACCACAGCGGTGGCTCTGGTGCCCCGGCTCCACACGGATCCGTCGGGCTCGGACCAGACGTGGCTGGTGCGGGCCCAGGCGGCACCCATCAGCAGGCCGACGAGCACCTCGCCGCTGAGCAGCGCGAGGGAGACGGCGGAGTGGTGCGGGTCGATGAGGCCCGACTCCCGCAGAGCGCAGTAGGCGAGCACGGCGGGCACCAGCCACCAGCGTCTGGCCCCTGTCATGTGCTGCGGCTTCATCTGGCGTATGACGACCAGCGCGACGGCGGCGAGGATCAGCAGCGCGTTGGCGAAACCGGGCATCACGGCCTCCGATGGCATGCGCGGACGAAAAAGTGCGACGCCTTCGAAGTTACGGAATCGGCCCTGCTCAGAGCATCGGACCGGGGGTGGATCGCGGGTGGATCAGGTGCCTCCACCCAGGGGTGGAGGCACCTGTCGCGGCAGCGGAGCCGACGGCTCGCCCGCGGCTACGCGTCGATGCGCGAACGGTCGAGCGTGGCCGCCGAGCTCGTGATGAACTCCTTGCGGGGCGCGACCTCGTTGCCCATGAGCAGGTCGAAGACCTGCTCGGACGCTTCGAGGTCGGCGATGTTGATGCGGCGCAGGGTGCGGTGGCGAGGGTCCATCGTGGTCTCGGCCAGCTGGTCGGCGTCCATCTCGCCAAGGCCCTTGTAGCGCTGGATGGAGTCCTTGTACCGCACGCCCTTGCGTTCGAGCTCGAGCAGCGTGTCGCGGAGTTCGCGGTCGGAGTACGTGTAGACGTACTTGTCCTGGCCCTTCTTGGGCTGGACCAGCTCGATGCGATGCAGCGGCGGGACGGCGGCGAACACGCGGCCCGCCTCGACCATGGGCCGCATGTAGCGCTGGAAGAGCGTCAGGAGCAGGCAGCGGATGTGCGCGCCGTCGACATCGGCGTCGACCAGGAGAATGATCTTGCCGTAGCGGGCGGCGTCGATGTCGAAGGTCCGGCCGGACCCGGCTCCTATGACCTGGATGATCGCGCCGCACTCGACGTTCTTGAGCATGTCCGACACGGACGACTTCTGGACGTTGAGGATCTTGCCGCGGATCGGCAGGAGTGCCTGGAACTCCGAGTTCCGCGCCAGCTTCGCGGTGCCGAGGGCGGAGTCTCCCTCAACGATGAAGAGCTCGCTGCGATCGACGTCGTCGCTGCGGCAGTCGGCGAGCTTCGCCGGGAGCGAGGAGGACTCCAGCGCCGTCTTCCGGCGCTGGGCGTCCTTGTGCTGGCGGGCGGCGATGCGGGTGCGCGCCGCGGCGACGACCTTCTCCATGACCGCGCGCGCCTGGGCCTTGGCGTCGCGCTTGGTGGAGGTCAGGAACGCCTTGAGCTCCTTGGCGATGACGTTGGCGACGATGCGGTTGGCCGCCGACGTGCCGAGGACTTCCTTCGTCTGGCCTTCGAACTGCGGCTCGGCCAGGCGGACGGTGACGACGGCGGTCAGGCCCTCCAGCGCGTCGTCCTTGACGACGTCGTCCTCGGCGACGCGCAGCAACTTCTGGCCGCGCAGCACTTCGTTCACCGTCTTGGTGAGCGAGCGCTCGAAGCCGGTGACGTGGGTGCCGCCCTTGGGCGTGGCGATGATGTTGACGAAGGACTTGATCGTCGTGTCGTACCCGGTGCCCCAGCGCAGCGCGACGTCGACGCCCAGCTCGCGGGTGACCTCGGTGGGCGTCATCTGGCCATGGTCATCCAGAACCGGCACGGTCTCCTTGAAGGTGCCCTGCCCGGAGAGGCGCAGGATGTCGCAGACGGCCTTGTCCTGTGCCAGGTACTCACAGAATTCGCTGATGCCACCGTCGAAGCGGAAGGATTCCTCACCCTTCGTGCCGCCCTCACCGAGGCCGAACTCGTCCCGCACGACGATCGTCAGGCCCGGCACCAGGAAGGCGGTCTGGCGGGCGCGCTGGTGCAGGTTCTCCAGGCTGAGCTTGGCGTCCTTGAGGAAGATCTGGCGGTCGGCCCAGTAGCGCACGCGGGTGCCGGTGCGGGTCTTGGGGATCTTCTTGACCTTGCTCAGGCGCGCCGCGGTGTCGAACGGGGCTTCGGGCCCGGACTTCGCGAACGCACCGGGAACGCCGCGCCGGAAGCTGATGGCGTGCGTGTGGCCCGCGCGGTCCACCTCGACGTCCAGGCGGGCCGACAGGGCGTTCACCACTGAGGCGCCCACGCCGTGCAGGCCGCCGGAAGCCGCGTACGAACCGCCGCCGAACTTGCCGCCCGCGTGCAGCTTGGTCATGACGACCTCGACACCGGAGAGCCCGGTCTTGGGCTCGACGTCGACGGGGATGCCTCGGCCGTTGTCCCGGACCTCCACGGAGGCGTCGTCGTGGAGGATGACCTCGATGCGGTCGCAGTATCCGGCCAGGGCTTCGTCGACCGAGTTGTCGATGATCTCCCAGAGGCAGTGCATCAGGCCGCGACTGTCCGTCGACCCGATGTACATCCCCGGACGCTTGCGGACGGCCTCGAGCCCCTCCAGGACGAGCAGGTGCCGCGCGGTGTAGTTGGAACCGTCCCGGTCTGCTCCGGTCAGCAACGCTGTGGACGGCACGGACGTCTCGGCGGTCACGCGGTTCGCTCCTCGCTGAATTTCAAGGGATGCCCTTGTGGGTAAGGGCTCGGCTTCTGTTGCCGGTCAGAGGGTACCGAGGCCTGGTAGAGCCGCTGCCACGCCACCCTCGACTCGCCCTGGACCAGGTCCAGGCTAATCCAGAAGCGTACGCGTGTTCGATCCCTCGTTGGAGTGAAGTGCACGTCACGTTCCCTTCCAGGCATGAACCATTTAGGCTCCGGGCACGTCCTCATGAACAACCGGCAAGCCAGCCGGGACGGACCTGACCTGACAGACAGCGCGAAACCGTACGACACGTAAGACACGCACTACGGCACATTCGCCGCCAACCGGCAGCAGACAGCCGCCTCGAAAGAAAAATTCGAGGAAAAGCCACGAGCGGGAACGTTTTCGGCCTGGTTGGATGTTGACCCTGGTACGACAGCTCGTCGAGCTAGAGAAGAGGCGACGTGACTACTGTTCTGACCCCCGCGAGCCCCCTGACGGCCGCTGACCGCTGCGACCGCTGCGGCGCCCAGGCTTATCTGCGCGTCGTGCTGCTCAGTGGCGGTGAACTGCTCTTCTGCGCCCACCACGGTCGCAAGTTCGAGCCGGAACTCAAGAAGATCGCCGCCGAGATACAGGACGAGACGGAGCGCCTGACGGCCGTGCCGTCCAACACCTCCGAAGAGGAACGCTGACGCGTCACACCCACGACGAGCGAGCGCCGGACCACCAGACCGGCGACCGGGCGGCTGCCCCTGTAACCCAGGAGCAGCCGCCCGCTGGCGTTCCTCGGCCCGCAAGGGCAGTCGGCCGCCCCGCGGCCCCCATTGAGCAAAGGCGGCGCCGGAGGCCCAAAGCACCCGTGCGACCCCCTCCTTGCCCCTTCAGGCGCCAGTCGAGGGCCCTCTAAGGCTCCGCCTCAGGAGGGCGCCTCCAGGCCCCAGGAAGCGCCCTCCGGGCTCCCGGCCACCCGGCCTCATCCGAACCGCTTCATGAGCCGGACGACGTCCGAGACCCGCGTATAGACCCCGGGACTCCCCGCCCGGCCGCAGCCGCTCCCCCACGACACGAGCCCGATGAGTCGGCCTTGCGCCACCAACGGCCCTCCGCTGTCGCCCTGACAGGCGTCCCGCCCGCCCGCCGACTCGCCCGCGCACACCATCGACGACGCGGTGTACGTGCCGTCCACGCTGCCCTCGTAGGCCTGCTCGCACACCGCGTCCGAGAAGACCGTCACGCTCGCGGAACGCAGCGTGCGCGCGTAGTTACCGAGCCCCGTCGCATCGCCCCAGCCGTAGACCTCGGCCTTGGTGCCGGGCTTGTACGCGGCGTCCCCTGCGCCCGCCATCCGGATCGTGCGCGCCTCGGGCAGCGGCCGGGACAGCCTCAGCACCGCGACGTCACCGGCGTTCGTATAGGCGTTGTACTCCGGATTGATCCAGACGCTGCGTACCGGAATCTCGCTCCCGGCATCGGTGCGCAGATCCTCGCGGCCTGAGATGACCATCAGGTCCTGCATGCCCTTGAGAGGCACCCCGAGCACGTCCTCGCCCATGCAGTGGGCGGCCGTGAGCACCGTCGAAGGGGAGATCTGCACACCGCCGCAGAACTGCCCGGACCGCGTACCCCCGAACTGGGCACGGCTGGCCAGCGCCACCACCCACGGGCTGTCGGCCACGCGCACGGGCCTGCCGCCGACGATCACGCTGTCGGCCGCCGCGGGGGGCGGGGAAGCCAGCGGCAGCACGGCCGCCGCGGCCCCTAGGACCAGCGTTCCCGCCAGCGCTCGGGCGAAGGGACGACGCATGCGATCTCCTCACTCTGGGTTGCCATCGCCTACCCAGAGTCAACGAACGTCACACGTGCCGCATGCGTGCCACGCAGACGGACGAAGGGCCCGGTGCCTCCCCTGGGGAGGCACCGGGCCCTTCTGAGGCGCTGAGACCTAGTCCAGGTAGTCGCGCAGGACCTGCGAGCGCGACGGGTGACGCAGCTTCGACATCGTCTTCGACTCGATCTGGCGGATGCGCTCACGCGTCACTCCGTAGACCTTGCCGATCTCGTCGAGGGTCTTCGGCTGACCGTCAGTGAGACCGAAGCGCATGGAGACGACGCCCGCCTCACGCTCGGAGAGCGTGTCGAGGACGGAGTGCAGCTGCTCCTGGAGGAGCGTGAAGCTGACGGCGTCGGCCGGGACAACGGCCTCGGAGTCCTCGATGAGGTCACCGAACTCGCTGTCGCCGTCCTCGCCCAGCGGAGTGTGCAGGGAGATGGGCTCCCGGCCGTACTTCTGGACCTCGATGACCTTCTCCGGGGTCATGTCGAGTTCCTTGGCCAGCTCCTCCGGGGTGGGCTCACGGCCCAGGTCCTGGAGCATCTGGCGCTGCACGCGCGCGAGCTTGTTGATGACCTCGACCATGTGCACCGGGATACGGATGGTGCGGGCCTGGTCGGCCATGGCACGGGTGATCGCCTGACGGATCCACCAGGTGGCGTACGTGGAGAACTTGTAGCCCTTGGTGTAGTCGAACTTCTCGACCGCGCGGATCAGACCGAGGTTGCCCTCCTGGATGAGGTCCAGGAAGAGCATGCCGCGGCCCGTGTAGCGCTTGGCCAGGGAGACCACGAGGCGGAGGTTGGCCTCCAGGAGGTGGTTCTTGGCGCGACGGCCGTCCTCAGCGATGATCTCCAGCTCGCGCTTGAGCTTGGGGGCGAGCTTGTCGGCGTTGGCCAGCTTGTCCTCGGCGAACAGGCCCGCCTCGATGCGCTTGGCGAGCTCGACCTCCTGCTCGGCGTTGAGCAGGGGGACCTTGCCGATCTGCTTCAGGTAGTCCTTGACCGGGTCGGCGGTGGCGCCGGCCGCGGCGACCTGCTGCGCGGGCGCGTCGTCCTCGTCCTCGTCGGAGAGTACGAAGCCCTGAGCGCCCTCTTCCGCAGGCTCGCCCTCGCCGGGCTTGCCCACGGTGGGGGTCTCCTCGGTGCCCTCCTCGTCCAGGAGCTCACCGGCCTCCTTCTTGGAGGCGGTCTTCTTCGCCGTCGTCTTCTTGGCGGCGGTCTTCTTCGTAGCGGCCTTCTTGGCCGTCGTCTTCTTAGCGGCGGCCTTCTTGATGGCCGTGCCGTCCTCAGCCACGCCTTCACCGACCGGCCTCGCGGCGGCTGTGGCGGTGGCGGGCTTCGTGGTGGTGGTCTTGGCCGCGACCGTCTTCGTCGCGGTGCGCTTGGCCGGACTCTTCGCTGCGACGCTCTTGCGGGGGCGCTTCGGCTCCGCGGCACTGACCATCAGCGTCACACCCTCTTCCTCGAGGATCTGGTTGAGGCTGCGCAGAACGTTCTTCCACTGAGTGGCCGGGATCTGGTCAGCTTCGAAGGCACGACGCACGTCGTCGCCGGCGATCTGCCCATCAGCCTTTCCCCGCTCGATGAGCGCCATCACAGAGACGGATTCGGCAATCTCCGGCGGGAGCGTACGGGATGTGCTGGCCGACACGAACAACCTCTCGGAACGTTGGAAAACGACTTCCGGCCCCGTCCACCATGGATCGGAGCCGACGACCGGCGGCTGGGGATTGGGCCGACGGCGCGGGCGGGGCCATGGAGCTGCACAGCGTCGTGAACGACTGCTGTATTCCCTCCTCGGCTGTCACCTCTTAGGTCATCGCGCTGTCCGTGGGAGCGTTACGCCCAATCTACGTGGCCCGAGTCACACCCCGTATGCGTCTAAAAACACCTAGACGCGGTCAAAATCGACCAGGATTCAACCAAGGGGTGACGGGAGCTTCAACCATCAACCAGTTGGAAGCGCACAGAACCAGGCGGGAGGGTGCATCCCTCCCGGCCGAAAGCGCGCTTCTCGCTTCCGGAGCACGCGTCCCGCCGTGCCGTCCCCCTCCACCCCACCACCTCCCTGGCGTGATCGCCAGGGTTTCGCGGCCTCCATGTCCGCGTCGCCGGGCTCCCGGCCCCTGGAAGGGCCCGGAAAGCCCGGCGACGGAGGAGAGGTCAGCGGAAGTCGGAGCAGCGAAACGATGCTGCGCGGCGCGCACGGCTGCGGTGCCGACGCGGCTGCGCGGTCAGTGCTCGCGAGGAGCGGGCACGACCCGCTCCACCTCCGGGTGGACGGTGAGGAGCTGGCGCATGGCGGCTTCGGCGGCGGCTCCGTCACCCGCGGCGAGGGCGTCGGCGATCCGGGCGTGGTGGGCCAGCGAAGCCTCAGTGGGGCGGTCACAGCCGGTGACGGGTCCGCCGGAGACGTGGAGCGCGGCCGAGACGATGCCGGAGAGGTGCTCCAGCATGCGGTTGCCCGCGACCTGGATGAGCAGCGCGTGGAACTCGGCGTCGGCGCGGGCGAAGGTGATCGAGTCGCCCTGGCCGAGGGCGTGCCCCATGATCTCGACCATGTCGGAGAGCCGCTGCTGCACTTCCTCGCGGCCGTGTCCGGCGGCCAGCCGGGCCGCCAGCGGCTCGATGGTCCACCGCAGCTCGCTGAGTTCGCGACGCTGGTCGTCGCGCTGCGGTCCGAACGCCCGCCACTCGATGATGTCCGGGTCGAGCAGGTTCCAGTCGCTGACCGGGCGCACGCGGGTGCCGACGTTGGGGCGAGCGCTGACGAGGCCCTTGGCCTCGAGCACGCGCAGCGATTCGCGGACGACGGTGCGGGAGACCTCGAACCGCTGGCCGATCTCCTCGGGGACGAGCGGCCGGTCGGCGCCGAGGTCCCCGGAAACGATCATCTGGCCCAGCTGCTGGACGAGTTGGCCGTGCAGTCCGCGGCCGCGGTTGCCCGCCGCCCGTCGGCCTACGCGGCCCAGGTCCTGGTCGGCGCCGTCCCAGGCGGGTGCCACTACGCGGTCGGCGCCGTGGGTCTCCGCGTAGGGGTAGCGGTCGAGGTCGCCCGTCGGACCGGCGAGGCCGGCGTCTGCGGTACGGGCGGTGGTCATCATGGTGTGCGCAAGGGTACTCACGGATTCAGTTGTCGGCCTGGCCCTCAAGTCCCTTGAGGTCTTTGGTGAAAAGCACACGAAAGGGTGATCGCTTACCTCGCTGCAATTGACGCCTTATCGGAAAGAAGTGGCTGCTCCGCGAAGACTTGCGCACAGCTCGGGCCCCAAAGGCGCCAGAAGGCCGTCAGCGGACCCTGCCCCGCATCCCCGTCAGCACATACGCGCAGAGCAGCACAGTGAGCGACAACATCAGCGCGCTACCTACGGGTTGGGCGATCACCCGGAGCGCTCCGGCCAGATACCGCTCGGCCCCGAACGGCCAATCGACCAGCGCGAGCTCACGCAGCCGCCCCGGAAACCCGGCCGCCGATCGCACAGACGGGCCCTCCAGCGCCTTTTGTACGAGCGGTACGACGACGATCGGCACCGCCAGCACGGCCGCGAGCCCAGCGGGGGTGGACCGGAAGACTCCAGCCGCCAGGACGCCGGCCCACGCGCAGCCGATCATGAGGGCGATCCAACTCGCGCTCGCCGAAAGCCAGTCCGGGGGAACTTCCGCGAGCTCGTATCCGTATACCAGGTGGAGCAGCGCGGCGTCGCACCCCACGGTGAGCCCGGCCAGCAGCAGTGCGGTGACGGCGGCGACAGCGAGCTTCGCGGTGAGCAGGCCGAGGCGACGGGGCACGGTCCCGCGGTCCGCCGCCAGAGCGGGGTGGCGGAACTCCTCGCCGAAGGCCAGCGCGCCGAGCAGCCCGGCGCCGAGGGCAGCGGGCGGCAAGGGCAACTCCTCGGGCCAGGCCGCCAGCAGGTAGACCTGCGGCGTGTGGCCGGTTCGGGCGAGGAACAGACACAGAAGCGCGGAGACGGCGAGGACGGCGGCCGTCGTGAGGTATCCCGCACCGACACCGACCGCGCGGCGCACCTCATAGCGCAGGGGGCGCAGCGGGTTCGGGGCCGCGCGGAGGGCGATGGGAGGGGGCAGGGGCGACAGGGGAGCCGCCGCATGAGCGGGTGCGGACGCGGCTGCGCGGTCCGGCGCACCCAGGGCGGAGGCCGTCACGGGCGGGCGCTCCGACGGCTCCTCGCGGCCAGCGTCTGCCACCGGTGCGTCACGCGTCGCCTCTGACGGGCTTCCGGCCGCCGTGTCAGCCTCACCAGCTGTCCCGCCAAGCCCCGTGGTGGACGTGCCCGGCTTGGGAGGCTCGCTCGAGACCGAGTCGTCCCCTCGCGCCGACGCGCCATGTGGGGCCGACACGGGTCCAGGCCCACGGCCCTCCTCCCGCCTCGGTTCGGGCTCCCGGGTCTCATCGGTCAGGGAGGGGCCCGCGTCCCCGACCTCATCAGCGAGTTGATGGACGAGGATGCCGTGCCGGAACGCGGTCTCCCCCACCTCTCCGCACGTGCTCCCGTACACCGACAGCCTGCTGCCGTCCTCCCGCACCACCTCCACGGACCGCCGGTGCGAGCGGGCCTCCTTGGCCAGCAGAGCGGCGAGGCGCGCCGCGTGCGGGCTGCGGACGGCGACGCGCGGCCTGAGCCGGGTGCGGGCGAACTCCGCCGCGCCCTGATCGGCGACCAGTCGCCCCGCGTCCAGCGTGACCACCCTGTCGGCGACCCTCGCGGCCTCCTTGGCGTCGTCCGTGGTGAACAGGACGGTCCCGCCCCGTGTGGCATGGTCGCGCAGGACGCCGTGCAGCCACTCGCCCTCCCGGACCGAAAGCCCGTCGACGGGTCCGTCCAGAACGAGCGTGTGCGGGTCCGCGAGCAACGCGCAGCCGAGCCCGAGGCGACGGTCCATGCCGCGCGAGAGCGTGCCGAGGCGCTGGTCGCGCAGGCTGACGAGCCCGACAGCCTCAAGCACGACATCGGCGCGCGCGACGGGCGCGCCGACGGCGGCGCACAGCATGCGCAGGTGCCCCCGGACCGAACGGGCCGGGTGGCCGGGCACCTCGCCGAGCAGGACGCCCACTTCGCGCGAGGGATGGGCGATGCGGTGCAGCGGGCGCCCCCTGAAATAGGCGACGCCGCGCCCCTGTTGGAGTTCGAGCGCCAGCCTGAGCGTCGTTGTCTTGCCCGCACCATGAGCACCGAGGAGGGCGGTGACCTGTCCCGTCCGCGCCGCGAAGGACACATCGTCGACGGCGGGCGGGAGGTCCTTGCGGGGGTTGCTGGTCAGTCCGATGGCCTGGATCATCGCTTCTCTCGCAGCAGGTGCGACCGCGCGGCGGCCGGGGCGAGTCCGCCGGATCGGGGACGGACGAACCCCGTGGGTACCGCAGCAAGATAACGCGACATTTCCGGCTTTTCACCGAGGATGCGCGCCGCGCGCGTCAGCCGCGGCCTTGTTCCGGCAGGCGAGAAGCGGTGATCCAGACTCGGGATCAGGCGTCGGGTCTCAGCATCGGAGGGTTGAGGAGCGTCGCGCCCCCGGCCCGGAAGAGCTGAGCCGGGCGGCCGCCCTGGCGGGTCGTCGTGCCGCCCGTGGGCACGAGGAAGCCTGGGGTGCCCGTCACCTTGCGATGGAAGTTGCGCGGGTCGAGGGCGACGCCCCAGACGGCCTCGTACACGCGACGCAGCTCACCGACCGTGAACTCCGGCGGGCAGAACGCCGTGGCCAGTGACGAGTATTCGATCTTCGAGCGCGCGCGTTCCACGCCGTCCGAGAGGATCTGCGCGTGGTCGAACGCGAGCGGCGCGGCCTGCTCTCCCTCGCGGCCGTACCCGCCTTGGTGGAGCAGGGCCTCGACCGGGGCCCAGCGCGCGCTGTGCGCGTCGCCGCCCGCCCGGGGCGCCGGCAGATCCGGTGCGAGCGCCAGGTGGGCGACGCTGACGACGCGCATCCTGGGATCGCGCTTCGGGTCGCCGTAGGTCGCCAGTTGCTCAAGGTGTGCGCCATTGGCCTGGACCGGGCTGTCCGGGTCGTGTGCGCAGAGCCCCGTCTCCTCCGCCAGCTCGCGCGCTGCCGCCGCCGACAGGTCCTCATCCGCTCGCACGAACCCACCGGGCAGCGCCCAACGTCCCTGGAACGGCGGCTCACCACGGCGCACGGCCAGCGCGCACAGGGCGTGGCGGCGCACGGTCAGCACGACCAGATCGACGGTGACAGCGAAGGGCGGGAAGGCCGACGGGTCGTAGGGCGACATGCCGCGATCATAGTCGTCTGCCTGACGATAAACACCTCCTACGCCATCTGGTTCCAGCCCCGATCCCCAGGAGCCTCCCGTACGGCCCGTCACTGTCCGTACACCCGCGCTCAGCGACATCACACCCCCAACTGCAGCCCGTCGGCCGCTTCCTCGACCATGGCCAGGCCGAGCCGACTGACACGCACCGAGAACGGAGCGCCCGACACCCGCAGAGCCGTCAGCCCGAGCTCGCCCAAGGGGGCGCTACGGACCGGCCGCAGCGTCACCGTGCCCGTTGGCGCGTCCGGACGAATACCGGCGAGCACCGTCAAAAGGTGGACTCCGGCCGCCGCGCTGACAGCCGCGGGGCGGCAGGCCGCGGGATGGGGCAGCGGCACGCCGTCCGCCACCCGCTGCTCACCGCCGTACATCTCCGGCAGCCTGAACCCGAACACCGCCGCGGCGTCGAGCACTCCTCGCAGCAGGGACCCGGCCTCCTTCTCGTATCCCGCCGCGGCCAGGCCCGCGACGGCGACGGCCGTCTCGTGCACACGCACCGCTCCGCCACGGTGCCCGAAGGGGTTGTACGCCGCCTCCTTCGCGCCCAGGCTGCGCAGGCCCCAGCCCGAGTCCATGGCCGGTCCTCCCAGCAGCCTCGCGACCTGCTCGGTCTGCACCTTGTCGAGCAAGCCCGGGGCAAGCTCGCCTGAGCCGAGCAGACCGGTGTCCAGTAGGTGGGCCGCGCCCCCGGTCAGGTGCGCCAAGGGCCGCCCATCGATGTGGAGC
Organism: Streptomyces sp. NPDC043996; assembly: GCF_056435225.1. Classification (NCBI taxonomy): domain Bacteria; kingdom Bacillati; phylum Actinomycetota; class Actinomycetes; order Kitasatosporales; family Streptomycetaceae; genus Streptomyces; species Streptomyces sp. NPDC043996. The sequence continues at coordinate 35,397 of NZ_JBWKEY010000005.1, read as the reverse complement.
GCCGTGGCGGGCCTGCCACCCGTACGGTCCGGCACCCAGAACCGCTCCCGGAAACGGGCTCGCAACCGTTCCGCCCACTGCCGCAGGTCCGCGCCGCCCGGGCGTCCGTGCGCGTCGAGCAGGTCGGCGCCCAGCAGGGCTGCCCGGTGCGCGTGGGCCTGTGTCTCGCAGCGGACAGGACCGGAGGAAGGGGCGTCGGGATGGGTGTCCCGCACGAACCCCCCGCTCGTCGCGGCGCCGAGGAGCCAGCTCAGGCATCGCTCCGCCGGGGGCAGCAGCTCCGTCACGTCGGCCTGCGGCATGCCCCAGCGCCAGGCCTCGGCCAGGAGGGCCGGGAACAGGAGGGTGGCCTCGACTCCCGTGCAGCCGGGTGGAAGGTGGGGGCCTGTGTCCCTCATCGGCCCCGGGATCATGCCTGCCCGTGGCCCGGGGGCGGTGAGCTGGTCGCGGGCCAGGGCACGCAGCGTGCCCTCCGCGAGCCGGGTGCCGAGCGGCAGCGTCATCCGGGCCGCCGTGAGGGCCTCCGCGGGCGCGCGGCCGCAGCGCCAGGGCGCGCCAGCCGCCACGTACACATCCGCGGGGTGGGCGGGGTCGCGCAGCAGCAGGGCTCGCAGGTCCGCCATCGAGGTGTCCAGCAGGCGCTGGACGGCGGGGTCGTCTCCCGTCGCCTGGGCGGCGGACAGCGGGCTGGCCACGCCCTGGCCGACCGCTCTCAGAGGGCCCGCGCCGTGCGGGCGCACCCGCAGTTCCACGCTCTGGCTGCCTCCCGGCGGCAGGTGCACTTCCCAGCGCAGCAGCCCCGCCGATGCCAGCGCGTCTTTCGGTGCCGGGACGGCCGTGACCACGCAGTGGCCCTGGCCTGAGGACCAGCGCATGCCGGAGTCGTGGACGCTGGCGGGCAGTTCGGGACCGGCACGGCCGGACGCGACCGCGCCGAGCTCCGCGAGGTCCGTCCCCAGTGACACCTCGACCGGCAGCCTCAGGGGTCGGCTGGCGGAGCTGTGCAGGGTGATCCTCTCCGTGCCGTCGGCGTGCCGGGTCCGCTCGACGACGATGTCCGGGTCCGGGCCTCCGTCCGCTGAGGGGAGGAGCGTCGCCACGAAGCGGGCGCTGTCCGCCGACAGCATCCGCGCCTGTACCGCGACCGGCTCCCGACCGGCCACGCGGACCTGGCAGCGGGACAGCATCCGTCGGCCCGCGCGATAGAACCCTTCCAGCCCACGGCCGTTCAGCTGCCCCTGGTCCGTGGAGACCGCGAGCGCGGGCAGAGCGACGCAGACCAGTGCGTCGTGCACGGGTGGCAGTGCGGTGGGACGTGGCGTCCCGGGTGCTGGGCCGGTGGGCGGGCGTCGGGGAACCGGTGCGGGTGCCCGGAAGCCGTGCGGCTCCGTGCCGTCGGCCCTCTCGGGCCTGGGGGAGACAGGATGCGAGGCGGGAACGGACATGGGACAGCCACTTCTGCGTTCTCTGCGCTACGGAGACTCGGTCGCGGAACAGCGGCACGGCCCGGACGCGGGTACCGCCACTCAGGTGAACGGTGTGGGGGCGCTCCAAGTCACGCATGTGTTCCAAGAAGCCGCCCATCCGGCCGCGTGATCGCGCGGCGACCAGCGCCCCACGCGCCAGCACGGACCACTTCGGGCGTTGCCCGGCGGGCCGAGTCACCTGCTGTTCCTCGTGCCGCGCCGGGTCGTGCGCTGTCGGTTCCGCGGCCCCGTGCCCGCGCTCTCGCCGCCGCGCGAGCCGGGGCCGGAGGCACGGGAAGGGCGGCGGCGACCGCGAGGTGCGGCCCTGACGCCCGCGCTGGGGACCGCGTGGTCCACAGCGTCGGCGCGGTTCAGGGTGTCCGGGCACTCCGGGGTGTCCGCACAGTGCGGGGTGTCCGGGTGATCCGGGTGATCCATGGGGTCGGGGTGACCCGAGGGCGGGGAGTCCAGGGCGCCCGTGGGCTCGGGCGAGATTCCGGGAGGCCTGGTTTCCGGTGATCCAGGGAGTTCCCAGGACTCAGTGTCGCCCGACGGTTGCGAGTGATCAGGGCTCGTCTGCGCCGCCATCGCGGCCCGCTCTGAGCGCTCGCCCCGCTCGGAGGACCAGACCCGTTCGGAGGGCTCGACCCGCTCGGAGGTTTCCGAGTACCCGCCCCGCTCGAAGCGCTCGCCTCGCAGAATGCGCCGGATCGGTTCCGGATCCCCGTCCATGCTGCACACCGGGTGGAGGAGCAGGGCGAAGGCATAGTGCGGGTCGGCGATCAGTGCCATGGTCAGGGCTTCCTGTCCCTCGGCGAGATCACCGAGGGACCAGGCGACCCACCCCGCGAGTGTCAGTGGCGCGGCCGCGTGCTGCCCGAACTCTCCGACGCAGCGCCGTGCCAGCGCGCGCCACAGCCTGAGCGCCGGGGCCGCCTCCTCGCCTTCCATCCACTCCGCCGCGCGATCGCGTGTGGTGCGGTCCTGGAGTCCGAGGATCAACGCGGCGGCTTCGTCGACGCGGATCAGTTCGTCGTCCTGGGCGTCCGCTTCACGCGTGTCCGCGAGGGGGGCCGCGGCCGCGAGGCGCTCCATCACGCGTCGGGCCAAGCTGAGCGTCTCGGAGGCGACTTCGGCCTGGCCGCCCTCCCCGAGGAACCTGGGCACGAGTACACAGGCCGTGTGGTGCAGAGCTCGCGCCTGATCGGCCGCGGCCGCGGTCCGCCAGGGCGTGAGGCGAGTCCTGATCCGCCCCTGTCCCGGCCCGACCTGGAAGCCCGCGTAGGCGGTGGCCGCGGCCAGCACGGAGGTGCCCGCGGGGAGCAGGGGGACGCCTTCCGGCGGGCAGCAGCGCTGGTCCGGGCAGCAGTACGTCCAGAAACGGCCGTCGGAGACGCACACCACTTCCAGTACCGGGACGTCCAGGCTGCCGCACTCCGTGCGCAGCGCCTGGGCCAGCGGCCTGAGACGCTCCATGACCTGGCGCCCGGAAGTGTCCCCCGCGAACACGTCCGGCTCCTGGCAGAGGAAGGCGACTGCTCCGTCGGGCCGGGCCTCACGCCGCTCGCCGCCGCTCACGAGGCATTGGGCCAGCTGCTCGGCGACTGGCGGCCAATCCTCCGCGCGCTGCGGCACTCCGAGTCGGACCCGCCCACCGAAGCGGCCGCGCGGGCCGTGCAGGGCGATGAGGACGACGCTGTTCTCGGGCTTGAAGCCAAGCAAGTACGGCAAGGCGTCGGCCAGTTCGGCGGGCGTGCGGAGGGTGACCACGGTCTCGTCGATCGAGTCGGCTGGTTCGCTGCGATTCGTCATGCGCCGACTCTGCACCGGAATGACACGCTCCGGTTGAGCCTGTGGATAACCCTGACCAGGGACACGCCAAGACTTATCCACAATCCGGCGGTCGAGTTCGCCGGATGTCAGACCCATCGGGTTGCATGGAGTCATGAGCAACGAAGAGCTGCGCACGGCGGCCGACGCCATTCTCGCCCGCCTCGTCGGCGGCGCCTCCCCCACCTCCGACGGGTCCCCGCCGCCGGACGGCCCTCGCCTGCGCGAAGACCAGTGGCGGGCGATCGAGGCCCTGGTCGCCGACAAGCGGCGCGCGCTCGTCGTGCAGCGCACGGGATGGGGCAAGTCGGCGGTGTATTTCGTCGCGACGGCCCTGCTGCGGCAGCGAGGCGGCGGCCCGACAGTGATCGTCTCGCCGCTGCTCGCACTGATGCGGAACCAGGTGGAGTCGGCGGCACGGGCCGGCATCCGCGCCCGCACGATCAACTCGTCCAACACCGAGGAGTGGGACACCATCCAGGCCGAGGTGGCCGCGGGTGACGTGGACGTGCTGCTGGTCAGCCCGGAGCGGCTCAACAACCCGGACTTCCGCGATCAGGTCCTGCCCAAGCTCGCAGCGGCGACCGGCCTGCTGGTCGTCGACGAGGCGCACTGCATCTCCGACTGGGGCCACGACTTCCGCCCCGACTACCGCCGACTACGGACGATGCTGGCCGACCTCCCGCCCGGCGTCCCGGTCCTTGCGACGACGGCGACGGCCAACGCCCGCGTGACCGCGGACGTCGCCGATCAGCTCGGCACCGGCGGCGGATCGGACGCCCTCGTGCTCAGGGGTCCCCTCGACCGGGAGAGCCTCAGCCTCGGTGTGCTCCAGCTCCCGAACGCGGCGCACCGTCTGGCCTGGCTGGCGGACCACGTCAACGAGCTGCCGGGTTCCGGAATCATCTACACCCTCACCGTCGCCGCCGCCGAGGAGGTCACCGCCTACCTCCGGCAGCGCGGCCACACCGTCACCTCGTACACCGGGAAGACGGAGAACGCGGACCGGCAGCAGGCCGAGGAGGATCTGCTCGCCAACCGCGTGAAGGCCCTGGTCGCGACGTCAGCTCTGGGGATGGGGTTCGACAAGCCCGACCTCGGGTTCGTCATCCACCTCGGTTCCCCGTCCTCGCCGATCGCCTACTACCAGCAGGTGGGCCGCGCGGGCCGTGGCGTCGACCACGCCGAGGTGCTGCTCCTGCCCGGCCAGGAGGACTCGGCGATCTGGAACTACTTCGCCTCGCTCGCCTTCCCGCCCGAGGAGCAGGTGCGCCGCACCTTGGACGTCCTGGCGCAGGCGGACCGCCCGCTGTCCCTGCCCGCGCTGGAGCCCCTCGTCGAGCTGCGCAGATCACGGCTGGAGACGATGCTGAAGGTCCTCGACGTCGACGGCGCGGTCCGGCGCGTCCAGGGCGGCTGGATCGCGACGGGCCAGCCCTGGACGTACGACACCGAGCGCTACGCCTGGGTCGCCAAGCAGCGCCAGGCCGAGCAGCAGGCCATGCGCGAGTACGCCACGACCACTTCCTGCCGCATGGAGTTCCTGCGGCGCCAGCTGGACGACGAGGAAGCCGCACCGTGCGGGCGCTGCGACAACTGCGGGGGCAGCCGCTTCGACGACGCCGTGTCGTCCACGGCACTGGATTCGGCGCGCGGCGAGCTCGCCCGCCCGGGAGTCGAGGTCGAGCCCCGCAAGATGTGGCCCACCGGTCTCGCCGCCGTGGGCATGACCCTCAAGGGTCGTATCCCGGCCGGGGAACAGGCCTCGCCGGGGCGGGCCCTCGGCCGACTGTCGGACATCGGCTGGGGCAACCGGCTCCGTCCGATGCTCGGGTCCCAGGCGCCGGACGGCCCGGTGCCCGACGACGTCACGAAGGCGGTGGTGGAGGTGCTGGCCGACTGGGCGAAGGGACCTGGCGGCTGGGCCCCGGGCGCTCCCGACGCCGGCCCTCGCCCCATCGGCGTGGTCACCATGCCCTCGCGTTCCAAGCCCCAGCTGATCCAGTCACTCGGTGCGCGGATCGCGGAGATCGGCCGCCTGCCGCTGCTCGGCTCACTCGAGTACGCGGCTGAGGCGGCGGACACACGAGTGCCACGGAGCAACAGCGCCCAGCGCCTGCGCGCTCTGGACGGCTCCCTGACGGTCCCGCCCGCGCTGGCTTCGGCGCTCCAGTCAGCGGCCGGACCCGTGCTCCTGGTCGACGACGCGACAGAGACCGGCTGGACGCTCGCGGTGGCCGCGCGCATGCTCCGGCGGGCTGGCGCCGAGGGGGTGTTGCCGCTGGTCCTGGCCGTGCAAGGGTGACGCCCGCATCATCGTGGGCCGCACTGGGCAGGGATATGCGAGACGTATCACCGGATACTGGTCAGCGGCTTCAATTGCTCGTTGCCGCAAGCCAGTACGACGGGAAGAATTGGCAGCGCTCCCCGCGTGGCTCCCTCGTGGTCCGGTAGGGCTGTGCCGCGGTGCGCTCCCCCAGTCCGACCCCCGCCCTGTGTAGGGGCGCGTAGCCGAAGGGAGGATCGTGACCTTCGGATTCGCTCCGTCCACATCGGCATCCACGTCGTCGGATTCCCTGACCACCGCCGCGATGCCCGATGGCAGCCCGCAGCCGACCCGCATGCTCGAGCCTTCTCAGTGGTCAGCCGCCGAGATCCCTCTGCTCCGGAATCCGCGCGAGGTCGTGAGCGGTCTGCACACCCGGCACCGACCCACACCGGCCACCGCGATCGTGGCCGTGCTCGATCCGGAGGAGCGGGTGCGGGCATCGGCCTCGTTCGCGCGTCGGGAGAGCGCGGTGGATGGCTGGGTGTTCCGCAATGCCCTGCTCGCCCAGTTGCGCCGGGTCATCCCGCATGACCTGCGGCGGCGCACCCCCGTGCGGACCGCTGTGCTCCTCTACTGCCGGGACGGGGACGCGCGTTGGACGCAGGAGGACGGGGCGTGGATGTGGGGGCTGCGGGACGCTTGTACGTTGCACGGGCTGCGGTGCGGGGCGTACATCACGCTGACCCGGGAGGGCTGGCAAGTGCTCGGCGAAGGCCGCGGAGGCCGTCGGCCAAGTGCCACGTCGTCACCCGAGGATCAGATGGGTGCGGTCGGCGCCCCGCGGGGTGAACCCCCGCAGCCTCGTACGGGCGGTGCGGCGTCGGAGATGTTACGGCGCGTGGCGGCACGGTAGGGATCGGATCAGCTCGGGTGAGGATCGACTTCCGGCCGCACCGCGCCTGGCGCATGCGGCAGCAAGGCGGCCTTACGTCGACGCCGTAGCGCGTCCGGCATGCTGACGACCGCGCCGCACCAGGCATGGCGGGGCCGGATGATCCGCACGGGCCCGAGCGAGCACACCGAGCACCGAGCACCGAGCACCGAGCACCGAGCACCGAGCACCGAGCACCGAGCACCGACAGGATCACACGGTGTGTGCGGCGTGACGCGGCCCACAGCGTGCCACACGGTGGGTGCGGTGCATGTGTCGCACGCGGCGCATGCGCCTCATGCGTCACACACCGCACCGTGCCACGGCGTCCGGTGCCGCGACCGGGCGCATCGCGCCCCCGGACCGCGGCTCCCCACCACTGTCTGCCCTGCCGGGGCCGGGCGGGAGCGTCAGACGCCCGCGCCCAGCATGGCGTTGATGTGCTGCGGATCACCGCAGACGATCAGCACGCTGCCAGCCCGGGTGAGGGCCTTCGGCAGGGCGGCTACCGCCGTCTGCTCGCTGCCGCCGTTCAGCGCCACCACGACCACGGGGCGGGTGGCGGCACGGTCCAGGGCGGCGGCGTCGGCGTAGAAGACGTCGTCACCGGCGTCGTGCTGGGCCCAGTAGGCGGCGTCGCCGAAGGACAGCTCGTGGGTGGCCCACGGGTGCGGCTCGCCCGTGGTGATCACCAGGATGTCGCCGGGGGCGCGGCCCGTGTCGAGCAGCAGGTCGACGGCTTCCTCGGCGGCGTCGATGGCGCCTTCGGCGGAAGCCGGGATCAGCTGGATCTGCGGAACCGCGGCGGCGGAGGCTTCAGGGGCAGCCGGAGCGGTCGGCTCCGGCTTGACGGCCTGGGCCTGCGGCCCGGGCTTGACGGCCGGTTCGCGCGTCGCGCGCTGCGCGGGCGGCATCGGCCGCGCGGGACCCGGACGGCCGGGTCGCGACGGAGCCGCGGGACGCGGACCGGGTACGGGGCGGGGGGTCGGCGCGGTGCGGCCATTGGCCGGAGTGACGCGGGGACCCTGGGCACTCTCGTGAATCTGAGGCTCCTCGGGAATGAGAGGCATGCGTAGTTGTCTATCAAACGCCGATGCGATGCGCGTCGGCGGGTGGCACATGAGTGCGACCGGAACTGCGGAAAACATCAAAAATCAAAGCCGAGCTGGCCCTCGATTTCCGGAACGTTTCCCTCCGCCCAGCTGCGGGCTTTCTTGAGGTGCCGCCACTGGGGCAGCGCATCAAGATACGCCCACGAAAGCCGGTGGTACGGAGTGGGCCCCCGTTCCGCCAGCGCGGCCTTGTGCACCGGTGACGGATAGCCGGCGTTGGCCGCAAAACCGAAGTCTGCATGTTCGATGCCCAGTTCGGCCATCATTTTGTCGCGCTGAACCTTGGCGATCACCGACGCCGCGGCGACGGCCACACAGGACTGGTCGCCCTTGATCACCGTACGGACCCGCCACGGGGACCCGAGGTAGTCGTGCTTCCCGTCGAGAATGACCGCTTCCGGTCGGACCGGCAGCGCTTCCAGGGCGCGCACCGCGGCGAGCCGCAGGGCGGCCGTCATCCCCAGGTCGTCGATCTCCTCGGGGGACGCGTGCCCCAGCGCGTGGGACGTGACCCAGCCCAGCAGCTCCTCGGCGAGTTCCGTCCGCCGCTTGGGGCTGATCAGCTTGGAGTCAGTGAGCCCGGCTGGCGGCCTGCGCAGTCCCGTGACCGCCGCGCAGACGGTGACCGGGCCCGCCCACGCTCCGCGTCCGACTTCGTCGACACCGGCGACGATCTTCGCTCCGGTGGTGGCGCGCAAGGAGCGCTCGACGGTGTGGGTGGGTGCTTCGTACGGCATGGCGCCTGACAGCGTACGCCGCCGATGACCACTCGCGACACCCCGGTTCGCCGAGCGCCGGGCGGGTTCGCGCCAAAGTGCCCCACGCCCGCGCGACGGGCCCGTCCGGGGCGGCCGCGCGCGCCCGCGCCCCCGTCCGCGCGGCTCACGCCTGGCACCTGCGCGCCGTGGCGAGCCGCGACCCCGCCCAGCTCGCCACGGCGCACAGGCGGCGCGGCCCAGTGCGCGAGGCAGGCTCACGGACTTACACCGGGCTCACGGGCTCAAGCCGGACCCGCGGACTCATGGCGTACGAGCGATGACACCGGGCTCGGCGGACCTACGGGCGCAGCAGCGGGACCATGACCTGGTCGATGAGGTCGGTGAATTCCTCGTCGGACCATTCGCTCCCGCACACCTTGGTGCGATACATCATCATGGCCGGAATCACATCGCAGACGTATGCGCCCATCGCCCCGGAACGGACCTCTCCGCGCTCGATTCCACGGCGCAGGACCTGTCGGATGAGTTCCACACTGGGCTCGATGACCCCTTCGACGATCACTCCATGAAAGCGCTCGGCGGCCGCCGTGTCGCATTCGTGAAGCACCGCCCGCAAAGCGTGGCCGGGGCGCGAGGTCATCGCCGTGCGCATCTGGCGGCACAGTTGCAGGAGGTCCTCCCGGACGCCGCCGCAGTCCGGCACCTCGTCGAGCTTGGGTAGTCCGACTTGCAGGGCCTGAACGACGAGGTCCTCCTTGGACGGCCAGCGGCGGTACACCGCCGCCTTGCCGGTCTGCGCGCCCGCAGCCACACCCTCCATCGTCAGACCGCTCCAGCCGACCGTGCTGAGCTGCTCCAGCGCGGATTCGAGGATCGCGCGCTCCAGCACGGGACCTCGACGGCGCGAGGAGACCGCCTGAGCGGAAGCGGTCTTCCAGCGCGAAGTAACCATCTGCATCTCTCCGTTGAGCATCAAGGCAGCCCTCAGTGAACGGTTGCGTTCACTGTCCGGGGTTCACTACCGTGGGACGCGACAGTGAACGGATGCGTTCACTAACGCACTTGTGGGGGATCCATAGTGACAACCTCTCAGTTAGCGCAAGATCAAAAGCCCGGCGCCGCCCGCCGGGAAGGACGCCCCGGCGTGGCCCTCACCATCATCGCCGCCTGCCAACTCATGGTGGTACTGGACGCGACGATTGTGAACATCGCGCTTCCGCACATTCAGGACGCGCTCAACTTCTCGACAACAGACCTCACTTGGGTCGTCAGCGCCTACACCCTCACCTTTGGTGGCCTGCTGCTTCTCGGCGGGCGCGCGGGGGACATCCTGGGGCGGCGCCGGGTCTTCATGGCGGGCATCCTGCTGTTCACGCTCGCCTCGCTCCTCGGCGGGTTCGCGCAGGAACCCTGGCAGTTGCTGGCCGCGCGCGCCCTTCAGGGTGTCGGCGGCGCGATCGCGTCGCCCACGTCGCTGGCACTGATCACGACGACGTTCCCCGAGGGCCCGGAGCGAAACCGCGCGTTCGGTGTGTTCGCGGCCGTCTCCGCGGGCGGCGGCGCCATCGGCCTCCTGGCGGGCGGCATGCTCACGGAGTGGCTCGACTGGCGCTGGGTGCTGTTCGTGAACGTCCCCATCGGCGTCCTGATCGCCTTCCTGACCCCCCTGTACATCAGCGAGTCCGAGCGCCATCCGGGCCGCTTCGACTTCGTGGGTGCCCTGACCTCGACGGCCGGTATGGCCGCGCTGGTCTACGGGTTCATCAGGGCATCGGAGGACGGCTGGCGGGACGGGCTCACGCTGGCTTCGTTCGGCGCGTCCGTCGTCCTGCTGATCGCGTTCGTCCTCATCGAGAGCCGGGCCAAGGAACCCATCACTCCGCTCAGGATGTTCGCCGACCGCAACCGGTCAGGCACCTACCTGATCATGCTGAGCCTGGCTGCGGCGATGTTCGGCATGTTCTTTTTCATCGTGCTCTTCGTCCAGAACGTCCTGGACTACACCCCCATCGAGGCGGGCCTCGCGTTCCTGCCTGTCACGGTCGCGATCGTGATCGGCGCAGGGCTCTCACAGCGGCTGCTGCCGGTCCTCGGGCCCAAGCCCTTCATGGTGACGGGCTCGACGATCGTCGCTCTGGGGCTCGGCTGGCAGACCTTCATCACTCCGGACAGCTCGTACGCCAGTGGGGTGCTCGGTCCGATGCTGCTGTTCGGCTTCGGCATGGGGCTGAACTTCGTGACGCTGACCCTGACCGCGGTGTCCGGCGTCGCGGTCCACGAGGCCGGTGCCGCCTCCGGCCTGCTCAACGCTACGCAGCAGGTGGGTGGCTCCCTCGGTCTTTCCATCCTGACCACCGTCTTCGGCACGGCGAGCCGGGACGAGGCCAAGGATCAGCTGCCGGACTTCATGGCGAAGGCCTCACCGGAGCAGAAGGCCGCGTTCACCAAGTCCCACGAGCTCCCGGCACCCTGGGGTCACGAGGTGCTGTCCAAAGGCATCTCCACGGCCTTCCTCCCCGCCGTCGGCATGGCTGTGCTCGCCCTGCTGACCGCGTTGGTGGTCATCCGCGTACGCAAGAGCGACCTGGACGCGCTGGCGGGTACGGCGAGCGCCGCGGGCCCCTCGGCGGGCTGACAGGGACCGTGTGTGCCGGGCCGCCACCCGCGACAGCGAGACCGACCCGGCACACCTCAGGGGCTCGGCGCGGCAACCAGGCCCAGCACCACGGCCAGGCCCCCGCCTCCGACCGGTCGCACGCTACCGACCGGCCGCACGCGTCAGACAGACGCGACCGGCACCCACTCGGGCAGCGCTTCCGTGCGCTCCAGCCAGCTCGCGGGCGGCGCCCCGGTGGCGGTGGCCGCGACGACTCCCCCGACGATCGCGCAGGTGGTGTCCACGTCACCGCCGACGCCCACGGTCGTCCAGAACCCCCGCTCGTAGTCGCCGAGCGCGCGAGCGGCCGACCAGAGCGCGAAGGGCACCGTGTCATGCGCGGTCGTACGGCGACCGCAGCCCAGGACGGCGGCGACCGTCCCCGCGTCGTCGTAGTCCAGCATGTCCCGGGCCCGCCGCAGCCCCGCACCCACGGCGCTGCGCGGCACCAGCGCGATGACGCCGTCAAGGAGCGCCTTGGAGGTCGGCGGGCCCGCGGGGTCCGCCGCCAGTGCCGACGCGGCGGCGACCGCCATCGCACCGACCACGGCCTCCCGGTGCTGATGCGTCGGGTAGGCGGAGATCTCCGCCTGATGGGTGGCCTGCTCGGGGTCGTCGGCGTACCAGGCGCCGAGCGGCGCGATCCGCATGGAGGCGCCGTTGCCCCAGGACCCCTGCCCCTTGAACAGGGCCGAGGCGAGCTCCCGCCAGTCCCCGCCGCCGCGGACCTGCTCCAGGAGGCGGTTCACGGCCGGGCCGTACCCCCGGTCGGCGTTCTGGCGCTCGGCGAAGGACCAGGCGAGCGCGTCCTGGTCGATCCTGCCGTGAGCGGCGAGGACCGCCAGCACGGAGCAGGCCATCTCGGTGTCGTCGCTCCACGGCCAGGGACCGTCCGGCAGCTCGCGCCGCTTGAGCAGGGGGTAGCGCGCGGGCGGGAAGAACTGGGAGCCCAGCGCGTCTCCCACCGCCAGTCCGCGCAGGCTGGCCAGGGCGCGGCCCAGGCGCCGGTCGGGAGAGAGGTCAGCGGTCATCGCTCTGTCACTCTATCCGGTGATGCCGTACGGCTCCGGCTCACGCCAGCTCTCGAAGGGCCGGTCGAGTGTGTACTTGCCGTTCTCACCGAGGAGCAGCGTCCGCGTCTCCCCGTTGCCCGGGTTGGAGAGCGATTCGAACTCGGCCACCGACCAGTGGAACCAGCGCATGCAGAACAGACGCATGGTCAGCCCGTGCGTGACCAGCAGGACGTTCGGCGGGTGGTCGGGGGCCTCGAAGCTGCGGTAGAGGCTCTCCAGGAAGGAGCCGACCCGGTCGTAGACGTCGGCGCCCGACTCACCCTGTGCGAAGCGGTAGAAGAAGTGCCCGTAGGCGTCGCGGTAGGCCTTCTGCAGCCGGACGTCGTCCCGGTCCTGCCAGTTTCCCCAGTCCTGCTCCCGCAGCCGGGGCTCCTCCCGGACCCGCACCAGCCGCGGGTCCAGGCCGAACGCCCGGAAGGTCTCGTGGGTGCGACGGTAGGGCGAGACATACACGCTGACGCGCTCCTGGCCGAACAGCTCCCGCAGTCGCGCACCCGTCTCCTCCGCCTGCCGCCAGCCGGTATCGGTGAGGGCGAGCGCGTGGTCGGGCTCGCGCTCGTACACGGTGTCGTCGGCGTTTCCTGCCGACTCGCCGTGCCGGACGAGGACGATGCGCCGGGGTCGAGCCATGGCTCGACCCTAGATCGGGTGCTCGTCGCGTGGCTCAGCCGGGTAGCCGGCCGGACTCCATCCGGCGTATTCGCCCGGTGAAGCGACGCTTGAGGAGCCGGTCGTGCGAGACCACCACGAGGGCACCGGTCCAGTGCTCGAGGGCTTCTTCGAGCTCCTCTACGAGGGTGAGTGCCAGGTGGTTCGCCGGTTCGTCGAGCAGGAGGAGGTCCGCGGGCCGGGCGAGCAGCCGGGAGAGGGCGAGCCTGCGGCGCTGGCCCGCGGAGAGCGATCCCACGGGGACGTGGAGGTCACGGGGCCGGAACAGGCCGTACGAGAGGAGCAGTTCGGTCTGTTCCTCGACGGTGAGAGGCAGGCCTCGCCCGAACGTTTCGAGTACGCGCTCCTCGGGGCGGCGCACGGGGATCTCCTGAGCGAGGTAGCCGATGCGGCCGCGGCGGACGACCGTGCCCTCGTCCGGTTCGAGCACGCCCGCCAGGATGCGCAGGAGCGTGGACTTGCCCGCTCCGTTGCCCCCGTGGATGAGGAGTCGCTCCCCGGCGGAGACCGTCAGCTCCGGGATCCGCAGGCGGTCGGCGACGCGTACGCCCCGCAGTTGCACCAGCGTGCCTTCCACCGCTCCGGCAGTCGGTCTCGCGGCGAAACTCAAGGGCTCCGGAGGCCGGGGCACGGGGTGCTCGCGCAGGCGGCGCAGCCGTTCCTGAGTCTGGCGGACACGTCCTGCGATGGACGCCTGCACCCGGCCTCCGGCCCGGTCGTACGCCATCTTGTTGTTGTCCTTCATAGAGCGGCCACCGGCGACGGCGTGCGCCGTCGTCGCCGCGAACTCCTCGAGGCGGCGTGTCTCCTCGCACCACGCGTCGTAGGACTGTTCCCAGCGCTGACGGGCCGCGGCGCGCTCCGCGAGCAGGCCTCGATAGCCGTCGCCGTAGCGCACGACCGTGCGGCGGGCTTCGTCCACCTCGAGGATCGCGGTGGCGACGCGCTCCAGGAACGTCCGGTCGTGCGAGACCGCGATGACCGTGCCCCGGTGCGCGAGCAGGGCGGTCTCCAGCCAGTCCAGCGCGGTCTCGTCGAGGTGGTTGGTGGGTTCGTCGAGGAACATCACCTCGGGGGCGGCGGCGATGAGGCAGGCCAGGCCGAGTCTGGCCTGTTCGCCGCCGGACAGGCTGCCCAGCTCGCGGTGGCGGTCGATGTGGGCGAGCCCGAGGGCGTGCATGGCCTTGTCCACGCGGGCGTCCGCCTCGTACCCACCGCGCAGTTCGAAGGCGGTCAGCAGGTCTCCGTACTCCTCCAACTCCTCGCTCGGCGCCGAGGCGAGATCCGCTTCGAGCTCGCGAAGGCGTCGTTCCATGGAGCGCAGGTCGGCCAGGGCGGTGTCGATGGCGTCGCCGACACCGCGGTCCGCGGGCAGTTGAGGCGTCTGCGCGAGAAGACCGACGCCTCCCTCGGACACCGTCACCACTGCGCCGCTGTCGGGCTGGTCGTGGCCCGCCAGCAAGTGCAGGAGCGTGGACTTGCCCGCTCCGTTCTCCCCCACGACACCGATGCGTTCGCCGGGACGGATCGCGAAGGAGATTCCGTCGAAGAGAAGCCGGTCACCCCGGAATTGGGTCACAGCACGTACTGAGATCTGAGTAGACAAGGGCACCCCCGCGCTCGTAAAGCCATCCACCCCGACAAGCAAACGCAACGCTTGTCGCATTACGATGAGTCTGACACAGTCACCTCGCTAACGCAACACGAGTAGCAATTGAGTGTGTGGCCGTCGCGGTCACGCAGAAGGGCAGAGATGAGAGACGAGGCTGTTCGCGCAGGTCAGGCCGGTGGGATTGATCGTTCGGGCGCATCGCAGGGGGATGGCACGGGCGGCAGCGACCGGCGTTCCACCGCAGGCCAACCCGTCAGGCGTGGGACGAACCAGGACACGACCGCGACGACAGCGGAGCCCGCCGGGCCCGTGGCCGAGTCGGCCGCTCCAGGCACCCGCCGCCCCGGCGGCCGCACCGCCCGCACCCGCGCGGCCGTGCGCGACGCCGTGCTGAGCGGCCTGAGCGACCACGGCTACCCCGGCCTCACGGTCGAGTACGTGGCCGAGCACTCGGGCGTCCACAAGACCACGCTCTACCGGCGTTGGGGCGGCCTCGAGGGCCTGGTGGCCGATGCGCTGGCCCTGGCGGGCGAGGACAGCTGGACCCCGCCGGACACGGGCAGCCTTGAAGGCGATCTGCGCGCGCTCGCCCGCGAGGTCGTCGACGCGTTCACCGACCAGCCGAAGGCCGCGGCGCCGACCGCCTTCATCGCCGCCGCCTTCCAGTCCTCGCGCGCGGCCGAGGCGCTGCACACGTTCTACGCGGAGCGGTTCTCGCGCTGCGAGGCCGTAGTCGCACGCGCCGTCGCACGCGGCGAGGCGGCCGCGGACACCGATGCGGCCGCGCTCGTCAGGTCCGTGTCAGCGCCCCTCATGCTGCGCCTGTTCATCACCCGGGAGCCGATCGACATCGCGCTGGCCGATCAGTCCGCCGCCGCGGCCCTGGCCGCCACGCGCGCGGGGGCGTTCGCCCGACAGTGATCACCACCAGCCAGCAGGCCCAGCGGCACACCGTACTGCTGCCCCGCCCCGTACCCGCACGCTCGCCCCAGGCCTCACACCGCGCGCGCCCGCCCTGACCGGCTCACACCGTCCACGACGGCTCCAGGTGCACGACATCGCCCGAGAGCGCGGCGACATCCGCCTCCGTCTGCGCGCGCAGCGAGAGCCGCTCCACCCGCTCCGCGCGGTACTTGCCGTGCTCGGCGGCGGACTGCCACATCGACAGGATCAGGAACTCATGCCCGGGGGCCTCCCCGAACAGCCCCCGGATCATGCCCGGCGATCCGGCCATCGCCGGGTTCCAGACCTTCTCCTGCATCAGCGCGAAGTGCTCCACCCGCTCCTCATGGACCCGGCAGTGCGCCACACGCACCACGTCGACATCCGTGAAGCGCGGTTCGAAGCCCGTCTTCACGTCGAACCGGTAGTCGAAGAGCTTGGTCTGGATGTCCTTGTACGTGCCCACCTGCGCCGCCGCAAGCCGGTCGTGCGAGCGGGCCATGAAGGAGTCGTAGAACGCCCGGCTCTCCCAGAACGCGAAGACGTGCGCGACGTCGGGACGGCCACGGCTCCACCCTCCGCCCTGCCCCCGGAATCCCGGCTCCCCCAGAAGCCCCGCCCACTTTCGCTGCGCCCGTTCGAATCCCCGACGGTCCACTACAGAGCAGCGAATCCACTTGACCAGCACCGCGCCATCGTACGGCGCGGCGCGTGCCGCGGGTCACGCTCCCTGGTAGTGCACCCGGACCAGGTCGGCGTACTCCTCGTCATCGAGCTCGATGCCGAACTCCCGCACGAGTACGTCCCTCAACTCGCTTACAGGTACGCCCCGTTCCTCCCTGGTGCCCTCGGGTCCGGTGACCGTCAGTTGCGCACCGGTCAGCCGTCGGCGCTCCCCGGCAGCGGCACGCTGCAGGACCGGGCGGCTGGCGAAGGGCGACACCGGGTGCGTCGAGGTGAAGTGGTTCATGACTACGTAGTCGACGGGCAGGCACGGAGTCTGCGTGTACGCGTAGAGGTCGAACCAGCCGTCAGGGTGCTCGGTGCGCAGCACCATCGCGCCGTCCGCCTCGCGCTTCAGGCTGAAACGCCACTCTCCTTGACGCACGTCCGCACCGTCGCGCAACGGGATCGGCTCCAACAGGCCTTCGCCTCCGAAGCCGACGTCACAGTGCCACGATTCGCCGTCCACCTCGACCTTCAGGAGCATGTGCGTCACCGGGCGCGTGAAGGACGCGCCCGCCCTGACGCGGGCTCCAAGTCCCGTGACCTGGAAGCCGACGCTTTCGAGTGCCGCGGCGAAGAGGAGGTTCTGTTCGTAGCAGTACCCTCCGCGCCGACGGCGCACCATCTTGTCCTGCAGGTCGGCCACGTCCAGCAGGACGGGACGACCGAGCATGATCTCGAGGTTCTCGAAGGGGAACGCCGCCACGTGGGCGCGGTGGAGCGCCCTCAGCGTCTCCAGATCGGGCTTCGCCTCCCCCTCGTATCCGATTCTGGCCATGTAGGCCCTGACATCCAGTTCGTTTCCGCTCCACATCACGCCACAATGATCACCGCAGGCACGTCGGAGGCCAACCGCGGGGTTCAGGACCCTGATGTCAGTGGCAGGCCTTAGCGTGTTCTTGGCACTGATAACCGGCTGTGGGTGAGGGGGAGTTCGGTGAGTATCAGGAAAGGGCTCAAGAAGGTCGAGGTCGGCCTGAGATGGGACCCCAGCCCGTCGGGCACGTCACCCCACGACCTGGACATCATCGCGGCGACGTACACCTCCGAAGACCCTTACGGCAGCCCCGCCTACCTCGTGCACTTCGACAGCCGCTCGCCGGACGGCACGATCACGCTCAGCAGGGACAGCAAGACCGGCCAGGGGTTCGGCTACGACGAGGTCATGGTCCTGGAGCTGGAGCGGCTCGCCGAGAGGTACGTGCGCGTGGTGGTCGGTGTGGCCATCCAGCAGCCTTCGGAGGGCAGGGTCTTCGGGGACATAGTGAATGCCTCGGTCCGCATTCGCGAGGGGTACACGGACCTCACCGAGCACGACTTCGCGGAGGTGGCCGGCTGCACGGCCTCCGTGGTCGCCGAGTTCGCCCGGGACCAGCCCGGCGGGCCCTGGGCGTTCCGCGAGCTGCTCCACGGCTTCGACACCGACCTGGCGTCCTTCACGTCCGCCATGGGCGGCGTCCGCTGAGAACGCGGTGAGGGGCGGCGGACCCGAAGGCCCGCCGCCCCTCACCTCACGGCGTCATGCGGTCAGCTGCAACCGCTGGTGGAGCCGCAGCCCTCGCAGATGTAGCACGAGCCCGCGCGCTGCATCTTCGTACCGCAGGAGAAGCACAGCGGCGCGTCAGCCTGGATGCCCAGCTGCATCTCGACGAGCTCGGCGCTGGTGTGCGCCTGCTGCTGCGGGGCGGGCACCTCGGCCTTCACCGCCGGGGCGGCCACGGCCTTCAGGGTCTCCGTCTGGCGCGGGGCGGACTGGGCCAGGCCCTCCACGTCGACGTCCTCGTCGGCCGGCTCGTACGAACCGGTCTCCAGGTGCCGCTGGCGCTCCTCGGCGGAGTGGATGCCGAGCGCGGAGCGGGTCTCGAAGGGCAGGAAGTCCAGCGCCAGGCGGCGGAAGATGTAGTCGACGATCGACTGCGCCATCCGGACGTCCGGGTCGTCGGTCATGCCCGCGGGCTCGAACCGCATGTTCGTGAACTTGGAGACGTACGTCTCCAGGGGCACGCCGTACTGCAGGCCGACCGAGACGGCGATGGAGAAGGCGTCCATCATGCCCGCGAGGGTCGAACCCTGCTTGGACATCTTCAGGAAGACCTCGCCGAGACCGTCGTCCGGGTAGGAGTTGGCGGTCATGTAGCCCTCGGCGCCGCCCACCGTGAAGGAGGTGGTGATGCCGGGACGGCCCTTGGGCAGGCGCTTGCGGACCGGGCGGTACTCGACGACCTTCTCGACGGCCTCGCGGATCGTCGCCTCGGTCTTCGCCGTGACCTCGGCCTTCTCGTCCTCCTTCTTCTTGGCGGAGAGCGGCTGGCCGACCTTGCAGTTGTCGCGGTAGATCGCGAGCGCCTTGACGCCCATCTTCCAGGCCTCGAAGTAGACCTCTTCGACGTCCTCGACGGTCGCCGTCTCCGGCAGGTTGACCGTCTTGGAGAGCGCGCCGGAGATCCACGGCTGGATGGCGGCCATCATGCGGACGTGGCCCATCGCGGAGATGGAGCGCTCGCCCATGGCGCAGTCGAAGACCTCGTAGTGCTCGGTCTTCAGACCCGGGGCGTCGATCACATTGCCGTGCTCGGCGATGTGGGCGACGACGGCCTCGACCTGCTCCTCCTGGTAACCCAGGCGGCGCAGGGCCTGCGGCACGGTGCCGTTGACGATCTGCATCGAGCCGCCGCCGACGAGCTTCTTGAACTTGACCAGGGCCAGGTCCGGCTCCAGGCCGGTGGTGTCGCAGGACATCGCCAGACCGATGGTGCCGGTCGGCGCGATGACCGACGCCTGCGCGTTACGGAAACCGTTCTTCTCGCCGAGGCGGATCACGTCCTGCCAGGCCTCCGTGGCGGCGGCCCAGATCGGCGTGTCCAGGTCGTCCGTGCGGACGGCCACGGCGTTGGCGTCGGCGTGCTGCTTCATGACGCGCTGGTGCGGCTCGGCGTTGCGGGCGTAGCCGTCGTAGGGGCCGACGACCGCGGCGAGCTCGGCGGAGCGCTTGTACGAGGTGCCGGTCATCAGCGACGTGATGGCCCCGGCGAGGGCGCGGCCGCCGTCGGAGTCGTAGGCGTGGCCGGTGGCCATCAGCAGGGCGCCCAGGTTGGCGTAGCCGATGCCGAGCTGGCGGAAGGCGCGGGTGTTCTCACCGATCTTCTGCGTCGGGAAGTCCGCGAAGCAGATGGAGATGTCCATCGCCGTGATGACCAGCTCGACGACCTTGGCGAAGCGCTCGGCGTCGAAGGACTGGTGGCCCTTGCCGTCGTCCTTGAGGAACTTCATCAGGTTCAGCGAGGCGAGGTTGCAGGACGTGTTGTCCAGGTGCATGTACTCGCTGCACGGGTTCGACGCGGTGATCCGGCCGGACTCGGGGCAGGTGTGCCAGTGGTTGATCGTGTCGTCGTACTGGATGCCGGGGTCGGCACAGGCCCAGGCGGCCTCGGCCATCTTGCGGAAGAGCGCCTTGGCGTCGACCTCCTCGATGACCTCGCCGGTCATGCGGGCACGCAGGCCGAACTTGCCGCCGGACTCGACCGCGCGCATGAACTCGCCGTTCACGCGGACCGAGTTGTTCGCGTTCTGGTACTGGACGGACGTGATGTCGTCGCCGCCCAGGTCCATGTCGAAGCCCGCGTCACGCAGGGCGCGGATCTTCTCCTCTTCCTTGACCTTGGTCTCGATGAAGTCCTCGATGTCGGGGTGGTCGACGTCGAGCACGACCATCTTCGCGGCACGGCGCGTGGCGCCACCGGACTTGATCGTTCCTGCGGAGGCGTCGGCACCCCGCATGAAGGAGACCGGCCCCGAGGCGTTGCCTCCGGAGGACAGCAGTTCCTTGGACGAACGGATGCGGGAGAGGTTCAGGCC
Source organism: Streptomyces sp. NPDC043996 (assembly GCF_056435225.1). NCBI lineage: Bacteria > Bacillati > Actinomycetota > Actinomycetes > Kitasatosporales > Streptomycetaceae > Streptomyces > Streptomyces sp. NPDC043996. Next base: position 15,537 of record NZ_JBWKEY010000005.1, on the reverse strand, counting down.
GGCACCGGAGCCGCCCTTGAAGATCATGCCCTCTTCCTTGTACCAGTCGAGGATCGACTCCATGGAGTCGTCGACGGCAAGGATGAAGCAGGCGGAGACCTGCTGCGGCTGGGGCGTGCCGACGTTGAACCAGACCGGCGAGTTGAAGCTGAAGATCTGATGCAGGAGGGCGTACGCCAGCTCGTGCTCGAAGATCTCGGCGTCCGCGGGGGAGGCGAAGTACTTGTAGTCCTCGCCAGCCTTCCGGTACGTCTTCACGATGCGGTCGATGAGCTGCTTGAGGCCCACCTCGCGCTGGGGGGTGCCGACCGCGCCCCGGAAGTACTTGCTCGTGACGATGTTGACCGCGTTCACCGACCAGAAGTCAGGGAACTCCACGCCGCGCTGCTCGAAGTTGACCGAACCGTCGCGCCAGTTGGTCATGACGACGTCACGGCGCTCCCAGATCACCTCGTCGTACGGGTGCACGCCGGGGGTCGTGTGGATGCGCTCGATGCGCAGGCCCTTGCCGCCCTTGGCTCCCTTGGTGCGAGAACCTCGTGCCGGGCCGCTCGTCGTCTCGGTCATGCCGCCTCCCTGTATCAGGCTAAAACGCCCTGAAGTGCCGCGTTCTTCCCGCGGCACGGTGTGTGTCTTCTCGTCGCGCACGCCACTCCGGGCGTCGCGCGACAGGTCTGGTTCGCCGCCGAACCGTCGGGCGGACGGTCAGTCGGCGGCAGTGGCGGGCTGCGGGACTTCGACAGTCCCTCCGGGCCCACAGCCGGTCGCGGCATGCTCCGCGCCGGAGCCGTCCGGCGCGCTGTCCCGCCGGCCCCTCAGCTCCTTGATGGCGGCCTCGAAGTCCTCGAGCGAGTCGAACGCCCGGTACACGGACGCGAAACGCAGATAGGCGACGAGGTCCAGCTCCTGCAGCGGGCCGAGTATGGCCAGCCCCACGTCGTGGGTGGTCAGCTCGGCACTTCCGGTGGCGCGCACCGCCTCCTCGACCCGCTGGCCGAGCTGGGCCAGCGCGTCCTCCGTCACCGGCCGCCCCTGGCAGGCCTTGCGGACGCCATTGATGACCTTGGTGCGGCTGAAGGGTTCGGTCACGCCAGAGCGCTTGACCACCATCAGTGAGCAGGTCTCCACCGTCGTGAAACGACGCGAGCAGTCCGGACACTGACGGCGCCTGCGGATCGATGTGCCGTCATCGGTGGTGCGGCTGTCGACTACGCGGCTGTCGGGGTGCCTGCAGAAGGGGCAGTGCATGGAACTCCAACCCTCCTTCATGGCACGACTCACAGGCCTCTACGGACCCTTGAGGCCCTCGAAGCAGCCCCAAGCATAGGCGATGCCCGAGCACCCGGAAGACCGGGGACCACAACTTGTGGGCTGCGGTCGCAATCCAACCACTAGATCTGGGGTTTGCCGTAAATTTCGACGCCGTCGCGTGTCGCGCGGGCGCCTCCGTCGCGGCGGCGTCCGCCTCGCGCGCGGGGGCGGGCTCGACCACGCCCACGCCACCCGAGTGAGGTCGGTGCGGGGTTGACGGGGCCCAGAGTGGCACTATGAAAGCCTCACTCGGCAGGGTTACGACCCCGGCGGTGAAGCGTACCGTAATGAACCGAAATGACTTTCGGCTCGAGCGTTAGCCATACACCCAGGCACATGATCACGTCAGGGAATCTACGATTTTTCACTCGAACGTGTGTTTGGCGCAACCTTTCGAAAGCAACTACCGTTGGCTAACTAGGGAGAACATCTCGAGAGGGGCCGACCGACGTGACCACCACCGCAGACAGCGCGACCATCACTGCCCAGGACCGCTCCCGGAGCCGATTCGAGCCGGTGCATGCCATGAATGACGCAGCCACGAACCAGGAGGGGCCCAAGCCCACGCGCTCCCTGCCGGGCCGACCTCCAGGAATCCGCGCCGACAGCTCGGGGCTCACCGATCGCCAACGCAGGGTGATCGAAGTCATCAGGGACTCGGTGCAGCGGCGTGGTTACCCGCCGTCCATGCGGGAGATCGGGCAGGCGGTCGGCCTCTCCAGCACCTCGTCGGTGGCGCACCAGCTGATGGCTCTGGAACGCAAGGGATTCCTGCGCCGAGACCCCCACCGTCCGCGCGCCTACGAGGTCCGCGGTTCGGACCAGCCCAGCACGCAGGCCACGGACACCACGGGCAAGCCCGCCGCCTCGTACGTCCCGCTCGTCGGCCGCATCGCGGCAGGCGGCCCGATCCTCGCCGAGGAGTCCGTCGAGGACGTCTTCCCGCTCCCCCGGCAGCTGGTCGGCGACGGCGAGCTGTTCGTCCTGAAGGTCGTCGGTGACTCGATGATCGAGGCCGCCATCTGCGACGGCGACTGGGTGACTGTCCGCCGCCAGCCCGTCGCCGAGAACGGCGACATCGTCGCCGCCATGCTCGACGGCGAAGCCACGGTGAAGCGCTTCAAGCGTGAGGACGGCCACGTCTGGCTGCTCCCCCACAACTCCGCGTACCAGCCGATTCCCGGTGACGAGGCCACCATCCTCGGCAAGGTGGTGGCGGTGCTGCGCCGGGTGTGAACCCGTGCCCCTTGACCGGGCCCCGGAACCCACTGCGCCGGTTCCGGGGCCCTGCGCTGTCCCCGCGCCCCGTGCCCGCCCTGACGCTCGGGACAGCCGCCGCGCCCGCCCTGGCGCGTTCGGCCCACCAGCCCCCGAGGTCGGCGCACGGGGACGCCACCGGCGGCCAGCCGACGACCGCTCCCGGCCCCCGACGCTCCCCCGCCGCACCGGGCGCGTAGGCACACGGAAAGGCGCCCACGTCTCCGCAGGCGCCCCCTGAAGCCCTCGTCGGGCCTACTCGCCCTTCTCCTTCGCCGCGGCGTCGATGGCCGCCAACGACCTGCGCGCCTGATTACGGTCCGTCGTGTACCAGAAGTCCGGAAGCGACGCCCGCAGATAGCTGCCGTACCGCGCCGTGGCCAGACGCGGATCCAGGATGGCCACCACGCCACGGTCCCCCGACGCCCGTACGAGACGACCGGCACCCTGCGCCATCAGGAGAGCGGCGTGCGTCGCCGCGACCGCCATGAAGCCGTTCCCACCCGCCTCGTCCACCGCCTTCTGGCGAGCGCTCATCAGCGGATCGTCGGGGCGCGGGAACGGAATCTTGTCCATGATCACCAGCTGGCAGCTGGGGCCCGGCACGTCGACGCCCTGCCACAGGGACAGCGTGCCGAACAGGCACGTCCGTGTGTCCGCCGCGAAGTTCTTGATCAACTCGCCCAGGGTCTCCTCCCCCTGGAGCAAGATCGGCATGTCGAGCCGCCCACGGAGCTCCTCGGCCGCCGACTGTGCCGCCCGCATCGACGAGAACAGCCCGAGCGTGCGCCCGCCCGCCGCCTCGATCAGCTCGGTGAGCTCGTCCAGCATGTCGTCACGCGTGCCGTCGCGCCCGGGGCGGGCCAGGTGCTGCGCGACGTACAGGATCCCCTGCTTGCGGTAGTCGAACGGCGAGCCGACGTCCACGCCCTTCCACACCGGCGCGTCCTCCGACCGCGTGCCTTCAGGGGCGAGCCCCAGGCTCGCCCCCACGCCGTTGAAGTCGCCGCCGAGCTTGAGGGTGGCGGACGTGAGGACCACCGAGCGGTCGGTGAAGAGCTTCTCGCGGAGCAACCCCGACACCGACATGGGCGCCACGCGCAGGGAGGCGCCGAAGCGGTCATGGCGCTCGTACCAGACGACGTCGTACTCGGAGCCTGTCGTGATGCGCTCCGCGACGTCGTGGATGGTCTCCACGGCGGCCAGGGCCTGCTTGCGGACGGCGTCCTCGTCCTGAACGGACTTGTCGCGCGTCGTACCGAGCGCGGTGATCACCGCGCGGGCGGCGTCCCGCAGGGCCATCAGCGCGTAGGCGAGGTCCTCCGGGATCTCTTCCAGGCGGCCCGGCAGCGCCAGCTCCATCAGCCGCTCGAAGCCCTCCGCGGCCGTCTGGAGCTGATCCGCCACCTTCTCGTCGACGAGCTTCGCCGAGCGGCGCACCGCGCGGTTGACCTGCCCCGGAGTGAGCTCGCCGGTGGCGACGCCCGTCACCCGGGAGACCAGCTCATGGGCCTCGTCCACGATCAGCACCTCGTGCTGGGGCAGGACCGGGGCACCCTCGATCGCGTCGATCGCGAGCAGGGCGTGGTTGGTGACCACGACCTCGGCGAGCTTGGCGCGCTCGCGCGCCATCTCGGCGAAGCACTCCTGGCCGTACGCGCAGCGCGTGGCGCCCAGGCACTCCCGGGAGGAGACGGAGACCTGCGCCCAGGCCCGGTCGGACACGCCCGGCGTGAGGTCGTCGCGGTCGCCGGTCTCCGTCTCGTCCGACCAGTCCCGCAGCCGGAGCAGGTCCCGGCCGAGCTTGCTGGTCGGAGCCGCGGTCTCGAACTGGTCGAAAAGGCCCTCTTCCTCCTCCTGCGGCACGCCTTCGTGGAGGCGGTGCAGGCACATGTAGTTCGACCGGCCCTTGAGCATCGCGAAATCGGGGCGGCGGCGCAGCAGCGGGTGCAGTGCGTCCACCGTCCGCGGCAGATCGCGCTCCACGAGCTGGCGCTGCAGCGCCAGGGTGGCCGTCGCGACGACGACCCGCTCCCCGTGCGCCAGCGCGGGCACCAGATAGCCGAGGGACTTGCCGGTGCCGGTGCCGGCCTGAACCAGCAGGTGGGAGCCGTCGTCGATCGCCTCGGCGACCGTCTCGGCCATGGTCACCTGGCCAGGGCGCTCGGTGCCTCCGACGGCGGCGACGGCGGCGTGCAGGAGCTCGGGGAGTGAGGGCTTCGTCATAGCCCGACCACCCTACGGTGCCCCACTGACAACGCCGCGATCAAGGCTGGTGCAGAGGGTTCGGCACGGTCCCGTGGACGGCGGCGTGCGGGCGCTCGGAGCGGTCGCGGTAGCCGTCGAGATGGAGGCGGTTCCGGTTCAGGCACAGCCGCTCGATACGAGGAGTGAGCAGGTCGAACATCTCGTAGCGCTCCTTGAGCTCGGGAGCGCGGGCCTGATGGCGCAGGATCTCCGCCCGGACGAGGGCCCAGAAATCCGACTCGGGCACTCCCAGTTGTTCCTCGCACAGGGGTGCCAGATAGCGGAACACGCCGACGAAGAGTCCCGCGTGGATGAACTGCGTGAGGAACGTCGGCGGCTCCGTGAGCAGGACGTCGCGTACGGCGGGCGGCATGGAGTCGTGCTCCGGCACCCGGTCGGCGCTGACGTTCACGTCGTCCACGAAGTCCTTCACCGCGAGCCGGACGGGCACGTCGCTCTCGTCGAAGACGACGATGGTGTTCTCCCCGTGCGGCGAGAACACCGTGCCGTACCGGTACAGGAACTGCAGCAGAGGCGGCAGCAGTGCCGAGAAGAGATGCCCGAGCCAGACGGTGGGTGTAAGACCGGACCGCTCGACGAGCTCCGCGACGAGCGCTCGCCCCTGGGGGTCGGTGTGCAGCAGACAGGCGAGCGTGCGGGCGCGCTCCCCGGGCGCGAGGTAGCGCTTGAGGGGCTCGCGCCAGATCGCCCCCAACAACTCCTTGTACTGATAGGGAACTTCGGGCAGTGAGTCGTATACGGGATGCTCGACGGCCACGGAGGCGACCTCTCCGAGGAGGATCACCCGGCACTCGTCGCGCAAGAAGGGGTCCGCGTCGCGCAGGGCGTGCACCCAGGAAGTCACGGCCGGGGCAGCGAGCGTCCGCTCTGTGGGCAGACCGCGCCACACCAGGGTGTTGAGGACCGACAACGGCAGCTTGATGGTGTGCCGGTCGGGGCGGGTGGTGTTCAGGAACGTACGGATGGACTGTTGCGGCAGGCGCAGGTCACCGTCGGTCGGCAGGGGGACGACCTTCCCGGCGGCGACGGACGGGGCGAACAGTGGCAAGACGACGTCGTCCCACTGCCAGGGGTGCACCGGCAGGTACAGGTACTCCTGGGGGTCGAGGCCCCGCGCGCGGAGTATGGCGGCGTAGGACTCCCGGGTGGTGGGGGTCAGTTCGCGGGCGTAGAGCTTGTCGGACGTGTCAAGGCTGGTCACGCCCCGGTAGGCGGCGAGGCTGGTGTGGACCGCGATCCAGGGGATCGCCCTGCTCGTGCAGGCTTCGGGCGCCCAGTGTTTGGCGTCGGTGGCGGAGAAACCGATGCGGCCCTTGTTGAGGACGAGCCAGGGGTGGCCGGTCTGGTGTCCTTCCAGTTCCGCGTAGCCGAGGTCGGCGAGCTGCGCCGAGGTCAGCGCGCCGTGGTCGAGGCGGGTGTCCGCGCTGAGGGTGATGGTCAGTTCGCGGATGAGGTGGCCGAGGGTGGCGCCGTCCAGGCCGAGGGTGCCGCGGGCTGACGTGAGGAAGCGCAGCGGGTCGGCCAGGGGTCGCGGCTGTCCGGTGCCGTCGTCGAGGGTCAGGCTGTCCGGGTCCACGCGCCAGCTGCCGTACGCGCCGCGGCGGGCGCGGAAGGCCATCCGGGGACGGGGCCCGTCGGCGGCGGGTTCGTCGAGAAGGACGTGGTACGCGTCCGCGTGGTCGCCCCGCTCCGCCGGGACGGGCTGGATGACCTCCTCGTATGCGAACTCACTGACGATCTTGGCGAGCAGTCGACGGCCGGCCCGCTCCCAGCGGTCCCGCGTCAGCTCGGGCGGGTCGTAGAGGGCGGCGGAGCCATCGGGCGCGGCGGAACCAGGTGTGGCGGAGCCAGGTTCCGCGGAGCCAGGTGCGACGGCGTCGGGCGGGGTGGGGTCGGTCGCGCGGGATGCGTCCGGCGCGGCGGCTCCATCAGGCGTGGCGGCGCCGTCGGACACGGCGGTGCCAGGGGCGTGGGGCGCGGCCGAGGGCTGGGGTTTGTGGGGTGCGGAGGGACGCGGCACGGGGACTCCTCGGAGAGGGAACCGGATCGGGTCGAGCGGTGTATGAGAAGTGAGCGGGTCAGAGCAGGGCGCGCAACGCCCGGTCTCGGACCATGAGCGCGGCTCGCTTGTCGGGCAGGTCCACTTCGGCGGCGAAGCGGAAACCGGCGCTGAGGAAAGCGGAGACGGAGGGGGTGTTGCACAGGTCTGGTTCGGCTACGACACGTGCGCAGGCGGGGCGGTGGTCGAGGACGAGGTCGGCGACGGCTCTCAGCAAGATGCTGCCGATCCCTCGCCCTCTGTTCGCGACACCACCGATGAGGAGGTGGATTCCGGTGTCGTGGGGGCGGGCCGGGTAGTGGCGTGCCAGGGGGTCGAGATCGGCGCGGTAGATCTCCCAGTAGCTCATGGGTGTGCCGGCGAGGACGCCAAGGCAAGGCACGCTGCGTCCGTCGCCGTCGAGTTGGGGGCGCAGATGGGACTCGGTGACGGATTCGGGTCCCGCGAGTTCCCAGAACGCGGCGACGGCGGGGTCGTTCATCCAGCGGCTGATGAGGGGCAGATCGCGGGCGAGGCGGACCGGGACGAGCTGAAAGGCACCAGCGTCCGTTGATGCCGGTCCCCAGGAGGCGATGTGGTCGAGGAGGTCGTGCCGCGCCGGGGCGCGTGCCCCGTCCGCCATGGAGCCTGTGGTGCCGTGTCCGGGGGCTGCCTGGGGTGCCGGGTGGCCATCGGTTTCGGCGATCAGCGCGATGAGCTCGTCGGGCAGCCGTAGGTCGAGGGTCTCTTCGCAGTCCGTGGCGCTCGCGGTGGCGGGCTCGGTTCCGGCGTCGGTGCTCGCGTCGGTGGGAGGCACGACGTCGCTCCTCTCGGCAGGGCGGGTTCAGTGGGGACGGGGCGGGGTCCTCAGGGGTGAGTCAGGTCAGGGCGTGGGCTTGTCGGTAGGTGTCGGCTTGTCGGTGGGCGTCGCTGGTGGGTGGCGACGTACGGGGTTCACGTGGGCGTTCACGTATGGAGGGGGTTCGCGATGGTGACGTAGACGGATTGGGTGTCGACGGGGCCGACGAGTTCGTCGAGGCCGTGCAGTCGGGTCAGCAGGTTGGCCTTGCAGCGCAGCTGGGGCGATTCGAGCAGTCGAGCGGGCAGGGGCGTGCGGAGGCGCCCGGGTCCTGAGGCCACGTCGCCGAGGAAGCGGCGGAACGCGGCAAGCAACAGGCGTTCGTCGGCCAGGCGTTGGGAGCCAAGGGCTCCGATGAGGCCGAAGACGTTGTTGATGCCGAGGTAGTAGGCGAAGCGCTCGTCGGTCACCTCGTCGGTGACGAACGTGTCGCTGTGCTGTCCGACGCCGGAGAGGCGCTTGTCCAGTTCGGCGCGGCGGGACTCGCGGAAGTAGTAGCCCTGGTTGTCCCGGTAGCGGCCGCCGTTGGGCCAGCCGTCGGCGTCGAGCGTCACCACGGTGTTCTGCTGGTGTGCCTCCAGGGCGACGCCCGCCTCGCTGTCGAGCCACAGCACGGGGCGGACGACGCTTTCGAGGTACCGCAGGAACCACTCGGTGGCGACGGCTCCGCGCGGTCGGCCGGTGCGTCCGGCGAGCCGGGTGATGACCTCGGCGAGCCGGGAGCGCATGGGCGGTCGGTCCTGGCCCTGGAGCTGACGGCACGGCCGGGGCGAGACGAGTCCGGCGACGCAGCTCGCGTCGTCGCCGGGGCCGAAGGGGTTGTGCCGGATCATGACGTCGAGGCCGGTGACGGGGATGCCATCCGCTCCGGTGACGGCGAGCCAGGCCGGGTCACGGATCACGTCGAAGCCGGGGTGGGCCGCCTGCCACTGCTCGCCGAGGCCGCTGCGCAGCAGCCGGTGGACCTCGACGCCTCGGTGGAGTTCTTTACGGAGGTTCTCTCGACGGGAGTTGGTGATGCGCAGGCCCAGGGACAGCTTCAGCATGGCCGGGGCGCCGGAGCGGTAGAGCGTGCGTACGGAGGAGGTGGGGTGCCAGGGGGCGCCATGAGGGCCGTGGTCCTTGAGGAGTCCGGCGTCGAGGAGAGCGGCGGCTTCGGGGCGGTGCTTGAGCTCCCGGATCTGCCAGGGGTGCACGGGCAGGAGCGCGTGGCCGTCGGGCGGTGTCAGGTCGGCACCGGCCAGTCGGGCGGTGAGCTGCTCTGCGGGGACGGTGCGGCCGCGCTCGGTCCAGGCCGAGTCCACGTCCAGTACGGAGCGGTCGACAGCCAGCCAGTGCAGAGGGAAGGAGCCGCGCATCTCTGGTGAGTAGAGGCGGGATTCCGTGGTGGAGAGGCCCTCGCGGCTCTTCGGGGTCGGGTGCAGGGGGTGGCCGAGGAGCAGTGACTGTTCGGCGGTGAGGAAGAGGTCGGGGGTGTCTTCCAGGTTGTTTCGGCGTTCAGTGATGAAGTCGGCGGTGCGGCGGACGGAATCGGCGACGCGGGCGACGAGGTCGGCGCCGTCGGGCGAGTCTTGAGGCACCGGGCTTGAGGGCCTCGCCTCGTCAGTGGTGAGGGACGCGTCTGCCGTTGGGTCCGCGCCCGTGGCTTCCGGTGACGGTGGGTTCGTCGGGACCTGGTCAGTCGCGCCGAGGGACGCAGCCTGTGCGTCGGGGGCGACCGGGGGCTGGTCCGTGGCTGGGGCGGTGGGCTGGTCGGCGGTCACTTCGGCGGGCTGGCCGGGGGCCGAGTCGGCGGGCTGGTCCGAGGTCGGCGCCGTGGAGTGGCCGGTGGTCTGGGCGGCGGGGCGGCTCGTAGCCGGTTCTTGAGGCTGGTCTGTGGTCTGGCCAGTGGTCTGACCGGTGGGCCGGTCTGTGGGCCGGTCTGTGGTCTGGCTCTCGGGCGAGTCAGTGGCCTCGTCCAGGACCGGGGTTGAGCGCGGGGGTGGTGCCGTCTCGCGGCTCAGGAGTGCGGCGACGGTGACCGCGTCGACCGGTGGCGCTGTCTGTGGGCCGTCCTCCAGGTAGGGGGGTCCGAAGCGGTGCCAGCCCGTCGGGGACCAGTAGTCGACGGCCACGACGAGGGCCGTGGCGCTGGCCTGGAGGGGGATGCGGAGGGAGCCGTGCTCGGGCGGGGCGATGCCGTTCTCCCGTACCCAGCAGCGCAGGAGGTTCTCGACGGCCGCTGCCTGGGCGGCGGTGCCCGGGTCGGGGTGGTCGAGGAGGTCGGCGGTGCCGTGGGGCAGGCGTTCGGCCCCTTGGTCCTTGCCCTTCTGCCGGGGCACGGTGCCGGTCTCCGTGGCCGCCGGTGATTGCGTGCCGCAGGCGCCTGAGGGGTGTGGTTGGGGACGGCCGTCGGATGCGGGGGTCGCGTTCAAGGGGATTCCTTGCGTTGTTTCGGGCTCCGTGTGGCGACGGGCGGCTGGGACGAGGGGTGGGACAGGGCGGCGGGCGGCTGCCATCAGGTTGTTCGGCCCGCCTAGGTCTGCGCCGCCGTCGAGGGCGTCGACGGCGGCGAAGGGAAGGAAAGGAAGGGGGCGGTGGGCGTGGGTGGTGGCGGGCGTGGGCTAGCGGGGGTGGGAGCGGACCGCCGCGGCGAGCGCGTCGGCGAGGCGGTCGAGGACGGCGGTCGCCTGTTCGTCGGTGATGGTGAGAGGGGGAAGGAGGCGTACGACGCTGGAGTGCCGTCCGCCGAGTTCGACGATGAGTCCGCGGCGCAGGCATTCCCGCTGCACGGCCTCGGCGAGTTCGGGGGCGGGAGGGTGCGCGCGGTTCTCGGGCAGGTCGTGCTCGCTGTCGTACGGGCGCTGATGTGGGTCGGAGTGGTCGCCGGGCTCGGTGGTGGCGGGCCCCGAGGCGCTGGGCCACGTACCGGCGGGCCGTTTGCCGTCGGGTCGATTGCCGTCGGGCCCGTGGCCGACGGGCCTCGTAGGGGTGACGTCATCGGATCGCGTCCCGCCGGAGCGGGCTGTCGGCACCTTGGGTGTGGCGGGCGCCGTGCTGGCGGGACCCGCGTGGTCGCCGCCCTGCGGCGTGATGTCCAGGGTGGCGTGCGGTGGGCCGGTCGGTGCGGACGAGGGCGCCCCGCGCCGAGCGGTGCCCCACCCGTGGTCGAACTCGCCGCTTCCCGGCGTGGGGCGGCGACCGGTCGGGTCCACGAGTTCGACGCCGAGCATCAGGCCGCGCCCGCGGACCTCACCGACGCAGGGGTGCTCGGCGGCCAGGGAGCGCAGGCCGGTGAGCATGCGTGCGCCGAGGGCGGCGGCGCGCTCGGCGAGGCGGTGTTCACGGACATAGGCCAGCGTCGCCGCGCCCGCGGCCATGGCGAGCTGGTTGCCGCGGAAGGTGCCCGCGTGGGCGCCGGGCGGCCAGACGTCGAGGTCGTCGCGGTAGACGATGACGGCCAGCGGCAGGCTGCCGCCGATCGCCTTGGACAGGACCAGCACGTCGGGTACGACGCCGCTGTGCTCGACGGCCCAGAAGGCGCCGGTGCGTCCGACGCCTGTCTGTACCTCGTCCGCGATGAGCGGAATGCCCCGTGCCGCAGTGATGTCGCGCATCCGCCGCAGCCAGGCGTCGGGGGCGGGAAGCACGCCGCCCTCGCCCTGGACCGGCTCGACGATCATGCCGGCGGGCGCGGGGACGCCGGACTTGGAGTCGTCCAGGAGGTTCTCGGTCCAGCGGGCGGCGAGTTCGGCGCCGCGGGGGCCGCCGATGCCGAAGGGGCAGCGGTAGTCCTGCGGATAGGGCAGGCGCGCGACGCGTACGTCCCGCGCGCCGCCGGATGCTTCGAGTGCCCCCGCGGTCATCCCGTGGTAGGCGCCGGTGAACGCGAGCAGCCCCTCGCGGCCGGTGGCCGTGCGCACCAGCTTCAGGGCCGCTTCGACCGCGTCCGTGCCCGCGGGACCGCAGAACTGGACGCGTGCGTGGTCCGCGAAACCGTGCGGCAGCGTCCGGAACAGCTCGGTGGTGAAGGTGTCCTTGACGGGAGTGGCCAGGTCGAGGACGTGCAGTGGCGCTCCCGAGTCGAGGACGGCGCGGATCGCCTCGAGGACGACGGGGTGGTTGTGCCCGAGGGCCAGGGTGCCCGCGCCGGAGAGACAGTCCAGGTAGCGCTGCCCGTCGGCGCCCTCGATCGTCATCCCGCGGGCGCGAACCGGAACGATCGGCAGGGCGCGCGCGTAGGTGCGCGCGGCCGATTCGCGCGCCGACTGGCGGCGCAGGATCCCCTCGTGCGCCGCGGACAACACCGCGGGGGCTGGCTCGGTCACGGCCACGGCTGTCGGTCCTCCCGCTGGGACTGGGCAGGGTCCCGCCGCATCCGGCCGGGTGCGGCGGCGAGTTGGCGCGGGGGTGAACGCGAGCCGCGTTTCCCCCGTATGTACCAACGACGGCGAGTGCGGGGGATCACGGGTTGCCTGAAGATCCTTGCCGTGACGGAACCGTTGCCGTTCCGTCGGCCGTCCCCAACGGCACCGGCATAGTGTGGTGTGCCGTTCATCAGCAACGAGGTGTTCAGCGCCCCTGAGCACCGCGATGTTCTGCGATGACCGACGCCGCAGTGAATAGGTGCGCGGAAATCCGTGCGCGGGGGCGTCCCGCATCGCGATGTCCGGTATTTGGAACGATTCGAGGCCCAGGGGGATTCTCACCATGCGACCCATACGTCCGCTCTTCACCGCTCGTCGTGGGAGGAGCGCACGCGGCAGAACCTCCCCCGTGGCGGCCGCTGTCGCGCTCGGCGCGGCACTCGTCCTGACGGCGACGGCGTGCGGCCCCGGCGACGACAAGGACGACTCGTCCGCGTCGCAGCCCGGCGGCGGCGACGGCGACGGCAAGATCCAGCTTCCCGGCGATCTCGAGGACCGGCTCAAGGACCACGGCATCGACCTCGACAAGTGGAAGGACGGCGCCTGGCGGAACTGGGACAAGGACGACTGGCTGCGCGAGGCGGGTGACTTCGTCAACCCGATCATCGAGGGCCTCTGGGACCCGGACCGCATGCGGGACGCCGACAAGAACCCGGACCGGGGCGTCGACGACAACGACATCTCCGGCGACCAGGGCGTCACGGACCCGACGCCGGAGCCGGTCGAGGCGGCGGGCGTGAAGACGCCGTACCACGACCAGGTGCCCGCGGCCGGGAAGCTCTTCTTCGACGGCCCCGAGGGCTCGATGGTCTGCTCGGCCACGGTCGTCAAGGACCCGAAGAACCCGGGCAAGTCGAACATGGTGTGGACCGCGGGTCACTGCGTCCACGCGGGCGCGAAGGGCGGCTGGTACCGGAACATCGCCTTCGTCCCGTCCTACAACAACGCGGGCAAGGCCACCGCGGACCTCCAGGGCGCGCCGAAGGAGGAGGTCGCTCCGTACGGTGTGTGGTGGGGTGACTGGGCGCAGACCTCCGACCAGTGGATCGAGCAGGGCGGTCCGACCGGCGGCAAGGGCGCTCCGTACGACTTCGCGGTGATCCATGTGACGCCGGAGAAGGGCAGCAAGGCCAAGTCCCTGGAGGAGATGGTCGGTGCCGCGCTCCCGGTGGACTTCAACGCCCCGACCGTGGCCGACATCAAGGACATGACGGCGACGGGCTATCCGGCGGCGCCGCCGTTCGACGGCCAGAAGCAGTTCCAGTGCGCGGACAAGCCGGGCCGGCTCTCGATCAGCGAGCCCGACCCGACGATGTACCGCATCGGCTGCACGATGACCGGCGGTTCGTCCGGTGGCGGCTGGGTCGCCGCGGGTGCGGACGGCAAGCCCGCGCTGGTGTCGAACACCTCGATCGGCCCGGTGACGTCGGGCTGGCTGGCCGGGCCGCGCCTGGGCAAGGAGGCCAAGGGCATCTACGACGCCGTCAGCAAGAAGTTCGCGGGCCAGTAGAGCGGGGGCGGTAGGGGACCCGAGGCCGCCCCGAGGTCGGCAACGGCGAGCGCCGGGTTCACCCACCGTGCGGGTGAACCCGGCCGCCGCCCGGGCGGGATCGTCGCGGTCGCGCCCCGGGGCCCTCGCGCCCCGGGCGCGCGCCACGCGCGTCCGCCGCGCACCACGCACCCGCTTTGTCCGCGTACGGCGTCGAGGGCGTCGAAACCTTCACGACCTCGCCGCTGTTCGTCCCCACCCGCACAGGCATAGTGGGAGGCCAGTCGGCCTGGGCGGCGGATGCCGCACCCACGCCTGACACGCACATGGCAAACATACGTTCTTACGGGGGTTACTGCTCCATGCGTTCCATTCGTGCGCCCTTCGCGCGCGGCCGCGGCCACCGGGCCGCGCTGGCCGCCACCGGGCTCGCCGCGGTCCTGGCGCTCACCGCCACGGCCTGCGGGCCGAGCGACGACAAGGCGAGCGACAAGCCGGACACCGGTGCCTCGCAGGGCGCGGACAAGGGCTCCGACTCCGGTGGCGGGCTGCCGTCCGACCTCACCGACCGGCTCAAGGAGCACGGCATCGACCCGGACAAGTGGAAGGACGGTGCCTGGAAGGACTGGAGCAAGGAAGACTGGCTGCGCGAGGCCAAGGATTTCGTCAACCCGGTCATAGAGGGCCTGTGGAAGCCCGAGCGGATGCGGAAGGCCAAGGACCCGAACAAGACGATCGCGGCCAAGGACGCGGCCGCCGACCAGGGCGCGACCGACCCCGAGCCCGAGCCGGTCCAGGCGAAGCCGGAGAAGACGCCGTACCACGAGAACGCCGCGCCCGTCGGCAAGATCTTCTTCGACTCCCCCGAGGGCTCCATGGTGTGCTCGGGCACGGTCGTGAAGGACCCGCGCAACCCGGGCAAGTCCAACCTGGTGTGGACCGCGGGCCACTGTGTGCACGCCGGTGGGCAGGGCGGCTGGTACCGGAACCTCACCTTCGTGCCCGCCTACAACGACCTCGGCAAGTCCGAGGCGGAGCTGAGCAACGCGGCGCCGCAGGAGATCGCCCCGTACGGCCAGTGGTGGGCGGACTGGGTGTCGACCTCCGGTGAGTGGATCGACCAGGGTGCCGCGTCGGGCGGCGCCGGGGCTCCGTACGACTACGCCGTGATGCACGTGAAGCCGCAGCAGGGCAGCAAGTCCCTGGAGGAGACGGTCGGCAACGCGCTGGAGGTCGACTTCTCGACCCCGTCCGCGCAGAGCGTGGGCTCCATGGGCGCCTGGGGCTACCCGGCCGCGCCGCCCTTCAACGGCCTGACCATGCACAAGTGCATCGACAAGCCGGGCCGTCTGTCGCTGGATCCCGCGCAGCCGACGATGTACCGCATCGGCTGCACCATGACCGGCGGCTCCTCCGGCGGCGGTTGGTTCCGGGTGGTGGACGACAAGACCAAGCTGGTCTCGAACACCTCGATCGGCCCGGCGGCGAACACCTGGCTCGCCGGTCCGCAGCTGGGCTCCGGCGCCAAGCAGATCTTCGACATGATGAGCGAGAAGTACGGGTCTCAGTGAAGGCTTCTCATCCTCGGGTCTGAGGGGTGGGGCTGCTCGGGAGGGCCTGTGACGTGGCAGGGCTCCTGGTCGTTCGGTTGGTGATCTCACTCATCAACGCCTCGACACAGGAGCCCTGTTGGTCCCGTATCGTGCCATGCTCGACATCCCGCATGAGGTCGTCGAGCACGTCTCCTGGCTCATGTACGCCCGAAGGTGTGAGCTGAACTCCCGCTGGCGCAGGCTCGGCTGCTTCAAACAGGCCCTGCTCGCTCTCGTGTACCTGCGCAAGAACGAGACGCTCGCCCAGCTCGGGGCCGGGTTCGGGGTGTCCACCGCGACCGCCGGCCGGTACGTGA